>DJVH01000086.1 GCA_002440825.1 Bacteriovoracaceae bacterium UBA6261 | reverse complement strand
CATCATGGCCCGTTATATGCGCATGTTGATCGGCAAACAGAATGTTCTTTTTGTCAGCGGGAATGACGATCACGGATCGACTTCTGAAGTAGCGGCTTTTAAGGCCGGCATGCCGGTCAGAGAATTTATCGATCAGATTCATGACAAGCAAGTTGAGACGACAACCCGTTATGGAATTTCTTACGATATTTTTTCCGGTACTTCACAACCGGATTGTTATCCTGTCCACAAAGAAGTTTGTCAGGATTTCATGAAACGTCTGTGGAACAACAAAATGCTTGAGAAAAAAATTACCAAGCAATGGTACGATCCGAAAATAGACCGCTTCCTTCAAGACAGAAATGTTACGGGAAAATGTCCTAATCCAAATTGCACGAACGAAACAGCTTACAGTGATTCATGCGAAGTTTGTGGGGCTCAATACGATCCTTCAGAACTGATCAATCCTAAATCCTCTTTGTCTGATGCGACTCCTGTACTAAAAGACACGGCTCACCTCTGGCTGGATATGTGGAAAGTTTCTGATCAGCTCACAGAGTGGATCAAGACAAAACAAAATAAATGGCGAAAAGGTGTTTTCAATGAAGTATTTGAAACAGTTCAACCTGCGCTTCAGTTCGACAATACAAATGAGCCTGCTTTTAAAGAAATGCGCACAACACTTCCCAAGCATAAATCGCGCTACGCTCCCGGAAAAAAAGTTGTCGTTCAGTTTGAAAATATTGCTGACTACAATACGGGCTTGAAAGCGCTGAATGAAAAAGGCATAAAATGCGAGCCTCTTGATGGGTGGGCGCATAGATCCATCACCCGCGATGTGACCTGGGGAATTCCAGTCCCTTCAGAAATTGATCCCGACATGAAAGGCAAAACACTTTACGTGTGGCCGGACTCTCTGATTGCTCCGATTTCATTTTCCCGCGTTGCTTTAGCTAAGCAAGGCCGCGATCCAAAAGAATGGGAACGCTTCTGGAAAGATCCTGAAGCGAGAATTTTCCAGTTCCTTGGTCAGGATAATGTTTACTTTTACGTTCTCATGCAGGGAGCGATGTGGATCGGTGTGCGCGGAAACGACACTGCAGATTACACAATGACTGATGTCTACTCTGTTTTCCATTTGATGGTTAATGGAGAGAAAATGAGCAAGTCTCGCGGAAATTTTTACAGCGGGGATCAGCTGACTGAAGAAATGGGCTACGATCCGGATCAAATCCGTTACTTCCTTTCAACATTAAGTCTTGCAGAGAAACAATCGAATTTTGATTTCGAAACATTCAATGAAAGAAATAAATTTCTTGCGGGCCCTATGAACGCTGCCATTGAAAAACCAATTTCTGCCGCACATTCAAAGTTTGGTGGAGTTGTTCCCAATGGTAAACTTCTTGAGAAGGCTGAAAAAGAGACAATGAAACTTGTTCAAATGTACGTGAAGAATATGGAAAAAGCTGATCACATTACGTTGCTTGGACAAATTGAAAACTACGCTCGTTTAATTAACAGTCTCTTTGTTCAGCATAAACCACATGATGATCGTCACGATGAAACAGAACGCGCAGACGCACTTTATACATGCTTTTACATTCTGAAAAATCTCATGATCATGCTTCATCCCTTTGTTCCTGCAACGATGGAAAAAGTTCGTCAGTCATTGAATCTTCCTGAAAGTGTTTTCTCTATTGATGAATTGGGAAAACCAATCCCGGGCGGACACAAGCTGGGAGAGAAGCAAAGCTATTTTAAAGCGGTTGAAGGATCGCAGCCAGAGGAATAAAAAGAAGAATAAAAAAACATTATGAAACAGGCGCTGATTCAGCGCCTTTTCTTTTTAAATCATATTAAGTAAATCCACTCCGACAGTAAAAGATCCTTCGCCGACACAATCATCATCTACACCTCCGCTTAAAACGGCCGTATGTTTGATCACGTCTCCTTTTTGAATATCGATATCTCTTGAATCACTGTCTGTGCTTAATCCTGAGCCCGTTGAAGTCGCGACAATCTCAGAGTTTTTATAAACTTTCCACGTCACACTGTTGTCAGTGGCAGCTCCTGTCCACGTGAGACGAACTGAACCTGAAGCGGGAGAAGTCCAGGTCGTCAGAGTCCGTTCGCCGCCTCCAGTTCCTCCCTGGCAATGCATGTATTGTTTTGTATAAACCGGAATGTCCCCTTTCACGTAAATAGTGGGAGGGCTGCATTTTTTATTGGCGTCATCAACGGCCCTGCCGATTGAATTACAAATAGACGCTAAGTTTGTTGTGGAGGCCAGTGCGTGACAGCTCGAGATATTACCTGAAGCATCCAGAACGACAGAAAGAGGAATGCGAAAGGACTTCATCTGGGTGCCCTGAATTTGCTTTCCCCTGTCCCAGACAATTGTTAAGACTGTCTCGCCGACTGTTTTGCCTGCAGGCACATAATAGGTTTCGTCTGTTTTCAAATCAAGTGAGCTAATGGCCACGCCGGTATTTCCATTTTTCTTTTCCCCTACGCTGAATCTTTTTTGAGCCGTATTGTCTGAAAGAACTTTATAAATATCCGTTGCAGCCGCGGGTTTAGTGACCGGCATTCCTTTGAAAGTTTTTTCACAGGAAAGACCATCGCCCAGAATATTGCGGATTTCGTTTCCAATAGCATCAATATCAAGATTCGCGGCCGTTGTTTTTTCATTTCTCGATTGCTGTTTAAATAAATGCATCATCCATACAGAGAGTCCGCATAGAAGACCGATAGCAATCAAGATTTCAACGAGTGAGAAGCCTTTATTGTTTTTCATTTTAGTTTCCTGTTGTCGATGACTCTTTTTAATTTTCCCGTGCGTGTATTTCCTTCCATTTTGTCCATCTCGACGATTTCAATTTTTAGAGGATGAATGAGATTTTTTTTCAGTATATCTTCATAACCGGATTTCTCTTTCTTAAAAGCTTCCACCAATCTCTCATGAACTTCTTTGGAGGGCCTTAGAGCATGCCCCGCAACTCTCAATGTCAGCTCATCTTTATGATCAAAGTGATTCAGGATCATTTGAAATTGAAGACCAGTGATCTCCTTCAGCGTATTCATCGCCATCGTTCTGGTGTCTTCAAAATAGACTGAAAGTGTGCCAAGCCGTGCAGCTTCATCCGATCTCCCCTGCAATTTGAATTTGCGGTAAGGAGTCTCCGGAGTTTCCAGCCACATTGCGAGATCGCCGGCAGGATATCGTATTATCGGCATCAGTTTTCGGGTGAGGTTTGTAATAAGAACCTTACCCACTTTATTCATTTCAGTGATAACTTCATTTGTGTCCGGATCGACAATTTCGATAATATTGGCTCCTTCGAAAACGCGATGTTCGCCATCACCGCATGTTCTGTCTGAATAACCGAGAAGTCCTGCATCCACACTTGCATAGCCGATAGATGAGATTTGAATTTGGGGAAAAATATCTTTAAAAGCCTGATACTGATCCGGATACAGGGCTTCGCCTCCAAAAAGGAGTTTTTCAAGCTTCACATTCGGGTAATGAATTTTTTCTTTTTGATAATATTCAAGAAGAGTCAGGATCGCTGACGGAACTCCGGCAATGACATTGATGTTGAATTCTTCAAGTGTTTTTAAAATCTGCTTTGGATCAGTGGCCCCTGCAATCGGGAAATGGGTAATTCGTTTTTCTTCAACCGGAATCCATTGCAAAGAATCTTTGATAAAAAGAAAAGAGGCATACAGATCACCAACGTAAAAAAGATTAGCGACGCGATCGCCATGGTCCAGAATCCCCTGCGCCATTCCCCAGCCAAAAGCTTTTGTGAAACTCTGCCATTCAAGCGATGTGAAATAAGAAAATTTTGGAGCTCCTGTACTGCCACCGCTTTTAAAAACGATTCCATCAGGATTTTCTTTTGTCACGACTATCGATTTCCAGAATGCCGATTGATCAGTCACCGGCAAATCAGACAGTTTTGAAAAAGTCACATTTTTATAAAGCTCACGATAAAAAGGTGAATGAGCTTTTGCGTTTTCTACAATTTCTTTTAAAGTCCACTTTAATGTTTCCATACCAACCTATGATCAATAACACTTCTCAGTTTTCCTGTACTCGAACTGAAAGTCAGCTCATCACGTTTGCAAAGTTCAAGTTCAAAATCCAGGACGAGGTCTTTTAAAACGACTTCCGCCAGATCTTTATATTTGTCCAGCAGTCTGTGACGAATTTCTTCCGGAGTTAAATATTGCTTGAAGTGACTTTCAACTTTCATGCAGACTTTTTCTTTTCCATCGCCTTCTCCAGGATAAAGGTGCAGCTGGAACGAACCATCGAAATCGTATTCATCGATGAGAATTTTTTGAAACTTCTGATAGCTCAAGAAAATGGTGCCGATCCGGAATACATCGCCATGGCGGCCAAGAAGTTCAAAACGGGTTCCGGTCCTTCCGCATTCACAACGACCTTTTATAATTCTTCCAACATCGCCGATGGCGTAACGTTCAATTTTTTGTCCCTGACGGACTTTGGACGTGAATAAAAATCTGCCGATCTCTCCCGCCTTCACAGGTTTATCATTGATCAGATCCACCACCTCCAGCTCATGAAGGCGCTCATGCAAATGGTGGACACCTCCCGAAGCGTATTCGCACTGATACCCCAAAGGGCCGGCATCGACAGAGCCGTAGCTCGCCGAACGGATGAGTTCAACACCGAATTCATTCGAAAGAAAATTTCTTTGCGATTCGCTGAAATGCTCTCCACCATAAAAGATTTTTTTTATGCCTCGGTAATTTTTAAATCGTTCAGCATTGGCTGAAAACAACTGGATAAAGTAAGAAGGCATACCCAGAAGTGTATCGACATGATTATCAATAATGGTTTTTCCAACCAGATCGAAATCTGTGCTAGCTCCCATTGGAAAATGGATGGCACGCATTTTTTCAAGAATGGTGAAAAAGCTGACAAAGCCTCCATATAGACTTCCGGCATAAAAAAGATTCATGCATCGGTCTTTTTTGGGATCAAGACCTGCGGCATAGAGACCTTCCGCAGCGAGCTCCATCTGGCGGTGATAATCGTCATAGGTGAAGATAGAAAGTTTTGGCTCACCAGAGCTTCCTCCGCTGTAGAAATAAAGATCTGAATATTGCTCATCGACTTTCTGATTTTGAAAGTCTGCTTTTTCCATAATTTTTTGTTTTTTTGAAACGCTGTGAAGTTGAGGTTCTTCGAAAGTATTTTTTCCTTTCATTAAAGTTGATGACGGTGAATCAGTGTAAGAAATGCGCTGACAGTATCTCTCAAGCGCATAAACTCCGTCGTGTGGTTCACCATAGTAAGAATCAGTCATTTCACCAATAGCGCGCACACGCTGAACACCGGCCACAAATAATTCTTTTGTCAGTTCTTCTATTTCATTTTTTCCGGCTGAAAGACCGGCCGTCTGCAGATAGACTTTCAACGGACGAAGATTGCGGACAATATTCTTTTTAGGAAGAGGCTTGACCCAGATTGTACGGTACAAGGGAGAAGCACTCAGCCCTTCAGAGTCTTCAATATAAATTCGCCACTCATTCTTTGGTGAAACAATAAGATCACTTTTGCCGTAAACAGCGTTTAACCGCACCTGCTCTTTTGTAACAGTCAGCTCTGCCATTTCCTGCAAGCTGGGCAAAACGCGTTCCATCGTCGGAGAAACACTCTCCAGAGCGGTGGCCAGTTTTTGAGAAAAAGATTTGAGTGTTTTAAAATCTGCATCTTCAATAAATAGACACTGCGGACTTGAACACGCCATTTGTTCGTTGTTGCAAATTTCAAACGCGAGAGATTTCAGCATCTGCTGATCGTTCATCGTTGCCCTGGAAATATAGGCGAATGAAATTTTGTGTCCCCATTCAACAATGCGGGCATGTGCGGGGGCGAGTTCACGCAAACCTCTTATACTTTCTTCATTTCCCCATGCAGAAATCACATCAGCGATGGAGAGAAAGTTCTGTAAATATTTTTTATCCGAAGAAGGAACTTTTCCGACAGCAATATAGTTCTTAAAAACACCGGTCTCATCCAGTTTACAAAGTTCGGAATAAAACAGAGCTGCAAAGGAGCTGTCTTTTCTTGCCAGCTTGAGGACATTGACATTGCCAGCGAGCAAGCCTTCCAGAACGCCTAAGACGCCGAGCAGAGGTGAATTGTTTGGAGTTACATGAACCAGAACTCCTAAAGGATACCAGGATTCAAAATGATTTTCTTTAAAATTGATCCGCTTTAATTCAAAGGGAAAATCGCTTCCCAATTCGCGTTTTAATTTATTGCGAAGATTTTCAACAGAAAGAAAATCCTCCAGCGCCTGCATTGATTGCTCGACTTCTGAAGATCTCACATCAGGGCGAGAGCGCAGATCGTTTTCAAGCGCTTTATAAAATGGCCCTCGCTCTTTTAAAAGGGAACCTGCCTTTTCAATCAATGAAAAAAGCAGTGTATGAGGAAGCGGGCGCTGGCTCCACAATTCACTGTTGCCGATATTTTCAGTGAAAACTTTTCTAAATTCTTCATCGCTGACAATTTTTCCCTGCCAGAGATTTGCTACTGTACTCATCAGCTTTTTCCTTTTAAAAGCTCGCTTGCAGCAAGCGCGCAACTTTTATTTTTAGAAACTCCTGCTCTTCCATGAATTCTGAAATACGGCGTAGGGAGTCCGCAGCCGCACGATTCAGGCGAATGCAACGAGGCCATATCGCCCATAATCACGGAATGGGCCGGCATTGAAGTAATGTAGGGAGAAATGAAATGTAAAAATCCTTTTTGCTCATAATCCAGCGGCCTTAACGTTTCTACATCACGGATAAAAACGCGCGACCAGACCGGAACATGAAATTCATGATTTTTACATTCAACGTACGGCACACAATGTTCTACCGAACCAAAACCATCACGCAAACGTTCATTGGGAATTCCAAGCATCTCTTCAACGAGAGCATAAAAATCATTTTTATCGATGGCCTTATCTGCATGCCCTTTCCATCCCCCTCCTAAAAAGACAAGAGAGTCGGGATGCATTTTGACAGGAGCTATACCGAGTTTTTTCATTCGTTCCAAGGCAAAATAAAAGAAGGCAGGAAAACCAAACAGTCTTACTGGCAATCCTTGTCTGGCAAAATCAATGAAAGCATCAATCGTTCCGAAGCAATCGAACTCATGCCCTCCCCCGCCAGTTAGTTTTAAAGCCGTGAAGACTTGATTCACAGGAGCGTACTTGCACAGAAAGTTATCCGTGTAGGCCGTTCCCAATTTTGAAGAGCTTTCGGTTTCATAACTGAAGAGTATGTAATTGCATTTTTGCTCAGGTGTCACCCAACCATATTTTTCAAAAATTAAATCGACCATTCGCTGAGCTGAACGGATTGTCCATTCATCGAAAAAGATCTGCGATTTCTGTCCGGTTGTTCCGGAAGAGGTCAGATGCAAAAAAATATCTTTTTCAGGAACTGAAAGAACTTCATGAGCTTTAAAGAAATGCGCCCACAAATGGGGAATGGAAAGCAGATCATTCAGGTTTTTAACTGATGAAGGTTTGAAATCCTGCGAGGCTGCCAGTTTTTTATAATAATCGCATTTCTGCATATGCCACGAAGTCACTTCCTTCATCGCCTCGATAAATTTTTCATTCTCTTTTTCAAGCCCGACATAAGGATCAGAAAGATCGCACACGTCCTGAACGGCTTTTAATTTTTCTGTATCGGGAACACTAAGCTTTTGGACCATAAATGACCTCGATCGTATCTAAGTTGATCTGTTTCCAGGCATCAACATATTGATCAATAAAAGGTTTAAAAGGAGCAACCACGGCCATTCCTTTGAAGTTCAGCGGCTCCATTGTTCTGCTCATGACAATGTAGTCTTCAAAATTTTTATTCACTTCTCTCATTGCCGGATAAATCGCTGAAGGAACAAACTGTCCTCCAAGAAGTGTATCGATTAAAGGAGCGTGCTTCACATTCACAAGAACTTCAATATAAGACACACCGATATCATCAAGAAGCATATAAAGACTCGTAAGCCGCCCGTGAAGCTCTGAAATGGGATGCGTGGCCTTGATGAGTGTGCAGTAACCATCGCGCTTGCTGAAATAAGCGAAAATATCCATTCGTCCTTTTTTTTCTGAGATGATCATGTTGGGAGTATGGAAAGGAAAAAAGCGGTCTGCTGGATCAGGAAATTTCTCCAGGAATTTTCGATAAACATAATGAGGAGCGCGGATAATTTCAAAACTCCAGTCATCCTTTCCCTCCGGCACAACAATAGGTTTCTCTTCATCGGTTTTAGGAATAGAAATTCCGGGATTGAGATTCTGGAGAATATTGTAAAGAGGCATAAGCTTTGGAGAAAGAATATCAATCGGCTTTCTTTTCTCCAGAATGCAGTCGCGGTGTTTTGCAAAAAGCGTGACCGTCTCGTACTGATGGAGTCTATGAGCGTTGGGAAAAATCCCCAGCGGCAGATAGCCATTTTTGATAAAGATCATTTGTGGACCGACAGTGATTGTTCTGGTGGTCGCATAAAGAGAATTCAATCTTTCATCTTTGCTCAGAAAAAAATCACTGACGTGAGAAACAAGACCATTTCCGATTTTATGGCGCTGATAATTGGGATGGACAACAAGCCCTACGAGTTTTCCGATTTTATTGAATGAATCAATCTCGACGATCAGACAACCGCCAATCACTCTGTTCATGACGTCGCGGGCGACGAGAACCATATGTGATTCATTATCCTGAATTGCTTTTAACAGCAGATCGGCATCTGTACCGTATGAGATTGGATATTTTCTTCCATAGACTGCACGATACAGGTTGATAATTTCATCAACATCGCCTGAATCTGCTTCCTGAATTTTAATGTCTACGCCGATTTCCATGATGATCCTTTTAAAATTTTAGGCATAAGTAGTGCAATAACCAGCACAATGCCCCCGCTGAGTTTCGCGAAGGTTGGTATATAAACGTGTGGGAATATGAGTCCTGAAAAACTCAATGACAACGGCACAGAAGCCGCGCTGATGATATTGACGGCTGTCATGATCGCCGGAATTTCTTCTTCCGGCAGCGCCGTTTGAAAATACGTGAGGACTTGAATATTGAGAAAAGTCGAAAGAACACCTATGCAGAAAAGAACAGCTGCCCCCTGCCATGTGTGTTGAGAGAAAGAGAAAAAAAGAAAGAAAACTCCGAAGAAAAAAGAAACCAGCGCGATCATATTGATTCGCTTTTCTCCTTCCAGTTGAAAATTGGCAAGAGACATAAAAATGCCTGTGAGAAATGCCCCCAGGCCCATACAGCCTTCAATTGTCGCCAACGAAGCTGAATCTCCCATATACATTTTTTCAACATACCAGGGAATCATGACGAGAATGGGAGTGAAAACCAGATTCAAAAACAAAAAACTTCCCAGCATCCGGGCAATATCCGGGTATTTTTTCAAAACAGTTTTGGGTGTAATCGGTGGAGGGTTATCTTCACCACTATCGCTTAATGAAGAACGCGTCTGCAGACCAGTTTGCAAAAGTCCACTGATTAAAAAACTGATGGCATTGACAAGAATCAACGTTTTCAGACTGACAAGATTGAGAAGAAAAATAGCAAACGTCGCTCCCATGATTGTAGAGATCGACATGCTTGAATCAATCAAAGCGTTCAGACCGACAATTTTATCAGAGGCCACTAACTGTGGCGGAAGGGTCAGTATAGCAGGATTGAATAGACTCGATCCGACACCGATCAAAAAGCCCGCAATAAAAAGTCCGCTCAGAAGTGCATTGTCTCTTAAGTCCGTCACAAAAAAGGCACCGTAAAGGAAAAGCAAAACCGCAGCTCTGAAAAAAGAAGATGAGATCACAGTGCGAAGAGGCCCCAGACGATTGATAATGTTGGTTGAATAAAAGGCCATGAATAAATGCGGAAGAAAACTCACCGTAAGAAACCATGGCACCACATTGATCGAAAAATTTTTAGTGAAATACCATACGAGACCGATGGACATCATTTTTTCACAGATGGTCGATACAAGAAGTGATAGAAAAATACGAAGAGCATTTTTGTCTTTAAGAATTTCGAAGTTGATTGCACCCATAAATTTATTTTAGGGTGAGATCAGGTTTCGCAACAGGCGGAAAATTTTAGCTTCCCAGCGAACTAGTCAACTAAGCTGAGAATGCTGCTGGCGAGAGTCTTCGCCTCAAGAGGTTTAACCAAAAAAAGGCGAACCAGGTCTGAAACGGAAGTGCGGTCAGTTTCATCGCCCACTCCAACCAGAACGGCCTTTTGAGCGTAGGGACGAAGATTCTCAAGCTGATTTCCAACCGTTTTAACATCAAAAACAATTACGTCAGGCAATAAATCATCCAGAAGATAGAAATTATTTTCCATTGTTTCAACGGTGTAGATGTCGGCGCCCTTCTGTTTAAGGGCAAGTTCCATGGTTTTACGGAGGAAATCCCCTTTATCCACGTAAAAAACTTTTTTCATAGGACCATTTTGTTGGTACTCTTAAACAATGTCAAACCTAGTTCGAGTCATTGATAATCTTTCGGGGTCCACCTTGATGGAAACGACCATGGATAAAATCCAGGATGCCTACTCTTTTGCCGCGATGATGGAGGAAGAAGGTCTGGATATAGAAATCATTGCTCCGGGACTTTCTGAAACATTGATTGGCTCGCTTGGCGCCACCCATGAAGAAATTGCTGAGCATAAAAAAAGTTTAGACGAAGAAATCACTTCCCACAACGATGAGTTCGGCGACGACTTTGGATGCGCCATCTGCCCTCCTAAAAAATCATGAGCCTGGAAAATGTCGGACCGAATTTCAATCTCGAGCTTTATCTAAAAGCGCGCGAGAAGACGATTACAGCAGTTCAAAAAACGGCAGTCCGGATTGTTCCCGGGATGACCGAACATGACGGCCACTCTATTCTTCAAGAAGAGCTCGCTTTGATGGGCGTTGAAAAATTCTGGCATCCCACCAAATTCCGCATGAACAAAAACACCACAAAAAGTTTCCGCGATCTTTCCGATGAAGGAATTGTGTTGCAAAAAAATGATGTCTTTTTTATCGACATTGGTCCGGTGTTTTATAATCACGAAGGTGATTACGGTGAAACTTTCTTCGTGGGCGATGATGAAATTCATGAGCATTTAAAAAATGCATCGAAATGTGTTTTTCAAAAAACCCAGCAGGCGTGGAGAGAAAAACAACTCTCCGGCAATGAACTCTATAACTTTGCATCCAGAGAAGCTAAAAAATTAGGTTTCACTCTCAACACCAGAATGTATGGCCACAGACTCGGTGATTTTCCTCACGCTCTTCATTTCAAAGGAAAATTAGGCGAAATTGAAACATGTCCTTTGCCACATTTGTGGGTGCTGGAAATTCATTTACTGGATGAAAAAAACGGATTGGGTGCTTTTTTTGAAGATCTGTTGATTTAAAACAAAAAAGCCACCCGCAAAGGTGGCTTCTTACTGCTTTTATAGAGAACAAAAAATAAATTCTGTATCAATTCCGGAGCAATAATCCGGATTCGATCTTGCGTCTCTGATTATAGATATTGCAGCCTTCGTGCCGGTTCAAAACCAATTAAAATTTCGTAGGAAAAACTGGGCTGTTGAGACTTTTTTGCACTCACGCTGGGGAAAAATTTCCGAACTCAAAAATAAAAATTTCCCGATCTTTATTCTTTGGCGTGAGATGAGCGGCTACTTTTTCGGTTGAAAATTTTTCCTTATAGCCCAACTCATTCATACTGGTGATAAATTTCTGGATATAAGCGCGTCCAGGATCAGCGAGAATGATTTTCCCACCGGGATTTAAAAAAGCAATCAAGGCTTTCGCCACCTGCATCGGGTGCTGGCTTTCGTAGAGAATGTCCGAGCCGATAACCAGATCAAAAAGGCCAAGATCATTTTTGGTGCGTTCTATTTCGTTGCGCCAGTTCATGACTCTGTATTTGAAAATGACGCCGTTTTGTTTTTGATTGTGTTCCAGGAAAAGAGGAACGTCGGCGTGAAAATCAGTGGCAATAATGTCTCCGCCATTTTGAGTGACGACAAATGACGGGAGCGCAAGACCGCAGCCGATTTCTAACACTCGTTTTCCTTTTAAATCCATCCCTGAAAGAAATTGCGACAGTCCTACTCCGGCCTCCCAGAGAACGCCGAAATACGGGCAATATTCTTCTGCCAATGAATTGTCCTGATCCTCTTCTCCAAAAAATGAGCAAAGGGTATCAATACTTTCATCCAGATCGCGGATAGTCGTGATCTCAAAACCAAGAACCGACATTTGCTTTAACTGATAATTAAATCCGTGTGTACTTTTCATAACAAAAATATATGGGTTGCTACTGCCAATATTATACATTGATTTTTTTACAGCGTTTAATACTTTTGTAAGAGCAAAATAAAAAAACTTCAGGTAATCATACTCCTGATTTTTAGCCAGGAGATCTCAATGAAAAAATTAGCTTCTGTCCTTTTGCTTTTACTTGTAAACAATGCTTTTGCCCATTCGATCACTATTCCATTGAAACCAAAAGATTTCTCCCACCATCAGCTGGATGATATTTATGTCGGTCATAAAAAGATTATTCTCACATTTGACGACGGTCCAAATCCGGTGACCAGCAGATTTCTTGATCTTCTAGCTGAATACGAAATCAAAGCAAACTTTTTTGTCATTGGATCAAATGTGCAGAGACGCCCGGATGTGGTTGCACGTGCAGTTGCCGAAGGTCACGTTATAGGAAACCATTCGATGACCCATTTCGCTTTAAAAAATCTTGATCCCATTATGTGGAAAGATAAAGTGAAAAGCGAAGTGCTCGATGCTCACACTGTTATCGGTCCCTATATGACAAACGGTCCGCATTTTTACTACCGCGCCCCTGAAGCGGCCTGGGCACAAAAATATGCTGATTTCCTCAATGAAGATCCTATTGGACGCGATTATATCGGCCCTGTCTTATGGGATATCGGTGGAGAAATGGAATACCGAAATGGAAAACTGGTTCAGGCAGCAGACTGGGACTGCTGGGCAAAGAAAGTTTCTGTTGATGAGTGCCTGAAAGGTTACTTGTACGAGATTAATCAGAAAAAAGGCGGCGTCGTTCTCATGCACGATCTGACGACAAAGTCCTATCAACTTCTGGCAAAACTTATTCCTGAACTGGAAGATCGAGGGTACACATTCGGCACGCTCAACGATGTAGAATGGAAATCAAATTTACACGAAGACTGGAAATAAAAAAGGCCCTCGAAAGAGGGCCTT
>DJVH01000100.1 GCA_002440825.1 Bacteriovoracaceae bacterium UBA6261 | reverse complement strand
TCAAATCTTTAGCTGCGACAGTCGTTTCTTCAGTAAAAGAATTCCATGATCCACACTCTGGACACTTCCCCATCCACTTTGCTGTCTGGTAAGAACAATTTTGACAAATAAATGTGGACGTCTTCTTGGCCATGGCAATCCTGCTATTTCAAAAGTTTAATTAATTCGGCTTCAGTTATAATTTTTATCTTTAACTCTAGCGCTTTTTTATACTTGCTCGAACTTGGATCAGTTTCATTGGTAACAAGTAAGTCCGTGTTTTTTGAAACTGAACTCACTACAATTCCGCCGCCCTGGCGAATCATATCTTCCACCACCGGTCTTTTTTCAGAGAGTGCACCCGTTATACAAATTTTCTGTCCGGTAATTTTTGTTTCTCGCGTTTCTTCAACAGTAAATTCAAATCCCAAATCAACAAGCTCATCAATCAATTCATGTTTTTCTTTGAGAGATGTCAAAAAATCCATTGCTGACTTTTCTGCAAAACCCTCAATACTCATCAACTGTTCGAGGCTAAGGTTTTTTATCTTCTTAATGCTGTCAAATCCGCTTCTAACTACCTTTTCACATTTATTGAAAGCTCCGCCCGTAATTCCCAAAGCTGATAAAAACGTAATCAGATCTACATTTTTTGTCTTTTGAATGGACTCAATAAGCTTTTGACTAAGCTTATCTTTAACCTTGTCGAGCTTCATCAGATCCGCTGCTTCGAGACGATATAAATCCGGAATGGTTTTAACCATCTTCGCCTTTATTAATTCATCAAGGCGCTTCCCACTGAGATCTTCAATGCCAATCTTCTGAATAAAATTTAAAATAATCTCTTTGTTTTTACCGGGGCAGTACTCATTCTTGCAGAAAATTCTGATGTCTCTAATTTCAACTTTTGAATCACAGCTTGGACAATGGTCGGGAATCTCGAACTTGTTCTTGGAAGGTTTCACAACTGAAAGAAATTTCGGAATGACTTCGCCTGATCGTATAATTTCTATAACGTCTCCGGCCTTAAGGTTATTTGCAGCAACCATTCCGTAGTTGTGAAGTGTAACCCTGGAAATCATCGCTCCGGAAAGCTCCACAGGTTCAACATCTCCTACCGGAGTTAAAATTCCATTGCGTGAGACCGACCAGACAATTTCATTTAAAGTTGTTGTTTTCGATTCACCTTGAAACTTAAACGCAAGCTTGTATCGAGGATGATGAGATGTCTCTCCAAGCTCGTCGTGAATCGATATTTTATTATAGGTAAAAACCAGACCATCAATTTGATAGTCTCCTTCGGTCATGAAATTGCGGGCGCGCTCAACAACATCTTCCAGACTGCTTTTTGTTTTATGTAGTTCATAATCGGGAATAAGAAATTCGTGCTTTGAAAGTAGTTTGAATTTTTCCTCTTCCATTTTCATGGGTTCATCGCTGAGATAATCAAACGCCATGAATTTAATGTAGCGACAGAGTTCGAGATTGTCTTTTCGCCCCATTAAACCAGCAACGATATTTCTTTGAGAGGTCGGTTTTTCAAGACCTATTGCAGTCATTTCACTTGAGAGTCTGAAAAAACTTTCTTCATCACAGTAAAGTTCACCCCTGACTTCAATTTTATTTTTATTTTTTATAAATTTGGGAACGTTGGAAATCCACATAACTTTCTTGGTGATGTTTTCACCATAAGTGCCGTCCCCTCTGGTTTTTGCCAGGGCAAGTTCACCGTCCTGATAAATCAGCGAACAGCTGATCCCGTCGAGCTTCATCGTTGAAAGAATTTCTTCTTTCGCCATCCATGAAACCAGGTCATCAAGCACGTATGTTTTTTCGAGAGACAACATTTTTTTGTCATGCTTGATTTTATCACTGGTAGAAGTAGTCGAGCCTACGATCTGCAGGGTTGGGTTGTGAGGATCAAGCTTTCTCAGCTCGTCTTCTAGTTTGTCATAATCTGAATCTGAGATTTCAGGGCGACCTTGATAGTACAAGGCTTTATGCTTGATAATTTCTGCTTCAAGCTTCTGGATGCGACTCATTTCTTTCTCCAAATTTTAAGTTGGATTAAAACGTAAAAATCGTCCCTATTTTAGCAGAAACATCTTTGAATAGCTCTTCTTTTGTCGCGCCCGTGAACGTCGCTTTGTTTGAAAGAACTGACAGGCCACCGGCAAAGGAAATATTTTGTTCGTAAGCGTATTGAACACCTGTTTCAAGTCGATAATTTGAACTTGAGTCATCGCTGCCAAAGATTCTGACTTTTTCTTTATACGATGAAGTAAGTAGGAAATCGAATACAAGATATAATCTGAGGTTTTCAACAACTGGCACACTTCCCCGTGTTCCAAGCAGCAATCCGCTGAAAGTGATATCGGTATAGCCGTCTGTTGTGTTTGTGCTCAAGGAGTAATCATAGCTTCCGTAACCGCCATAAATATCGACTTGAGGACCATAGAAAAATCCCATCGGAAGATATTTATAACCAACCTTAATTCGAGTTTGGGAATTGGTTGTCGTATTATTTTCTTGTGTGAAAGTTCCCTGATCTTTGGAATATTTTCCAAATTTTTTACTCAGATCAAGACCAAACCACCAGTTTCGCGTAGCCCAGATCTCGGTTTCAATATCGACACCGTAAAGAAAACCATTCATTGATTTTTCTGATGTGCCAGTTTGGGTAGTACTTCCATTTCCTAAATCGAGATAGAGACCAATATTGCCTAATTTTCCAAACTCTTCTTTTTCTCTTTCGGGATAATTAATTTGCTCAACGGCTTTCGCTTTTTCTGCAGCCCGGACTTTTACCCAGTCTTCGAGTCTTAATTTTTTTTGCCCCTCGTATTGAGTGACCTTGGCTTGAGCTTGCGTGTCGCTGACGTCAAAGATTTTGGCTTCAGCAATTTTCTCAGTTTGATAATCGACAATCTCCTTTAAAAGCGGATGCTGTCGTTTGACCGTCGGACGTTCGATCACTATTTCGCTGCCGTTATAAATATGAGATTTTTTTCCAATATCAATTGTAAATTGATCTCCCAGCACTCCCTTGATTCTTCCATCGTAGGGAATCGTTTTTTCATAAACATCCAGCCAGTTTTTTACGGTCTGGGCAATAAGAGAAGAATCATTGCTTTTTAATTGAGTCTGTTCTTTAAAGTAACGATCTTCGCCGTTTTCACCAATGACTTCAGTTCTTACATCGGTCTGTCCCGCCTGCATTTGCATCGTTACACGAATCAAAGTCCCGGCCTTGGTTTTGTCCGAAATAACTTTTAAAACATCTTTATTGTTTAAATGGCTTTCCAGATTTTTTGAATACTGACTGAGAATATTAATCAACTCTGAATTGGATTTATAGGTGCACCAGCTGCTTTCTTTAAGGTAGTTTTCGAGTTCTTCAAAGACCTTAAAACCAACTTTATTATCCACGCCGTCGGTGATCGGCAACAGCATGCAATTTCTCATGGATTCACTTCCAAGAGCATTGAAGGCTATTATCAAGACAAAGAGAGAAAGTATTTTTTTCATGCTTCTAATTCTGGAAGAGGCGGCAACTGAGGTTGATGTTGGCTTTCATAAACGGAGAGAAGCATTTTCAGATCTTCAATTTCCTGTTGAAGTTCTCTGTTTTGTCTTTTCAAAAATTCAATTTCAAGTTTTTGGGCCATTGAGACTTTCTCATCAGCTAAATCATTTTTGATTTCTCTGGTCCAGATAAAATACTTTCCATTTTCTTCTTTGTATTTCAAATGACCCGCTTTGATTGAGCGTCTTATAGTTGAAATAGAAGTTTTTTTAACATTCGCGTAGTCGAGAATGGATAGCCAAATTCCGTCTTGGTTCATTTTTATCTCCATTTAAGCTTCTATTTTAGCGCGAAAATAAAAATGAATGGAATATTTTTATGCCCGTTCATTTTGCTCGGACATTATTTTTATCGTTGATATTCTTGCGTGTGCTATGCTTGTTTTATGTATCACAATATCGACGTTTCAAGATTCAAAAATAAAAAAACCGCGCTGGTTCTTTCAGGTGGCGTAGTGAAGGCTGCTTCATGGCACTTGGGCGTTTCTTTGGCGCTTGAAGAATTCGGTTTCGTCTTGAAACATAATAAATCTCCCATTGATCCAGATTTGGAGATTTCAACCTACGTCGGCTCCAGTGCCGGTTCCTTGATTAATCTTTATTTTGCTTCTGGTTTCCGGCCAATTGATGTCATCGATGCAACAATCAACCGCAAGAACGCACAGACATCACTAAAAGCTGTGACCTATGCCGACATGCTTTCGCGCAAAATGCCGTCACGCGCTCCCTTCAATTTTGATTTTTACAATCCTTTTGAAGGATTTCCTTCTTTGCTAAAACAGATGGCCAAGCCTCTTTTATCTGTTTCCGGATTATTTTCCACCGAAGGTTTAAACCAATACATGCAAAAGCATGTCATTCTCTCACAAGATTTTGAAGAATATGCAGCCGACATGTTTGTAGTCGCAACCCAGCTGGATCATTCCCGAAAAGTTATTTTCAGCAAATACAACTATCCTAGCCCGATTCATGATTCTACTGCTGAATACTACACTGGTGTTGATATCACTCATGCCATTGCAGCTTCGATGAGTGTTCCGCCTTTTTATGCTCCATTTGCCGTTAAAAATCCTCGCACTGGCCAGGTTGATTATTATATTGACGGTGAAATTCGCGAAACGCTTTCTAATCACATAGCCGTTGATAACAAGTGCGATAATATTATCAGCTCCTGGACGCACACGCCTTATCACTATCATGACGAAATCGGCTCTTTGATAAATTACGGACTACCTGCCATTTGCATGCAGGCTATCTATTTAATGATTCAAAAAAAGATTGTCGCCTCAAGAAGCCAGAAAATTTTAGCTAAAGACATTATCGATACGGTCAATGAGTATATGGCGACTAATAACTTTTCTCAAAAGGACAGACACAAAATTGTTTCTATTCTTGAAAGAAAAATGAATTACAATCCCAACATCAAATTCATAGATATCTTCCCTGACCATTCGCACTACAAGCTCTTTTTCACCAATTCATTTTCGCTTGATCCTCAGAAGGCCAAGTATATTATGACGGCCGGATATAAAAAGACATTCGAAGTCTTTAAGAAATTAGAATGGGAATAATCAGTAAATTCTAAGGTTCACATTTCGTCTAAATAAATTTACCCTTTTCTTTAGGTGAATTTATTCAAGGAGGAAATTATGAAGTCACTTTTCATTGGCGCAGTTCTTTTTTCAAGCGCTGCTTTTGCTTGTCCTGACATCTCAGGCCTTTATTCATGCAAATACAACAGCAACACGTCTACGAAAGAAATAGTGAAGACGGAGCAAGGCTTTGTTATAAATTCCGATGGCAACTCAATGGAATATTTCGCCGACGGAAAAGCTTATGAGGTTCCCTCAACTGATTCTTATACCGATGCAAAAGTCAGAACTACTTGTACTCAAAATGAAATGATTGTCGATTTCAATGCCTCTATTCTGTACGACGGATCTATCATCGCAAAACAAGTTTCCAAATCAACATACGCAATGGATGGCAAAGATCTGATCATCTCTCAGAAAGTGAAAATGAAAGGAATTCCATTGCCGGCAATTAAATGGACTTGCGTAAGAAATTACTAAAGTTGTTCTACCAGATATGTCCCTTCTGAACAGAAGGTCTTCAAAAATTCGGAAGAGCCGTCAGTGTAATCGAGTTTTACACTGAACTGGCCTTCCATGTCTCCCACGATAAAGGCTTTGTCAGCGTATTCGAAACTGTCTCTTGTGAAATTTCCATCTTTGTCTAAATAAGATGTTTCAACGAACATTTCCCCGCTTCTGTTTTTTCCATTAGCTGTGAAGCCGCGAAGATCTTTCGAAAGGTTTAATTGAACCACACAACGTTCTTTTAAGCTGTTTACCTGGTTCATTTCCAGCACTTTTGCAATAAAGTCGTTGCCTGGAACTTCAATCTCTTTTTCGTTGCTTAAACCCACGAAAATGCTGTCTCTTAAGTGTTTGAACTCAAGATACTTTCTCATTCCTGTGACAAGCGCGGGAACTTTTAATTCATAAGCATTGAGTGTCTTCTTTTTTGCGCTGGTATTGGTGTTAAAGAAGGAAATGGCGCCACCATCAATTGAGAGTTCTTTCTTTTTTTGTCCAAGAAGAGTTCTGGTTGTAAAAGTAAAAGTCTCTCTGATTGAAGCTGTAAACGAAGGATCTTCAAAGTACATTTCACCATCGCCAACATAAACAATTTTCTGCGCGCTTTCTTTATTGGCCAGAAGATATTTCACCAGAACATTGCCTGTCTTAACTCCGGCATAAAGAACAAAACTTGCACCATTCATTTGCTGAACCGGCTTGAAATTTTTATCAAAAATAAATTTCGCACCAAAGCTTGAATCGATTTCAGTATCAATAATATTAGAATTCAAAGCAATCATAAGAAGGTTGCCTTCAATTGAAAGCCCTTGCTTTTGAAGAAATTTTTGAATTCCATCTTCATTAAGAAGCGGAACTTCTAACCCTTTCATTGATCC
>DJVH01000063.1 GCA_002440825.1 Bacteriovoracaceae bacterium UBA6261 | reverse complement strand
AATCAATCCCGCCAAGGATCAATCGCGGCCTGTCCATCTTGCGGAAGCTGCAAGTTTTTCAACATTATCTCCCAAGTTGAATCTCACTATTGTTCCTGCAGTAAATCTGGAAATGGGAGCGAGATTCAGAACGAATAAACCTAAAAATGAAGGACAGCTTTCGCAAGCGAAGCTTTTTGATCTTCATGGGGCCTATTCCAATTCTCTTTTTGCTGGGTTAAACTTCAACATCTAAGTTATGAAGTTTAACCGCCCGCTTTACTATTGTTCGGAATGCAAAACTGTTGTCAATGAACTTGATCAGCTTCTTTTTATTGAACCTGAAACCAGTAAAGGATTCTGCAGCGAACGCTGTATTGAAGATTTTTATAATCCTCTGATTACTCATTTTGAAAATCTTGAAAAGAAAATCAGAGAAGAACTTTCCATCGGCCATGAAATGATCCGTTCGTCCTTGGATGATAAATCACTCATAGAAGCGGTCATCAGCGAACCCGGTGAAGTATGGCAAAATAAAAATGAATTAAATGAATCTTTGTTCACCTATATCCGCCATTTTGGGGATTATAGTGCTGTGGTCATAGCTTCGGTATACAATGAGGAAGCCTCGTTCGTCTTTTTCAGAACGCTGACCCGCTCAAAAAAATTTCTGGAACAATTCAGATCGCCTGAACGCGATAACAAACAGATTCCAAAATCTGATCCTGAAAGAAGTTTCAGCGAAGAAGATATGCTGTTTATGCAGGAGCTGGAAAACAAAAAATCCAGATTGCTTGCGGATTTATTGATCAAGAGAACGGACAACGATATTCCTTTTGAGCAATTTACCGATTATGAAGATTGTTTTCAAGATTGCCTTGAATCGCCGGATGAAGTTTTCGAAAGTAAAGATAAAGAAGGAGATACTTTTTTTATCTATATCAAATCTTTTCTTCGCAATGGTTTTAATTTCTTTTACATCATTTCCTGTTTGAAACGAAAAGACACCGAGACTCCTGAAGATGTTCATGTCTTTCCGGTGCTTGCTTTTCCCACGATGGATGTAGAACTGGTCCGCGATTTCAGAAGTGGCTCTAAAATCGCGGCAGGACCTCTTAAGAATTAAAAAGGTATTTTAGAATTGTTTGTAAACATACTGTCCGACGTTTTTAAAGGCCGTGCAGTAAGAGCTGTTGTAATAAGGGTAGGCAAGCATGTTCATACATGTCTTGTAAGCGTCGAGAGTCATCACGTATTGATTAAACGGATAACCGTAGTACCAGCTCAGGTCTTTGAAGAAAATGACACCTGTAATTGTTGCACTTGAATAGGCAGCATATTTGATGAATGTAATTTTACGAACAGATTTTGGATCCTTGAAATAACCGCACATCGGGTTACCGACGTAAATAGAATTTGATCCACTGTTTGTGGTTGGAATCAAACAAACACTGATATCGCCATTGGCATTTGTCGGAGGCGTTTTTAATTGAAAGTAGACTGAATTCTTGTCGCTTGAACTTTGGCAAAGAGAATATTCGCCAATATGAGAGCTTGTCGTTTCAAAACCATTCACACCGTCAGTAGAAAATTTACAGTGAGAAGCATCGCTTGGAATTGTTGAAGTCGTTGAATTCGATGAACCAGAAGAAGATGAGCCACTGTTGCCTGAAGACGATCCTGAATCGGAAGATGATCCAAGATTCACTCCGGTCGAACCTCCGGAAAGTGAGTTTGAAGAAGTGCTTGAGAGGGCCCTTTGAGTTCTTGGAGCATCACAAGCGACGATAGCAAAAAGAATGGCAAGAGTTGAAATTATCTTCATTTTTTATATTCCCGCGCCTTTTTCAGGGGCCGTTTTACACCTTTTCATTATACTTATCGGGCAATTGGCAAAATAGTTGAGGCAAATATTTGCCTCCTTTGAAAATACGTTAACTTAACTGCTCTTTTTCCGATAAGAAGAGCATGTGGAAAAAGATCATAATCCTGAGCATAGCGCTTTTGCTTCTCGCCGGTACCGGCGTTCTGATGGCCATTGCTCCTTACCACATTTATACGCTCACGTTGACCGAAGGAGTGAACACTCGCTTTCTTGTTATGAAGCCCACCGCCTCAGTTTTTTACGATGGACACGATTCCAATTTTCAAGCTGATGAATCTCCTGAAGAAAAATATTTTTTCCGCGAATTTCATTTCTCTCATTTTTTAATGCCACTGCCATTCAATCATCCGACTTTTTTTCTGATTCCCACAATTAAAAATGAAAGTGCAGGGACGCGTTTGGGAGCGAGTTTTCTCGATGGTAAAAATACAGAGCTTCTTTCTTTCATGATAGAAAGACCCTACAAGCTTGAAACGATTTCCGGTGATCAGAAAATTTTTCTTTTGCCCATTTTCCGGAATCATATTTACAGAAAAAGTGAAGAAGAGGTCTGGCGCGATTTATTTTCAAAAAAACTTTCTCTTCCATCCAATGTCGGAAAAAGTTTTTATGAATCACTTATTGCTTTGAAGGAAGTCACCTATAACGACCTTGTTTACAATCTCTACATTCTGTACAACCGTACTCACTTGTTTCCTGAGAGTACAAAAAAAATGTCTTTTAACAAAGAGACTGGTCAGGGAATTCTCGAACTTCAGTCAGATGATCCTAAATATAAACTGGAAAGAGTCTACCTGATTGAAAAGGGGATGGTGTATTCGATAACGATTAAAACGAAAAAAGGTCTTGCCCAATCTGAAACTTATCGAAGCAAGCTTCTATCTGAAATCAAATATAAAAATACCACAACTGATTCGGCCATTCCCATCTATGCTCAATATAAAAACATCTCTTACGGCAACAGAGTGGATCAGCAGGGTATGACATATCTCTACGCGGCCTGGTCTCATGATCTGAGCAATCGGGATTTCGTCCGGGTTATTATTCTTTTTCTTGAGAGAGGAAAATCGAACCTGAAATTTCTTAAACCTTTTTATGAATATGCCTTTAAAAAATTCGGATCGAATCTTTCTGCGGACAATGAATTTCTTCTGGAAACTCCGGATGAAAAACTCAAACGAAGAATGAAAGAAGAGCTCGAGCAGGAAATCAAGAAAGAAGAAAATGCCAATGCGCCAAAGTTTGAAGGAAACTTCAGTTCACCCGAGGATAAGATCAAATTTTATCTGCAGAAAGCAAAAGAAGGAAATAAGAATTCCGACGACTCAGAAAAAGTGCTTCTTCAGGAGTAAATCAAAGCTCGATGCCAACACCAATGCCGATATTGGCCCCTGACATTTTTGTCAGGCCGGTGATTGCGTTTCCATTGACATCCGTAAAAGAATCAAGCCTGTCGACTTTATAGCTTCTGAAACCCATCGTTCCGAAAACGTGGTAAGTGTTTTCCGGAAAGAAGACGATGCGTGCATGAAAGCTCGGGCCATAAGCAAAGCCATTGGGCTCAGTATCGTAATTATTTTTTATCGTTACTTGAGTCGAAGGCAAAATATCCAGGGCCCCATCGATATCAATCAGAAAAAGAGGCGAGCGAAAAGGTGTGAAGCCCAGAATTCCTCGCATCAGATAAGTTTTGACATCTACATTGGAAGTTGAAGCGGAACTATATTCAAAACCAGCCCCCCAGAGCATCCGAGAATGCTGCTTTCTGTGGAGCAAAGTTAAGCCAAATCCCTGCAGGCTTGATTTGTCTTCGCCATCGATTGTTTCAAATATATTTTTTAAACCTTCGCCCGCACCGTATTGATGAAGGTCCAGAAAGGCCGAATTGTTTTTGGAAAGTTTTTCTTCGGGTTTGGCAAGTACGAGATCGATATTGTGCTCTTTTGGAGCACCTCTTTTTGCTGACTGCATTTCAACTGATTCGTTGTCGTAACTAAGGTTCTTTGCTTCGATAAAGGCGAGGCGGCCGTAAACCACCATCGGCACCAGGTCAGGGTTTTTCTTTCTGGGATTACCCACTGTAATCATGCGATCGTTTGAAATATAACCCAGAGGGCTGTTCATATTTTCATCGGAGTAGACGATCGCCCTTGGAACAATGACTCTGGCGAGGTGAGTTGCTCCCACGGCTTCATTGTCTGCATCCTGACCCATTATAGGAGTGACGAAAAGAAGAAGACAGCCTAGAATAAGAGCAGTTAATTTTGTATCCATGAATAAAATTATAAGAGGCATTCCTTGAAATTTCCAGGTAAAAGAAAGACGAAGCATTACTTCCCCGTTTCAGAATCAGGACGTATTCCTTTCGCTCCTGATTTTGCCGACAGAGGGAATATTTATATCGTAGGCATCGATCAATTGATTGTAGATATCGAGGCCAGTGTCCCATACGACTTTTTGGAAAAATATAAAATTCAAAAAGGTGAGTCAGCAGTTCTCGATGATAAAATAGTTGAAGAAATTTATCGGGAGTTAAAAGAGGCCGATGCCATCGAAGGTGAATTTGCCGGCGGGGCCATCGGAAACACTCTTCACAATTACAGTGTTCTTTCAGATTCGCGCTCTGTGGCCCTTGGAGCGATTTCAAAAATTATTTCCGTAGGCGACTATGCTTTCAAATACATTTGTACCACAAATTCCTTTGTCGATTTCAGCTATCTGAAACCTGTGGAAGGTGCGATGGGGCGGGCCTTTTGTCTTCTCACTCCAGATCGCGAACGATCTTTCGCGATTGGAAAAGGAATCATGAATGAACTCACTCCGGATTTTGTTCCGGAGGAAATCATTAAAGGGGCGGCCGCTCTTTTGGTTTCTGCCTATTCTTTGCGTGACGAAAATTCTTCAATGTACAAATCCAATATCGCCGCCTGTGAATTCGCTAAAAAGCATAATGTCCCCGTGGTTCTGTCCCTGGGGACAAGCACATTGATCAGCTCACGACCTGATTTTTTCAATAAATTTATCAAGGATTATGTCAGCGTTCTTGCCATGAACGAAGACGAAGCCTTTGCTTTGACTGAAATTAAAGATCCACTTCTTTCCTGTGAAAAACTTCTCGAAAGTTGCGACATGATTCTTATGACGGTCGGACCTAGAGGGCTCTATATTGCCGCTCATATTGATGATCAGTATAAACGTGAAACCAAAGATCTCATTCATTCCAAATCCATTGCTGAATACAACAAATATGAATATTCCCGAGCGATGAAGAGAAAGGATTGTAAGCTGCCTTTGAAAATCTACACTCACATCAATCCTTATATGGGTGGACCTGGAGTGATAAAAAATACCAATGGAGCGGGGGACGCTGCTTTATCTGCACTTCTACACGATATGGCCTCTAACGTTTATCACCGTCAGGTGACGCCGAATTCGCCGAAACATGTGGCCCCTTTTTTAACTTATTCGTCAATCCATCAAGTCAGCAAGTACTGCAACCGCGCAAGCTTTGAAGTGTTAAAACAAAATTCGCCAAGACTCATCAAAGGCCTTCCGGCCCGCGAAGAATCACTTGAAGATGCTTATTGGGATACATAAAAAATGAAGGATATAAAAGAATCGAATACATTTTTACAAACAAAAGTTTTCGATGCTCTTTTTTATGAAGCTCTCACAGCTTTTGTCATCTATCGCGGTCCCGATCTCATTTACGAACGCTTTAATAAAAAATATGAAGAAATTTACGGCCGATCAGACATGATGGGGAAAAAACTCCTTGATGCTGTTCCGGAACTGGCCGATTCTCCGTTTCCCGACATTCTTCGGAAAGTTTGGGAGACAGGGGTGCCTTATTTCGGTAAGGAAGGACTGGCCATTCTTCGCAATGGCAAGACCGGTATTTATGAAGAGCGGTATTTTGATACGACATTTTCCAGAATAGATTACGAAGACGGGGAGTATAGAGTTTTCGCCAGTCCCAATGAAGTTACCGATCGGGTTATGGCCCGTAAAAAACTTGAGCAATCCTTACATGAGTTGCAGAGAGAGCGCGATATGCGCGACCGTTTTGTGTCTGCCCTTTCTCACGATCTGCGCACACCTTTTGCTGTGGCGAGAGTCAGCGCACAGCTTTTAAAAAAACGTGCTGATAACAAAGAAGCCATCCTCGAAATTTCAGAAAAAATAATTTCCAATATGGACCGTGCGGACAGAATGATTCGCGATCTTCTCGATGCCAACAGAATTGAAGGCGGGGAAGGGCTTCCGCTCAATTATCAGGAAGTCATTCTCAACTTGACGGTTGAATACGTTATCAGTGAACTGGAAGATCTTTTTGGAAATCGATTTGTATTTCAAAACAGCAGTGGTGAAATCAAAGGTTGCTGGGATGTTTCTGCCCTTCAACGGATTATTGAAAATCTTGCCAGCAATGCCATTAAGTACGGCGATAAAAATAAACCTGTCATCATTTCTGTGCTCAAATCGGGCAATGAGGCGCTGCTATCAGTGCATAATGAAGGCAAACCTATCTCAAGCGAAGATCAGCAATATTTATTCACGCAGTATCATCGCACCGAGACCGCCCTTCAAAGTGAACAGAAAGGCTGGGGGATCGGTTTGTCACTTGTAAAAGGACTTGCTCAGGCGCACGGTGGTTCTGTTTCAGTCGAAAGTTGTGAAGGAAAAGGGACGACCTTTACGGTCCGGCTCCCATTGAATAAGAAAAATTAAGGAGAGTTTTATGAAATCACTTTTCGTTTTCATTTTATTGGTGGCCACTTCTCTCAGTGCGGCCGAGCTTAATCTTGGTTGTGTGACGGAGACACCAACAACTTCGTTTATTGCTGAAACAAAAAACGGAACTGTGCAATTCGATCTTATTCACCATTTTGGCGTGAAGTATATGCCTATTCACAGTGGAGTGATCACTCCCAATGATCTTGGAACACTCAGCGACCGCGCTTCACTCCTGGCCTATCTTGGAGATCATTTAACATTTACTATGCCTGCCGAAAGCTGCCAGACGGATGGTGTTTTGTTCAATTGCTTTGGATCTCAGCCATCGGTGGAAATCAACGGCCATCAGGTCAACATCTGGGCGGCCTACAATACAACTTACAGTGAAACGAGTCTTTCTTCTGGAACATTCAATTACGTGACAACAAACCTTGCCATTGAAGTCGATGGCCAGTCGCTCTTTCTTCCCATGAGATATTTTGAAGAAGAATGCTATCAGCAATTTTCAAAGAACAAGACACTGCAAAAACTTTTGAGAAAATAAAAATGAATGAAATGAAAGGTAAGTTTGATATTTCTTCTTTCCCGCAATCTCCTGATAAAGCAGCTGCCGCTATCGGGGCCATGGTCATGCATTTTGAAAAAACTTTTACCGGAGATCTGAGCGGTAAAAGCATTGTGAGCATGCTCGGGCTTATGAATAAAGATTTAGGTTCAGGCGGCTATGTTGCCCTGGAAAAATTTGAGGGGACAGTGCTTGGAAAAAAAGGCTGCTTTTGTCTTCAACATAGTTCCAGCATGAATCGCGGAGTACCGACTCAAAAAATTTCAGTCGTCCCTGATTCGGGAACTGAAGAATTAAAATCAATCCAAGGTGATATGATTATCGATATTGTCGAAGGACAACACTATTATACATTTCATTATCAGCTCAGCTGAGTTCAGCAATACGCTGGGCCAGTTGAGTTGATTTCGTCAGTGATCTTCCCATGACAATAAAATCGGCCCCGGAATCAAAGGCCTCTTTAGGAGTCGCCACTCTTTTTTGATCCTGTGTTTTTTGGCCTTCTATCTCAGAGGCAAAACGTATTCCTGGCGTCACCGCCAGAAGGTGAGGATAATGTTTTTTCACCAGACCTATTTCATGTGGCGAACAAATGACTCCATCGATTCCACTTTCACTTGCCGTTTTAAAGAGTCTCAGGAAAGCTTCGTTCATATTGCTGATGCCGTAAAGAGTAGTTAAATCGCTGGCCTCAAGTGATGTCAAGAAACTCACACCGAGTATTTTGCAGCCGGGGATGCTTTTTCTTGCTTCAATGACAGCGGCCTTCAGCATGGCCTCGCCACCACTGATATGTATAGTGAGAAAATCGATGGGGAGATTTTTTAAAGAATGAATCGCCCGTTCCACAGTCACAGGGATATCGTGAAGTTTGAGATCGAGAAAAATATTTTTTTTGTATTCGCGATGAATTTTGTGAACAAGGTCCGGCCCATACTTCACGAATAACTCCAGACCGATTTTGACTCTGCTCAATGTATTTTCCGGACGAGAAAGAAAGACATCAATCTCGTCGAGAGTCATCTGATCAAGGGCCACTATGATTCTGTCTAAACTCATTGATTCATCTCTTGAAGAGCGAGTGGTAATACTTCGCTTTCATGCGTGCCTATCAAAGCTTCAGCGACTGCACGAATATTTTCAGGACGCGTGAAACACGGAATGGCATATTGAATGGCCGAGTTTCTGATGTGCTCTCCATCGTTTTGAGATTGTCCCTGGTTTTGAGGAGTATTGAAAACCATTTTCATTTTCTCATCTTTCAAGGCCTCAAGGATGGTGAGTCCGCCTTCATCAATCTTCTTAACTTGCTCGCAAGGCAGTCCTTGCTTTTTGATGTACTCACAAGTTCCCCGTGTCGCCACAAAAGTAAATCCGATTTTATACAGTGATTTCAGATAAGGAAGAATCTGATCCTTGGTATGGTCAGCAAGACTCATGAGAATTTTTCCGCGCTCACCGAGTTTGGGATAATTGCCCTGGTAAGATTTCAAAATGGCCTTTTCTTTATCGCGGTCAATTCCCATAGTTTCACCTGTTGAGCGCATTTTTGGCCCAAGCAGAATATTGTCCTGGATAAAGCGATCGAACGGGAAAGTCGATTGCTTCACACTGAAGAAACCTGACAATGGTTGTTCCAGATTTTCAATGCGCTCGCCTAACATCGCATCGGTAGCGATTTTAGGAAGAGAAATATTGTAGGCCTTGGAAAGAAACGGCAGCGTTCTTGATCCTCTCGGGTTGGCTTCAATACAGAAGATTTTTCCTTCTTTGATAGCGAACTGGAAATTAATGGGACCGACAATTTCAAGCTTATTGGCAAGATCAAATGAAATGGTTTTTAAATCATTGTAGAGTTTCTGAGTCAGAACGACCGGAGGAGTTATCATACCCGAATCGCCCGAGTGAACGCCTGCGTATTCAATATGCTCACAAACGGTGAAACAGAAATTGCCGAATTGATCGCGGACTAAGTCCACGTCGTATTCAATGGCGTTCTCTAGATAGTTTTCCACCTGGAAAACGGCATTCCCATCTGATAGCTGATCTTTCATGGCCTTTGGAAGATCATTCAGATCCTCGTGGTTGTAAAAGATGTACATCGATTCCCCGCCAATGACAAAAGAAGGGCGAATGATGACTGGCAGACCAATTTCAATCATGGCGTTGACCAGATTTTTCTTTCCGGAGACTTCGCGTGAAACCGTGTGAGAAAGTTTTGTTTCTCTGGTGAGCTCGTAAAACTTTTTTCTGTCTTCAGTTGCTTCGAGCATTTTCCAGGTCGGCCCAAGGAAATTAATTTTGAAAAATTCTGCACGGAAACTTTGTTCCAGGTGCTCGCGCAGCTGAATTCCCGTCTGGCCGGAAAAAGAGGCGATGACACCATAAGGTTTTTCGTTGAGAAGAATATCAAACAAATCTTCAGAAAAAAGTGGAGACAGATAAAGACGGTTAGAACTGTCGTAGTCTGTCGAGACTGTTTCCGGATTGGAATTGATCATGATAGAGAGAATGTTTTTTTCACTGAGCCTTTCGCACGATTTTACACAGGAGTAATCGAATTCAATTCCCTGACCGATGCGGTTTGGACCTGAACCAAGAATCGCGACCGATTTTCCTTTTTGTGAAAGAGAGATCGCTTCATTTTCTTCTGCGTAAGTTGAATAAAAGTACGGTGTTTCAGCGGTAAATTCGCCGGAGCAGGTATCGACCGCTTTATAAACCGGAAAGATGTTGTGCTGAAATCTGAAGGCGAGAATATCTTTTTGAGATTTATTAGTGAGAAAAGCAATGTGTTTGTCGGAGAAACCTGTTTTTTTGATTTCTAAAAAAGTGTCAGCATTCTTGAAAATGTTTTTTTCCTTTTTCATATTCAATTCAGCTGAAACTATTAATTCGATTTGTTCAATAAACCACTTTGTGATTTTTGAATGATCGTGAATTTCATCCACACTCATGCCGGCACGCAAAGCTTCGAGAACAGTCAGAAGCGATAATTCGTTAGGCGTTTTTAAACGCTCGCGAATATAATCGATATCCATGTCGACCGGTGTACTTTTTAATTGAGACAGGCTTGGGATTTCAAGACCCATTTCAAGGGCCCTCAAGGCCTTCAGAAAGGCTTCGTTGAAACTTCCGCCAAGGGCGAGGACTTCACCGACGGATCTCATTTGAGGTCCAAGCGTTTTGCTGGAACTCGGAAATTTATTGAAAGGAAAAATAGGAATTTTTAAGGCCACATAATCAAGAGTCGGTTCAAAGGCCACTGGCGAAGCTTTGGTGATGTCGTTGAGAATTTCAGCCAGTGTGTAACCGATGGCGAGAAGAGCGGAAATTTTAGCAATCGGATAACCTGTTGCTTTGGACGCAAGGGCCGACGATCTGGAAACGCGAGGGTTCATTTCGATAACAGTGATGTCATCTTCATTATCCGGATTGATGGCAAATTGAACGTTGGCCCCGCCGGCCACAACGCCCATATGTTTTGCAATGGTCAGAGTCATCGTGCGTAGTTTTTGCATACAGCGGTCACTGATTGTCATCGCTGGGGCAACCGTGATCGAGTCACCTGTGTGAATTCCGCACGGATCGACGTTTTCAATGGAACAGATGATAACGCCGTTGCGTTTTGAATCGACCATGACTTCAAGTTCAATTTCTTTTTGTCCGACTAACGATTTCTCCATCGTTACCGGAAATTTAATATCGCTGGTGAAGACATCTTTTAATTCGTCTGAGTTCCAGACCAGGGCAGCGCCTTTACCGCCCAGAGCAAAATCGCGGCGGATGATCAGCGGAAACTGCACCAGCGTTTCTGCCATTGTCAGAGCTTCTGATTCTGAATTGGCCGTAAATCTTTTTCCTGTCGAGTAACCGAGCTTGTCGAGCTCTTTGGCAAAGAGAGCGCGGTCTTCTGTTTTTTTAATTGTATCGACATTGGCCCCGAGTAAGGTCACATTGTGATCCCGGAGAAAATGCTCTTCTTCAAGTTCTACGCAAAGATTCAGCGCTGTCTGTCCGCCCATTGTTGAAAGAACAGCATCCACTTTTTC
>DJVH01000016.1 GCA_002440825.1 Bacteriovoracaceae bacterium UBA6261 | reverse complement strand
CTGCAAAACGCTGAAGAAGATTCTTGTGATAGAGATCTTCGAAAAAAGAAAAATAGAAATAGAAGCCGCAAAACTTTTTTCCTAAGGCGCTGGTGATCTCTGGATCGTTTGAAAAAGAAAGCAAATAATTGTGTTCAAAATTTTCAGCCTTCATCTCTGGTGACCATTGATCAAATTCAAAAAAAACATTATTCATATTGACGCCGGCAGCGGCCATATCATCGGCAAGCTTCATTACCATTGGATCGTTGGAACGGGAAAAGTGAACAAACAATCGATCTGATTCTGAAAACAATGGCACAAGTTGCTGAAGAAAAATATGTTCCTGAATGAAGTTGAAACTCTTCGGTGAGAACTCAAAACAAAATTCTTTCATTCCTGAAAGTTTTAAATGCTTTAATGTTCTTTGATCGTAAATGCCGTCAATGCGAACTTTGTAGGCCATATCAAAATAATACCGCAAACCAGTTCTATCCATTTGCGACAGGAGCTTTTTGCCTTAGGAATTAATGAATTTCAACAGATCTTCAAAGAATAAATGCCGGTTTTCCGTCCCGATTGATTCCGGATGAAATTGATATGATATTCCCTTTGGAAACTTTCTGATTTGTACTTCATTAAAACTTTTGGGGGATTCAAAAACGGCCAGTGAATTATATCTTTGGACAAGAATGTTTTTATTGTCAAAGTTGATTTTGACCTGCCCCCCATGCATAGGTTTAATGGAAGGTCTGATCGACATTCCATCCATCATGGCCAGAACCTGATGGCCCAGGCAGATCCCCATAACAAACAATAGAGGGTGATCCCTGAGTTCTTTTATTTTGGGAAAATAATTTTGATATTCATCAGGACTTCCTGGCCCCGGCCCAAGAATAACTGCAGTTCTTTTTTTCAAGTTTGTCATAAAAAGATGAAAATTCTTTTTTCCAAAGAACTCTTCGTGCGGTACGACGACGATATCCTGTTCGAATGCATAAAGCTCAGTCGCAATATTGAAAGTGAAACTGTCTTCAAAATCAATGATATAAATTTTTGACAGAGGTTTCATTTATTTCACACTAATGGATGTAAAATTGTTTTCGTTATAATTAATATAAAATAACAGACCGAACTTTCTTTCAATCAAGTCTCGAGCAAAAGTAAATTCAAGCTTCCAGCAATTATTTAAAGGTGAATACAAAACAGAATAGCTGCTTTGATTAAATTGCTTTGCCTCCAGATCATAATCTGCAGAATATTTAAATGTGAACAAATCATCAGGTCTCAAACTCAGATCGTAGCCGAGTAATTTTGCGACTGGTGTATTAGACGAGTTGAAGGAATTATAGGTAAATCGCCCGGCCAGACTTGCCCTATCCAGAGTATAACCAGCCGTAGATGTCAGTTTGTGTTCTGATGTTTTATGAAAATAAAATTCTTGAATACTATAATTCAATCGCTCAAGAGAAAGACCAGTATTAATATATAGCCTGGTTAAACGATCTAAAAGTTTGTCAGAATTATTGTTAAAATCTACCCCTTGAGAAATATCAAAATACGCCAGGTTTGAATAATCAAAGTTGTCTTTTAAGTATTTGCCGTCGCGGTAGGGATCAAAACTTTTCGCCGATTTTCTGATCAACTTGTTATTCCACTGAAACTCAAGCGTGTTACTGACGGGAAGAGAATCCTGTGCAGTAATTTGATTGCTTAAATGTTCTTTTTCTCTGATGGCATCCACGTAATCAAATTGACCAGCATCATTCTCGATTTGATTTCTGAATTTTGCATTTCCAGATAATTTTTGATCAGACAAATAATAATGCTTAAGCTTGAACTCTTGAGAGTGGCGATAACTATTATTGGCGATAGTCTTAAAAGTTTCTAACTTATTATTACGAATAACAGGAAGATTGCCGATGACTGTTTCATTTTTCTTTTCCTTGGGACCTTTTGTTTCAGCTTCTGCAATCTGCTCAACTGGAATTTGTTCGGTATAAGCAAGTCCAAAAATCTTTTCAAGTTCAAACTTTGCTTCAGTCTCAAAAATAAGACCTTTTTTTGTAAACTTTTTATCCGATTCAGTTGGGAATGTGTATTTTTGGAAATCAAGTTTTGTTTTGTGAGAAAAGAAAACAGGTCCAAGATTTCCCAACTGCCAGCTTAAATACGGTGCGAGATTTAATCTTTGAGCGTTTCTTATCGGTCCGGACGGATCGCGGATATTTTGTTTAAAAATGGTGTAATCAGAATTCAAACCAAGTGAAATATTTTTAGCAAACGGATATTTCGAATGAATGAGATTATAAGGGACACTGGATAAAGAAATTTTGGGTAGAAGCTGAACGTACTGATTGTCGAAATCTCTTGCGTTTGGAAAAAACATGTTACGGTTAAAATAACCTTCAGTTGTTAATGAAAAAAGTGAAGTTCGCCCTTCGACGAATCCCCCGCCACCAGTTTCAGTTCCACGAATCTTTTCTTTAGCAAAAAAATCAAAATCTCTTTGCGTATCTAAATCAGATGTCCCTGTAAAATAAAAATGCCCATTGAGTTTGTGTTTATAAATTGAATGAAATTCAAAATCTGAAAAATGGCGGTAATAGCTGGTTCCTGTTTTTTCCTTATCCTGCTTTCCTGGTGCATAAATTTTATCTTTTAACTGAAGAGAATTCAGCTCTACCCATGTTTTTTCACGAAAATTCTGCCTGTACTGAAACTCTCCTCCCAGTCCTCTGTTTCCAAAAGTGGAAGGGACAATCGTGGCATCTTTAAAATCATCAATCGCCCAGAAAAAAGGCTGTTGATAGCGAAAACCTTCTTTAGAACTAAATCCAATCATCGGAAACAGTAATCCTGTTTCTCGCTTTTGCTTGATCGGAAAAACGATGTAAGGAAAATACATGGCCACGACGCCATTAATCTTAACGTAAGCGTGTTTTAAGTTTACGTATTGACCAACTTCAATTTTAACTTGCTTACCATAAATACTCCACGACTCAGGACAGTCCCTGCAGGTCGTGTATTCAGCTTCTTCAGCAAAGATGACATTGGGAGTTTTTTGATTGATTTTTTTACCTGTAACAACAAAGTTATCAGATAACACGCGGGCGTTATCCAGATCAATTTCTCGTGAAAGAAAATTATAGCGAAGCTTTGTTCCATACAAAGTCATTTCGGGCGCAATGTAACGAACGTTTCCGACCACTTCCGCTTCACCAGTTGTGAAATTAATTCGCGCCTTTTCTCCATAAATAGAATTTTTTAAATGCGTGATAACGACATTGCCAATAGCTTCAAACTCATTTTCGCTGGATTTTCGGAAGGCCTTGTCTGAAAGAATATTGATTTTTTGACCAAGATTAAATTCAAATGTTTCACGACCAAAAGCGCTCAGGCTAAGAGTGAGAAATAATAAAACGCTGAACTTCACCAACGAAGTAATAAGAGCCGCAGACAAGGATGGTCTGATTTTCAGCTTGTGATAAGTAGGTTTTCCAGTCAGAGACAAAATCTAACATTCCTTTGTTAATTTTGTTAAATTTTCCTGCAACTTCCAAAAGAGCAGATTCATCAGTGGCCTTCGGGTGCTCAAAGAAACTAACGTTAAGCTTTGCCGATTTTCCAAAAAAACCCACAATCGTTTTCAACATCACTTCAATTTCCTGATCAGGTCTTTTGGAAAAGCTCATCAGTAATTGCTGTGGTCTAGAAGCAGAAGATTCACTCCTGAATAAATCAATCATGGAGCGAACACCATCTGTATTGTGTGCTCCTATAAAGATAAGGGTATTTCCTTTAAAAGTCATCACTTCTCTACGCCCTTTGAAATCGGGAATTCTGGTTGCGCTCCCTCTTTTTTCGCCAGGCTCAAGATCATTAAAAAGGGCACGGGCCAATGATTGATTCTGCTTAAAATAATTCCCGGGATGCTCCTTGGGAAGAGGCTTCCATAGTACACCATGCTGTTTACAATAAGCTTCTGTCAGCTCATTCAGATACTGAAGGTGAAATTGGGTATAAAGCATTTTTCCCTTGCGGGAAACGGCAATTTTTTCATTTAGAATGAGATCGTAGCGATTACCTAAAATAGCTTGATGGTCGCGGGAAATGGAAGTAATGCAGGCAATATCAGCATTGAAATGATTAACGGCATCCAGCCTGCCTCCCAAACCAACTTCGAGAAGGATATGTTGGCACTTTCTTTTAAAGGCGAGGCGGAGAAACACATAAAATAGGAATTCATAAAAAGAAATAACAAGATCTTTATGTCTCTGAAGTTCCGCATGAGCATTGTCAAATTCAAGTTCCAACTCACTATACGAAACATCTTCTCCATTGAAACAAAACCGCTCTCTTAGGCTAAGAATATGCGGGGATGTCCAAAGAGCATAACTCTTACCCGCAAGCTTTAAAAAATATCCAAGCGTATGGGCGGTTTGTCCTTTGCCATTTGTTCCTGCAATAATTGTGACTTTTATTTTTTGTTTTTGAGCTTCTTGGACAAAAGGGCGGTAAAGCTCGCGGGTTCGGTCTAGCCCAGGTGTGAAGACTTCCAGGCCATACTTTTCCTGAACAAAGCTCATAAGCTTTTTTTCTTTAATTTCATCAAAATCGGAACTCATGGTCCCATTTGGCCATTTTTCTTGGCAGTTGAAAAGTACTGATTTTTATAAACCCGATAATATTTCTCAGGTTTTAATAATTTTTGTCGATAAGAATAACAGATTTTAGTGATTCCAAGGGAGAATAAAGTCTGATGAAATCGATGACCGTCTTAACAATCTTCTTTTCTCTTTTTGCAGTAGAAGTCCTCGCTGGGCAGACCTGCGACGTTGAGAAATTTAAAAGACAATATATCGATCTTCAAAATGCACTCAGATATGAGGGAAAAAAAATTGAATATAAAAAAGGCAAAATTGTTGCTTCTGATGAAGAGGTAAGCGATGTAGACAGTCCGGGAAAAAGAACAGAGCAGATCCTGTACAATAATTATGTTGCCGCTCTTGGAAAAGTAAAAAAGATCTATGCTCATTTAAATAGCGACAATAAATCTGCTGACGAAAAGCAACTGGCCTCCAATGATGAAATCACAAAGTTTTTCAAGGCCATTGATCCAAACAATACGAAAACAGCTTCTTTAGATATGAACAGCGATAAGCTGCTTGATCAACTTAAAAAAGTAAAAGGTAAAGACTACTCTCTTACTGAGAACGATGTTTACTTGTTAAAAAAACTCATTGTTCACTCGCAAGACAGAGTCTGTACTCTTGAAAAATATCTTCAGGGTGGCCAGAAAGGAAAAACAAAATATCTGGAAGATTTAAAGAAAGAGCCACTCAACAAAATGATTGAGCAGCTTCGCGGAATTATGAAATCGGATGATATTCAATTTGCAGATCAGGAACTTGCCATCGATCAGGCTGTTCAAGAAGGTCTGAACAATCTTCATCAGATGGCCTTGAACTGTAAAAACAGCCTCTATGCCGTAAAGTTTGATGAACCTATCCAGGCCTGCAACTATAATAAATTCATCAAATCTCTCAGTGCAGACAATGCAACTTTTAAATCTTTTGAAGCGATTCTTCATTTCATAAACGCCAATCAGACAGCTAAAAATGCAGCGACTAGTCTGGATATGTTGAAAAAAGAATTTAACAGTGTGTCTCCAGTCAGATGCTCTTTGGATGCTTCTACCAAAACCATTTTTGTACAAAATCTGCCTCTGAAAAATAATGAAATTGATCCTAAAATTATCAAGTGTAGTAAGCAGGGAAAAGAGACCAGCGGCCAAGATTGCATTGATGGGATGAATTCCTCCTTTGTAAACGGCAAGGGTCACACTTTTACTCCAAAAACTGATTCCGGAATTGAAAAATTAACCATCGTCAACGCCAGCAACTGCGCCAATATATCCTTTACTCCTCCAGCAAAAAAGGAAGAATCAGAACAACAGATTTGTGAGAAAGATTCTAAAAAAATCTGGAAGGATAATAAATGTGTAGCGAAAACTGAAATTTCTACTAACCAACTTAACTTATACCAATGTACTGAAACAGAATGCCGAAGCTCAACAAAACCAAACCACGTACCAAACTGGAATAAAACATTGAACAGATGTGAGTTTACGAGTTTAGTGGATGCAAAAATAAATATTCCATTCTGCGGGCTCAACGGTCGAACGCCTGAAACAGCTGAAAGTTGCAAGGCTAAAAACCTTGAATTAAATGAAGAAGACCGTACTTGCGTCGAATCGGCGACAACTTGTAAGGCAAAGAATCTTTCATTCGATCAAGCAACGAAAGCATGTGTTGAAAATGATGAAACTTGTAAGGCAAAAGGTCTGACTTACAACAAAGAGACTAACAGCTGTGTTGAAAGCTCAGCAACCTGTGAAAAGAAAAAATTAGAGTTCGACAGCACAACCAAAACTTGTGCCGAGTCTGAGAAAACCTGTAAAGAGAAAGGAAAAGCTTTCGATGAAACGACCAAGCAGTGCAAAGACCTGGCCTTAACAGAAGCAGATTGCAAGAAGCAGGATAAAAAATTAAATGAAGAAAAAACGGCCTGTATCGCTTTAACGAAAAAAGAAGAATGCGATAAAAAGAATGAGGATGCTTTAAAAGACAGAAAGCCTGATGATGAAGTCATCACTCTTCCGTTTGAATGGAAAGACAATTCTTGTGTTGAAAGAAAGTCCAAAAAAGATGATAAAGAAGGTTCTGTGGAAGGTGAAGAAAAAACCCCGGAAAAAGATACGCTTCCGAAAAATTCGAGACCTGTTCCACCGCGTTTTCAGCCTGTCCAGGTCCCAACTCGACAGATGTTTATCCTGCCAGGTATGCCTTAAACATTAAAAGACGTAACTGGTATCGCTTGATCCTAGAATAGTAATTCTTTCATCATTCAATTCTTCAATTTCAGCAAACAACTGATGTTGAAAATTAGGTTTCAAATGCCCAAGAAAAATGGGTACATTTTTCGGCATCTTTTTAATTTCTTCTCTCATCGTTGCAGGAGTATGATGTTGACTCGCCTCCGCGACTCTAGACATTGAATTAGGAAAACTGATTTCAGTAAAAATAGCTTTCAAATTTTTGACTTCGCTTGCGTACTGCCAGATTTTATCAGTAGGGCCGGTATCTTGAGTAAAAACGACCGCAGTATTTTTTCTCTCTATGATGAAACCCAATGCGCCCCCTTGATGATTAACAGGTACAGGGAGAATTTTATATTCACCAAGAGTAATCCATTCTTCAGGTTTTATATCATGAAAACGCAATGTGGGATTGTCCTTACTTGGTAATAAAGTAAAATCAGGCCAGATAATATCGTTTAGAAGATGGGTTTTAATGGCATTCTTCACCGGCGAATTCGCATAGATCTCAAATGGCTTTCCTTTCATTCCAAAACAATTGTCGGCCATAAATGCAAGATCAGAAATATGATCGAGATGCGAATGCGAAATAAGAATATTATCTATATGCGATTGCTCTTCAATTTGAATTCCCGAAGCCACGGAACCAGCATCGATCAGTAATTTCCCATCGATCAAATAAGACGTTGCCTTAAATCCCGGAGAAACTCCGCCGTGACCACCAATGATACGAACGAGCATAACTCTATCCTGTCTAGTGTAATTAATACTTAAAACAATTTTCGGGGACTTTTGCTTTGAACTTAAAAATATTTATCAATAAATGCTATTCTTTATCCGAGCCAATTAGTTGGTCATAGATTTTCTTTTGATCTTCACCTAAAATTTTAGCAAAAATCTTGGCAAGTTTTTTAGTTCCTGGTTTGCCTTCAAGATAATCTTTTACCATTGCTGAAAGTTCGCTATTCCCTACGGATTTTTTATCCTCTATATGAAAAAGAACCACAAATTCACCTTTATCCAAGACGAGCTCAGAAAGATTTCTCAAGTGCTCTCGCTTTAACCGACTAACTGACTCGTACATCTTTGTCAGTTCGCGAGTAACGACAAGTTCCCCTTCAGGATGAATATCAAAAAATGTTTCAATGGTTTCATAGATTCTGTGAGGAGCTTCGAAAAAAAGATGAGTTCCTGAAATGGTGCCAAGGTGTTCAAAGAAGGTTTTCTTTTCGCCTTTAGTTCTAGAAATAAACCCCCAAAAATGAAAAGGATGAGGGGGAAGGCCTGACAATTCCAAAGCAGTAACTACGGAAGTGACCCCGGGAAGAGTTTTAATTTCAAGATTGAGTTCTATAGCTTTTCGAATAATTGGAAAGGCCGGATCAGAGATCATGGGACTTCCGGCATCGGAAACCAGATAAACATCTTTTCCTGATTGTAACTTTTCAATGATAAGCGGAATTTTGCCTTCACTGTGGTCATGAAAGGAATCGATGTATTTGTCGTGATAACTTATTTCCAGCTGATCCAGGAGTTTTTTAAAAACACGCGTATCTTCAGCATAAAAATAAATTCCAGTTTTCAGGCCCTCAAGTGCTCTTACTGTTATGTCTTTCGCATTTCCAATGGGTAACGTGACAAGAATCAAAGACGACAAAATTAATCTCCTAAACGCGTAGGCAAATCCGAACCGACTCGAAAAAATTTTATACAGTGCTACACTTACTCTAGCACATCTAACCTTTAAAAAGGAATGATCAAATGGCAATGAAGGCCCAAATCAGAACAGACTCTCAAGGCAATATTACAGTTCATATGAACGGCGGACTTGATTATGAAAACTCAATGCCACTAAGAATCGAACTTCAAGAATTAACAAAACAGAATCCTGCCTCGACTATCACGCTCGATATGCACTCGCTGGATTTTGTCGGTTCATCGGGAATTGGTATTTTTGTCGAAACTCTTCAGATACTAAATAAGAATAAAGCGCAAATTAAGCTTTCAAATGTAAAAACAGAGTTTCTGAAAGTTTTTAAACTTTATAATTTTGATGCATTCCAATTAATGGAAGCTGAGTTTGACAGTGATGAAACGGAAAACCTGAACCAAAAATTCGGTAACAGAAAAAACACTTTCCAGAACTAGCTAAAAGACTTTAGAGCTAAAACTCGAGGCTTAAAAAATTAACTGCAAATAAAGGATCCTTTTTAGGGTCCTTTTTATTTTCCAGGCTCGCCAGACGGAATTCAGAAATATCGTCAACTCGGGACTGATCTTCATAAGGACTGCGGCTGTCTGGATAATAATCCTGAGACTGAGGATCATTACCATAACCACGCTTTTTCATTTCATAGCTGAGAATGACATAACCACCAAACAAAAGCCCAGCATAAAGGCCCAGGGAAGCACCTCTGGCAATGGCCCTAGGGCCGGCATCAAAGGCCATCGAAGCCGTACCGAGCAATGCTCCACCAACAACTCCATAGCCGGCCATTGTTCCCAAAACTTTAATCTTCGGATCGATGGCAAAGGCCGAAGAAGAAAAAAGTAAAGTGAAGCAAAGACTTAATGAAATGAAGATTTTTTTCATACTTAAAAGGATAGTTAAGGTTCAGCATTTTTGCAAAACTTTACTTCAAGTTTTGACTCCATCTCTAAAATTTTACTTAAATAGTCTTGTGCACACCTCAAGCGGGCCCATTGTCGGCGCCCTGGATGAACTCCAGACTTCAATTCATAGAGAATTAAAAACCATCCATTAGGTTTTTTCTTAAGGCCGGCGATATCCACCTGTCCTGCCTGTTGAGCTCTTAAAAGAAGCGAAGAAATGAGAACCGGACAATGCTGAGAATGAAAAGTCTTGGAAAACTCTTTTTCGAAATTACTCCCCTGTTCCTTCCATTGCATATTCAGCTGCCTCAGTTTCATAAGAAAAATCTTTTACGCCCGCAAAAGATTTGCGATGAATGTCAGTGATCCCCAGTTCCGCAATGGCCGCGAGATGTTTCTTAGTAGCGTAACCCGCGTTTGAGCTCCAATGATATCCGGGATATTGCTCGCAATACTTTTTCATCAGAGTATCGCGGTATTCCTTTGCCACAATAGAGGCAAGGCCGATAAGAAGCGATTTAGCGTCACCTTCAATGACAGTCATGAGCTCCACATTGAAAAAATCCGGTGAGCTTTCCAGAGGAAATTTTCTATTCCCATCAATAAGAATCAAACCGCGCTTTTTAAAAGTGCAGCTTTCTTCAGCTGCCTGCCTCATCGCTTTGAGTGATGCATTCAGAATATTAATCTGATCGATCTCTTGCGGTGAAATCTCTTTGATGAGAATCTTGAGTGTCATATTTTTTGAATAGCTATGAGTATAAATTTGATTGATTGTTAAATTATCGCCGAAAGGCAGATCAGAAATAATCTGCTGGCGTTTTTCAGCAGTGAGCTTTTTAGAATCAGTAATCCCAAAAATTCCCCACTCCTTGAAAAGTTTTTTGATATCCTTTTCATCATAAGTTTCAAAATGAAGACTGGCACAAGCTGCCACAACAGGACCCGCAAGAGGACCTCTCCCAACTTCATCACAACCAGCAAAGAAAAAATTCGTTGCGGCCGAAATGGTCTCATCTTTTGCCTTAAAAGCTTTTCTGAAAAGTTTAATGTCGAACATATGAAAGCAAACTTATCAAAAAAAAGCCCCTCGTACGAGGGGCAATTTTTAGTTTTTTTCTAAAGAAATTTTGATCACTATTCTTTGCGGTCGTAATCAATCGCGATACGAGCTGATTTACCAGATCTCTCACGTAGGTAGTAAAGTTTCGCTTTACGAGCTTTACCTTTTTGTACGATTTCTACTTTATCAACGTTTGGTGAGTGGAAAGGGAAAACTCTTTCTACACCAATACCGTTAGAAACTTTTCTAACACGGAAGTGACCGTTGATGTCACCTTTTTGTTTGAAAGCGATACATACACCTTCGAAAATCTGAATTCTTGATTTAGAACCTTCAGTGATTTTAGTGTGTACTGCGATTGTGTCTCCAGCTTTGAAGTCTGGAAGATCTTTTACCTTTGGATTTAAGTGATCCTGGTTTACTACGTCGATCAAGTTCATTGTGAACTCCTTATTTCTAAGCTACTCCCAGAGGACCAACACCGTGTTGTTCTTACCGAGTAGGTATTAATTAATTTCTGTTCCCGAAAAAGCGATCCAAATAAATGGCCACCGCTGATCTGACTGACAAATGATTATATCCATCAGAATTATTTGAAAGAATCGGAGACAACATGTACTCCGCTTTTTCCAAAGCAATAGGGTGTAACCCCCAGCCTGTTCCAAATAATAGAAAACAAGGCATATTGCCCTCTTCTAATTTTTTTGTCAAATGCGAAACATCACCATCGAAAGAATCAAAGTTTGCCCCTGTAACGGCAATTAACGGACGCTGCCCTTCAATCTTTGTAATTTCATCAATGGCGGTCTCAATGGAATCAACGCACTTGGCAATGGCTAATGCATCCTGTCTGTCCGGGTTGTATGCATTGGCGTGGTCTTGTTCCCAATGCCCCAAAATAGAATTCACCAGTTCTTGTTGGGCCACAAAAGGGGTCACTAAGAAATATTTTTTCACCCCAAATGTACGGCAAGAACGGGAGATATCGTGAATATCAAGATTGGTAACCGATGTGGTAACCAACTCGCCAAGTTTATTTTTAATAGGGTGATGTATCAGCCCCAAATAAAGTTTCATGATTTCTTCTCCAGAAGATCGGGCCTGTGAATTTTTGTAATCCTCAGCGCTTCTTCTTTTTGATATTTTTCAATATTTCCGTGATGCCCGGAAAGTAAAATGTCAGGAACCTCAAGTCCATCAAAAACTTTTGGTCGTGTATATTGAGGATGCTCCAGGCTGTTGGATTGAAAACTTTCCTGCAGAGAACTTTCTTTATTCCCCAATACACCTGAAAAAAAGCGCAATGAAGAATCAATAATGGCCATTACAGCGATTTCTCCCCCTGTCAGAATAAAATCGCCAAGGCTTATTTGTTCATCAACATAAAGGCTTAAAAAACGTTCATCAATTCCTTCATAGCGTCCGCAGATAAAGACAAGATCTTTAGATCCTTCTTCACTGAAGCGTGAAGCAAATTCTTTGCAGTACGAATTGTTCCAGGTCTTCCCTCTTGGGCCCGGAAAAACCACATGCAATTTCTCTTTCCAATCTGATCCATATGCACCAGCTTCAACGACGCCTTTTAAAAGTGCCTCTTTTAAAACGTCTGCACGCATAACCATGCCGGCGCCTCCCCCATAAGGAGAATCATCAACGCCTTTATAATCTTTGGGAGTATAATTTCTCAGTTGAACAGTATTGAATTCAATTTTATTTCCACGTTCACCTCGAAGGGCAGAACCAGTAATTCCAAAATTGATCAAAGAATCAAAATAGTTTGGGAAAAGAGTAATGATCCAGATTTTTTTCATTCAATTATCATAGGAACGATGACTTCCATCTTTCCTTCTTCCAAATCAACAACAGGAACATACTGTTCAATAAAAAGAAGCTCAATAAACTCTTTTTCAGTCTTAATTTTCAACACTACCTGCACACCGTTTTCATAAAAATCAACAACTCTTCCTACCGGTTTTTTAGTGATGAAGTCAATCACCTCTAATCCCAGCAGATCGTTGAGATAGTACTCATCCGGATCAGTCTCAGGAAAATTTTCTCGGGAAAAATAGATATCAAATGGAACCATTGCCTCGACCACATTGCGGTCGCCCACTCCTTCAAGAGTAACAATAGTCTTATTTCCAAATTTAATTTTTGAAATTGTAAATTCTTTTCCATCTTGAGGAATAGAACTAGATTCAGCTCTCGGAGTCAGTGTCACGACTGCTCCATCATGCAAAACAGAATCTTCTGGATTATAAAGAACGAACGAAAACTCCCCGCGAATTCCATGCGGAGTCGTACAGTGTCCAATATGTACGTTTTCAGATCTTTTCATAGTGAATTCAAGGCAAAAAAAAACCCCGATCAAAGTCGGGGTTTTTAAAATAAAGAGGGTGCATTGACCTTTTCTCACACCAAGTTTCCCTGGCACTACCTTCGGCGCTGAAGAGCTTAACTTCCGAGTTCGGGATGGGATCGGGTGTTTCCTCTTCGCTAATAACACACCCAAACTGGTATATTTTCACAAAGTATATTTTCGATTCGCTTTATAGCCTCTAACAGCTGCTAAATCAAATCATTTCTAAACGTCTCTTTAAAACATTCACAAAACAAGATCAGATAAAAAAGAACCCATGTAATTAGAAAAAAGCAGAACGACAAATTAGTA
>DJVH01000061.1 GCA_002440825.1 Bacteriovoracaceae bacterium UBA6261 | reverse complement strand
CTCGTCGCAATTTCATATAAAATTCAAACGAGACAAAAAACGAAAAAAAGTAAGGAACAAAATAAGATTTTTTAATTTGAAATGCGGTTTTTAACTTAGACCTGGCTTCTTTCAAATGTCCTTTCTTCCAACTAGCCAACCCAGACATGTTTTGAATAATTCCTTCAAGATTCCTCAACTCCGACGAATATGTTTGTCTGAAATCGGGAATCATTTGCTCAAGGTCACTTATCAGTATTTCATATTCACGCGGAAAGCTTTCGAACTGCTTAGAAGACTCGCTAGCAGTACCCATTCTCCATTTTGCCAAAGGTTTATCGATATAATAAGCATCAGCATAATAAGACAATTTTATATACAGCTCGGCATCTGAAATAATGTTATATTTGGGATTAATTGATAATCCAAATTTATCCATAACTGATTTACGTGCCATCAAGGTTTCTAGCGACAAGAAATAGTTAGATAACATTTTTTTAAAGATATTTCCCGAAGGCATCGTTTCCTTGTAAAGCAAGAACTCCTCACCCTTGTCCGAGAAAAAAACAGAATTAGCGTAAACGATCCCTACTTCTGGGTGAGTATCTAAGACCCTGACCTGCTCTTCTAATTTCGTAGGAAGAATCATGTCATCCACATCGAGCATAGAGAAATATTCGCAATTAACAAATTGCATTCCCCAGACTCTGGCCTCACATAAAGACATAAATCGAGGTGTTTTATAATAACGAATCTTTGGACCAAACGATTTTGCAACTTCTTCCGTGTTGTCAGTTGAGCAGTTATCAATGAAAACCACTTCGTAATCATCAAAAGTCTGTGCGGCTACGCTCCCAAGAGAATCTGCAAGAAAATGCGCACCATTATAACAATTCATTAAGATATTAACTTTTGCCATTAAAAATCACCCCAGCTTCTTAACGATAATCAAATTGAAAAACCAGGAAAGAACTGGATTGTCGCATAAGTTTCGTTCGCCAACGTAATGTATAACTTTTCCGCCGAAGCCTAGTTTGAAGCGATTGACTCCTTTTGCGCTTTCTTTGAAAGGTGTAATTCCTCCAAAATCAAATTCTGTAAATTTATTTTCCGTCAAATACTGCAACAATTGTTCTATCATAAAGAATGAAGCACTTTTTTCACGCCCTTCTTCTGTAGATCCCGCCAGATAATAGTAAGCAATTTTATTAACCATAATGATCAAAGCTGCTGAATAGCATTTTTCATCTTTATAAACTTTGATCATTTTTATTTTTTCACCATAAACTCTTAGCAGCAAGGCTATGCTTTCTTCAGTAACTGCAAGATTGGCCAGGCCCTTATTTTCAACCATCTGATTATGAATGCTGACATATTCCTTGGGATCAAGGCTGGACACAGAAAAATTAAAAAGATTCTCTTTTGACTGTTTCAGGTAATAGCGATTATTTTTGGAAAAATCAGCCGGGATCTTAGGTGGATTTTCATCCAGATTATATCTGATCGTATAACCACTATTCACTGAAACTGGTACAGCTTTTAAAGCTTCAATCCCATCAAATTCAAACTGGATTTCCCCGGTTGCAGGATCCAAAAAATTAAATCGAATAACTGTTTTTTTGAAATCGTACTTGCTCTTGAGTGCTTCAATAATCTCGGGGAGATATTTGTAATTTGTTAGATTGATCCCGCTCGAGCACCAGCCAAATTTCAGAGGACCAATACTCTTAAATAAAATCTGAGTCATCCCAACAAATGTTTCTTTATTGTAAAAAAGAATTCTTTCAACTTTCCAGTTATTTTCTTTGTATTTCCCCCATTCATAAATCGAAAATATATTAGGATTCACGCAAGAAGAAAAAAAGGAATTCCATTTTTGTAATGATTCGTCGTCTGTTAAATTGGGAAATTTTTCTTCTAGAAAAAAAGCTGAGAACATATCAAAAACCACACTTGTGTTAAAACTATAAAATCACCAAAGGAATTTCACGAGATACATATTTCTATAGAAATCTGGTGTTTTCGGATTGGCATCGACTTCTTTGGGCAAGCTTGGCCAGCGAACTACTTCCAACCCNNCTTCCAACCCGGCCTTTTCTAATTTCTTTTGTACTATAGAATAATCCTCGTTTTGACATAAAAATGCAAAAGTGTAAGGAACTTCGCCCTCACTTAATTCATTTCGGATTGGTACGACCTTGAGCGGTAACAACAAATCGCGTACATAATAAAACAAACCTCTTCTGCGCTTTATTTCAGCTTCAAAGTCATATTCAGATAATTTTTGATCAATATCGATCGGATTAGGGGCAAATGGAATTTTTAATTCATCCTCATCGGTCTCCTGAGGAAGCTCGTGACCTGTTTTTAATTTTCGTAACTTTCTCTTGAAAGCAGTCAACGTTAATAAAAACCCCACTCCAAAGGTGGCGACAAAGGGACGCAATAAATTTTTTATAACCAAATTCTTGGAAGAAAAATTATGTATCGGAGTTAACGGCGCAGCACGCTCCTTTGGACAAATCAACATTGCACCGTTTTCAATTGGAAAAGTTTTGCGAATACTAATAATTCCCAAATCCCCGTCAGTGCCCAAAAAATTGCCTACAGAGTTTTTGCTAAATAAACCATGAGCATTATCTTCAATAAGAAAAGCTTTATTCAGATCACAATATCTTTTGAAATTAGTTAAGTCGGTTTCAAAACCAAAATAGTGAACAACCAGTATAGCTTCTGCCTTAGGTAGTTCATCTATTTTCGAATTTAAGGAAAGAGATTCATCTACATCGTAAAAAACAATACTAAGTCCAACTTCATTAAGCGAAGCCAGCACATCCCTACATAGAAAACTTGGAATCAAGATCCTGCTTCCGGGCTTTAAGTTTAAGCTTAGTAGCCCTTGCTTAAGTGCGTGTCGAGCTAAGGAATAATACCTGACAGAACGATTATGATTAGAATAAAGACTAGAGAGTGTTACAGAATGCTTTTTTTTAGGTGGAGAATAAATTTTTTGTACTAGGGATTTCATCTCAATTCATAATGAAGGACGTAGCGAGTCTTGTCTAGAAAGCTTTAAAATAATAATTTTACAGAATGTAGGTGGATATGTTCAAACTTATTCTCATCCTTACTTTTGTTTTCTTTCATGGCTGTTCCTCGCGTGAAAATAATCAAGAATGCACTTCTTTCATTGGAGCTTCTCAAGGCCAACGTCCAATGAGTTGGAATTCCATTCAACATATTGTAGTTGTTTTCTTGGAAAATACGGCTTACCTCGATGCTATAAAACAGCCTTTTCATGCGAAGCTCGCCCAGCTTGGCGGCCTTTTAATTAATTCTTATGCTCTAAGCAGACCTTCTCAACCCAACTATATTGGATTTACCAGTGGCGACTCCTTCGGGGTCGCTACAAATGATCCGATTTCATTAAATGTGACCAACCTTGCTGATTTGCTTGATGGAGTCAACAAAAGCTGGAAGCTCTACGCTGAAAGCTACCCTGGCAATTGTGATCTTACTCCTATCATCGGCGCATATGCGAAAAAGCATGTCCCCTTCCTGAGCTATGACAATATTACATCTCAACCTTCAAGATGCGCAAAAATAACACATGAAGTCGATTTTGACAGCGATATTGCAAATGGAACCTTGCCCGAGTTTTCTCTATTTATTCCTAACAACACATCCAATGGTCATGACACTGGAGTTGCCTATGCTGACAGTTGGCTTAAAACAAAATTTGAAAATATTTTGGCGAACAGTCAGTTAATGGCTAACACTTTATTCATTTTCACCTACGACGAAGGAACTGATCCAACAGCAGGAGATAAAAATCATATCTATACAGTTTTCGTAGGAGCAGGTGTTCAGCCGGGATCTACGGAAAACGCTTGTATTAACCATTACGGAGTTCTGGCCACAATTGAAGAGATTCTTCAATTGGGAAATTTAGGGCGAAATGATGAGCGGGCAAATAAAGTTTTTAAGATTTGGAAGTAAATTCACCGTTCAATTTTATATTCATTAAAAGATACATCGGTGTTATTAAAATTAAACTTGCTCCGATCGTAAATGTTGATTGAGTGAGTCCTCCAACCACAAACACGGCAATCATTGGAAAACTCAACTTAGCCTTTAAATCATCTTTTTTATAAGTTTCATAAATCCAGCATGACAGCCAGCCAATAAAGAATAAAAGACCTAAGCCGCCCGTAGTTGAAAGAATCTCCAAAAAATTATTATGAGCATGTCCGCAAAATTTTTGTTTTTCAATGTTATATCGATATTTGATTTCATAACAATGAGGCTCAAAATTCATATAGCCATAGCCCAAAACAGGTTTCTCAGTAAAAGCATAATAAGCCGCCTTCCACTGACTAATTCTTTCTCTATCAGAATCCGGTCTTATCACTGACTTCCCGGCAACAAAATAAGCCCCAGCTCCCAAAACTGCTAACAAAACAAAACTAACCAAAAACCCTTTCAAATGCTTACGAATAAAAAAGAAAGGCACCGAAACCGCAAATGCCAACCAAGCCCCACGAGTATAGCTCGTATAAAGCCCAATTAAGTTCACAATCCAGGCGACATACAGGAAATTCAAATTAATATATTTCTTAATCTCATTGCGATAAATAATCAGCCCTGTCACGAATGTCATGAAGAAGGCCATGTTCTGAGCGTAATTCATGAGCATGCCGAACAGACCACCATTTCTATCAACGAAGCCAGCTTTAAACTTCAAAACATTGTAACCAAAAAACAATGCGCCCATTCCTGACAAGCTCGCAAGCGTCGTTGTGATCAACAAAGCATACAGCAACCAGGAAATTCGCTTTGTTTTTTCTTCTTCAGTTAGACTTTGAAAATAAGCAGAAACCGGAGCAATGCCCAGCACTGCCAGAATATAATATTTCGTTCTGGTCAGAGGAGCAAACCCCTCCTTCATAATGTCATGATTCACAATCACCGAAAGAAAAATCACAACAACCAATCCAAGCAAGGCCCAAGCACTCTTCGGCCATTTCTTAAAATCAGTCTTATTAAGAAAATACAAACAAGGAATCACCAGAAAAATGTGATGTAGTGCTGAAAATGTGATCGATGTAAAAAGGCCCAGGGCCAAAGACATTAATGAGGCATAAGTCAGCCAGTGAATTTTTTTGATATCCATTTCGTACCTGATTTGAGTTTGAAAAATTTTAAGCTAACTTCAGCGATAAATCTAAACTTTTCGCAAATTTCGCCAGCATTAGCTCCGCATTCTTCCATGAGCCACAACATTCAGGGCTAAGCGAAACAGTCAGCATTTCAATCATCCCGTTATCAAGTCCAAGCTTAATAGAATCGCCTAGTGATTGAATGTAGCTCTCGCTGAAAAGCTCAATTTTCTCAGGGGCGGCAGAAAAAAAATAATCCAGATCCAGATTAAAAATCCAGGGAAGTTCATTGACGAATTTTTCACCGCCAAAAATTTCGTTCATTCTCTTCGGCAAATCGTATGGTTTCACTTCTTCTCGCAACCCTTTGCCAGAACCAAGATGATGGGTCGCAGAAATGGTGTGTCCTACTTGGGCAGGGTACTTTTGCAAAAAAATTTCGATATAATTATCCCAGCGAAACAGAGGCATATTAATATCCGACTGCCAGGCATTTCGATAATCTTCCAGACTCATAGAAGCTAAATCATGCGAAAAAAATTTCAATGCGGATTCGCTCATATCCGGATGAGCATCTATATGAAAGAGGTTATACCTCTGACCTTTTTTCATTACCTGAAACCAACACCAAAGGGCCAGGCGGTGGTTGTCCATGACAAAGATATTCTTCTCACGCCAGAGGAAGTTGTCTGTACTTGAGGCTGATTCCCCTCGGGATTTGAATGGAATTAAGAATTGCGACATTAAAGAATCTCCACCCCATAAGCAAACCGAAACGTCCCCCCCTCACCCAAAACCTGAATCCCGATCTTACTCTCCAGCTTCTGATCCGTAAGCAAATCATCCCCAACCCCATACCAGGGCTCAATACAAATAAACGGCACAGACTCCTTCCCCCAAATCCCAAGATAAGGCGTATTCGTCCCGTGCACCCGAATCGTCTCATGACGACGCTTATTCACCAGATCAATAAAACGCGACTTCACGTCTTTTAAAATCAGCGCATCGTTGGCAAAAGTTTCTTTAGTAGGAAGCACAACAGTCTCAGGAAAAGCTGTTAAGTTTTTCCAATTCACCAATCCATTCTGCAATTGAAAAAATCCACGTTCTTTCTTTTCAAAATGAACCTCGTAATCTTCTAATTGCGCTGTCGCAAAACCAGGGTGTGCCCCAATGGAGAAATAAATATCCTGGCGATCCATATTTTTAACAGCGTAAATTATGTTTAAACGCTTTCCATCAAGAGAGTAAATGACATCAAGTTGGAATAGAAAAGGATAATGGGAATAAGTGTCTTTGGTAGCTTCGAGGCGGAAAGTTGCTTCACTCGCGCCACACTCAATGCAATTGAATTCCATATCGCGGGCAAAACCATGTTGATTTAATTGGTACGATTTTCCGCCCCATTGATAGGAATCCTCTTTCAACTTTCCCACGATAGGGAAAAGCACAGGAGCCGAGCGATTCCAAAGCTTCTTGGCGTTTTCATCCTGCGGATTCCATAAGAGCTCCCGATTCCACGGTTTCGAGAACAATCTCTTCATCTCAGCGCCTGTAGAAGTCAGCTGAACCGTATAATAGCTATTTTCAATCTGGTACCAATCAGACATAAGCAAATTCTCCAATAGAAAATCTGGTATGATTCACCAATAATTGTTACAATGAGAGACTAATAAGTCACCCTTAAAATTGAATCGAAAATATGAAAGTCATTGAGCATTTAAATCGCGCCAAGAATCCGCTTTTTAGTTTTGAAATTGTTCCTCCTCCTCGCGGAAGATCCGTTCAGGAAATCATCGACATTGTCGAAGCGTTAAATCCGATCAATCCGGCATGGATCGATGTAACTGCACATTCTTCCTCTGCTTACTACAATGAAAAAGAAGACGGGACTATTGAACGGAAAATTTACAAAAAACGTCCGGGAACGATCGGCATTTGCGGAATCATTCAAAATCGCTTTCGCATTGACACAGTTGTCCACCTGCTTTGCCTGGGTTTTTCAAAAGAAGAAACGGAAGATGCTCTTCTGGAGCTGAACTTTCTGGGCATTCACAACGTCCTGGCGCTGAGAGGTGATGGTCCTAATTATAAAAAAGAAATTTCTAAAGACCGCCGCATGAATTACTACGCTTCGGATCTGGTTGAGCAGATCAAGGGCCTCAATAACGGAATTTTCCTGGATCCTCTTGAAGGTTGTTCGAAATTTGATTTTTGTGTCGGTGTCGCCGGCTATCCGGAAAAACATTTTGAGGCACCGAACTTAAAACTGGATATTTTAAATTTAAAGAAAAAAGTCGACGCCGGTGCTGATTACGTTGTCACTCAGATGTTTTTCAACAATCAACACTATTTTGATTTTGTGAACGCCGCCCGTGAAGCCGGCATCACTGTTCCCATCATTCCCGGAATTAAAGTTTTAAAGAACGCTACACAACTCAACAGCATTCCAAAAAACTTTTACATTGATTTTCCGGATGAACTGGTCGAGGCGGTCACCAACGATCCGAAAAATGTCGGCGCGATCGGAAAAGAGTGGGCCGCTAATCAGGTCAGAGGTCTTCTGGAAGGAGGCGCTCCTTGTGTTCATTTCTATATTATGAATGACACCAGTACGATTGTAGATATTGTTAAAACTTTTCAAAAGTAATCCATATGAAAAAACATTCCACGCTGCTAGAGCTTGAGAAAACGCTCTCTGAGAAAATTCTTTTTTTAGACGGTGCCATGGGCACCATGATTCAGACTTATAAATTGAAAGAAGAAGATTTCCGCAAAGGATATTTTGAGTCCCACCCCAAGGATTTAAAGGGCAACAATGATCTTCTGGTGTTCACCAGACCAGATGTTATCAAAGCGATCCACACTCAGTATCTTGAAGCTGGTGCCGACATCATTGAGACAAATACATTCTCCGGCACACGCCTCGCTCAAAAAGATTACGATCTTGAGCATATTGTGTACGACCTGAACTTCAAAGCAGCGAAGCTCGCGAAAGTTGCCTGCGCAGAATTTATGCAGAAAAATCCGTCGCGCAAATGTTATGTCGCCGGAGCACTGGGGCCAACAAACAGAACTGCTTCACTTTCTCCCGACGTTAACAATCCTGCTTTCAGAGCAGTCACTTTTGATGAACTGGTTGAAAATTATTACGAGCAGACGAAAGCCTTAATCGAAGGCGGCGTAGATATTTTATTACCTGAAACCGTTTTCGACACTCTCAATTTAAAAGCCTGCATCTTCGCCATCAAAAAATACGAAGAGGAAACTCAGACCAAATACCCCCTTATGCTGTCAGTGACAATCACTGATGCTAGTGGACGAACACTCTCCGGGCAAACCGTTGAAGCGTTCTACAATTCTGTCCGTCACGCTAAACCACTTTCAGTGGGGATCAACTGCGCCCTTGGCGCCAAAGAAATGCGGCCGTACATAGAAGAACTTTCCAATATCGCTGATTGCTTCATCAGCTGTTATCCCAACGCCGGTCTCCCTAACCCCCTTTCGCCGACTGGCTACGATGAAACCCCCTTAAAAACAGCTCAGTTTGTCGCAGAATTTGCGAGCAGCGGTTTCATCAATATTCTCGGCGGCTGCTGCGGTACAACTCCTCCGCACATTGAAGCCATCGTCAAAAAAGTCAAAGACATCAAACCAAGAACTCGCCCGACAATAGAAGGTGCCACTAGACTTTCTGGGCTCGAGCCACTCACGATCTTCAATAAAAAAGACAAGCCCTTCTATATGGTCGGCGAACGCACCAATGTCACCGGCTCACCTCTCTTTGCTAAAATGATTAAGGCTGGAAATTTCGAAGAAGGTTTATCGGTCGCAAGACAGCAGGTGGAAAATGGCGCCAACATCATCGATATCAATTTTGATGAAGGTCTTCTCGACTCCAAAGCCTGCATGACCCATTTTCTGAATCTCGTCGCCAGCGAACCGGATATTTCCAAAGTTCCGGTTATGATCGACTCGTCGAAATGGGAAGTCCTTGAAGCAGGTTTGAAATGCATTCAGGGCAAGGCCATCGTCAATTCCATTTCGCTTAAAGAAGGTGAAGAAAACTTTTTAGAACAAGCAAAACTCATTCAGCACTATGGGGCAGCTGTTGTCATCATGGCCTTCGATGAAAAAGGCCAGGCAGCGACGATAGATGAAAAAGTGCGCATCTGTAAGCGCGCTTACGATCTGCTGTTGCAAAAACTTGATTTTGATCCCTGCGATATTATTTTTGATGCCAACATCCTCACTGTTGCAACCGGAATAGAAGAGCACGACTCCTACGGTGTCAATTTCATCGAAGCCGTCCGTAAAATCAAACAAGTCTGCCCTGGCGCTTTAACCAGCGGTGGGGTTTCCAATCTTTCTTTCTCGTTTCGCGGAAACAATATCGTTCGCGAAGCCATTCACTCCGTCTTTCTTTATCACGCCATCAAAGCGGGCCTTGATATGGGAATTGTGAATGCCGGGATGCTCGGCGTATATGATGAACTTGATCCTGTTCTTCGCGACAAGTGCGAAGCGGTTGTTTTAAACAAACATCCGGGTGCAACAGAGGAGCTTCTCGAGCTTGCTGAGAAATTAAAAAGCGCCAATAAAAAAGAAGAAAAAGTTGCAGAGGAATGGCGAACTCATTCAATTGAAGAAAGAATCAGTCATTCATTAGTTAAAGGGATCGATACCTATATCGATGCTGACACAGAAGAAGCCCGTCAGAAATACGGAAGACCTCTCAATGTTATCGAAGGTCCACTCATGGAAGGAATGAAAGTTGTAGGCGATTTATTCGGCGAAGGAAAAATGTTTCTTCCTCAAGTCGTCAAATCAGCTCGAGTCATGAAAAAAGCCGTCGCCTATCTTGAACCTTTCATGGAAGAAGAGAAAAAGAAAAATGCCAATTTCCGCGAACAGGGCACTTTTGTTATCGCGACTGTTAAAGGCGATGTACACGATATCGGAAAAAATATTGTCGGAGTCGTTCTTGCCTGCAATGGTTACAAAGTCATCGATCTGGGAGTTATGGTTTCCTGTCAGAAAATTCTGGATGCGGCCATTGCTAACAAAGCAGATATCGTTGGTCTTTCGGGACTCATCACTCCTTCCCTTGATGAAATGATCCACGTTGCAAAAGAAATGCAACGCCAGGGTTTTAAACTACCGCTTCTCATCGGTGGGGCAACCACTTCAAAAGCCCACACAGCAATTAAAATTGCTCCTCATTATGAATCTGCAGTGGCCCAGGTTGGCGATGCATCTCTCGTCATTGAAGTCTGCAACAATCTTTTAAATCCTGAAAAGAAAACTGCTTACACGGCGGAATTGAATTCACTTTATAAACGGCTTAGAGAACGTCATGCCAGCAATATGGAAGATCAGTCAAAACTGATCAGCTACGAAGAAGCTAAAGCCCAATCATTTAAAACCAACTGGAGTGAAACTGAGATTGCAAAACCGTCCCGTAGCGGTGTTTTCACCCTGAACGTATCGCTGGAAGAAGTCGTTCCTTTCATTGACTGGTCTCCTTTTTTCTGGACCTGGCAATTAAAGGGCGTTTATCCCAAAATTCTTAATCACGAAGCCTACGGACAAGAAGCTCAAAAGCTATTCAACGACGCTCAAAAACTTTTAAAGAGCATTGTCGAAAATAAACTATTTGCTCCGAAAGCCGTTGTCGGTATTTTCAATGCCCACGCGGAAGGCGATGATGTTCATCTGGATAACGGCACGACTCTACACTTTCTGCGTCAGCAAAAAGAAAAGATCGGCGACAATATCTGTTACTACTCCCTGGCCGATTACATTTCACCCGATAAATCTCAAAATGATTTTATCGGTGCTTTTGCAGTCACCATGGGTCACGAAGTCGAACGCTACGCTAAAACATTCCTCGACCAGCATGACGACTATAATTCCATCATGGT
>DJVH01000114.1 GCA_002440825.1 Bacteriovoracaceae bacterium UBA6261 | reverse complement strand
GCCTATTATTTTAAAAGACTTGGTATTAATGGCACTTCCAAAGCTCACCTCTAAAGACCTAGAGTTAATTCAGAACAATACGCTTACTCATTTGGAAAAAGTGAAGAAGCAATGCTTTGAATATAACCAGAAAAATAAAACGAACCTTGAGCTTGGTGAATATTTAGTGACAGTTAAAAACATTTTAAAGGAAGGAAAAGATGGAAAATAACAATGTAGAAATAATTTCAGGACGCTTGGGCCTTGATNNTTGGAAAATTGGCCGAGCAGTGCTCGGTTCATTTACGGAAGGGAAACGATATTTTTGTGCGAGGCCGACTAATTTTAAGGTCGTTTACTAACCGAGATGGGATTGAGAAAGAATATCTTGAGGTTAGAGCGTTTTCTGTAGGGCAATCTTTACTTTAGAAGACATGAGGGAGAGCGAATGGATAAAAAAGCTATTAAAGAAGCTAAAAAAATAAGTTATAGTAAAGAAACTGATTCAAAGGAATCGGGTGAGATCTTTAACAATTTAATATGGATGACGACGGAAGATGCCGCAAGATATCTTCGAAAAACAGCGGACGCAATTAGACATTTGGTTTATCGAGGAGACTTGAAGGCCAGAAAGTTTAAGAGGCGTTTGTATTTTAGAAGAGATGAGCTTGATGAGATGCTTGATTTAGCTGTTTATTAAAACAGGAGACAAGTATGGCAATCAAGGTTTATGAAAAAAATGGAAAGACGCTTTATCGAGTTTATGTTTCATTGCGAAGTACAGAACAAAAAGTACGAGTGCAAAAACTTAAAAGAGATATAGCAACGATGGCAGAAGCGAGACGAGAAGAGGGAAAGCTTTTTAAAGCATGTCATGAAGAAATTAGTAGAATCGAAGGAAAGGGGTATCTTTGGAAAGAAATTATTAATCGTTGGGTGATCCAAATGAGAAATCGACATTACATAAAAAAATATTCCAGAGAGTACTTAATTACTGCAGAAAATACTTTATTTCTTCATACAGAATCATGGTTAATAAAAAGAACTGGAGAACTAACGAGAGCAGATGGAAGAAAACTGATTGATTCCTTGTTTAATTCAGGCTTGAGTTTGTCACGAATCAAACACATTAAAGGTTTTATCAATCAAGTTTTTAACTGGGGAGTTGAGGAAGGTTTGATTTCAGATGCTAAAACTAGTCCTGTTCATGGTATGGAACTTCCTAAAGAAGAAAAAAAAATGAAGCCAATTCTCACGACGGAAGAAATTAAGCAGTTAATGTTTGAAGCATTTAATCGTGACCATCCATGGAAGCACGTTTGGGCAGTTGCACTTTTAACGGGAATGAGATCGGGTGAGTTGTATGCTTTAAAATGGAGTGACATTGATTTAGATAATCATTTGATTAGGATTACAAAATCTTTTTGCCAAAGATTAGGCGAAATTAAAACAACCAAAAACTCTGATTGGCGAAATGGCCATATTTCATCAGATTTAAAAGCTGTTTTTATTGAGCTAAAAAATATCAGAGGTAATGAGGAATTTGTATTGCCACGCTTATCGGGCTGGGATCATGGAATAGCCGGAGAAATTCTAAGAACTTTTTTAAGAAGTTTCGGAATAGAAAAATATGTCAACTTCCATACATTGCGAGCTTGCTTTGCTACTCATGTTCTGGCATCAGGAGCAGAGCCAACTCAAGTTATGAAGATGGGAGGATGGGCCGACTTTAAAACCTTTCAAATCTATATCCGCATGGCCGGTGTAGATGTTAAGGGGGTCACTGATAACTTTAGGGTTATGCCGAAGGTGATTGAAAGTGACAATGTATTGAAAATTAGATAGTTTTAACAGGCAAAGGGTGATGTCCACTCTTTGCCTGTATTTTAGGTATGTAAAAAATACATTTTGTTCAAACGGAAAATTATAGGTGGTAAAATATGGGTAATGAGGCAAGGAAAAATATGGAAAATGAATTTGGATCAGTTATTTCTCAAGAAACACTGAATTTAGTTAATCAACTAATACATAACCCGAATTTTAGTACAACTGATCTTCTTGAGAAGTATAAAAATGAACTTCAGGAAATGTGCAGTCGATATAAAGTTTCTTCAAATGAAGAATTAATCACTAAAGCTGATACCAATAAAGTTTCTGATGAAGATGCAATGAAAATATTAGATTACACTTCATTTGTATCAGAACAAAGAGATTTAGCGATTAAACAATGATTTCTTCTGGTAAAAAGCATGGAAGATGGTTTGAATTAGATAAACATCTTCAAATTCATAGTGACGTTCTTGAAAGTTATTCTTGGATGATAAAATCTGGAGAGAATAAGTATCGAGTTACTTCGACCCGAGGAGAATCGGGCATAATTATTTACCATGATATTAAATTTGTAACATTAAAAGATTTTACAGTTGAGATACAGAAGCGAACCAGTACTTCACGTGAATTTCCACCGGAGTATGGATTAACAACTTTTTTTAACTATCGTTGTAGTGATTTAAATTCTACACTTAGAATCATGTATCATAGTACGCATCAGGATTCATTTAATCCAAATGCACCTTGGCATTTTAAGCCTCATAGGCATGAGTTTGATGGTACGACTCAAAAAATTGATATTTACAGTGATGATTTTCGTCCTAGGACAGAAAGAAATAGAAAGTACAATTGGAAAGGATATCCAGTCATTCTAAATTTTCTTGGCCATGAAAATTGGCCCTTTGTGAATGAGTTTTTAGAAGAGGTTTCAGAGCTGTAAATGTGTGAAAAATAAATGACAGATAAGAATAATTTACCGATTCATGAAGTTCATAGATTGAAGGCTATAGAACATTTTTTAATGGCCGAAAGAGCATTGGATTCGGACGAGCCTTTATATGACCAAGCTATTATGAACTGTCATTTTGGAACTGAAATGATCATGAAAGCTGCAATCTATAAAGCTGGTGGAACACCTCCAACAAGTGGTGCTGATGGGCATAACCTATTAAAAATTGCCCAAGTGAAAATTCATAATAAGAAAATTTTACACATGGCAATGAATAATCATAGATTTATTCTACCCTTTTGGCATAAAATAGTGGGAGCATGGGACACTAATAAACGGTATGAGTTTATGGGGTTGTCAGAGTCAGATTATGATGATCTATATGAAGCTTATACGAGGTTTTACCAATGGATAAAAATAGAATTAGTGGAATAATAAATAAAGTATTAGCAGATTCAAATATTGAATCTGTCGAAGTTTTTTTTGAAGAAAATGATGTTATTCGTTTAGAGGTAGTATCAAATAGTTTTAAAGGAATGAGATTACTTAAAAGAATAGATTTTTTATCAACCCTATTTCTTGATGTGGCGACTACTGAACTTTCAGAATACCACTTGGTTTTTAACCCACTTACAGTAAATGAAAAATTGAATGGTGTAAGTGAAGTATCAAACGAAAATTCTCAAAATAAAAAAGTTGGTGTTGCAGCCGCATCAGCACACTATTAAATCTTGCTTTAAATGACTCAAAATGACTGGAACCAGCGATTAGCTGGACAAAAATACCTTAAATAATTAATATTAATGAAGGTGGGCTAGCTCCACCATTTTATAGTCAAAGTAAGAATATCTAGCATTGAAAAATTCTATTATTGTCTAAAAAACAAGCCAACTTTGTACAATCCATTATTCAACAAACAAACCCTCTGATAGCGTTACTATCAGGAGATTTAAGAGTTAATGGACGAATTATTATCTTTTGAAAGAGTGCATTTCTCCCAAGCGGATGCGCAAAAGGCCATGGAGTCTTTTTTTCAAGATTCGCCGCTTATGCTTGGAATTGTCGAACTCATTCCAAATGACGTTGTTCATCTGAACGACAATCCTGCTTCTGCAAAATTCTTCGGAACCACTCAGGAAGGCTTAAGGGGAAAGACTGCGACATCTTTGGGTGTTTCTGCAGAAACAGTTGCCTACTGGTCGAAGCATTATCGTGAATCACAGCGATTAAATCGTCCTGTTAAATTTCGACAGTTATTCACGATAGAAAATCAAATCCACTGGTATCAGGTCACTGTGTCTTTTTTGGGAATGTCCAATGAAGGAAGGCCTCGCTTTTCTTATTTAATTGAGAACATTACGACTGAAGTTAACGAAGAAACTAAAAAAGATGAACTTCAATATCAGATGCTCGCCAATGCCATGACTCAAATGGCCTGGATTGCCGATTCCAAAGGAAGCATCTTCTGGTTTAATAAACGCTGGTATGATTTCACCGGCAGTTCTCCTGAAGAAATGAAATCACCGGAAGCTCTCAAAAAATTCCATCATCCTGAATTTTACCAATCGGTCAGAACGTTTTTAGATGAAGCGTGGAAAAAAGATGATTCCTGGGAATTGACCTTTCCGCTCAAAGGGAAAGATGGAGAATACCGATGGTTTCTCACTCGCGCTGTTCCCATAAAAGATACCAGAGGCAATATTGTTCGCTGGTTTGGAACAAACACTGATATTACTGAACAGCAGAAGCTCATTAATGAAATTGAATTTCAGAAAAGTCGTTTCGAAACAGTGATGAAGCAAATGCCTGCTGCTGTTATTATCGGTGAAGCTCCTTCGGGAAAATTAATTTTTGCCAATGATAAAATGCATGAAGTTTGGGGACATGGCATGCTTCCTTCTGAATCCATAACTGAATATGGTGAATGGATTGCTTTTCATCCGGATGGTTCACGTTACAAAGGTGAAGACTGGCCACTGGCAAGATCCATCAAATATGGCGAGATCATCAATAGCGAAGATACAGATGTTCTTCGTGGCGACGGAAAACGGGCCATCATCAGATTGAGTTCAGCCCCTGTTCGCGATCGTGCCGGACAAATCGTTGCCGGAGTTGTGATTTGCCAGGATGTGACCGAATCTATTCACACTCACAAATTTCTCCAGGAAAGCGAAGCCCGTCTGCGCGAAGCTGTTGTGGCACGGGATGAATTTCTATCCATCGCGTCTCATGAATTAAAAACGCCTTTGACATCTTTGGTGCTCAATGGGCAGATGATGAAAAAACAAATTCTGAAAGACGAAAAAACCGCTCTCACTCGTGAAAAAGTGGAAAAGTACGTCGATCATTCGAATAAACAGACAGCGCGCCTGAGCAGACTCATTGATGATATGCTTGAAATCTCCAGACTGCGTACGGGCAAACTGTCAGTTGAAAAAGCTCCGGTGAATCTCACTGAGCTTCTGATAGATCTCAAGCAGCGTTTTGATGAACTCTTTATCGATACTTGTGGTGAAGAATTGCACTTGTCTATTGCTGAAGAAATGCATGGATTGTGGGACAGACTTCGGCTCGAACAGACATTTACCAACCTTCTCACCAATGCTTTAAAATACGGAAACAGTAAGCCAGTCAGTATCCATGCTGAACGCGTTGGGGATTATGCCGTGATCACTTTTGTTGATCAGGGTCTTGGCATCAAACCAGAGAATACAGAAAAAATATTCCAACGTTTCGAACGCGCAGGTATTTCGGCCAACGACATAAGCGGTCTCGGCCTGGGACTTTATATTGCAAAGCAAATCGTCCTCGCGCACGAAGGCCAGATTTACGTGGAGAGTCAAATTAATGAGGGCTCAAAGTTCATCGTGAAGTTGCCCCTCAATGAGACCACGCAATCTCTAGGGGTTGATCTTCAACAAAAGTAGATCATGCCATTTATCATCTTTTTTTCCATGAATTCATCAGCCATTTCAGAGACTTATTTTTTTTCTATGCTGGACATATAAATAAGTTTTTGATAATGAAGCCAGACTTAAAAATTGCGTTAAAAAAGTTTGGTTGGCCCTCACATGAAATTTATTAACATTGTCTCGCTGATCGTTTGCATTCTTGCGTCTTTCACTTCCACCTCCAGGGCCGATGTCTGGAAACATGAAAGAGAGTGGGATGCCAAAGATGAAATCGAATTCGTAAAATGGATTTCTTCAGACAGTTTCAACCGAAGAATTTTCATTGATCCGGCAAGTGCCTATGCAGGTCTCGCTACGGATTGTGCCGATGTTGTTTACGCTGCCCGAATCATTTTTGCTTACGAGCACAAACTGAACTTTCGTTCTTTTAATTCGGTAAAAGAAGATGGTGTGTTCTGGAAAAAAACGATTTCCAACAATACAAATCTCTTCGACAAATATGCTGAAGGACCTGCGAGAGTGAAGGCCTTCATCACTTATCTCGGAAAATATTCAGACACAAAATTTCTCGCTGAAGAAGATTCTTACCCAGTTGGTCTCAAGGATATCAGACCAGGGGATTTCTATATTACTGAACAACCTTTTGGCGAAACGACGATCAGACATACTTATATTGTAAAAAAAGTTTATGCTTCAGGCATATTCGATCTCTATTACTCAACTCTGCCTTATATGGTGAGAGAGTTGAAAGTGCATAGAGGATTGCCTCTGTTTTCGTTTGCACGTGAGCCGTTTGGATTCAGAAGATTTAAAGCACCCTTTCTTATTAATACACCGGAAGCAGAACTTCCTTCATTTTCTTTAGAGCAATATGATCTTTTGAAAAAAACAGGGCCGGAAAACGTTCTGGCCGAAGTCTCGAAACGTATTCGCACCGAAGAAGAAGGTCTGGCGGGACGATTGGATCGTCTTCTTGGCAACCTCTGCAGAAGTATGGACGACAGAATTGAAGCGATCAATGAAGCTCAGCGCTTTCTTCAATCTGTAGGCGGTCGTTGTGTGAATCGCGCTGAATTTAATAATTTCTCTACTCCAGTAAAAGATCAAAGAATCAAATCTCAGATTGATGTTCTTTCACAATTCTGGAAAGCAGTAGTCGCTCAAAAAAGAACGACAGATTTTGCCAAGGATAAAACGGCGGGAATGAATTATCTCATCGGCCTTCCAGAAGGAAGTGCAGTTGAACATAAAAAACTTTGCGCGGATTACCCTCAAATTCCGCTGACGATAAAAGAGTTCAGAGATCTATTTGATGCTGGAAAAATTTCTTCGCATCCAAATGATACTGTCCCGGTTCGTTGGGGAAGAGAGGGAAATCCTACGCAATGTCAGAATTATTATTAACGGTTTTATCACAGGGAAATAACAGGAGAGACAAATGAAAAGCATTAACATCGCGGTCATTGCTACTGTTACGATTCAAGTTGCTTTTGCAAACCTTGCTCACGCTTACAGCGTGAACAGTGCGTTTACAAGCAAAGCAGTCGTAAAAGCAGTCAATACCAAGTCTAACAACAATGCCAATGGAAACAANNGGAAACTCAGGATCAAACGGCAACACTGGTTCAACTGGGAACACAGGTTCTAACGGAAATTCTGGTTCAACTGGAAATTCAGGATCAAACGGAAATTCTGGTTCAACTGGTAGCACTGGATCTAACGGAAACTCTGGTTCAAATGGAGCTTCTGGATCAACAGGGACAACTGGTCAAACGAACAACAACGGAAATGGTCAGCAAGATCAAACTGCAAACCACAACGACAACAACCAAAACAATCCAACTGGTAACGGAAACAACACTGGTAACCAAGGTAACGGCCTAGGAAACAATTGTTCTGGAAACCAAGGTAACTCAGCTTCTGTAGGTTGCGCTGCTGGCGGCGGTTCGAACGGTTCAAACGGATCGAATGGATCGAACGGTTCAAACGGTTCGAACGGTAATAACGGTAATAACGGTAATAACGGTAATAACGGTAACAACGGTAATAACGGAAACAACGGCCACAATGGTGACAATGGAAACAACGGTCACAATGGCAATAACGGTGTAAACGGTAACAACGGTAATAACGGTA
>DJVH01000097.1 GCA_002440825.1 Bacteriovoracaceae bacterium UBA6261 | reverse complement strand
CCCAGTTGAATTCGCGAGGTGGTTTGTATGAACCAGTCATGAAGACGCGGAACATGTGTAGCCACACAGTAATAACCATGGCGTGAGCACCCCAACGGTGAATCTCTCTCATGATCCCTAGAGGCACGTGTTCTCTTAACGCTACGATATCGTTGAACGCGTATTCAGCTGTTGGTCTGTAATAGAACATCAAAAGAAGTCCAGTTACAGTTAGAGCTAAGAAGATGAAGAATGTAAGTCCACCCATACACCAAGTGTATCCAAGTTGAACCCCAGACTTTTTCAGCTTAATTGGGTGAAGGTGAAGAAACACGTTCCCTGCGATAACAGCGGCTCTGTTACGAGCATTATCAGGTGGACCATGTCTGAAAATAGATTTCCAAACTTGGGTGTCTCGAACTTTTCTTGCGATTCCTTTGTCTGACATTTTTAAAACCTTTTTTGCAAAAAATATTTTTAATTAAGATTAAACAGTTAAGTAAGAATCAGAGTTATCCCACTCGCCCTTTTCCCAACGGAAAACTTTTGTTTTATCAACTTTGATTTTTCCATCTGGTTGAAGAGCGATTTTATATCTTTCAAGTGGACGTGGAGCTGGTCCCTCGAAGTTAACACCATTCATGTAATAACCTGAACCGTGGCAAGGACATTTGAATTTTAATTCAGCTGGAAGCCAGTTCGGAATACAACCAAGGTGTGTACAAATATTAGATAGAGCAACAAGTTTTCCTTCCTGCTTTACCATCCATACACCGTATGCATTTTTCCAGCGCTCATCAACGCCGTTAGCGTATTCAGCTGGAGTTCCCGCCAGGAATTCCATTTCAGGTTCGAAGTTTACGTTTGGATAAGTGTAACGGAACGCTAAGCTGAGTAATCCACCAACAGCTGCAGTGAACATTACCCATCCCACTGTGATGTAAGAGAAAAATTCACGACGATTTAAACTTTGCTTTGTTTCTGTATCGGCCATGCCAGTATCCTTGTTATAGACGCAAAATGCCGAACTAATCATGACCCGTTTTGGGGCCCTTAGTTCAGCAAGTAGTTATTAAAAAATTTCAGTACTTAGATTATGCGAATGTTCAGTTATTTTTTCAACTGATTTAACACTTCCTTTGCTTTTGTTGCTACAGAATTGTTTGAGTCAGTATTCGCTACGTCTAAGATTATATCGTTTAGTTTGTCCCAGTTGTGTTTTTGCAGTGTGCTTAAAACGCTCAACTTTAAATCTGTGATTTGCTGAGCATCCAGCGCCGGAGCCTGAACTCTTGCTTCTTTTGGTGGATACTTCATCAATAGAATTTCTTTGAGTGTCTCAACTGCATCTACATCTTTGTAAGCAATGAGTGCCGTTGCTGCTGCATATTTCACAATGATATTTGTATCTCTGAGAGCTGTTCTGATTGGAGCCTGAGCCTCAGCTACAGCATGAGTGGCCAAAGCTAGAATCGCGGCTTGTTTCAAAATAGGTTTGTCTGAGTTGAGTTGTTCCAGAACTTTTGTCCAATCAAACTTTGTCCCCTTTGGCATATTGGCCATAGAAACAATCGCATGAAACTTCACATCAATGTCCATATCGCTCAAGGCCAATTGAAGAGTGGGAACAGCGATGTCCGTTTTCAACGCACCAAGCGCAGCAATGATGAATCCGCGAGTTCTTGGGTCGATTGAATTTTTATAGGCCTCAGTCAGGTTGTTTACCAACCAAGGATAATCACTCTTAGGAATCTGAGAAGAGTTGATTTGTTTAGAAAGCTCGTAAGCCGCTACCCATTTATTGCCAAAAGTTTTTGATTGGATTTCTTCTACAAGATCTTTGTAAGAACGCTCAGAAGATAGCATTTTGGTAATACCGAAAATAATCAATGCACCAACAAGCACAATCGCAATAGGCACGACAAGGCTTCCGACGAAAGGATTCTCGAGGAGTTTTTTCTGTGAACCGTTTGGACCCTGCTGAGTCCCTTGAGGCGTTGTCATGCGCTCACCTTGGTGGCTTCTTAAAATTGTTGTTTCTTAGCAATGATTAGAATGATAAATAGCAAATCTACACTATCATGACAATTGAATTGAAAGGGAAAAAGAAAGGATAAACATGGCCTACTTACTTCGCACATTAATACTGCTGATGATTGTCAGCATCTACCTGACAGCGTTGCTTGCGTTAAAGGTTGTTCATTTACAGTTCGGCCACAGCCCACTTTCCCATATTCAGACGGCCATTCCAGCTTTCATCTACACGATTTTTGCTCAAGCCTTTGTCATGTTTTATTTCATTGGCGTCGCACGTTTAACAAACAATGTTTACAGCATCATCACATCTGGGACAAACCTGAATGAATTGTTTGATAACCCTCCGGCGGATTTAACTCCCTACATTGAAAAAACAAAAAAGTTTGTAGAAGAGGCCGACCGTTCAAAACGGCAAACAATACCTTGGACGATACTGATGCTAATTCTTGGCATGATTGCGTTTCTTCTCGGCGGGGCCCACGATACGGGTCTTGTGCAGAAAACCACTCACTCTGGAGTCGTCCTGGGCTTCATCATTGCGATGACCATCGGCTTTTTCCGCCAGTGGTACTATCTCGGCAAATCGCACGTTCTTCTTCGGAAATTGAAAGGACTATACGGCATCGCTGATGCACAGATGTAATTAAATACTTTTCACCATGATGAAAACACGGGTTTTCCCCGGAACGTTTTTCACGTTGGAAGTATTGTTTTCAAAAAGTTTAGCTTGCTCAACCTTCATCGTCTCAGTCATAAAATCTTTGAAGTTCTTCTTGGGAACATAGACGTTGTAATAAACTCCGCCGGGAACATCCTGGCCGGGTGTCGATTCCCCTACAGGCTCTGCTCCATATTTATCGACGAGAGAATTAATTTTATCTCTAGCTGCATAAGTATTGGTCGAAGTCATCATGAGACGATAAATTTTGGTCGTCCCACCTTTAGTTTCACGGTAGCCGTTTGGATTTTCAGAATCACCTTCATAAACGGAACTTTCTTTATCCGCTTCGCTCAAATTTTTGGGAATATTTTCAAATGAAGTGAGTGTGACTTCCGATTCTTCAGAGTAATTTTCCGGATCAAAGAATTCAGTCGGGATTTCGCCTTTGGTAATATCCTTGATCTCATTGAAATTCAGCTTAAATTCTTTCGCCGGTTTTTTTTCCGCACCTTTGAAAACCAGGCTTTTGTCCAGCCAGTTGAATTGGGGCTCATAAATGCTGACTTTGTTGGAAAGATAGCGTTCGTACCAGACATTGAGTTGCTTGACTCCGTAAATGGTCAATGTGAACACTAAAAGTAGAACCGCAATATCCTGAACAATCTTGATTTGTTTCACAAAAGTCGTTCGTTCTTTGATTTTTGTTAAATCAAATTGTTTGCTTTTAAAATCAGAGCGCATTCTTTTGACGAAGAGACTCCATTCATCAAAAAGAGTGACTTCCATTGATGGCATGATTTCATCTTCTTTTGAACCGCTGGCCGGAACAGGGATATTGATATCTTTTTTTATTTGGGAAAAGGTCATTCCCAAATTCGGGCTAAGAATGTTTCCAACTTGAAAAACTTCTGAGAAGTATTGATCAAGATGAGGATATTCATCCAGAAGAAAATTTCTAAGTATTGTTGCGACAACGGAAGCTGACAATCCTGTTTCTTCTGCTATCTGTTCAATGCTTTGATTTTTAAAAATAAAAACATAACTGATAAACTTGTCTCTGAGCCACAGAAACCAGGATGAAAGGGAGCCAATGCGCACCTGAGAATAAGCGTAATCAAAACGCTGCATCAGTTCTTTCAATGAAAGATCTTCTTCAAAAAATGAATTCCAGAACGATTCAAATTCTTTTTTAAATCGTCCCTGCCAGGTTAGGCCATCCAGGTTCAGATTGAGCCAGCTTCTGAATTCACCGATGTCATGTTGATGCAGAATTAATTCTTTCATTCTTTGCTAATTAAACTCTTTTCAGAAGGACGGCAATACCTTGTCCGCCACCAATGCAGGCAGAAGCGATTCCGTAAGTTTTATTATAATGTTTCAATTGTCTTGCAAGAGTATTGGAAATTCTTACACCAGAAGCTCCTAACGGATGCCCAAGAGCAACAGCTCCTCCCCAAAGATTGATTTTATCCTGAGGAATTCCTGTATCCTTCATACATGAAAGCGTCTGCCCCGCAAAAGCTTCATTAATTTCGAAAAGATCAATCTGCTCCATTTTCAAATTATTTTTTGCAAGCAATGCTTTAATGGCCGGGCTCGGGCCAATTCCCATAATTTTGGGATCGACTCCAACAACATGACCGTCGATAATCTCCGCGATCGGCTGGAGGTTTTCTCTTTTTACAAAAGATTCACTGGCAACAATAACGGCTGCTGCACCATCTACAATTCCTGAAGCAGATGCCGCTGTGACAACGCCATCTGTTTTAAATGTTGGTCTGAGTGATTGCATTTCCTCAAGAGAAACATCTTCTCTCATGTGTTCATCACGATCGACAGATCCTTTCTTCATTGGAAAAGGAGCGATCTCTCCCTGGAGCAATCCTTCTTTATAAGCCTTCGCCGCTCTTAAATGTGAATTGAAAGAAAATTCATCACACTGCGAACGCGTAACCTCAAATTTTTCTGAAAGAGTTTCCGCAGTAATTCCCATTGGGGTTTGTGCGTACTGATCAGTTAAGGCATCAAGAAGCATATCTACAGATTTTAGCGAACCGTATTTCGTTCCAAATCGCGAACCATATGTCAGATGCGGAACCATAGACATATTCTCGGTACCTGCAGCAAGTACACATTGTGCTTCACCTAATTTAATCAAGCGAACAGCGGTGAGAATAGCTTCAATACCTGATCCGCAAAGTCTGTTCAAAACAAGACCTGGAGTTTCTTGCCTACATCCTAATTTCAAAGCGAGATGTCGTCCGCCATACATAGTATCTGTTGATGATGGGACAACATTGCCTAGTAAAACCTGATCGATTTTTGAAGCATCCAATTTGATTTCAGAAATCAAGGCTTTAGAAGCATGAACTGCAAGGTCAACAGGTGTAATATCTTTTAATGAGCCACCGAATTTTCCAAACGGTGTTCTTTTTCCGTGAACCAAAAAAACTCTTTCAGCTTGGGACATATTTGCCTCCTACATTTCTTATTCATAGTCATCGTATCATATATAGTAACCGAATCTCTTAAAATTTTCAGGGAAAATCTTGGAGATAAAATTGGGGATAAAAAAGGAAAGTTATGTCTACTATCAATGATGTTCAAGCACAGAAATACGCCGAAGCAGAATCGAAGAGATTTAACACTGAAATGAAAGAAATGCGCGCGACAAATAACCGTGCATATGAAACTGAAGCGAAATCAAAAGAAGCGGAAATAAAAAGAATGCGCGATGACTATGAAACCAAAATCGCCAATCTTAAAAATGAACAAGAGCAAAAACTTGTTGAGATTAGAGACCGCCAGTCTAAGTCGGTCGAAGAAGAAAATGTACGTCTTCAACAAGAAGTTGAAAATCTGAAACGCTCTCATCAAGACCAGGTAGCAGAAATTAAAGTCAGTCAGCAAAACGAAATAAAAGACATGGTGGATTCACATAAGAAGACACTGGAAAACGCAAAACAAAAGTTTATCAAAGAAAAATCAAAGTTCGAAGCTTAGTTGATAATTTATAAGGAGAAGCATGGAAGCGAATAACAATCTGAACAGCATTTTTATCAACGGTAAAGCACAGATTATCGAAATGCTTCAACACATGCCTCGTGAAGAACGTGCCCGCCTTCTAAAGAATTTAAAGCTTAGAAATCCACAGCTCGCTGAAGAGTTAACTGAACAATGCTTCACATTTTCAGACCTGGACAATCTTGCGGATCAGGATCTTCAGATGATTTTCCAATACGTGACTGCTCCCATCCTCGGAATGGCACTTAAAAATGTTGAAAGAGCTTTTCAGCGTCGCCTGCTCTCTCTTGCCAATAGAGATTATGCAGAGGAAGCTTTTCAGGTTTTGAAAACGACTTATTCAACTGAAAAACGCGATATCAAGCGCGCTCAAAACAAAATCGTTGAGATTCTTGTTTCACTGAAAAAAAGAAGACAAATTAATCTTTAATGGCAAACAGCAATCGGCTGTTTTAAAGGTTGTTCACTTTTCGGGTAGAAATACTTTAATTCATAAAACGTATTGATGTTTTTACAATAAATCATCAGCGTTTGATTTCTGTAAACGTTCTGCTCTTCAATGCAGACCCCAAGAACGAGTCGCTCTGTTGCTTTAAGATCAAACTGTAATGATATTTGATTTTTGGTTTCTTTCATGGCCTGCTCAAGATTTATATCAGCAAAGCATCCTGCTTCTTTCGTAATGGCCCCAGTGTAGGGAGTTGCCTGAATGGAATATAGACCTTTGATCATGAGAGATTTATTTTTAAAAATCGAAGCTGCTTTTTCCGGTTCGATATCAACACTCATTTCCGAAATCAGATAATGTCCTTTTAATTTTCCTCCAAAAGAAAGCTTCATACCCGAAACATTCTTTTGTTGAAATTCTTTGTCCACATTGACTTCCTGCCCTTTGAATTGATCGGCCCATTTCAAATGAGGATAGTAATTTTTTAATTCATTGTTTTTTGAACAGGAGACCAGAAAGAAAATAAGCCACAAAAATTTCATTACTGTACCTTATGTTCTGCGAGTGCGCTGATGTATTTCTTCTCATCTTCTTTCGTGAGGATGAGATCGGCGCTTTTCTCTCCTGCTCCCTGTAAATTGTGTTCAAGAATCATGGCTTCAGTAGACTTCAAGCGTTCACAAAGAGTCTGGAAAATTTCCGGAACCCAGTCCGGAGAATTTTTAATCACTGAGAGAATGTCCTTTTGTTCAATCATGACCACTTCTGCTTCCGTTTTTGCTATAGCTGCAAACTCTGTCGGCTGTTTAGTCAAAACACTCACTTCGTTCAAAATTTCTTTTTCGCCAGCAACTTTTATGATGTTCAAATGATTGCCATTGTTTTTCAGTAAAACTACTTTTCCTTTTTTTACTACATAGAGAAAACGTGAATGCTCTCCTTGGGCAAAAAGAACTTCCCCTTCACGAACATTAACCGGTAATTCGGTGTTAATTGAGGATAAATCTTTCATCAATCACTCCTTGAATTAAAACGCCGTAGCGCAACCCTCTGGTTGAAATTTGTATGGTCTCAATATTTAATTTTTCACCGATCAACTCTGCCACATATGAAGCAGCCGCGACCATCGGCGCTCTTTTCCCAAGGTAAGGAAACAAAAGCAATAAATTTTCGACGTTGGTTTTCTGTAAATCTTTGCTGAATTCTCTGAAAGAATCGAACTTAATAACCAGTCCATCGATTTCACTGTCCTGAAATGTATTGTGTCCAAGAAACATAGAGGCTAATGAAGTCATGCTGCCTGCAACGCAGACCAGATTCTTTGTTTTGTATGGATTAAAATCAATGCCTAAAACTTTCTGAATTTTATCTTCAAAAATTTGTTCCTTCCGCCAGTCCGTAGCTCGCACAGATCCCACAGGCATACTGACCGTTGAAAGAATGGAAAAAGGATGAAGATGGACTTTAATCAATTCAGTGGAAGCTCCTCCCATATCCATAATAACTATGTCACTGGTTGTATCTACAGCGGCAGCCACGCCAAGCGCAGTATAATGAGCTTCACCCTGAGCAGATATCTTGGTGATATGAAAACCTAATTCATCTTTTATCTTTTTAAAAAATTCCGGAGCATTTGTTGCAACTCGAGAAGCCTCAGTCGCTGTGACAATAGTGTCTTCCGGGTTAAACTGAATTGCTTCGAGCTGCGTTTTGTAATCCTTGAGAGCTTCATAAGTCGCCTTCATTGATTCAGGATGAAACTGCTTCGTCTTATCCAGATCTTTTCCCAATGAAGTAATGTATGACAAATTCAAAAGTTCTTTTTCAATTTTGCCTGATTCCTTATTCATCCGGCAGGCAAGAAGCAGAACGGAATTTGATCCGATATCAACACTAGCTCTGATCATTTTTTCTCCACGACAGCTCGGACGTTTTCTGGAGAAGTGGGAACGATGACGCCGTTTTCGCAAATGATTCCTTTTATACAAGAGTGATCTGTAACATCGAAGCTTGGGTTTAGGGCCTTGGCTTCCGGATGAGCAATTGAGTAATCTTTGTATTTTAAAATTTCATTTTCATCGCGAAGTTCAATTTCAATCTGATCACCTGTCTTTAGGTTTAAATCAAATGAACTGATGGGAGCGACAATGTAAAAAGGAATACCGTAGTGTTTTGCAATAATGCTGAGGCTTGATGTTCCGATTTTATTAGCTGTATCACCATTTTCTACAATGCGATCTGCTCCAGCAAAAATGGCGTCTACAAGTTTGTTTTTCATCAGGTAAGAAGCGGCACCTTCAACAACGATCTGATGATCAATACCTTCTTTTAAAAGTTCGAAACTCGTCAGACGCGAACCCTGAAGATAAGGTCTTGTCTCTGAAGCATAGACCTTTGAAACTTTTTTCTGATTGTTCATATGAACAATAACACCCAAAGCTGTACCGAGAACGCCACAAGCGAGAACACCGGTGTTACAAATGGTCATAATATTCAGTGGACGATTGCCATAAATCTTTTCCAGTTCTTTTTCGGCAAACTTCGCCATCGACAAATTCTTTTCATAAAGTTTATTCATCTCTGACTTGGCGTGCTCGACAAGTTTAGGATAAAGCGCATTCATGTGCGTTTCTTTCTTTGCCATTTCCACACAGCGATCTATTTCATAAGCGAGATTGACGGCTGTGGGGCGAGCACTTTTCAGGTAATCGGCTGCGCGTTCGAATTGTTCATAAGTGCATTTCGGATTGTGCTTGAGAAAAAGCGCCATACCCCAAATTCCAGTGAAACCGATGAGAGGGGCGCCTCGTACGACCATATCTTTAATCGCGATAAAGCAGTCTTCAATGGTCCGTGCTGTCATATACACTTCTTCGGTTGGAAGAAGTCTTTGGTCGATAAGCTTTAAAATATCATTCTCATATTTCAATGGGAGTACTGCTGTCATTTTCTTTCCTATTTTTTCTTGAAGAACCCGTCGAGGAGCCCTTTGACTTTTTCTTTTGCAGCAGCAGGAACAATTTTATCGATATTTTTATCGATCACTTTTTTCACTTCTTCCTGCCCACGTGTCTTAATAGCACCTTTTGCAAGTTTTGAAACGGTATAACCATAATCAGGTTTCATATCAAAGCCCGGTCCAGAGACTCTGATCGGAAGAACTTTAGTTCCGGCATTGGCCTGAAGAACGTTTGATATTTTTCCGGTGTTATCCACAAAATTAACTTCCATCGTGGAAAGCTTCGATCCTGCCTGTGGATAAATTTCTCCCGCGCCGGAGATCTGCACTTTTTTATCAATTCCTACAAAATCAAAAGCAGAAATTGTATACTGCGAACTTGTAAAGTGCCCCTTCATCGTTAATGTTTCGAAATTACCATTGATTTTAATCTGCTTGTCCTGAACCTTGTCTTTGACCATTGGGATATTGGCAAGAAGAGGGTTGATGTAATCTGAAATATTCAGCTTTTTAATCTCACCGTTCTTCGCATCAGCAATAACATTTACATCAAAGACTGGTGGTCTGTTTGTTTTAAACATAGAAGCTGATCCGTTCACTTTACCGGTAAAAGTCCCAGAGAAATTTTCAATAAATGGTGGAAGAAAGGCTTTAAATGAGTTTAAGTTCAGGTTTGAAACTTCTAAATTAAACTTTGAATCATTAGTTAATTTATTCAAAGTCATTGTCTGAGTCAGTTTTCCAGTGCCTTTCGAAAATTTAAAATTCATGTTGTCGATTGCGACAGCGTTAGTGCTCGTCACAATTTTTCCATGTCCTGAGAATTCTTCGCCGCCAATATTGATGTTGTTCCAGTCAACCATTACATTTGACGGAGGAAGTGCCACAGGTGGAGCAGCGGCAACATTTGTTGAAGGATTTTTTGCAGCTTCAGCTTTTTTCTTCTCTTCTGCAGCCTGAACATCTTCAGACTTCTTCTCCCAAAGCTTTGCTCTGATGAATTTTTCAGGAATTTTCATACCACTTGCAAGTATGCGTATATCAAATGGCTTGAGTTTAGAAATTTCGAATTTTTCCCCCGGATCGATTTGTCCTGCAATTGAAGTATTCACTTGTCCTTCCATCGCTTCGGTTTTGATTTTAATGGCCAGATCTTTTCCTTTAAATTCTCCGTTTACCGTTGTGCTGGCAGTGACACCTTCCTTTGAATAAACAATTCCCGGTGCGATTGAGAAAGTCAGGTTTGCATTGATTTTTTTATCTTCTGAATAAAGAAGATTTCCAGCTGCTTTAAGCTTCGCTTTGGACATATCTATTGTTTTTTCCATGCCCATGATAGCCGAAACATCTTTGAGAATAATATCGGCATTGATATCGGTTATTTCTACGGCTTTTGTCATTTTAAAATTGGCACTGATCTTATTTTGAGACTCGAAAGACGTTGTCATTTTCCCCGACAATTCCCCATCTTTCTTGAGCAACAGATCGATATTCGTTGTGATCTCAGGGAATTTCCACTCAAGACCAGTTTTTGCAATATTGTTTACTTTGACAATGACAGTTGAAGTGACTGAGCCATTCTTCATCAGGTCAGCTACGTTAAATTCACCGATGACGATTGTATCAAACGAAACAGTCGATTGGTCTTTCATAATAAATTTGGCATTTGAAGCAAGCTCAAACGCTGTTGAAGATTCAAAGTTCAAGCCTTTCACCAGAAATTTTGAAACTTTGATTTCTCCATTGGAGTTATCTTTAAGAGTGTATTTAACTGCGACGTCCGACAACTTTACATTAATTTTGCTTTTGCCGAAGAGACCAAGAGCTGAATTAGATCCGGCTTCTTTTTTCTTTTCCTCTTCTTCTTTTTTCTTTTCCTCTTCAGTTTTCTTATCACCCATAGCATAGGTCCAGTTATTGCCTTCAGCAAACTCGTGATAATTTAAAACCGGAGCATCCATCTTGATTTCGACAACGCCAGAACCTGTTAAAATGGCCCAGATCGGAACTTTAACAACCAATTCATTTACAGACATCATATCAATAGTGTGACTGTCTTTAGTTGTCTTCATCGAAAGTTTCTGAAGATTGATATCAAAGTTTAAGCCCCAGCCGATATCAACTGATTGAAGATTGACATCCGCTTTTGGAAAAACTTTTTTCGTCTGTTCAATGGCCATCTTTTTAATTTCTTCCGGACGCAACTTGGTAGAAGCGTAATAGAAAAGTCCGCCGAACATCACGACGACAATGGCGAGGACTATGCCCAAAATTTTGAACTTGTTTGATTTCATTTTAAATCCTTCTCAAAAGGGTACTGATTAATTGATTCATTATGTTTTGCAATTTTTAAAAGTTCTTTCAATGGTTGAATCAGCGGATT
>DJVH01000118.1 GCA_002440825.1 Bacteriovoracaceae bacterium UBA6261 | reverse complement strand
GAACTCTCCCCAAGCGCAACAATGGATTTTTCATTGATTAGATGAATTTGACTGACAATATCCGGTCTGGCCCAGGTCTCAGTTTGATAATATTTCTCTAAATCAGTTTCAAAATCTTGTGTCGTTGTTTTTAGATTAAAAAAATGAATGCCAACAGAAATAGAAAGTATAAGAAGAAGGCTTAGCGGAGTAAAAAGAAGAATTCGTAAAAATATTTTTTTCATAAAAAAAGGGAGGGATTATCCCCTCCCTATTAGAATAGCAGAATTAGTTTTGAGTGGTCATCACTTCTTTATTTGAAACGGCCGTGATCATCTGTCCGTTGAAGGGAGTTTCCGCCGTATAGTAAATCGTATAACGCCCGTTTGAAAGTGTATTGGTTCTGAAGCCTAATCTCATTTGCTCGACAACTTCATCCGTTTCTCTTTTGGCAACAACTTTTCCATTTTGGTCTTCCACATAGAAAGTCACTTTCTGTGGAATAACCGGAGAAGCTTTCACATCGATATCAAATTCAATCCGACCGGTCTGAGGCTTTTTCAGATCGACGCCGTCTGATCCTTGAAAAGAGATTGTTGAAGCTGGTTCATGATTGATGACAAAAAATTCTCTTACTTGTGATCGTTTACCATTTGCTCTTGCAAAAATTTCATAACGCCCGTCTTTTAAGCTGGCCGTATCAATTGAAAGTTCACAGCTGGCCTTTGCACTTTGACAGGCCACCATATTTAAAGAATCAACTTCACCTTTAATAACAACATCGCTTGGCGCTGGTTTAGAAAGGGCCACCTGAATTTTCTTTTCACCGCTTACATAATCGCGTCCGGCAGGAGATTGGACCGAAATGTAATTGTCTTCAGGAGAGGTCTGATAGGCCCATGTACTGTCGGCAATTCCCGATTTATCATCATAAGAAACGCGAATAAATCCCGCTTCTCCCCAATCCGTTCCCCATGAGTTGCGGACAATCCAATATCTGCCTTCATCATTAAATCCGACAAGCGAGACAGCATGTCCTCCCACCGATTTCTTGCTGACTGATTTATAGATACCGGAACTATAAACGAGGAAATCATCATACACAGTCATGGTCGTAACCAGAGGACCTTTTTTCAATGCTTCTTTTACTTTTGAAGCTGAACCACCCCAAGAGCTTGGTTTAGTCGAACCAGCAATTTTGTATGTTCGTTCAGTTTGATTTTCACAAAAAGTTTTTTTACATTGAACATCCTGACCGGTTGAACCAGATTCATAAGGAGCACAAGCTGAATCGACGATGCCTTTACTTTTAAGCATGCTGGCCGCACTCGCCGGTTGCCAGCCGTAATCACAGGCCCCACCACCGCAATTAAAAAGCTGTTGCGGTGAAAATGTCGGAGCGAGCCATGGCAACGCTGCATTGATTCGGTAGGCTGCCTCTAGTGTTGCGACTGCAGCAAAGGCCACACATGAACCACAGTTGCCTTGATTCATCACCTTCCCCAGCCAGTTCTGTCCTTTGATATTTCTCCAATCGATTGAATCATTTCCTTTCGTTCTGTCTTCAAAAAGTGCATTTCCGGTTGGCCTGTCTGTCGATCCCAAAAGTCTCTTAATTTCAATATCACTCATTCGAGAGACAGGATTTTCTTTGGCAATCCATCCGGCCTTATTTTTCTTAATCAGTGCATTGATTTCGGAAACGTTGATTGAAGCGAAGGCCGAAAAGGCCGTGAGTAACAGTGGAACTGCTATGAGTTTTTTCACAATATCATCCTTGATAATAGGAAATTCTATAGTTCCATTACAAAGGACGGACGAATTTAGTGCAATCAAAGGATAGTGATATAAACTTACATCGCTTAATACCCGTGCTTTTTGCTAGGTCTTGGATAGTTTTTTCTTAAGCTTTAACTCTTTCATACGAAAATTCACTGGAAAATAATAAACCAAAGAGCTACACTAATTTCGCTGGCAGTTTCGCTATTCTCTGCAATAAAATCGTTACATTCAATCTTTTGGGAGGGTCCGTCTCATGAATCGTCTAGATCAAATTTCTCTGGGGAAAATTGTCGTTATTCGCGAAAAACTACTGAAGGCTCAGCGAGATGGAACCAAGATCTACAGATTTGAATCAGGCGATCCAAGTTTTGATGTTCATCCCAATGTGAAGGCCGCTATGGAAAAGGCCCTAAAAGAAAATAAAACACATTATATTCCCAACAACGGCATTCCTGAACTGCGCGAAGCTCTCGCCAAAAAATTGCAGACTCAAAATAAACTCAACATTGAAAGCAAACATATTTCGGTCACTAATGGGGCCATGCACGCTCTTTATGTCCTCTATCAATGCATTGTTGAAGAAAACGATGAAGTCATCGTCCCGGATCCGATGTGGACCGAAGCCGTTGAAAATGCCCGTCTTGCCGGTGCAAAAACTATTGGAGTTGAATTAAAACCTGAGCACAGCTATGTTTACCGTGCCGTTGATATCGAATCAAAAATCACTCCTAAAACCAAGGTCATTTTTCTCAACTCTCCTCAAAATCCGACGGGCGCCATTATTCCAAAAGAAGAATTGCAGAAAATCGCAGACCTTGCAGTCAAACACAATCTCTGGCTGGTCAGTGATGAAGCTTATGAACACGTTTTATTTGACGGTGGAAAGCATACTTCTATCGGATCACTTATTCCCGACTATGACAAAACGATCTCGGTTTATTCTTTTTCAAAATCCTATGCAATGAGCGGTCTTCGTCTGGGATATTTTGCCTGCAGAAACGAGCTCTTTAATGATCGCGCCGGCAAACTTCTTCGCTGTACCGTCAACGGAATAAACAGCGTGACTCAATGGGGTGCCATCGCAGCACTTTCAACGCCTGATGACTGGTACAAAAAAATGAATGAAGAATATTTAAAACGCAGAGATCTTTTTCTTGAAGCTCTTGCAGGAAATGAATTGCTCACACCTTACATTCCTCACGGGGCCTTTTATCTTTGGTGCCGGGTAAAAGATGGCATTGATGTCAGCAAACTTTCAGAGGCCATGGCCCAGGCCGGAATTGGTAACGCTCCAGGTGACTGTTTCGGAGAAGCAAAAACAACAAATCAATCCCTGAGGCTGGCCTTCAGCTGTTCTACAGAGATGATTTTAGAAGGAGCAGGGCCTCTCAGAGAATTCTTAAAAAATTATCAAGCTTAAGCCAACTTAGGGGCCTCTGTTCAGGAGGCCCTATTCCCGTCTGATTTCCTGGGGCAAATTCTCCCCGTTCTGACTGAAAAAACAAAAATTCACTATAATAGTCATATGAAAAGTATGATGACACTTCTCCTTTGTATTTTCTTTTATTCCAACTCCATCAGCGCCTTAGAACCTGATTCAAAAATTCTTTCAAAAAAAGAATTAAAAAAAATTGAAGAGCGCGTTCAACAAGAGCTGAAAAACAAAAGTCTTCCGGAAGAAAAAAAGTTTTTTCTCAATTTGCTCGCCGGCCGGGAGCTTTATCAATATCGCTTTTTTGAGAAGGCCGCCCGCTATTATCAAAATGCCATTGAAATGAATGTTTCAGAAAATAAATCAGAGGCCTACATTAACCTGATTGCTATCGCCATCGATAAAAATGATAAAGAGAAAGTTCGATCTCTTTATGAAGACAGTAAAAACTATTTCCAAAAAAACCCACAGTTCAAAACGGCAGATATTGATTATTATTTTAAAACTCTGGAAAATTATCTTCCACTGAAGAAAAACCAAATGCCCCCTGAAGTGAAAGGCTTCTACGGACGTTTTGCTCATGAAGAGAATCTTATCAATCTGATCAAAGCGCATGAATATCAAAAAGCTTTCAGTCTGTTGAACCCGCAAGGGGCAGCACAATCGACAAATGATTTCAATATTACGATTTATGATTCATTAAATGTTTTACTCCATAAAAAAGAAGTGAAAACGCTTTACTGTAACAAACAATACAAGCAGTATCCCGATTCTTTTGCGATGAGCACGATCATCTGCTCACTTTTGAATGATTACCTTGAGAAAGGAAAATTTGAAGACAAACACGTAAAACTCGCTGACCTTTATTTTAAGGAAAACAGTGAAAAGAAATACATTTACGATATGGTTGGAGAGCTGAATGAAAAGAAATAATAAAATTCACCTTTTCTTCCTTTTCGCACTGACACTTCTGATGTCTTCCTGTGAAACGCAAATTGGAACCGCAGTAGGAGCAGCTTTTACCAACTTACTCACTGGGGCCGGATTCAGAAGCTCTTCCGGGACAGAAGCCTATGAAGCTTTGAAAAATGAATCTATGGCCCATTCAGGTCAGTCACCTTTTGGAAGCAACTGTAAAACTCCCAATGATGCTCTCGAAGTGATAGGGACCAAAGATTCAAAAAATTTTTCGGCCATCAAAGATAAAATGTGCACATGCGAAGCCTGGGGAACTTGTGATTCAAAATCCTGTTCATGTCAGATGCTTTGTCCGAAAAATTTCGACATCCTGAACCGTTCTAAAACGGCCAATGATGACAGCGCTGAAAACTCTCTTTCTTTCACAAATTCTGATGGCGAATTTTACGCAAAATACAGCGATTACACTGGTTTTTGCTGGGGACACGCAGTGATTACCCAGCGGTTTAACAGACTCGCACAATTCCTTCCGGATCGTCCTCGGCTTGGGGCCGATGATCCTCTGGTTCGTCAAAGAGAACTGAAATCCATTATCAGTAAAATAAATAACAATGAGCCGGTTGATATCGGCGGATATAAAAATTTAAAAGAATTCTCCACTGATCCTGAAGTCAAAGAACTTTTGGAAGATACTGTGAAGAAAAACTGGGCAAGAAACGCCATGAGTACTCAAGGACTTCATATCGTGGCCTCTGGTGAGCCCAATCCGGTTGAAGAAACAAAAAAACTGTTTGATGATATCGATTTCAGAGTCAAGCACAATCAAATGCCTGCGATTGTCATCAATGACATGAATGAATCTTCTTACGCTCACACGGTTCTTGTCTCAGGAACAGGCTCAACTGATGATGGAAAACGCTACCTTTGCATTCGCGACAATAATTACGCTCCTGAAAGAAGCTACGACTGCAAAAATAAAATGTTCCTCAATGCAGACGGCTCGCTCAATTACTCGGCCTGGCCATATCGAAAAATCGGAAAAATGGAATTATCGTACACTGAAAACAGCAACACTGTTGAACAAATCAGCAATCTGCAGTCAAAGTGTGCTTCAGATAAAGGTTGTAACGGTCTTTTTTAATTAAAGACCGTTCAGAACTTTCATGACGGCCGGAACCTGATTCAGATCCAGCTTCGCTCTCATAATTAATTTAACGGCGTCCGTTTGCGAAAGCTTTCCTTCCAGCATTCTTTGACAAAGAAGAGGCTCAACAGGATCCGTTATTTCATAGACTGATTTATGTTGAGGCCACAGGTTAACCGGATCGTTCGATCCACCGGCACACAATGGGATAAAGTGATCAATTTTGAAATCCATTCGATTCATCGTACGGATGTGATAGCCCAGCTTTTTGTCGTAGTTTAAAATGAGATATTCTTTCGTTTCATACGTCACATCTCTTTCACAATAAGCAATTTTCTCAGGGTATCTGAAGCCCGATGGTCTGTCGCAAAGTTTACCAGGAGTCAGTGTTGTATTAGGAGTAGTCGGGTAGTTAGGACCGTAAGCAAAGGCCGAAACGGCAATAGTCATCATCGAGAAAAATACTAATAATTTCATCGGCCCTTCCTCTCTGGAAATCGTTTTATAAGTTGTAACAGAACCAGAAAAATTCTCTAGTGAACTTATAAAATTTACTCTCAAAATACATTTGCTTTAAGCCACTGATTGCAGCTAGTTGGCCTGAGTTCAGCCTGAGGTAATGAAAAATTAATGATTTTTAGGTCTCTCCACCAAAGAATTCGCCGGAACCCAATTGGGATCGGTGAGGGCCTCTTTCAAAAAAGCTTCGAGATGATTTTTCTCGGACTCAGACAAATTCAGACCATTGCGAAGAAAAGGGGCCACAACCGAGCGGAAAATCTCTGACTTTGAGCCCTGGTCATTGAGAACCTCAACTTCAACCGGTAGAGAAGTTCTTGTCGTCTCGGACACAGAAAACGTCTCGATGGAATTTTTGATATTGCTATAGTGATTAATCACATCCCGCAATGTCGCAAAAGCTCCGTTGTGCATATAAGGGGCAGTCAGTCCCACATTCAGCAATGAAGGCGTGCGGAAAAACAGTTTTCTAAATGTTTCATTATTAATATCACCTCTGCCCAAATCCTTTTGCATCGGTTTTGCGCCCCATTGAGGAACTCCTACAGAAGCAAAAAAGGTATTGAGTCCAAGCTCACTGCCCTGGTGGCAAGCGATACAACCGCGATCCATAAAAACCAGAAGCCCTTTTTTTTGCGAAAGAGTCAGCGCTTCAGTGTTTCCTTTCAGGTATTGATTAAAAGGCGAGCCAGTCGATTGAAACTGTTCGCTTTCAAATCTGCCAATGGCCTCAGCAACGTGGCCGATATTTATTTTTTGTACGGGAGTTTCCGGGTAGGCCTGCAAGAAGAGTTCGCTGTAACTTTTCCCTCTTCCTTCAATTTTTTCATTTTTTAACCGCTGAACAATTCTCTCCCAGGCTTCTTGATTCGACTTTGCATCAGCAATCTCATTTTCTCCGGATTTTCCTTTCATTTCTTCCATAGAGACCATCGGAAAAAGTGCCTGGGCCGAAAGGGCGCTGGTCATCACATCAGTGATTTCTTTACTGAGATTTTTCTCAGGAGTTGTAAAAGTTTTTGTTGAGGCCTCAAAATGAACTCTCCCATCCCAAAACATAAAAGGATGGCCAGGTCTCCCTAAATTAAAAACCGCAGGTGAATTTCTTTTGAGAATTCCTTTACGATCTTCGGTTCTTGAAAGCGGCAATCCGTCACTCATTCCTTTCATGGGATGGTGACAGGCCATACAGCTGATATTTCTATTTCCGGATAAGGCCGGTTCCATAAACAAACGTCTGCCCAGTTCAATCTGTGCGCGGTTTTCTTGAACTGGCATAGATTCCATTGGATAAACACGAAAAAAATCGAGTTTTTGTTTTAGAACGCTGTCGATATCTTCAGCATGAACTGAAGCCTGGGCAAAAGCAAAAAGAGTCAAAAGTAGTAATTTCATCGGGACAATTTAGAAAAATTCAAAACTTTTGCCTATAATAAATATCTGCCTTTTTCTTGCTTTTAAAACCAATACCCTTTCGCAGATTTTTGCGCTTTAAATGACTGAACCAAATAAAAAAGGGCCATCCATACTGGACGGCCCTCGCAAGAAAAAAATTTAAACAAGCTAAGAATCAGCCTAAAAGTTTTAGAGCTGCCTGGCCTTGTGAGTTTGCTTGAGACA
>DJVH01000092.1 GCA_002440825.1 Bacteriovoracaceae bacterium UBA6261 | reverse complement strand
GGAATTCAGTCCGCTTTCGACATGAATCAGATGCCTGCCGATAAGTCTGGCCATGATACTGCCGAGCAGGGTTGTAATGGTATCGCCGTGAACGACAATATAGTGATGAGTATCCGGTGCAAGAGAAACCACTGTCTTTAATTTAAAAACAAAAGTCCGGCAAAACCAGAACAAGGCCTGCGGAGCACTTTTCAAGGCCTGGCTTTTTTTATCGAGTTCGATGAGCTTTTCAAGCGGGAGCTGAAACTCATTCCATTGCCGCAAAAAATCAGCGGAAGCCTGTCCGGATGAAACGGCCTTCCATGGAATGTTTCTTTTTTCACATTCGTTTAAAATGGGGACCATCTTAATCAGCTCGGCCGCTGTGCCCATGAAAAAAACCAGAGTCATTCTGATCTCCTTTTTAAGTCAGGAAGAAAAGTCAGGAGAATCACCAGAACAAAAAATCCCGACATGAAATTTTTATTTCTTGCCACGAATTGATGAAGTTCCAGAGTCTGCAATGAAACCAGTAAAGTGAGAACCGAGGCTGTTATCAGGGTAAAAAAAAGCGAAAGGATTTTTTTCTTTGCCATCAAAAAGTTAATAAACAAAGAAGAGAGCCCAACAAAAATAATCTGGTGCCAGTAATCCTGAAAGAGAACGTCGTCAAAATGAAGGTTCATAAATATTTTTGAGAGCAGAGTATTCAAGAGAGGAATCGGAATGAGATCCATCATGAAATAACAGCCTGTCGTGAAAAAGATAAACCCCGCCAGCACTTTCCAGGGAATTTTCTTTCCTTCAAGGAAATAAGGAAAGAGGGTGAAGATGAGCATCTCAAACGCCACCATCCCGGCCTTGCCGATGAGAATGTATTTTCCGAAAACAGCAGAATCAGCTTCGGTCAAGACATGCAGAAAAAGAATAGAATCAAAAGAGTTGATTAAAGCAATGCTTACAGTGCCAAGCACGCTGATAAGCAGAATTTTTTCAGGATTGATGAACGTATGATCTTCCTCTGTCGTAAATCGGGCCGCTGCTTGTTGGAATAAAAGAAATACCAGAAAGGCCGCCACCGCCATAAAAAGCAGATAGTGTTCTGTTTTGATAAGCAGTCCGGAAGAAAGAAAGAGAAGAACGCCGGCGAGAATTTTTAATGTTGCCCCGCTGAGGCTGAACAGAGCGATGCGATGATAATCTTTTCTCGCCTGAAGAAGTCCCACCAGTGGAGCTGAAGCGATGGAAAAGTAAATCAGAACTGCGGTCAAGAACACCTGGGCGAACGAAAACTGATCTTTTTTTAAAAACCAGCCGACAAAGCCGCCGATCATCAGGAGAACAAGAGTTAAAGCATTCTGCGTGCGAAAGATCTTTTTTAAACGCAGAGTGAAATTGAATTTTTCTTCGAAAAATAAAATAGTCGCATGATTTCTGAAAATGTTTGAGAGGATGCCGAAGAAATTGGCGATGGCCACCAGAGCAATGAAATGGCTGAAGCTGATCTGATCCAGCTTCAAGGAAGCAAAATACTGGAAGAGATAATTAAATGCTGAAGCAAGAAGATTGAGTGCGCTGAATGAGACAAACTGAAAGATCATCCCTTAGTTCCGGCTTCCGCAATTTCTTTTTTGCTGAGAAAAAAGACGTAAGAATAAATCACAAGAGGAAGTATGCCGGCCCACAGTTGAGAAATGATCATCAACAAGCAGGAAAGGGCCGCGAGGCAGGCATAAAAGCGCACGTATTGGAGTGCCCATTTCTTTCCTTTGCTGTAAAGCCAGTACACGACAATATGAAAACCTAAAAAGAGAAGTATGGTAAAGGTGAATGTTTGAAGCAGGACCTGATAAAGCTGAATCTGGAAATCCGGTGAATCATTATAGGGTTGAATTGCTTTTAAGTACTCGTCGTAATTGGTGAGTTTGAAGTATGACCAGAGTGAAAGACCCAGATCGGTTAAGAAACACAAAAGGGCCGTTTTACGTTTGTTCATTCCTCTACAATTCCACCGTCTTTTCCGAAGCCCACTGTGAGTTCGCGCGTTTTTTCATTGAGAATTTTTGTGACTTGATTCATGTCCATCATCACCTGAAGTTCACTTTCACTCATCACGCCTGATTCTTTTCCAAGCAGAAAAATTTCGCCGAAAGCGAGTTGGTGAGTGGTTGTATTTTTTCCGATGAGAATCAGTTTGTAAGCGCATGTGAGAAGATCCCAGCGCGGGAGCATTTCAGAGAGAGAGCCTGGTTTAACCTTGAGCGAGTACACGCCGTAGTCTAATTTTTTTAGCCACGTTTGCGGGTAACGAATCGATTCTTTACGCGAGCCCTGATAATTGAAGTGGCAACTCATAACGGTCTGCCAGTCGGTCATTTCAATATTGTGGGCGATGAGTTTTCCGTTAATCGCAGGAGTGCGGTAACGAACATTATCCGCATATGCAAGGCCTGTGAAAAATACCAGAGCGAATAAGAAGGTTAAAATCTTCATAGTATAAGTATAGGAGTGATTAAAATTTTTGAGTAGCTTTTTTTTAGAGCGCTTTTATACTTAACATTATGAAGCGATTGATCATTATTCTCACTGTCACCATCCTTTCAACGGCCGTAGGCCTTTACTTCAGACCATCTTATTTTATGATCGGCCAGCTGGATTGGATCAACGTCTTATCTAAAGGGTACTTCGCGGGTTCCTTTTCGAAGTTCTTTTCTCAGGGTCTATTGGACGAATCTTTTTATTTCGTCATGAGATTTACCGGGGGAGGATTGCTTGGGGGGATTCTGTTGAGCCTTGCGACAGGTGGAAAAGCAAAGAAGTCTGCAGCTTCAGGGAAAAAGAAAAAGGCATAACGATTTAATCGTCGTAATGGCCTCTTTGCAGTTTTCTTTGAACGTCTCTTTCTTTGTCGGACTCACGTTTGTCGTGCATCTTCTTTCCTTTGCCGAGAGCAAACTCCAGTTTTACACGTGAATCTTTAAAGTAAATTTTTGTCACAACCAGCGTGAGACTTTGCGCTTTCATCTCGTGATAAATGCGGCTGATTTCTTTTTTATTCAACAGCAGTTTTTTCACTCTGTTTTCAGTGTGGTTGTTTATGTTTCCGAAAGCGTAGTGGGGAATGAGAACATTGTAGGCCCAGACTTCACCGTTTTGATCGATGACGACGTAAGAATCATTCAACGTCACTTTTCCTTCGCGCAGAACTTTCACTTCAGTTCCCTGAAGGACGAGTCCAGCTTCAAACTTTTCTTTCAAAGTAAAATCAAAGCTTGCGCGCTTGTTAGTTCCGATGATTTTCATGCCCATAATAGTCTTCGTTAAAAATTAAATTTCACACCCAACGTCGCGGCGAGAACATAGCCGTCGATATCGTAGCCACCAGCACCGATTTTAGATCCGGCCGTGCCATTTTCCTGTCCAGGTGTTTTGGTCACGTGCTTTTTTTCCAGCTGTTGATATTCAAAAGCCGTTCCTAAATTAACATCTTTTGACCAAATAACAATACGGTATTGAAGGCCCGTTGTTAAAATATACGTATTGGTATCGATTGAGTTTCCTGCTCCGGAGAAATCTCCTTTCAGCGGGCTCATGCGGTAAGCAGCACCGAGTCCCCATTTCCAACGATCGGTGACATCGAGAGCGTAGCCGATGCGTGGATTGATGGTGTCGCGGATTTTCAGGTTCTCATAACTTGAACTCGAAACAATCACACCGCCGGTTTTTTTGATGATGACCGCTGGTGTTTTGTAACCCGACCACATTTGATATTCAACGCCGGTATAAAATTCATGCGGGCCGGTTTTAAAAGATGAACCCAGTCTGAAGGTATGCGGATCATAGAAAATCATGGCGTCGATATCCGCCTGGAAGAGACCCAGCGAAGGATCGACAACATCACCAAATACGTTAGCGTGAAGATTGGATTTCATTTCCTGTTGATAAGCGAAGTAAATTTTTGAGTTGTCGAATTTTTTTACGACAGAAGCAATGATCCCCAAAGACGGAGAAATTTTTGATTGAGCTTTTCCCCAGGATCCTTTTGTCCCGCCATTCAAGCTGAGGTTGGTGCGCGCTTCAGCTGAAGCTTGAAATCCCACAATGGTTCCCAGCGACCACGCCAGATCTTCGCTGAATTTTCGGGCGAAGTTAAAATAAATACTCCCTCGGCGGTAGCGCGAGTGATATATGATGTATTCCGGAAGAAAAGGATCGCCAGAATTGGTTTCAAGCAAATGTCCCAGAGGAAGATAAACTGAAAGGCCTAGTGTGCCCAGGTGCTGATAGCCGATCGGAAGAGCAAAGTGCATGCTTCCGCCGTAAAATTTCTGATAGTCATTCGACACGCGGCCGGTTGTGGTCGACGTCCCGTTTGTATCGTTTGTGACAACGATATTTTCCATTGGTTTAAAATGCGTGGCCGTCGCTGTGGCCTGCAAAAGAACATTCACTTTATCCGAAAAGCCCAGGACTGCCGGAGCATAGTAATTGTTTGAAGGATCATTGGCATCGAGATTCGCCTGATTGCCGATATAAGTTGTCGAGAAACTCGCGCCGAACATTTCAGGATAGCTGGCGTGAGCGCTCACTGACATGAATGCTGAAAGAATAAGAAGGAATTTCATGAGCAAAGTCTCCTGTAGAGATCGAGCACTTGTTCAAGCGTAAGCGCTTCAGCGCGGATCGTAAGCGGAATATTGAGCTCGCCAAAATGTTTTGCAACAAGTTCAGCACTGTAAAAACTTTTTAAGACACCGCCGAGCTGTTTTCTTTTTTGAGAGAAAGTCGCACGCAGAAATTTTTCGAGTTTATCGAATTCAGCAAGCGGCACAAGTGGAATGTCTCTTCTTTTCATCGTGAGAACAGCAGAGTCGACTTTCGGTGGCGGTTGAAACGCTCCCGGAGGAACTTTCAGCAGAAGATCGCATTCAAAATACGTCTGGGATAAAACCAACAGTGAACTCATGGAATTTTTTGTTGTGGCAAAAGGAAAAACTTTATCTGCGACTTCTTTTTGAAACATCAGGGTCATGAATTTTATTTCAGGAGCCTGCAGAAAATTAATCAACAGAGGAGAAGCGACGTTGTAGGGAAGATTTGAAACCAGCCAGATTTTTTTGCCTTGCAGGCCTTTGTCGTTGAAAAAGGCTGACAAATTAATCTGGAGAGCATCGGCCATGGTGATTTGCGAAGGCTTGATAAATTGCTCGAGATAAACCTGAAAGCGCGTATCTTTTTCGATAACCAGAAATGGTTTTTCAATGTGAGCAAGGTGCTCAGTCAGAATGCCCGGCCCTGGACCGATTTCAAGAATCGCTTCGGCGGAACTTTCAAAATCGCTTGTGATTTTCTTAATTACATTTTGATCGCGAAGAAAATGCTGACCGAGGGATTTATCTGCGTAGGGTAGTTCTAATTTCATTTTTTCCTCTGATCGACCAGCTTCTGTGCTTTGGACACGTATTGATTGCGGGCATCGAGTTTCAAACATTCAGGAAACGGAATGGCTTCATGAAAAGTTCTGAGAGCATAATTGGCGATCATGGCGCCGTTGTCTGTGCAATATTTTGGTGAAACAAAATGCACGTTTTCAAAATTGTTTGTAAGTGTTTCGCGCAGACTTGAGTTGCAGGCGACACCGCCGCCGACAACAACGGGAAGATCTCGTCCCACTCTTGAGAAAACCATATCGAGGGCCACGCGGCACTTTCGTGAAAGGGCCTCGACGATTGCGTACTGATAAGAAGCGCAAACATCTTCCATTTTAAAATTCTGTTCAGGATTGGCTTCGATAAAATTGCGAAGAGCAGTTTTGACTCCCGAGAAACTCAACGTCGCATCACCACTGTTCAGCATGGAGATAGGAAATTGATATTTTTTGAAGTCACCGAACCTGGCCTTGTCATCGATGATTTTTCCGGCAGGGTAGCCCAGACCGAGAAGTTTTCCGCCTTTGTCGAAGGCTTCGCCGGCAGCATCATCAATGGTGTTGCCGATCATTTCAAAATCCGTAGGACCATTAACCAAAAGATACATACTGTGGCCGCCGCTGACCAATAATCCTAAGTAGGGATATTCCACGGTCGTCGTCAAGTGAATGGCCTCGAGATGAGCGTAAAGGTGATTAACTGAAGCAATCGGCAGCTCCTGCAGCAGGGCTATCGTTTTGGCACAGTTGATTCCGGTTAAAAGCGGCCCTAAAAGTCCCGGGTGGGTTGTGACCGCCACCAGATTGATGTGCGATAATTGAATCCCCGCTAGCTTCAGCGATGAATCCAGAAGGGGAGCGATTTTTTCCAGGTGGTTTCTCGCCGCAATTTCCGGAACGACCCCACCCCATTTTGCCAGGAGCATTTCCTGAGAAAAGGATTGATGGGCCAGAAGCTCCGGGCGCTCATGAAGCTGATCCGGATTGCCTTTTAACACGGCAATCGACGTATCATCGCAGCTGGTTTCGATTCCTAGTATGATTCTTTCTTTCATTTCGACTTTTTTTGTTGTGTTTTTTGCCATGATACATGATCCTAATCGGTAAGCAAATATTCACAGCTTTCATAGTTCAAGGAGGACTTAAAATGAAAAACTTACTTATCGGATTATTCGCTCTAGTATCTGCTGTTTCAGTTTATGCTGCTGACTCTTCTTCAGGATGTGGGATGGGTTGGGAAGTAGCTCCAAAGCAATCTCTTGTTTCTTCTTCAACAAGATCAATTGTTAACGCTACATTTTCTAACACTATCGCGATGACTCTTGGTACATCTGGATGTGCTAAGCACTCAATCGTAAAAAACGACGCAAAAGGAATCCACTTTGCTGAAGCTAACATGAACCAACTTGCTATCGAAATGGCACGTGGTAACGGTGAGTTCGTAAACGGATTTGCTTCAGTTTTTGGTTGCCAGAACTCAAGAGCATTTGGTTCAATGGTTCAATCAAAATATGAATCAGTTCTTCCATCTGCAACTACTTCAGGTGTTGAACTTTACAACAACGTAAAGGCTGAAATTAAAAACAATGCAACACTTGCTTCTTCTTGCTCTCTTATCTAATTTGATTTTAAGGCCTGCGGCAGCCAATGCCGCAGGTTCAAACTACGATTCCTTATCTCCCGTTCAAAAAGACTACTGGCTCAAACTTCTTCACTACCACAAAGGAACTTCCCGCGCTGACGGCGAAAAATTTTTTATTTCACCAAAAGGCAAGACAGATCCCGCTGCCGAATTTCAGGCAGACATTGATCTATTCAAAGATCACTACGCGCGTGCAGGCTGGTTTAATTATCATCCGCAATGTGTGTTTCGCGAGCGCTACGAATTCCTGAAGGACGCGGGCTTCCTCCAGGGAGTGACAGAAGAGCCATGTACGGAATTCAACGAATGGAAACAAGGCTTGAATGCTGATTCCATTACACTCGTTTTTTCTTCGTCTTATCCAAACAATCCCTCATCACTTTTTGGCCACACGTTGATTCGCCTCAACCAAAAAGGAAAAGGGGAGAAATCTCCCGGAGATCTTCTCGACTATGCAGTGGCGTTTTCGGCAATGCCGGAGAAAGAAGATATCGGCGTCGTGTTTGCGGCCAAGGGAATGTTCGGTGGCTACAAAGGATTACTGGAAGTCACCAAGTACTACACTAAAGTGACAGAATACAATAACGGTGAATCGCGCGATCTCATTGAATACGATTTAAAAAGCACGCCGGAAGAACTCAATCGTCTGATCAATCACCTGTGGGAAATTTATCAGACGACGTATTTCGATTATTATTTTGCTGATGAAAACTGCTCGGCAGTTTTATCAGATATTCTCGCGGTCCCTTTCAATCTCGACAATGTGAACGCGCACGAGCGGTGGTATTATCTTCCGTCAGAGATGACAAAAACGTTCAAACAAGCGGGGAGAGTTTCTTCTGAAAATTTCCGCCCGAGTTTAAAAAAACAATTAGAAAAAAGATTGGAAAAACTCTCAAACGAACAAATTGTCGAAGTAAAAAAACTTGCAGAAGGAAATTCGCTTCCTGCTGATTACAATAATGTTCCTGTGCTCGACGGATTGATTTCACTTTTAGATTTCACCCGCTATCGCACCAAAGATCAGCTCACTGCCGATCAAAAAATCCTGATGAGAAGAGCGCTTCTCAGACGGGCCGCCCTTCCACAAGCGCAGGAAGAAAAAACGGAAGTTTACGATCAAAACAACAGACCGGATAAAGGTCATGAGCCGCAAAAACTTTCTTTCTTCACCCGCACAGAAAATAACCATTCATTGATTGGTGTGGAATTAAAAGAAGGCTATCACGATCTCATGAGCAGAGATGACGGCTACGATCCTTTTTCTCAATTTGATTTCTTCACGGGCTCGCTTGTTTATGATAAAAAACTAAACCGCGTAAGCTACGACAAACTGACGTTGGTCGATCTCATTTCATTACACACATACAAATTTTTTGATCCACAATTCTCATGGGCCGCTAAAGTCACGGCCGACAGAATTTACGATGTCCCATGCGACCTTTGCCACAAGGTCAACGCCCGCGCTTACCTGGGCCCGACCATCAGACCCAATTCCCAGATGGCCGCGAGTCTCATGACCGGCGTTTTCGGCGAAGCTTCAGACCATTTCCAAAAAGGTTACCGCGCAGGTCTCGGTTTTGAGGCCAGTTTCCTCTATCAACCTGGCCCCAGCACAAAAATCGGCCTTTTTGATGAACTGCGCTTTGATGCCAAAAGAAAAATCCGCGACGATTATACTAATACTCTCACCGGCAAGTTCTCAGTCTTCACCGGTGTTAACAGCGAATGGAGAGTGGAGTCCGCTCTCATCTCGCGCTTTGGCAGCTTCACGAAGGAAACATGGGTCAATCAACTAGGCTTTGGTTTTTATTTTTAGTCTTATTCTTTTCAGGTTGCACGAACATCATCTATCAACCTGATCGCTACCTGCATGCCGATCCTCACGCGTACGGAATGAGCTTCAAAGAGTATTACGTGCGCTCCTACGACGGCACACGCTTGCTCGCCTGGGAACTTCAAAGCAAACAATCACCACCCGAAAATTTAGTTCTGATGTTTCATGGCAATGCCGAAAATTTGTCTTCGCATGTTTTCAATCTGGCGTGGATGATTGAAAAGAAAACGGATGTTCTCATTTTCGATTATCGCGGTTACGGATTGTCTGAGGGATCGCCTTATCCCCGCGGTGTCGTAGAAGACGGACTTCGCTTTTTGAATCTTGCTTACGATAAATTTACTGAAGGTGGATACAAACGACTCATTATCTACACTCAAAGTCTTGGCGGGGCGATTGCGCTTCGGGCGCTTGAGGAAGTTTCGTGGCG
>DJVH01000021.1 GCA_002440825.1 Bacteriovoracaceae bacterium UBA6261 | reverse complement strand
AAATGTATTCCTTATCCTTACATTTTCGTCGTTCACCCAAAAAAATAGATGCTGAAATGATATGTATGGAAATTGCCTCAAGATTGAATAATGCAAAAATAATTCAGGGGAAAATGGTGGTAAATATTGTTCCTTCAACAAGTGAAAACAAAGGCGATTCTTTTCTGAGACTTCTCTCAAGAGGGAATTTTCAACGCGGCTTTTATGTCGGTGACGATGTTACCGATGAAGACGTGTTTAAGCTTGGTCTTAAAAATGTCTTAACTGTAAAAATAGAATCTCTGGAATCATCCAAAGCTAATTTTTATCTTAAACATCAATCTGAAATAATAAAACTTCTGGAAATAATTTTAAAAAAATTGCCAAAACGCTAAACAGCTAAATCGCCTAAATTGGATATTCCCTCAAGTTTTTTATTCTAAATAAATAGAACCGTTTTTCTCAACCAGATACCCGGAAATTTCATGACCGTTCTCCAGGCCCATGCGGCAATCAGAATCGAGAAGTTCAGTGTTTGCAGCAGCTGATTCGTCCATTGGGCAAACCATGCTTGAATCAAAACGTGTAAATTGAATTTTGAAATAACAGTCTCTGATTCCCTGATCGATTTTTACAACGCGAAGATCGCTTACTTTGCCGATAAACTGGGCTTCGTTTTGTTTGCAGTCGAAAGCGTGAGCATTGGCCATAACAAGAGCAGATAAAGCGAATAGAATCGTTTTCATAAAATCTCCTTAGGGGTTTAATGCGTGCTTTTTAGCATTGACCGCAGAGATTTCAAAGTCAGGGTTCTGTTAAGAATGAAAATAATTCAAGCTTTAGGTCCTAGGGAAAGTAGCCTTGCTTCTCGTTGAATAATCCTCGTTTAGCTTTGCATTTCTCAAGTCATTTCAGCGAAGAAAAGGCAATAATGTGATTGTCAGGATCTGAAATATATCCGGCAGTGTCGCCCCAGTTCCTTTTTAAAATAGGGCTTATTTCCTTTGCACCATTTTCAAGAGCGCGGGAAAAATAATCTTCAAAATTTTCCAACCTAAGGTAGAGCTCGCTGGATGGTGCATTGGTTGTAGATGAAAAAAATGGTGTTCCCAAAATCTTTTTCGCTCCTTCCACTGGCATCAAACCAAGGATAAGCGATTCACTCAATTGAAACTCGGTCATGCCAGGAACATTTAAGATCGGATTTAATTTTAAAACTTCGCTGTAAAATTTTGTACTCTTTTGCTGATCTTTCACAAAAAGAATGGTGTGTGCTTTCATGATTCTTTACCCTTGCTTCTTTTAAAGAAACTCAAACATTTCGAACTGATTTAATTTATCGTAAATCCTGTAATTGCTTTTATCAAAGTTTTTTCCCAAAGGCGCTGTAATAAACTCAATTCAGGAGGCCAATAAACACGGAGGACGTTTATGGCTAAAAGAACAAAACCCTACAGCAGTTTTTCTGTCGACGATCTTGAAAAGGCGAAAAAGTTTTACGGCGATCTTCTCGGGCTGACAGTGAAAGAGTTTTCAAGAGAAGGCTGTGGCTCCATGTTGAGTCTCATGCTCGATGATCAGACTGAAGTCTTGATTTATCCTAAAAAAGATCATGTGCCGGCCAGTTTCACTGTTTTAAATATTCCAGTGGAAGATGTTGAAGCCATGGTGAAAAAACTTTCGGGAAAAGGGATTTCTTTTGAACATTATGACGGTGCTGACGAACAGGGAGTGATGCACGCTGAGGGACCGGTGATTGCCTGGTGCAAGGATCCTGCGGGAAATTTTATTTCCATCGTGGAAGCAGATGAAATTGAAGATTATGCAGCCGAGACAGAAAGTGCTGTAGAAAACAAGTCTTATAAATATGCAGAGGAATTTGTTTTTTAAAGTGCAGTTTAACTATAAATTTTTGCTGTCTCAGGGATGAGGAATCTTCCGCAGTTCGGACATGTTTCCATGGCCCGTCCTTCTTCCAGTGCGGTTTTAAACATTGAATCGACTTGCACAAAACAAGCGGAACATTTTTTATCAATTAAATAGGCAACGGCTTTTTTACCTGCGAATTTTTTTTCAATTTCTTTATAAAATTTAAGCAAAGCCGGAAGGCATTGTTCTTCCAGAGAAAGAATTCTCAGGTTTCTGTTTTCGATTTGTTTATTGAATTTCTGCCTTTCGATCTCGACTTCTTTTTTTATATCTTCAATTGTATTGGCAGAGCCTTGTAAAAACTCTTCAGCTTCTTTTTTCTCTTCAGCTATCGCTTCTGAACGTTCAAGCAAAGAAAAATAAGTTTCTTCTTTTTGAGAAAGCTCGGCGCCCATGACTTCCAGCTGGTGTTCCATTGCTTTAATGTCTTTTTCGCTGTTGAGTGTGTCGAGCTGTTCTTTGGTGCGTTTGTGTTTGGCTTCAAGTGATTCAACTTCGAGTTGTTTTTCGATGAGCTTCATCGCTTTCACTTCTTCATCAAGAGCGGCGATATTCTGGCGGCGTTTTTCCCTGAGGAGCTCTAGGTCGGATATTCTTTTTTCCTCAGTCGCAATCGCTGCTAAATCATTCTGATTTTGAGTTTTCATGGCCTCAATTTCAATTAAATGCCTAAAGCTTGGCAAATACATGGCTTTCTCTTCCTTGTAATAGGCCCGTGCCTCCGAGTATAATGGTCATCATATGCGTGGAAATAGCTTTGGTAAAATGTTTTCTCTGACGAGCTTTGGTGAGTCACACGGCCCTGCTATGGGTGTTGTGATTGATGGAGTTCCGGCCAATCTCTCATTTGATTTAAACGTGCTTCAAGGCGAACTCGATCGTCGCGCTCCCGGAAAAATTGCCGGAACCACTGCGCGTTCGGAATCTGATACGGCGGAAGTTCTCTCCGGAATATTCGAGGGAAAAACTTTAGGCACACCGATTGCCGTCATTGTACGAAACACGAATCAGAAAAGCGCAGACTACGATAAACTAAAAAATGATTATCGACCTGGGCATGCAGATAAAACGACACAATTAAAATACGGAATTCGCGATCATCGCGGAGGTGGACGCGCTTCAGGAAGAGAAACTGTTTCGCGTGTTATCGGCGGATATTTCGCAAGTCTCGTTCTTCCTCAAGTGAAAGTGAAAGCTTTTGTTTCCAAATTGGGTCCATTTGCTTATAGTGCCCTTCCGGAGAATTTGAATTCATCTTTCGGACCTTATTCTTTTCCTGATACGACTAAAAACGACGAAATAAAAAACTACCTGGAAGATTTAAAATCGAAAGGTGAATCCGTCGGAGGAACAGTAAGAATTATCGTGGACAATTGTCCCGTTGGTCTCGGCGAACCGGCCTTTGATAAGTTAAAAGCTGATTTCGCTAAAGCGCTTCTCTCTATTGGAGCGGTTGTTTCTTTCTCGTATGGACTTGGTGAAGAAATGGCAAACATGACAGGCTCGGCTGTTTCGGCCAATGCTTCATCGTTTGGTGGAATGGAAGGCGGAATTTCAAATGGTGAACGAATGGTGATGACAATCACATTCAAGCCCACATCAACAGTCGGTGAAAAAGCTAAAGAGGGAAGACATGATCCATGTATTATTCCCCGTGCAATTCCTGTCGTTGAGGCCATGGTGAAAATCGTTCTTGCGGATCACTTTTTAAGACAAAACGCTTACGCAATCTAAAATTGCACTGGAACTGAAAAAATGAAAACAGCTATTAGAAATGTTGAACTGGAAAATATTATCGATGAAATCGGCAAGCTCGATACAGATACGATATTACTTGTTGTCGATCATCAGATCTGGAGTCACTACGCCAAAGATCTTGTGATTGAAAAAATTGAAAATAAAAAAGTGATTTTCTGGAAATCTCCAGATGGCGAAAAAGTAAAGAACATCAACGATTTTCAGAATGCGATTGAATTTTTCCTCGAGAAAGGTATTCACAGAAACGCTCACCTGGTCGCAATCGGTGGCGGTGCCGTTTCCGATTTCGCAGGATTTGTTGCCGCGACAATTTTAAGAGGAATCAGCTGGTCTGTTGTTCCTACATCGCTTCTTTCTATGGTTGATGCTTCTATCGGTGGAAAAGTTGCAATCAATTCTAAATCAGGAAAAAACCTCATCGGTGCTTACCATATGCCTCAGAATGTCTGGATCTGTTCTAAATTTTTGGGAACACTTCCGGAGGTTGAAAAAGCCAGCGGTATGGGCGAAGTTTTGAAATATTGTTTTCTGGATTATGGCATTTATGATCTCGCCATTAAGAAAGCTCCAATTGAGCAAATTATCAATGCTTGTGCAAACTACAAGCAGAAACTGACGGATGAAGATTTCAAAGAAACAGGAATTAGAAAAATCCTGAATCTTGGCCACTCATTTGGGCACGCACTGGAGTTTATTTACAATCTTCCACACGGCGAAGCTGTGATGTGGGGAATGGTTCTCGTCTTTAAAATCTTCGGCTCTGAAAAGAATATCAACGATATCATCGCACTTAAAAATGCACTTAATATTCCGGGAAAAAATCCACCTTGGTTCAATAAGGAATTTCCGATTGATAAAATCATGACGTATCTTCAAAAAGATAAAAAGATTTCTGCTTTGAGCTCTATTGACCTTGTTATGGTCAATGATATCGGCAATGCTCAGGTGGAACGCAAAACGTTTGAAGAAATTCAAAACGTGCTGGAAACCAACAAAGATGAACTTAGAAAATTCACTTTATAAGGTTGAGCCAGGATCTTTTCACGCTGAAATAGAATTACCAACGAGTAAATCTTACGCCAACCGCGCGCTCATTATCGGAGCAATCCGCGGTGGCGGATTTAAAATTAATCATCTTCCAAAATCAACTGATGTCATGACCCTGCTCGATTGCCTTGAGCAGGCAGGGCTTAAAATTCAGCGCACTGATTCAAGTGTCAGTTTTCTGAATTCCTTTCCTCAGTGTGAAAGTAACAGTCACGCTGAGACCATTGATTTGAAAACCGGGGATGGAGGAACGACGAATCGTTTTTTAATGGCCCTCTTATCCAGGGGGAAAAAAACCTATCGTTTTTTTCCGAGTGAAAAGATGAGCGAAAGGCCAATGGAAGATCTTTTAAATCCATTGCGTGAGCTCAATGTAGATGTCAGTACGAATCAAAACGGAGCCTGGATTGTTATCAAAGGTCCGGCCAATATGCTCAAGTCATCCAGAATTGAAATGGATTGCGGAAAAAGCACTCAATTTGCTTCTGCAATGATGCTGGCTTTTTCCAACCTTCCGCTCACCATTGTTCCTGTGAATGTTAAAGCGTCCGAAGCTTATCTGGAAATGACGAAATTTATTCTCAAGGAAAGTCTGCATAACAATTTTTTAAATGTCCCGGTCGATTTCAGCTCGCTCAGTTATCCATTGGCCATGGCGCTGGTTAACGGAGATGTTCTTATTAAGAATTGCCTGGCGAAGGATCCCTATCAGGCAGATGCCGCCTTTATCGACATCGCAATCGCCTCAGGGGCAGACATTGAGTGGACGCCGAAAGGTTTGCGTGCAAGTTCTAAAAAGCGTTTAAAACCTTTTAGCGTTGATGGAAGTAAATACCCTGATCTTGTCCCGGCCCTTGTCTTTTTAGCCTCTCAAATCGAAGGAGAGAGCGTTCTGACGAATCTCTCAGTCCTTCGCCATAAAGAAAGTGATCGCCTCGAAGAGCTTCTGAAAATCATGCAATCACTTGCGATTCCTTTTCAATATGATGAAAGTCGTGCTGAAATAAAAATCAAAGGCCCGGCAAAGTCTTCTGTTCAGGCTTCTCTTAAAACGGCACGTGATCATCGGATGGTCATGACGGCTTATTTATTTTTAAGAGCTGGCGCCGGCGGAACTATTGATCATGCTGATTGTGTAAATAAATCGTTTCCCGAATTTTTTCAAATAATGAATGGAGTCACTAAATGAAAAAACTAATTGCTGCTACACTGTTTGCGATTGCTTCCTTCGCTCACGCAGAAGCTCTTCAATGGACAGACCTGGAGCTTTATCAGACTTATAAGCTAAACCAGACAATCACTTTTCCTGAAGGCATCGAATATAAGGCCGGGGAGAAAGTTTATGTAATGGATTATATCGCTGGCGGGATACCGGTTGTGTATTGGCAAATGCACATGGAAAACTGCAAGAATCCTGATGCAACGGCAGAGATGATTCTTTTAAATCCTTCTCCGGATGATACATCAACGGATCGTTCCATTGCGGTAGCCTTGACTGAAGGTTGCAATCTGGATGTTTGGGTAGAGATTAAAGATCTCTATTCTGGAAGTATTCTTGATGCTGATGAATCATCACTTCTGGATTTGCGCCGTCATTAATCTTTCAAGAACAAACGTACTATCACATTTGAACCAGTCGTTCCCGGCACCGCGACCGACTGGTTTATATTTTTGTGTGATAATTTTTCCGTTTTCCATAATTTCTTCGGCTACGTGAATTCTCACGACTTCACCTGTTATCAATTGACCAGCTCCCGGTTGATCGCCGTAATTCAGTTGATCGCGAAACTTGCATTCAAAATGAATGAGACTTTCTTTAATTCGCTTTGCTTTGACAACTTCCGAATCAAGCGCTGTAAGACCAGCGAATTTAAATTCATCTTCACCGTAAGGAAGTTCAGTAGAGGTTAGATTGATTTTTTGAGCAAGATCTTCATGTACAAAATTCACGACAAATTCTTTTTCTCTTAAAATATTGAGCGGAGTATCTTTCATCTGACCAGTGCTTGAGCGGATCATCGGACAGAAGGCAATGATCATCGGTTTTGCGGAAACGGCCGTGAAAAATGAAAAGGGAGCGACGTTATTTGTTCCATCAAGATTAAGTGTCGAAACAACGGCAATCGGCCTTGGAAGAATGGATCCGATAAGAAATTTATAGTTATCCGCAAAGGCGCCGTTCGTTTCAAATGTCTTCATGCTCATAATTTTTTGAACTCCTTTTACCTTTTCAAGAGTATACTTTTTGTATGTTCAGGGCCATTCCAAAATTCATAGTCTTTGCGTTCGTCTTGTTTCTCTACATGATCGTGTCTCTTTGCATCTATGCTTTGTGCCTGTTTAAAATTAACCGCGCGAGACCATTTCTGACAGTGTTGGTCTCTTACGTTTCCCGGGCGGCACTTGCCATTATTGGTATCAATGTCGTTCAAAAAAATGTGACCTCTCAAATTCCTGACCATGCTCTGATTGTCAGCAATCATTTGTCCTACATGGACGTGTTTATTATCAGTTCAAGATTTCCGACTTGTTTTGTGACTTCAGTGGAAATGAAAAAGACTTTTTTTCTTGGCCAGCTTTGCATGCTCGGCGGTTGTCTTTTTGTCGACCGCAAAAATCGTCGCCATATCCACAAAGAAGTTAAAGAACTCACCTTTGCGTTGAAGCACAAACTTAATGTTGTTGTTTTTCCGGAAGCAACCAGTACCGATGGGGCGCAGGTTTATCCTTTTAAGCCGCCTATGCTTCAGGCTGCCATTGATGCTCACGCTGAAATTCTTCCTCTGTGTCTGAATTACCGGAAACTGGATGGGGAAAGTATTTCAAAGAAAAATCATGAATTGGTTTTCTGGTTTGGAGACAAACCTTTCTTTGAACATGCTCTGGCGTTATTTGCCAGAAAAAGAGTTGATGTTGAGTTGTCGGTGTTGAATATGGTGGAAGCGAAAAATTTTGCGACTAAATCAGAGCTGTCCATACATGTCCATGGTCTGATTCAGTCGCACTATCAAAATATTACTTAGTCATCCAGCTTTTCCAGTAATCTTTAAGTTCATTTTCAGTGAACCACTTAGTCGGTTTTAGCGGATTTTTAGTATCAACCATCACTGCATATTCATCAGTATAAGTTTTCGCATTGCTGTTGGCGAACGCTTTTGGATGTGGTCCGTGATGAATTCCTTGCGGGTGAAACGTCAATGCTCCGGCATCAATATTGTCGCGGGAAAAGAAATTGCCCTGGTGGTAGAAAAGAACTTCATCAAAATCGATGTTCGAATGATAGAAAGGAACTTTTAAAACACCGTGAACTTCACTGTCTTCCAGTGGTCTTTCGACGAAAGAACAAATGACAAAGTTCTTGCTGACAAATGTCGTGTGCGCACTCGGAGGCATGTGGTAACGGTGACTCATCACTGGACAGAAATCATAAATGGAAAGTTTGAAAGGGTAGAGCGAGCCTTTCCAGCCGCTCACAGTCAGTGGATTGAATGGATAAGTCACTGTGGTGATTTCGCCCAGGCGCTTGATTTCAACTTTGTATTCTTTTTTATCCTGTTCAGTTCCCAGTGCTGCTTCCGGAACTTTCAAAGCTGATTGATCATACAGAGCGTTTGGCCCCATCATTCCGCGGTCAGGTTGTTCGAATTCAGAATTGGATTCGACTTTAAAAATTTTGGTTTCAGTTTGAAGATACAGTTTATACGTTGTTCCTCTCGGCAGAATAATATAATCGCCGCGAACGTAGTCGAGATGTCCATAAGTTGTTTCAATGCGCCCGGTTCCGTCGTGAATGAAAATCATTTCATCAAAATCAGCGCTTCGATAAAAATTCTTAAAGGATTCGGTATAATGGCCGAGACTGATAATGCAGTCGCTGTTTTCAAGAATCGGAATAAAAACATTTTTGGGAAGTTTGTTATTGAACATAGGAGGCTGACAACGTGGTTTCAGTTCTCCTTCGATATTTGTCCAGCCGACAGGCGCCTGCTTATGGTAAAGGTGGGAAACACGGCCGAAAAAACCTTTTCTCCCATGTTCTTCTTCAAAGTGCCCTTCGGGAATTTTTACGTGAGCTTGTTTCGTGTGTATGCCTGAGACTTTAAAATTTTCCATACGGCTCCCTATTTATAGACAGCTTTGCTGCCAACTTTGTTTATTAATTTCCCGATGCCTTCAATTTCCAGCTCAAGAATATCACCTGGCTTGATCCATTTATCGAGTTCCAGCCCGCATCCTGTTCCCACAGTTCCTGAGCCAAATAAATCTGCTGAGCGAACCCATTCGTCTCTTGAAACGTGTGCAATCATTTCAGCCCACGTAAAATTCGAATCGCCTGATTGTCCGCGGGACCATTCAACGCCATTTACTTTTGCCGTCATAAGAAGATCTGGTTCTGCAGAATCGAATTCATCAATTGTTGTAATGACCGGGCCGATGATCGAGCAAAAATCTTTTCCTTTGGCCGGACCAAGGCGAATCTGCATTTCTTTGCGTTGAATATCTCTGGCCGAAATATCATTGAGTATGGTGAAGCCGAAAATATGTTTGTGGGCTTCTTTCTCGCGGATATTGTATCCGTCATGGCCGATAACCATGCCCAATTCAAGTTCGTAGTCGAGAATGTCTGTGTATGAAGGCCAGAGAATTTCAGCACCGTGGCCGATGAATCCCGCTGTGGCGCCTTTATAGTAAGCAGGAATTTCATACCAGGCGTCCGGAATTTTTTCTCCGCGTTTTTTAAATCCGGTTTCCACATGCTTTTCGTGAGCATAGAAATCGCGATAGGTCTCAATTTTATCCAAGGGGGCATCGAGAGCGATGTTCGCTGTGGATAAGTCGATTAAATATTTTGTTCCATCCCTGAGCGTCGGTTGTCCTACTTTTTCAAGAAAGATATTTAATCCCAAAGCTGTGTGAAGAATTTCCAGAGGATTTTCTTTCAAGGTAAGTAAAGCATGCAATGAACTTGGACAGTGATGATCGGCGCGCTCGCGGTAGTTGTATCTGCCTTCGCGTTCGAAATCACAGGCAAAGACAAAATTGGGATCGAGGATTTTATTATCATCCATCAAAATGCCAAGACGCTTTGAAACTCCCAGATCGTGGTAGTGGATGTATGTGACAACCTTCATTACTGTCTCCCTGGTCTGCCGTAACGCTTGTTGTATTCAGGCAGAACATTTTCCATTGCTTTGTAAAAATGGCTCATTTCTCTTTTGGTACCGAGAGAAACGCGCACGAAATCCGGCATTTCATTGGCCTTGAGCTGGCGAATGATTACGCCATGGTCGAGAAGTTTGTCGAAAAGATAGCGAGAGGCTTCTTCCGATCCCGTTTTAAAAGCAATGAAGTTTGCCACAGAAGGAATCGGATTAAATTCATGCTTGGTTAAAAAATCAAAAAGCTCAGTGTAGCGTCTTTTGTTGTTCACAACTGTTCTTTTCAAATGCGGTTTATCGTAAATTGCCCCAAGCGCTCCCATTTGAGCAATCAAGCCCGGCTCGAAGGGCATTTTGACTTTGTGTAAATTCGCAATCAGATCTTCATGGCCGAAACCATAGCCGATTCTGATTCCCGAAAGTCCGTAGGCTTTGGAAAACGTGCGAAGAGTAATAACATTGTCGTATCGATAATCCATTGAGTTTGGATAGTCTTCTGTTTCACGAGCAAATTCAAAATAAGCTTCATCCAGAATAACCAGAACGTGTGACGGCACATGCGACATTAAAAAATCAAATTCTTTTTTAGTGATGTATGTTCCGGTTGGATTGTTCGGATTGCAGATGTAGATGACTTTGGTTTTCGGAGTGATGTTTTTGGCAAGAGCTTCAGCATCGAAACGATAATTTTTCAAAGGCACTGTTTTTAATTTTGCGCCAACACTTCTGGCAATAATATAAAATCCGATAAACGTATTTTCGCTGGTGAGGATTTCATGGCCGGGCTGAACGAACGCGCGGGCGATATAACTCATAATTCCTTCCGAGCCATTGCCCAGAATAATGTTTTCTTTTTTCAGTTTATAAAGTTTTGCCAGCCCCGATTTCAAGGCATAGGCATTCATATCAGGATAGCGGTGCACTTCCCAGAGTGCATTAGTCATCTTTTGAATGGCAAAAGGAGATGGGCCAAGTGGATTTTCATTGCTGGCAAGCTTTGAAATGCGGGTTAAACCGCGCTCGCGGGTAAGCTCCTCAATGGGCTTTCCGGCCTGATAGACCTGTAGGTTACGAACATACTCAGGTACTAGGGTTTGAATCTGATCAGAAATTTCCGACATAACGATAATCCAGTTTTAACGATAGAATAGATATGATTAAACAGTGAAGAAAGCTTACTCTTAAAGAAACAAACAGGCAAAAAACATGTCCCTATTCGACCAGACACATTTGCAGACAATCGCAGAGGGAATCCGCCTGTTTAACGCTCAGAAATACTGGGAATGCCATGAAGAGCTTGAAGACCATTGGCGAGAAGAGCCGAACCAGGTCCGCAATGTTTATTGGGCGGTCATACAGGTCGCGGCGGCGATGATTCATTACCGCGATGGAAATATTATCGGTGCCAATGGCCTTATCACAAAAGCACGCCAAAAATTTGATCGCTGCGAGCAGTATAAAATTGAAAATGATCTTCTCAACCGCAACCTCGACTGGCAGGAGCTAAAAAAAATGGTTCGTGCCGTGCCAAAAGATCCTGAGCTTTCAGACTTTAAAAATTTATTTGAATTCAGATTCAAGGACCCGTCTCAATGGAATTAACACAAGATCCTATCAGAAAAATTCTCATCAAATGTCCGCCGGCGCTGAACGATTGTTTTAATCTTTTTCCCTTTCTCGTCGCTGTCAGTGAAGAATTTCCAACAGCGGAATTGTTTTTAGTCTGCGAAGAGGGAACTGCTCTTGCGTATCAGTTTCTTCCTTTCAAGCTTCGTGCTTTTGAACGTCCCAAAGCAAAGCTGAATTTGATTGAAACTCATCATTACTGTGCAAACCTTCACGATATTTTCAATATCGACCTGTTTTTTGATCTCGAGAATTCTTTTAACTCTGCTTTTATGGGATTTAATTTCAGAGCAAAGGAGAGAGTCGGTTACGGTGTGGGATGGAATAAACATCTTCTCACCAAAAAGTTTCCGGAGCCTTTGAATACTTCACTTGAAAGAAAGTGTGTGAAGCTTCTTGAGCTTTATCTCAACAAGCCGCTGATGGATTTAAAAGTTTCCAGAGTGCGTACAGAAGGCCAGAAAGTCGCTCCCGTTGAACAGTTGTTTCAAGAGCCAGAGCCGCCGAAATTTGTCATGGTCATGCTGGACAATATTGTCAATGTAACTAGACAAATCGACTATTGGAAAAAATTTTTTGACTCATTCAACGGCCAGAAATTCGTCATCTGGTCACAGCAGGATGAAGAATTGATTTCAGAATTATTTGCCAGGATTGATCTTGGTGAAAACAGCCTTTATATGCACAAGGGATCCAATCCCAAAGAGCTGACTTATCTCTTTAACAAAGTGATGGGGGTGGTGACAAACAATTTGTGGGCGGAAGGACTCTGCAATTATTATGGTGTCATTCAAGCGAGCTTCCTGTTCGAGGCTCAAGCCGCTCTTCCGGATTACTTTTATTTCTTTTTCAAGCCACAGCGTTTTGTTTTTCAGGAAAATGCACCGGTTCAATTCATTTATATGGATGAAAAGCGCGAGCTGGAAGGCATGAATCACGTTGTGGATCAGATTCACTTTAACTTTAAATTGTAGGATAGAAGAATGAAACATCTCGCTCTGATTGCTCTTGTTCCGATGCTGATGAATATGACTTTTGCGACCAAGCAAGAGGCGCTTACTTACGTCATGAAAAAAAGACTCGATCTTCAGCGCTTTTATGAAGAGTCCAGCTGCAAAGAAAAAATTGATGTCGAAGGAAAAATTCATGAAGAGAAGTGGGGTTCTTGGGTAGCGATGAAAGTGTTGATTGATGAAAGCAACTCATTGACTGATTGTCAGGGCGATAAGAAAGTGAAGAAAGCCATGCACGAATTTATCATCTGTGACAAGGAAGTGAAGGAGTTGAAAAACTTCAGTGCCAAATATGACGAGCTTCCAGTTCCTCCTACGCAAAAGTGCCAAAAATAAATAACCAGAAGAGGCCATATGAGATCGATGACATTTTTTTTACTCCTCCTTTTCGCAGTTGCTTGTACACCTGAACAAAAAGCATCACAGAAAAATGAATTGCCAACGGCTACAGAATTCCATCCGCAAGCGATGGGGCATGCCAACTGGCTGATGGGGCAGACGGTTTATGTGCCGATTTATTCCAGTATTTATATGGAACATGAAAAAAGTCTGGTTCACCTCACTGCTACATTGAGTATTAGAAATACGTCAGAGAAAGAAGGCATCACAATTACCCGTGTCGATTATTATGATACAAACGGAGTCTTAAAAAAGAATTTTATCAACGGCGCTTTTTCATTGGGAAAAATGGCAACCAAAGATTTTGTCATCTCAACTGACAATTTAACTGGAGGAACCGGAGCGAATTTTATCGTCGAATGGAAATCTTCAACGAAAGTTTCGACGCCATTAATTGAATCGGTCATGGTCGGGGCGATGGGAACACATGGGTTCTCTTTTACCTCTCGCGGCCAGGAAGTAGAATCTCACTAGGTGCCACTAGACTTGCTCACTAGGTGCCACTAGACTTGGGCGATGCGAAGTCTGCTGGCACTTATATCCTCTTATATGCTTACTGGCACTTATATCTTTATATCCTAAAGGAATGCAGGAATTCCAAGTTTAAAATCAATTTTAGAGCAAAATATAACCATTTCAAACAGCCTAACTTATTTCAATAAGCGAACATATGGATTTAAGTTCATGAAAAATGCTGGGATTAAAAATATCAAAGCAAAAATTCTGCTAACAATAATATTTGCACCATGATCACTATCTAAACTATCTCCAAACCATTTTACCTTTCCAGGATTTAATTGTGTGTAAATGCTTGCTGCCAAGCAGAGCACAACTAAAGCATTTGCTCCAAAATCAAAGTCTTTTCTGTTTAACACTTTCATTAAGATTAAGATATTTGATAAAAAAAATAAGATAAGATTGATGCCAGTTGCAGCCCGATTAATTTTTATCATTTGCATTCCTCTAAAGTATTATCAATCGTATTTGTTCTGTTCTTACTTTGAATAATAGCATTCATTGTACCAGGATCGGCAAAAAATTGAATTGGCCCAGTAAAGACTTCTGGTAAGAGTATGCTAGTTCCCGTATTAAAAAGATTTCTTAATGGGCTTGATGTGTAAACTTGATTTACAGATTGGGAAAACGATCCTGTGTTCGCAAGAGTTACTCCAAACGTTCCTATGTCATAACCAATCTCAAAAGCCAGCGCAGGGCCAAGCAATGCAATTGGGTTTGTTCCATTTGGATCAGTGAGGTTCACTGGGTTATTTAAAACATATCCATATAGGTTAGCATCTCCACCATGGAACCCAATCGGATCTTTCGAAGTCCAGCGACCAACCTCAGCATCATAATCACGAGCCCCAAACCGAATTAGCCTAGTTTCAATATCAAATAGCCCACCTGCAAACCCAAAAGGAATTTCCATTTTTACATTATCTTTCTGATTTCCAAATTCATCAAATTCATATTTAGCAATTACTTTTCCGAGGGCCGTATCAATAATCATTTTAGGAGTTCCAACCTGATCTGAAATAATTTTATACTCCTTACCATTTTCGATGTAGTAATCAGGAATATTGATTTTTGAACCATAGACAAATCTTTTCTTAAGAACCCCATCGCCATTCAACTCAGCAGCGATTTGTGTTTGAGATTGATATATGAATGCCTGAACCAAAGCTCCGTTAATTTTCTTTCCAACTCTTCTATTTTGTCCATCAACAATATACTCAATCATATCTTTGCCAATTACTACACGCTTTAGATTTCCAAAAGTATCATACTCAAAGCTTTGAATTTTTCCGTTGGAAGCGATTTTTTGAGCTAGATCACCGTAGTCGTTATACTTGTAGGTGGTTTTACCGTAGCTAAGAAGGCGATCTTGTTCATCGTAGGAAGCATCGATTGATGAATTACCCTCTGTAAATTTGATTCGATTGCCGTTGGGGTCGTAGACGTACTTACGAATCGACTTTGCTCCTCTCAATACTTCAACAAGACGGTCATTAGTATCGTAAACATACTGCAGGGATGGACCGTCCTTTCCTTCTAGCGTTTCACTTTTATGAACAACTCGCCCTAACAAATCACGAGTCATTGAGCTTTTATAAAGAATAGATTTTTTATTTTTTTGAAGTGTGCTTTCAACTTTCTCGCCAATCACTTCACCATATTCGTCTCTGGTGATTTCCTGATGAATGTTCGTATGAAGGATTTTTTCAAGAGCTCCGTTGCTATTATAATTTAAAGATTCATTTCCAATTTTAATCGGCAGATTATCTTTGTCAGTTTGAATTTGAATGACTGAGTTATTAGTGCCATCTCCGACTGTGATTGATTTTAGAGAAAAGTCTTTGTGATAATCGAGAATAAACTGAGAATTAATTTTTGCATACGACGTTTCCTCTCTCTTGAGTAAAGGTCCTGTGTGTTCAAAATCTGTCGCAACATTATCAGGCGAAGTTATCCTTGCTAACTGTGCTGATTCGTCATAGTAGGAGTATTGATATTCTCCATTGTCGGAAAGAATTGAACTCAGTTTTCCTGAGTTTTGATTATAGTTAAACTGTATTTTTTTTCCATCAGGACGGGTAATGTTGGTTAATTGTTTATCTAAATTATAAGTATACTCAGTAGAAGTCGATTTTCCATTGAGGAGCGGTGGCAAATAAGCAGAAATAAATTCAAATAGATTTAGCGAAAAAATATGGGCATTTCTTTGTGGTGGAGAAATGCTTGTTACATTTCCGTTTTTATCATAAGTGAACTTAATAGACATTGTATTTGGAAGAATCTTCTCAATAACTCTTCCTGCTGGGTCGTGTTTAAAACTGGTAACTTTTCCGTAAACATCAGTTGATTGAGAAATATTACCAAGACTATCATAATCTAATCTTGTACTTCTTTCACCTTGATTTATTGCTGTAGTTCTTCCTTTGCTATCGTATGTAATTTGTATCGGCAAATTTGTCCCATTCTGAGTAGATGCCACATCACCCTTTTCATTCAAACTTGCAACACTTCTTCTTCCTTCTGGTGTGACAAAAGTAAAAATTCGATTTGCATTGTCAAAAGTTGTGATGAACGATTTTAAATCATCTCCTTCCACTGTTCTTTTTTCATAATAATTGCGCAATTGAAAAATATTGTTATTTAAGTAAGAATAGTTTTTCTCTGTTCTCTCAATGCGTTCAAAATCCGTGCCTTCTATTGCAGTACTTGATTCAAAAATGAACGGAACCATTGAATTAAATCGAGCATCTTCAACAGAAAGTTTTTTTGTAATTAAACCTTCAGCACTAACTGATTGTGATTCTCCTAAAAATTTGTAAAATGTCGATGAAGTCACTCCGGAGCTATTTGTATGAAATCTAAAAAAATCTTGTCCGTCAGGATTAAGTTCAAATTTTTCTTCACGCCCTTCTGCCGTTTTGCTCGAAATTGCCCATCCATCTTCATTGGTAGTTTTAAATAAAGAAAGCCAGTTACCAGCATCCGTCTGGTCATTGATTAAAAAACCTAAAGCATCGTAATTAAAAAATGATTTTTGCCCTTCAGGCTTTTGAAATGATGATAAAAGCCCCTTCGAACGATAAGTCATAGTATAGACTTCATTGTTTGGATTATGAACTTTAGACATCCATCCATTTGAATCAACTTCTAGATTGGTTTCCTGGCCATTCGGCGCAATTATTTTTGTTGCAGATGAATTTAAATGCTGTACAAGTGTTTTGTTACCATATCGATCGACGATTGATACAATTCCACCGCCATTTCCATAGCTGAATGCAAATTTTAGATC
>DJVH01000028.1 GCA_002440825.1 Bacteriovoracaceae bacterium UBA6261 | reverse complement strand
GGATCAATTTTCTCCCATTTTGAATCCAGATAACCGAATGAGAATTGCAGGTACTTTTCCAGAGGCAATAGATCGACTGAAGAAGGCTCCTGGAAAGCTTGTGCTTCGGGCTTACTCGCAGGCTTATCATCTAGCTTATCAACTAGTTTTTCTTGTAATTTTTCTTGTAGATTTTCCTGGACCGAAGCTGCTTCTGGTTTCTTATCCTCAAGCTTCAGTTGTCCGTCGACTGTGATGTCTGCTTTAACAGGAACAAGAGCACCTTCGACAGGTTCTACTGGACCTTTGAGATGCTGGCCGGCTTCAGGTTCAATGCTTAACGGTGGATTGACAACAACATCCTGTGCATAAACAGAAAGTGAAAATACACATCCTAACAACCATCCTAGTTTCAACATTCACTGTCTCCTGACAAATTTATTTTACGCCGATTGTATGCTTCAAATCGCTGACTAATTTCTGTGCCTGCGGTCTTACTTTTGCTGCGCCATCTTCTAAAATTGTATCAATCTTTTTAGTATTGGCCATAAGTTCTGCATAGATCTCTCGCGGCCCTTTAAGTGTTTCATTCAACGCTGCAAGCAGTTCCATTTTTGCTTCTCCCCAGCCAATTCCACGCTGATACCAGGCGCGCAGCGCTTCTGTCTGAGCAGGTGTTGCAAATTCACTGTAGAATTCAAAAATTAAAGACTCATCCGGATTCTTTGGTGTCGTCGGATCACTTGAATCCGTGGTGATTCTATTAATAAGTTTCTTTAATTCTTTTTCTGATGAAAAAAGAGGAATGTGATTGTTGTAGCTCTTGCTCATTTTACGGCCGTCGAGACCAACGAGAAGTTTATTTCCTTCGCGGACGATTCCTTTCGGAAGTTTTAATTTTTGTCCGTAAGAATTATTGAAAGCCGTAGCGATATCGCGGGTGATTTCGATGTGCTGAAGCTGATCTGCGCCCACCGGAACAACATCTGCATTCAAAATCAGAATGTCCGCTGCCATCAGAATCGGATAAGTAAACAGACCCATGTTAATACCGTGATCTTCATCTCGCGATTCATCAGTGTTTGCCTGGACTGCTGCTTTGTAAGCATGAGCGCGGTTCATAAGACCTTTCACGGTAAAACATGAAATCATCCAGTGCAATTCAAGAATTTCCGGAATATCGCTTTGTTTATATAGCGTGACTTTGCTTGGATCAAGGCCCATCGCCAGCCATGTGGCCGCAACTTCATAAATATAGCTTTTTAAAAGTTTGGGATCGTGAACGCCAATGAGTGAATGATAATCAGCGATAAAATAATAAGATTCGTATTCGCCTGAATTGGCCATGTCGATCGCTGGTTTAATAGCGCCGATATAATTACCAAGGTGAGGCATTCCGGTAGGCTTAACCCCCGTAAGACAGATTTTTTTTGACATAGTTTCCTCTTCTCAAGATGGCTTCATTTTAGTCAAAAGCTCTCTTTCAGGGAAGAGGAAACTGCGGATTTTTCAAGTCGAACTTACTCTTCGCGAGTCAAAAGACTCAAAAAGAGTCTGGTGACTTGTAAATGGCAGAATGCCTCCATTGAACGGTACATGCTTCCTTCCATTGTCGAGTACTTTTCAGAACATTTGTCATTGAGAGTCGCATACATTGAAGCATCGGTTTTCGACATAACAGGCATATCTCTTTCACATCTGCTGATCGCTTTACCGACAGTGAAAACATCTCCACCAGCTCCAAGGGCACAAGCATCAGCAATTTCAGAAGCCGAATAGCAAGAGTCCGATTCTGTAATCAATTTTCCTACATTTTCCAGGTAATTCTCTGAAGGGAATTCAACAGGGCATTGTTCAACTGAAAAAGCTGCTGAAGAAAGAGTTAAGGCAGAAATTAAAATGAATATTTTCATGGAAACCTCCAAAAAAGAATTGGAAAGGGTTTTACCATGATCAGGGGTTAATGCAATGCCATTTGAACATTTTATTCAGTGGTTGCAATCGTGAAAGTTAAATAGTCCTGGTAAATCCCCGGATCTTTACCAGTCACAGATTGAATAACGACTTTCACCGGAACTCTTGTACCTGAAACCGGCGTTACCCCACTTCCACTAACGATGCTGATCGGATTCGAAGAGGAAATATTTTTTAAGCTGCTGTTGGCATAAAACAAATAGCTGATTTGATTTGATGAAGCTGGAGTCGCACCTTGCAACTGCATGACCTGCTTGTTTAAAGAAGAAACGCTCAGGTTATAGCCAGCATTGCTTAAAATGATGACATCAAATGATAAATCTTGATTTTCGCTTAGTTCGCCGAAATCGAGAGTTTTATTGGTGCTTGAAGCATCGAATGCTCCACCAGAATTAACAAGAGAAAGTGAAGCCATTTTGGGAACATTGATATTTACCTGCAATGTAGTACTGGCTTCATCAGCAAGCAGATCGAAATCCCCGGAATCTACAGTGAGATTAATTGTGTCTTTGTAAAGTCCGCCTCGTGTGAGTGAAGAGTTGCTCAAATTTCCAAGCTTGAAGAAATAATTTAAATTAGCCGATCCATTTCTGCCAATGTTTCCATTCAAGACCTGGCTATAGCTGCTGGAATCTTCAATTCTTTTCAACATGGTCGTTGAGTTAGATGTTTTATAGAGATTATAAGGAATCGTAATACCGTTCAGAGAATTGGTTGCCATTCGATTGTAATTGGCCGCCCCTCCTTCAGAAAAACCTACCAGGAAAGTGTCACACTTTGAATCGTTTGTGTTTCCGCGATTGAGCACCACTTCGTATTCAACAGCGCCGGAATTTGTTTCAGAGACGGTGTAGTTAATTGAATTAGCTGTTAAAGAAAAGAAACAAGCAGCAAAAGATTGAGCGCTCATTAAAAATAGAAGGGCTGACAATTTCATTTTCATAAACGGTCCTCTTTTTCTGGAACAATAAATTTTCCGATGTCCATTATCCCGCTAGCTTTTCCACTTAAATCCAGTTCTCTCTGTTCGAATTGCTCATCATCAATTTGGATTTTAACCAAACTCGGCTCCGCACCTTCAATCAAGAATTCTCCATCCCGGCCTGTGAAGAAGGGAATCGTTTTTCCGTTCTTTGTCGTGAGATATCCGACTTTCAATGATAGTGGCATTCCTTTTTTGTCGAGCATAATTCCTTTCAACACAAGAAGTCCAGATTCGCCGATCACGAAAAGGCTTCCACTGCGATAGCGTGGATAAACAACGAAGCTCTCTTGACCTAAACTATAGCCAGGTTCGAGAAAACTTGGGTCCAGCTGAAGGCGACGGTATTGGTATGGGGTCAAACCAGAAACCAGAGATTCACCAAAAAGTCCTGTTTCTGTATCGTTGTTATTCGTGATGGATTGAACTCCAAAGCGTTGACCTTTCCAGCTTTCGTTCGGTTTAAAGATGACAAAGCTGTTTGAAATGGGTCGTGAAATAGAAAAGGCTGATTTTTCATTGTCCTTAACGTACGCAAAGGCACTCAACATCCGGATCGAAGTTTTTGAACCAGTGGCTCGCCCTTTCATTCCCTGTATCTCTTCTCTGATTCCCAGATCAGCAAGAGTGGTGTTGTATTGAAGATCAAGTGATCCATTTCTTGAAGCGATATTTTCATCAATAGACGCTGACGTTTTTAAGCTATGAAGTTTTTTTCCATCATCATTAATAATTGTCACACGTTTCGTTTCAGAATTCTTTTCATAATAAGCTGAGGCAAAAGTGGAGCTTTCTCCAAAAGCAATATTAAGAAATAAGTAAAGCTGGGTGTTCCAGTTCTTATTTTCGTCGCGGGAGCGGCCATAGAAAAAAGTTAATGACGTTGCATTAAACAAGCGTGAGGTCAAACTGGTATCGAGACCAAATCTTTCGTTGTCGCCGATTCTTGGATGAGAAACGTTTCCACCAACAGAAGCATTAAATTTTTCCAGAAAAGGTACGCTGTAATTGGCAGCAGCATTGTAATCAAAACGATTGTAAGTAGTTTCTCCTGCTTCGTTAAACCAGGGAGAACGATACTCAAATCTCAAGTTTAAATTATGACTGTCGTACCATTGAGACCCAAAAAGATTAAGTTGGTAGTTGGTCTGAAGAGCAGTCCCGCTTTGCATTTTGTTCTTTGACCCAGCGGCATCAAATGAAACATTACCCAATCCGGTGGATAAAATATTGCTGGCGCCAAGCATGTTAAAATTTTTATTCCCCTGAGAATAACCACCAATTGTCCAGTGCCTGCTTACACCATATTGATAAAAGCCAGAATAAAATGTCCCCTTTGATTGATCATAATCGCGATGGTTTTCTGTGTCGTTGACAGGAACGCCTGCGACCAGGGCATAACGGCTGACATTGTCGGCGAGAGAATCCAGCGAACTTGATTCATTAAAAATTAATAATTCTTTTTTTCCAAAATCATCTGTGATTTCCACGACTATGCGGTTCAATCCATTATTGAGAGGAATATCTTTAACAGAATAACGACCAGGATTTTTATATTCCGTTTTTAAAATGGCCCCATTGACTATAGTGCGTACTAAAGACCTGCTCGTCACTTCATATTCAAATGAAGAAGTCGGAGAAGTCACTCGATAGGGATTTAAAGAAAAATCTTTATAAAAAGAAACGCCCCCCAAAGTCCGGCTTTGCTGGTAACCTAAAATTGGATAAGTAATATCCCCCATTTCAAAGCGCTGCATTTTGGAAGGACTGTCAATCACCAGACGGGAATTTTGTCTGTACCAAGGTTCTTTTCTTGTAGAAATATAATTCATCTGATTTTCGAAAGTCAGACTCTTGATGTTCATGAATGAATCAATCTGCGCGTTGAATGAACTCTTCTGATCAAGATTTTTAATTTCTACTGCTTCAAGTTTATAATTTGTGCCGAAGCTGAAAGTCGCTGGAGTCTGTGCCTTTCTTGAAAAATAAGGCACCAGCTCTTCGTAGATATTTGAACTAACCGGTTCCTGATCATCAGGTGGAAGTTCAATTTTTATTCTGAGCTCAGAAGCAAGATAGGTAACTTTGAAAGGCAACTTTGCCACTTCAACATCCTTATCCTGAAAATGGTAAAGAGAACGTTTATTCTCGCGAACTTTACTGCTGAGCAAAGCCTCCAGATCTTTTCCAGAAAGAGAAATTAAACGTTCACCAGCAATCGTCGAATTCACGCCACCGAGATAGAAATCCCCCAGAGTCGCATCAAGGACGACTTTCTTCGATTCGCTGTTTTTTCCAAATACTTTTTTGAATAACTCATCTGATGAGTCTGCATGGACCTGAGCCGACACTAAAAAAACAGTGAGTGCAAAAAGATTAGTCTTTTTCAAAACTGATTTTTACCTTGCTGTTAGAATCAATCTCAGACAATTTTCCCTCACGCGGAAGAGTGAAAATTCTTTTTGACTGAGGAAGAATATTTTCGCCTGTCATCCCTTTTAAATCTTCAGGCTTGAGCTCGACTTCTTTTTTATTTTTCTCAATCGAAGCTTTGATGTGCAGATTAGCAAGAACCTGATGTTTCTTTCCTCTATTTTCCAGTTCAAAAGACAGTTTGTTTTCATTTCTCTTCACGCTGTTGAATTTTACATCTGAAGAGAAGTCATCATCAGTCACATATAGTGCTGCCATATAACGAAGCAGCACTTTAATGTTCGCTTTTTTATTTTTTGTCTTTTCCAGATCAATAGGCAATTGTTCAGCTATCAAGCGATAGGCAAGCTCACTTTCAATTTTATCTTTGCCATTCCAGCTGACCTTTACAGATCTTTTTTCATTGGCAGGAATAATAAGTTGTGTGGGAAAAATAATAATTTCATTTCCAATCTTTGTATTGGTTTCATTGCCATTTATATCCATTTCGCGTTTAGCGACAGAAACCTGTACAGCAATAGGTTGATCTGAATCGTTTTCCATGTAAAACAAAGCACTACTCTCTTTATTTTTGTATCCGATGCTTGCTGACATGGGAGAAAATTTAAAGGCAAGGGTGTTGCTGGAAAATAACAGAACGACTAGAAATAACGAAAATTTGAGCTTCATTCCTTGAAACCACCGTTAGAGTTAACAATAATTATAAGAATATTTAGAAGCTATAGAAACTTAATTTGCAGAGATTTTCAAAAAAATTGGTTTATCATCGACGGCCGTTGATTTCAGTCGATTAATCAAAAGATGATACTGAATCGTGCGATCATTTGAGACTATTTTTTTTATATGCCCCTCGAGGCCTGCCTGATTCATACCCTCCACTTCAAATTTTTGTGATTCCTGTAGAGACTCGGAGTTCACTTGACTGGAGAGAATTAAAAGCGCGACATTCGCGTTGACGTTATACTGGCTGATGCTTGTTTTCGCCGTTAAAGGCACCTGGGCCCTCAAATGCAGAGTTCCCTTTGATTCAGCAAAGGCCGTACTGGAAATAAAAAGAGCGAAATAGTAAACAAACCTCATAACCGACCATATCGGTCGGAAACATTTAAAACCTTAATTCACATAAAAAAGGCCTGCTTAAAAGCAGGCCTCACTAATTTAAGATTGTTGAAATGAATTAGTTTGCAGCGATTGTGAAAGTCACAGTATCAGCATAAGTACCTTCAACCATTGTTTCAGCTGCTGCCCCTGTATAGCTGATGGTCACGCTTTTATTAGCGTTTACCGCCGATGCGGAAGAGTTTGTAATTGTTGTTCCAGCAGTTGTTCCAAGCGCGACTGCAGACCCGTTGTATTTCAATGAATAAGAAAAGACATCAGAGCCATCGGTTCTTTTCAATTTACCCAGGTTCGCTGATGTAATTGTCATTTTATAACCAGTTTTTGAGTTTGAAATTTCATTTACAGTTGCCACTGACAGATCTGTTTGATTGGAAGCCAGATCAAGAGTTGAAGCGCCTGCAGCTGGAGTTACACTTACACTTATTTTTTGAGCAACGACACCCTGGAGAAGTAATGTCCCTGTAGTTGCTGCAAAAGAAGTTGAAGTTAATGTGAGAAGAGTTGCAGCGATAAAAAGTTTTTTCATTTAAAGTCTCCTGAATTGTTGTTCTGATCTAAAAACCAGTCTGTCATTTGTTAAGCATTTTTAATGCCATTCAATTGGGGACATTTTTCTTAAAGCTTGTAGATCAAAGCTCAAGAAGAACATTCTCTCCTGTAAACATATTGAACAATCAATCAGGATTGGTGTCAAAAGAGCAGACACCACCGGAAATTTTAGCCGGTAATAGAATTAGGTAATACGTACTAGTTTTCAGAGGGAAAACCTGGTGTGGAGAAGACAAACTCTAGACAAAAAAAAACGGCCTTAGTTAAGGCCGTTTGATTGGATTTTTTTCATTAATCTAAGCAGCGTCTCCAGCTCTTCGGCGGAAAGATCACCGGTGAATTCAGTCATTTTCTTAAAATAATGAGGAAGAATTTCTTTTAACTTTGCAATGCCTTTGTCAGTTAATTGAACAAGCATACCTCTGCGATCTTTTGGATCATCGGTGCGCTTAACATATTCTTCGCGTTCCAAAGCATCCACAAATTGAGTCATGGTTGCTCTGGTGACATTTGTTCTCTTTGCAAGCTCAGATGGTGATAAAATATATCCATCTTCACCTTTTAAAATCATCAGAAGATGGAAACGTCCTGGAGTTATTCCAAAATTCTGAAACATTTCTTCGCGCTCAAGCTGCATTTTTGAAGCAACCATTTTGAACTCCAATGCTGCTTCGATTGCATCGTGCGGAACATTTGGAAACTCTTTGATCAATTCGTTAAAGATCGTAGCGAATTTAACCGTGTTTAGTTCAGACATATTCGTAATCCTCATTTTGAGAGTACATGACTATCTGTTCTATTTATCTCACACTTTTTAAATTTATAAAGAATTTTTTAAAGAATTTAAACTTTTTAAGGATTTCTTGAGAATGAAAGAGCAAAGCATCAAAATTAAGAAGGCTAAATCTTTAACAAAGATCCAACAAAAAAAAGATTCTATCCCTAAAAGTGACTCGGAAATGTGTAGGAGAAGAATTAAGAAGTTATTTGAAAAGAGATGGTGCCCTGAGAGGGACTTGAACCCCCACGCCGAAGCACTAGATCCTAAGTCTAGCGT
>DJVH01000127.1 GCA_002440825.1 Bacteriovoracaceae bacterium UBA6261 | reverse complement strand
CTCCGCTGGCCAGTAGTTTTCTCGCACGATTGTAATCATCAAATAGACGGGCATGGTTGACCTGCATATCCTCACAATCCAGGGTTACTAATACCGCATCTTTTTTTATAACGTCACCTTCGTTAACTTGAATAGTTTTAATATTGCTGCTGATCCGTGACGAGAGAACGACTTGTGTGGCCTCCACCGTTCCCGAAAAACGCATAGGGGAGAGGCGGTCTCTAACAAATCTTATTGTCGCAATGGTAATAATTACCAATGGAATGATAAGAAGAAATTTTTTATTAAACTTCATTGCTATTCTCCTGCCACGTCAGCTAATTGAATTAAATTATGAATGATCTGATATTGATTTAAACTCAGGCTTAGTTTTGATTCCCGGCGCTTTATATTAGCGCGTTCGACTTCAATAAAAGTTCCACGTCCATCCTGGTAACTTTTATAGAGAAGGTTTGCGATGTCTTCGGATTCTTCGATTTTCTTTTCAATGATTTCATTTTGTTCTTGAAGATTTTCAATTCGTTTTATTGCCAGCTGGATTGACTCGCTTATATTTCGTTCTTCGTTGAGTGCTTGTTGTTTCAGGACCATGGCCTGAAGATTTTTTTCGTTCATATTGTGAGAGAGTTCGCCGCCATCAAATAATGGCATTGATAATGAAACGCCAACAGCGTTTTGATTAAATCGTGTAAGATCGGGCCCATTAGGATAATCCAAAGAAGTTCGCGCGAATAAGACTATCTTGGGATATCTTTGACTGGAAATGGCATTTGCCTGACTTTCAAAAGACTCTGATAAATCTCTTATAGATTTAACTTTCGCATTACTTTGAACGCCTGGAATATTGTTATGATAATGCGCAAATCGACTTTGCAGTTCATTCAAAGTTTCCAGTTTGTTCAGCCCCTGCGTGTAATTTTCTTCCTTTATTTTTTGATGAAAAGTAACTTTATAGAGTTCAATTTGCTCAGCCGTGATGTTGAAATCGATTTCCTTTAACTGCGATTCAAGTTCATGAACTTCCTTCTGGGCAGTCAAAAGATCCAGTCTAGAACCTGAGCCGTAACGCTTTTTGGCCGCGACATCATTGAATTGTTTCTTAGCAACTTTTAATGATTCAAAGGTGAGATTTCTTTTTTCGAGCAGGAAGACAAGATTGAGATAGTGTAACCGTGTTTTAAAGAGAGAATGAGATGTTAAGGTTTTTGTTTCATTTTCTTTGGCCGATGTAGTTTTATCCAAAGAATTTTGCATCTGTGATCTGGAGTTAAAATCAAAAAGAGTCATGGAAAGTGTTGGACCAATACTGTAGTTCTTATTGTCACCGAATTTGAATGTTCGTCCCGGCGCCATATTGATTTCCGGAATTTCGGAAACGTATTTGTAAGTGCCTTCCAGTGTCAGCTTAGGAATATAGTTGGAGGAAAGAGTTTCTCGCTTTTCTTTTGCAGCTTCAACTTCATAGTTTTTTGACTTAAGATCGAGTGATTGATTAATCATCTCGGACTCAAGCTCTTTAAGAGTTAAAACGGGAATTTTCGCCCTTTCATCTTCGGCCGCCAAAAGCGGCGCATGTAGGATTATTGTTATCGTTAATGCTTTTAGATAGTTAGGTGTAGCCATACATTTCCCCAAAAACAACTGTTGCATAAATGCAAGTATTGCATATAATAAAATCATGATCAAGACAAAAATGAAATAACAAAGGAAAGAAAAATGAAACGATTGTTAAAAGATGAAATTGTCTTAAATGAACTTTCTAAGACGGTTAAAGTGTTGGCCAATCCATCATTTAAATTGATCGGTTTAGGTTTTAAGAAAGGGCAGAGACTTGAAAAACATTCCACTTCGACCCCTGCAGTTTTGCTCGTTCAGTCTGGTGAGATAAATTTTTTGATTAACGGTGAAACGCACAATCTCCAAAGTGGTGCTTTCTATGAAATTCCAGCAAATATTGAACATGAAGTCCATGCCCTTGCCGATTCTTACCTGTACCTCATTAAATAAGGTGATGAAATGAATTTTTTAAAGCAGAGTCATATTCAAATAGGCTTAACCTTTTTAATCTTTGGCTTAATGACAATACTTTCAGGCGGTCGGGCCCTGTTTGGTGAAGACGCAGTCTCAGCTCGAGGCAATATCGTACCGCTGGTTTTATGGTTTAATTTTATTGCAGGATTTTTCTATGTAATGGCGGGAATTTCAACTTTGAGACTGAAATCCTGCGTGAAAAAACTGTCCATCGTCCTGGCAGTGTTAAGTGCATTAGTTTTGTTGTATTTAGCCAACTATATTTACCAAGGTGGTCTTTATGAAAACAAAACTGTTGTCGCAATGACTTTTAGAACAACGTTTTGGAGTTTCTTCGCTATTTATTTTCAGAAAAGCGATATGTTTAAAAAAATTGAATGCAATTGTTAGGGCCGCAGCGGCCTGACCTTCTCGCTTGATCATCGTATATTTACGCAAAAGATTTTCGAAGGAGTTTTACATGAAAAGATTTTTACTTGTCTCGTTATCATTGCTTAATTTGAATGTATTCGCGCAAGTTAATCACGCCGCAATGTCTTCCATGACTTCTGCAGACAGCAGAAAACCCTTAAAGTTAACTTCAATGATGGCAGAACATCAGAAACAAAATATGCGAGATCATCTTGAAGCAGTCAGAGATTTAACGGAAGCTTTTATTGATAAGAATTATAAAAAGATTGAAGAAGCTGGAAAAAGACTTGGCACTTCTCCTGAGATGCAAATGATGTGCAACCACATGGGAAAGAATACACCTGGTTTTACTGAAATGGGGCTGAAAATGCATAAAGAAGCAGACAAGATCATTTTGGCGGCCAGGAAAAAAGATATGAAAGCGGTCCTGGTTGCGACCAATAAAACACTTCAAAGTTGTACCAATTGCCACTCATCCTTCAAGCAGGAAATTGTGTCAGAGGATGTTTGGAATAAATTATAAACTGAATTTTATAATCTAAGAATGATGGAATAAAAAGTTTGATTAGCGCCGTCTTCAAGGCGGCCTTTATTGGTATCCACATAGACAATAGTCATTTTCGAGAGATCTACTTGTGAACCGTTGGTATAGGCTAAAAATGTCCCTTTCTTAATTGAATCGATATTTCCATCCATATCCAAATCAATAAAAACATCTGCCAATAGCTTATTGTCCTCAACTCTAAAATTCTTAGCTGAGCAATAATAAGTATCAACACAGCCCATGGCCGGTGAAACAAATTCTATTCTTTCCACAAACTCTTTACGTTTAACTTTTTTAAGAAAAGAAAACTTAACAGTGGCATCAACTTCTAATTTATTACCAGCTACACTAACTTGTGGATCTATGGTTTGATAGATTTTTTGAGCGGCAAACACATTCAAAGATAAGAAGAAGCATAAAATAAGCGCTTTGGATCTTTTCATGTAGAACTCCAGCATGACCACATTAATAGAAGATATATTTTTTACTTTTTGGAGTCCACTTGACGTAAATTCTGAATCCGTCGCCGTTTGGATCCAGTTCAGGCGTCACTGTTACACCACTTCTTTTTCCATCTTTATTCAAGTACGACATTGATAGTTTTGCAATTAAATGCCCCGCTACAGCTCCAGCAATAACATCACTTGCCCAATGATTATCACCATGAACTCTTGCGTATGCTGTGAGTGCTGCCAGCCCGTAAGCCACATAAGGAACAACCGGGTATTCTTCTTTGTACATTTCGCTTAGAACTGTTGCCAGCGTAAATGAAGTTGCAGTGTGACCGCTCCAAAAAGATTTTTCTCCATTCTCAAAAAAAGTATATGGGCCCATATCACTTGAAGGGCGCNNCGACCTGCAATATTTTTAACCGACGTGGTAACTAGGGATTGTGCGATTTCTGCGCCGATAATAAAGAGTCCGGCCTTAACCATTTTATTGTCTTTCATGACGACGCCGAGAAAATAAGAACCGGCAGCGATATAAGCAAAGGAAGTTTCACCTATAAAATTACCTACAGAAGTAATTTTGCTTGCTGTAGATGAATTGTTTTTTTCAATCGTATCTGAAATTTGCTGGTCATTGGCAAAGGCGACTACACCAAGGCTTGTGGCGGCCGCTAAAGTGATCAATTCTTCATTTGTTAATTCTAAGGGGATAAAGACTGACGGGGCCTTATCTAATTCCAAAATGCGGTTTAATGATGAAGCATCAAGAAGCTCCATGGCCTTATATTGGTTGAAAGAGACAACATCAAAGGTCTCATCATTAAAATAGTTTTCTTCTTTTTGGCTTAAAAGAGTGTAAAGTTCCTCGTTGGAAGCGAATCCCAAAGGCATATTCGATAAGATAAAGAGTGACGTTATGATGAGTTTTTTTAACATGCCTTTCTCCAAGTATTTTTTTTTAAGTCTATCGCTTAAAGCTGTTCATTTAAATTCTCTGCGGTCATTTTTACAGTGGTGTCCAATTAACTGACAGATTTGCACTTCGTCTTTTTTGACGTCAAAATGAAACAGAAGCAATAAAGGGGTGAAAAATTAGCGCCACGTCTGGCTTTGTCTTTTTGTCGAGATTAATAATTTAGACAGCTAACTTTAAAATTGACTTCTCATTGCCTGAAGATCGTGAACAAGTTTTAACTCTGGATTTTCACCTCCGATACGTGGTCATCACAATTTTTTTGGAGGATCTGATGTTTAAGTATTTATTCATGAGTTTATTTTCACTGGCCCTCATTACCCCTGCCTTTTCAAACGATACACCGGAAAGCTTAGATGGAGCGAAAATCGTTACTGCTGAAGAAGCAAAAGACTTAATGGCAAAAGGAACAAAGCTTTTTGACACAAGAGTGGCAACGGAGTTTGCTGAAGAACATATCAAAGGCGCTGTTTCAGTTCCTTATGGTGAGAAGAGTAAAAAAGAAGCTGGTTTCGATGCAGCAGCGGACAAGTTTGATGATTCAAAACTCCCTGCTGAAAACATGATCTTCCAATGCAATGGTAAAGAGTGCTGGAAATCTTATAAAGCGGCAAAGTGGGCGCTTTCAAAAGGGAAGAAAAATGTCTACTGGTTCAGAGGTGGATTTCCTGAATGGAAGAGCAAAGGGCTTCCAACTGAGAAATAAATTGCTTTGAAATAATAAATTAAAAGAAGCGCGGGAAAAAACAATGAAGATAAAAGATATATTAAATGTTGATAAGAATTTAGTTCAAAAATCACTGACAATTACTTTCTTGTTGCTGTTTTTTGTCGTCATAGGTTTTTCTTCCGCCTTCTATTCGACCAGAACGTCAACCAAAGCACTGTATGTCGTTTATGAAGAACATACCATGAATGCTCAACGGCTTTCAGAGATCAGTATTTCACTCGATGATATCCGCTACCGCCTCATGGCAGTTGTCGCGGATAAACTTCCTGCTGTCGCCGTAAAAAATAAACTGGAAACATTAAGAGCTGAAATTAAAAAAAATTGGGAGCAGTTTAATTCAAAATATGATTCCAAAAAATTGTCCGGGGAAAACCTGGAAAGTTATAACAAATTAAAAAATGGTATAGACGTTTTTGATAAGACAACGGGGCACGCCCTTGAACTGTTATCCAAAGATGAAAAAGATAAAATTGGCGATCTTCTTGAAGAAGAATGGCCAATGGTCATTACTGACTTTATGAATCCACTTAAAAAATTATCTCAAGTTGAGATTTCATTTATTCAGTCCAATTACACGACGGCCAGTGATCAATCTAGAAAGATCGCTTTCATGCTTGCTCTAGGCGTTGTCTTGGTTGCTGTGGTGGGAAGCTATGCGGTTTATTTCTTTATTCACTTAAAAAGAAATTCACTTCAGGTTATTCAAGAAATGAATCACGTTGGTAAAGCAATGTTTACGACGGCAGAAGAAGTTCGCAAAGCTTCACTTTCCCTGTCTGAAGTAACAAACTCCAATAAGCAAAGTATTCACGAGACTTCTTCCGCTCTGGAAGAAATCACGACAATGGTCCAGCATTCGGCAGCGAATGCCGAGAAATCAAAAAATACTGCGCTTGGAACTAACGAGTCCGCCAAAGAGGGAAATCGTATCGTGGGTGAAATGATGCGAGCGATAGAAGTTATTAATGAAACAACCGCTTCAATGGTCAATCAAATGAGCACAACCAGCGCCAATCTACAAAAAGTAGAGCAAATTTTTGCGGCGGTTGAGCAAAAAACAAAATTGATTAATGATATTGTTTTTCAAACGAAGCTTCTTTCTTTTAATGCTTCAGTTGAAGCGGCCCGTGCAGGGGAACATGGAAAAGGTTTTGCCGTTGTTGCTGATGAAGTTGGAAAACT
>DJVH01000031.1 GCA_002440825.1 Bacteriovoracaceae bacterium UBA6261 | reverse complement strand
TCTTTGAAATATTTTGCTGAAAAAAGATATTTAAATAACAAGGATTGAAACTGATTGAAACTTGGTCTAGAAAAGCTCTTTTATAAAAAAAAGGCATTAAAAAATATCGATTATTTTTCGTACTATTTCTTAAATTCTGCCAATTAATTTAGACAGCAAATGTAATTTCAGGTTTATGCTGAATTTTTTGCTCAAGCGCGCCCATTTGAGCAGTATCATTCAAGCCAAACTTCCACCAAATCCCTTGTATTAGACGTCGGCAAATTCTCTAGCTTTTAAACTCAAACCTTCTCAAAAATCACATGAGAAGCATTCTCCCCACGAACACTTTCCTTAATCGTATAATCAGCCTTCACAAGATCAATCCCTTGAAAAAGATTTTCTCCCGCACCGAGAAGCTTTGGTGAAACGGCCAGATGCATGTAATCGACCAGCCCTTTAGACAAGTATTGCTTGATGACTGAGATGCCGCCATTGAGACGAATATCTTTTCCGCCAGCGGCCTTTTGCGCTTGCTTGAGTGCGGATTCAATTCCGTCTGTGACGAAATAAAATGTTGTTCCACCTTCCATTTCAATCGGCTTGCGCGCGTGATGAGTGAGAACAAAAACAGGCGAGTGGTATGGGGGATTGGGTCCCCACCAGCCTTTCCATTCTTCGCCTTGCAAATCTTTCTGCCAAGGTCCGCGAATGGGACCGAACATATTGCGGCCCATGATATTGGCGCCGATATTCTCAAACCCCCTTGAAGCGAACTGATTATCGATGCCGGTTGTACCACCTGGCTGACCAATCATTTTATTGAATGTCGTTGTATGGAAAAACCATTCGAATATTGTTTTGCCGTTTTCGCCCAATGGATTTTCCAGACTTTGATTTGGGCCGGCCCCATATCCATCGAATGACATTGAAAGACTTTCTACGCGTAGACGGCTCATATGTTCTCCAGTGTGATGAAAACGTTTTTTCACAGAAGTGAACTAAATCATCCAATCTTCTCAACTTCAATCATAATAATCTGACAAAAAGGAACGAGAGGCTTAAATTTTTTCAAACCGTAAGAGAGTCCTGGAATATGTTGAATGATTCCACCTTTTGCACCAAGAACAGGTAGTCCATTTGGAAGTATTGGATAAAATCCATAATAATTAATTTTGCAGTTTTTATCCTTGAAGGGAGCAAGTCCTTCATTTAGACTTCGCAAATAAATCGGAACACGCTCACTGAATTTTTTTCTTCTGATTATTAAATCGGCATATTGATACAGTTTTTCAAGAACTGAAGTAATATGAAATTTGTTACTGAACTCAATAACAACCCGGCCCCCTGGCTTTGTCACTCTATAAAGTTCATTGCAAACATCTTCATACCGATCAATGTGAACCATCGTACCCAGTGAGGCGGAAATATCAAATGAGCCTTCTTCGATTGGAAAAGCTTCTCTGATATCTTGTTTCACAATCTTAATGCTGACATTGTGAGTATCTAATTTCTTTTTAAGATTCGAGATAATAAAATCACTATTATCAATGCCTGTGACTGAAGCTCCCGTTTTGCTCATTGGTATAGCATAGCGGCCTTCACCTACGGCAACGTCAACAACATTCATCCCTTTTTGTACGTTAACAATCTTTAAGACTTCAGATGAATGTCTCGAAAATGGAAGATTCCATTCTTTCCAAATAAGGTGAGGTTTTTTTTCCATTTTGATAGCTCCATCTGAATATTGTTTTAATGAAATTAAATTTTTCCCGTGGTGTTTCACAAAAAACACTTCATTCATTCTAACCTGTTTTTTATTTATTTAAAAAGGGAGGAACTTTGTCAGGTAATGANNTTTCAAATCCAACTTCTCAAGACTGAGAGGAAGAAGACTCTTACCCGCTAATGCTTTAAATTGTTCCTGATCAATGTAAAGTTGATTGTCAACGATTTCAATTTTTCCATCGATGGATTCAAAGCGAGTGTTGTTGTGCAAACGACGAATCTTTTGAGCATTGGAAAATTTTGGATTATTTAAACCGACATATCCACTCAATTCACCAGTCATGTCGTCCTTATATTTTTTTATCGTAAAATTAACCAGTGATATTTTCTGACCAGGGATAGTCGCACTACTTTGACAGACTTTTCCCACGACCGCCGGACGATACCAGCAGCGAGGGCGTGCGCCGGCCGCCATTCGCGCATCAATATTGCTCTCAAGACAAGCGCCCACGTCTGCATTTGTGCTGGAGAATTCGACGTTAGCACTGATTGGACAATTTAATCCGGCCATCAGCGTATCGACTCGACATTGAGCTGATGGGTGAGTCATATCTGTCGCGAGAACTTCTCTTTTGTCTTTATTATCAAATGAAATTTTTGAAACATCTTCATGATTGGACTCGGCCATAATCTGACCAAACAAAAGCGCACTTTTTTTCACCCGCTCGATGAGATATTCATTATGAGAAATCATACGCTTCATGCATTTTGAAGTCGCGTAGTAATCCGATTGACCTTCGTTTGCGGCCCAGTCACTTGATTTAAGCTTAGGAGCCCCACCGAAAAAATGACCTAATTCATGGCAAACAAGTAATCGGAAAGTATCCTCTGTCATTCTCTTGTTGCTGATAACTCCATTTGTAACGTTCAGTACAAGTGTATTGGCCGTCGGATGCTTGATAGACATATCAAACGCATTATTGGTCCATTCCTTTCTGACGAGTAATTTTTGTCCCGCTCGAGCCAAATTGGTTTTGTAGGCATATCCAAAATCGCTGATTATTTGCTCTGCCTGATCAGCACTGATCGCAGCGTTTGCTGACGGCAGGTTAAGCGAGAGGATGAGAGAGGCTGATAGATAAGCTAAGACAGATAGTGTTTTCATACTCAAATTATAGACGGAGATCTGCCTGCCAGGTGGAAGCTTGATTTATTACATGAAGGGAAAAGGCGGGTGTCTAAACATTAGACAGAGGGTGAATTTAGAAGGTCGAATTTACACTCTCAAGCCTTTAACTCCATTTCTGCCTTAAAGTGGAGATATGAAAAAACTGACGCTCTTTCTATTCATTCTCCTCTCGCAATCTGTCCTTGCTCAGCAGAGTGTGGCCCTATCGCCAATCACTTTTCAGATCAACGCGACCAATGCTCTTTCCAAGTTCGAGCAGACCGTTTTATATCCAGAGCGATTGCTCAACCGCTACCGCCCTGTCGGGGCCGCCATCAGCCAGAAGAAAGTCTCGCAGAATGTGATCAGCTTTGTTGCCACCAAATCCGTTTTGTTTCTTTCTAAATCTGTTTATGTGAACGGAATTTTTGAATCAAGCGCAGATAGCAGGGCCTGTTCAAAAGGAGAGACCGGTTATCAGCTCAGAATGAGCTTCGATTCCTCAGATCGCCTGGTGACTGATAATGTGGATGGTTTAGAAGCGACCATTTGTCTTCAATCTCAATCTACAGCAAAACTTTCTGGTATTGTTCGTTCGAAAGTCATCATTGGAAATAACTACTCTAATACGCTTGGCCCCGTCGCCCTGAATCTTATCAAAGCGCAGGTGGGCCCGTTGATCAATGCTTTAACTGAAGAAATTAAATCTCTCAATTAAACCGGATAAGTGCCCGATGAAAAAAATAGTTTGTTCTCTTCTTGTTATGCTCGTGAGTTCTTCCTCATTTGCAACCGATATTTATTTTTCCAAAGAACGCATGGGACGCTTTGCTTGTCAGGTCGCAAGCTCGTTAAAGACTGCGTATCCCGATAAGACACTTCATGATTTTCGCAAAGAAATTCTGGGAGTCTTGCGCGAAGAAGTGAATCCCTGGGTAGATGCTTATCCCATTCCCGCAGGATTTTCATTGCCTAAATATGTTGAGAAGCTCACAGGCTTTCCTGGTTTTCCCATGGATCGCTCGGAATACTATCTCCAGAACGCTTTTATTCTTTATGGCAATCCGAAGATGGAACTCAAAGAGCCTGTCGAGAATTACTTCGCCTCTTTCATTCACCTGGCGAGATCGAGACATATTTCCTATTTAAATGGCGAAGAAAAAAGATTTAAGCTTCGTGAAGAAAAAAATCTTCTCGAGCAACTTGAGGCCCACTTGCCTTACGTGGAAAACGATACTTTTTCTTATCGTGATGAAAACGGCTTGCCCATCATGCAGAGAAAAGAAGGCGTAAAAGAGAAAAATCTCTATAAGCTGACTGTGGGATTAACTGATCATCCAAAATATGAGCAATTCATTCACGAGTCGCAGAGATACAATCACTTTTCGACACCGCTTTTTTTGTGGTTATTAAAGCAGGATAATTTTTCGGTATCTCCAGAAAAACTTTTCAATAAAGCTCTCGAGATCTACGGCAACCCGATGGTCGCTCTTGGAGTCATTCCCTGGATCTTCAGCGGCGATGCTTTGACAGTCGATCGTGGCACTTCCTCTGTCGTGTCTTATAAAATGGAAAGATTGGTTGAGGGGGACGATATCCCGGGACTTCAATACCATTTTTGGGGTTATCTCACTCAGGGAATTATCGGGAACAAGTTGAGAGTCGGAGCTCTCGCGTTCATTTACGAGAAGCTTTATCAAAATGATATTCAAGACTGGTCAGTCGATGCGCTTTCTTTAAAGACCAGTACAAAAGTTCGTTCAGCGTTTAAAGATCTGGGAAAATGCCAGTAAAAGGTTCCAACACACTTTCCTGTGTTGGAACCAGTTTAGATCAAATCTCAGGACAGTAGGTTTCTGCTTTACCGATCGAAGCGATATTGCAGATGTTGTAAGCTTCAGCACCGTGGCTCATGTGTTCGCATGAGTTGAAGTTGTAGCCGAAGTCAGGATCCGCGCACGTTTCGTATTTCTCAATTCCAAAGTTTGCGCTTCTACAAGTATTGTATTGAGCGACGCCGTGAGATTTATCTGAACATGATTTCCAGATCTCTACTCCGCAGCTGCTGTGGCGGCATCTTTTTCTTGAGCCGTCGTAATTTCTTCCACACGAGCTTGAGTGGCACTGATTGTATCTTTCAGCTCCACACACAGGGGAGCGGTCCGTTTTCCATGTTTTTACTCCACAAACTTCTGCCTGGCCTTCTTTATATAAAACTCCGCACACAGGCCCTGTTCCGGTCTTTGGACTTTTCACTCCACAGTAGGCAGATTCTTTGTTCTTGTAATTCTTCACTCCACAAAGCGGGCTTGCTTTCGTTTCACACTTTACATTCAGCGGCTTGTTTCTGTTCCAGATTTTTTTCTTCGGTATTTTTACCTGTGGCATCTTGAAGAGAAGATCTGCATTCACATCTTCCTGAAAGCTGTACGCACTTTCTTTTAAACGATTCACATTCCAGATCCATGTCTCAAGAGATTCCAGCTGAGCTCTCAGCGCTTCTTTATCAAAACCCATCGCAAATTCTTTTGGATTGTTAAGAGCGTAGAGCCCGACAGCAAACACAGTTCTCGCTTCCTTGATTTTTACTTCTGCCGTCGTAATCAACTCCTGTCTTTCTTTCACTTCAGGTGATTCAGTATCAAACACAGTATTGCTGATGGTTGAATAATCTCTTGTCACACTTCCCACCGGCACAGGATTGCTGTCCGTGAGTTCTTCAATCATTGAAGTGATTTTGAGAAGTCCTTCTTCATTTTGAGGAACATCCAAAGTTTTTCCACCGATATGCAGATACTTCAGGTTCACCGAATATTTTTCTTTCAACTTCTCGATGATTCGCTTGTAATCCGATGAGCCCTTGGCACTTCCGCCGCCAAAACTGCCTTTGCCTTCGATTTCAATTTCGAGCGACTGTTTTTCCTGGAAAGTTTCAGTCTTCACTTCCAAGACACCAAAGATTTCTCCACCCATTTCGATTTCTGTTAAGATTTTATCACCGCATGATTCGTTAAAAAGAAAACGTGAGTCTTGCAAAAGATTGCGTGAGCTTTTCTTTAGCAACAAATTGTCTTTTGCGATCACAAGTTTATTCGTGATTCTCGTCGCACGGATAAAAAGATAAACGCTGTTGTAGTTCCATTTTTGCTCTTTCATGAAATTCATCTTCGCGCTTGCGGAAAATGAATAGTACGATCCTTCACCTTTAGAGGACGTTGTGATTTTGTCATAAAGCTCTTCCTTGTTTTTCACCAGCTCCAGAACGTAATCTGTTTTTCTCACATCAGAGGTGGCGACTTCGTTTGATTCAAGCTCGATACATCTGTCTTTTACACCTGCTCGCAAATCGTAACTGAGAACACCGCGCCCCAGGTTGCTTTCAACCTGTGAAGCGTACGCATTCACTGACAGCATCGAGACGACTCCGACACTTAAAAAGATTTTTTTCATTGCATTCATACTGAACTCCTGTTTTGTTTTTTGCGCAATCTAACTGGAGTTCAACTTTAGCGATAGGGGCCTTAGTCGCTTTCCGGTCGCGTTTGAACCAAAAGGCGACAAGGTGGTAAAAAAAGGGGTTTTGTTGGCGATTTTCAACCAGTGTTTATTAAATTTCAATAGGTTGATGACGGTATTTTTTACCAACTTTAAAGAATTGTGGTTTGGTCTCAACCACTTCTGATAAGCTTGAAGCATGAATAAACTAAGCCTCGCCATCACTGAAGAAGTGGAACTTTACTTTCGTCGCAACCCCAGAATCAGTGAAAGAAAACTCGCTGAACTCTCGGGAACATCCCGCTATTTTATCCGCACCGTTCGCGAAGGAATCGATTTTGATAAAAAATTTGATCTCTTCAAGTTGAACAAACTTCTGCAGGTGACGACGCCAACGAAAGTGGTGGAGATCATCAATCAGATTGATCCTGCCTTTTATAAAAAAACCGGAATTGATGCTGATGCCATTATCAAACAGCTGAGCGGACGAAAACATCTTACTGTTGGATCAAATGATCTGTATGAAGTACTGAACGATGATATTGAAGCTGTCATCGCGCTTCTTTCGGCCAATGAAAAAGGTGTGAACGAAAAGATGTTGCAGAAAATTTTTGGTGAAAGATACAAACCTTCCGTTGAGCGAATGCTGAAAGAGGGGATTTTGCTTCAGCGAAATAAGGCCTACTTCATGAACATGAAGGTTTTTCCTTCCATTTCTATCCGTTTTATTAAAAGATTTATGCCGGCACTTCTGAGTTTCTACCGCATCGGCAGAAAAACCAGAGGAAGAAACTATATCATGCTTCAGACTGATACGATTAACATCGAAGGACTGATGGAAATGCAAAAAGCTTACGAAGAGTTCAGACGCAAGCTCGGCGGCATCTTCACTGATGAGAAATACCGTGGAGATATTCCGTTTTTCTCTTTTGGCTGTGTTGATGCGTTTATCGATCTTGATTAAACATTTAAGCGGAGAAAGAAGAGACTATGTATCTACCAGACCATTTCAATATTCACGATAAAGAAAAAATCAATACATTAATTCAGCAAAATCCATTTGCGACAGTGATTTCTCAAGTCAACGATTCACAGCCGTTTATAAGTCATTTGCCGCTTATCTTAGAAGGAGATGTCTTAATCGGTCATATGTCCAGGAAGAATTTGCATTGGCAGCTTTTTCAAAAGGCTCCCGATTGTACTGTCATTTTCAATGGCCCTCATACTTACATTTCTCCGACGTGGTACAAATCAGGCCGTGACGTTCCCACCTGGAATTATGCTGTTGTTCATCTTCACGGAACAATGGAACTTGTAGAACCTTTCAAAGAGCAATTAGACATATTAAAAAAATTCTCCAAGGTGTTCGATCCGCAGTGGCCATTTCATCTTCCCGCTGATCTTCGTGGAGAAAATGAATTAACTTCTGCGATCGTGTCCTTTCGTTTTCAGATAAAAAAAATCGAAGCTAAATTCAAGCTTTCTCAAAACAGACCGGTGGAAGATATTAACGGAGTCATGAATGGACTTGCTCAGCGTAGTGATGAAAACAGCGCTGGTGTTTTGAAGCTCATGAGTGAGTTCAAAAATAGCTGAACTGTGCCAAGGTAGTATCCACGAAACAACCTCAAACTGCGTCTACTGCAAACCCCCTTGCTGATAAAATTTGTGAAGAATAGTGTGTGGAAAAAAGGGGGCGCCTATGATCCGTGCACTATTCATTTTTTTTATATCACTCATTTTCACTCTTCCTGCTGTGGCCGGATGGACAGATTGGGTTAACTTAGGTGGATCAGGAACTTCCGATCCCGCCGCCTGTACTGCCGGAAATTTAACTTATGTTTTTGTCCGCAATGGAAGCAGACAACTCTCTTACCGCAGACGTTATCTTCCTTCCGGCCTCTGGACTCCGTGGATAAAAGCGCCCGTTCTTCATTCGGGAAATTCTCAGATTGATGTTGGTGGTGCACCCGCCGTTTCCTGCTATCACGATCCAAAATATGATTCGATTCTCATCTCTGTCGTCGGGGCCGATAAGCATGTCTGGTCTTTAACGTCTTTTGTGAATTCACCGAATGGAAATGACAATTTTGGAGACTGGTACATCAATTACGGAGTGACAGCTCTCTACGGTTCATCACCAGCGCTCGCCATCTGGAATGGAACTCAGACACATTATTTTGTCAGAGGAAGTGATGGACGAACTTATGTAAAGAATCGTCTTTCACCATTTGAACTTTTAGTCTCAGAGCCTGTCTTCAGATACCACGATCAGGCCGCCGTGTGGGGAACGAAAGACAGGTTAGATTTTTTTTATTGTGATCAACAAGACAGACTCTGGCAGCGCTATAAAATCGGAAACACCTGGAGCACAGGAGCGCAAATTCCTCTCGTATGCCAAACTTCAGTCGAGGCCATCAGCCGAAGTACGAATACACTTGAACTTTTCACCGTCGGGCCCGACCAGACGATCTGGCATAAACAATCTGTGAATAATGTCTGGGGTCCCTGGGAAACTCTAGGTGGTTCACCTGTCTACGGACCAGCGGCCACTGTCTATGCAAGCAGTACCCGCATGATGCTTTTTGCTGTTTGGCTGGGGAATGGAAACGTTCGTTACAGAGCGTGGGCACCTTAATCTCCACCTTTGCATTGATGGCACCTTTTTTGCTTTTTTTTGTTTGATGAGAGTATTCGTCTCATTTGATTCAAAAAATCTATAAGGATTATAACTATGACACCTGGACCATTGATCATTGTCGGCGGACGTGAAGATAAGCATGACGAAAAAACAATTCTGCGTGAACTCGTCAGGAGATGTGATGGCGGCAAATTAGTTGTCGCTACTGTCGCGAGTGATGTCGCCGAAGACGTCTGGAAAGATTATGAAAAAGTTTTTCATGAGCTCGGTGTAAAGGACGTTGTTCATCTCGATGTGAATTCCATCGAAGAAGCGCGCGATCCGGAACATTTGAAACTGATTGAAGGAGCTTCGCTCGTTTATTTTACCGGCGGCGATCAATTGAAAATTACCACCCGTCTCGGCGGAACACCTTTGCTTGATAAAATTATGGAGCTTCATGAATCAGGAGCAGTCATCGCCGGAACATCGGCCGGTGCTTCAGTGATGAGTGCAACGATGCTCACTGGCGGTGAGAATGATGATTCCCATAAAGTCGGCAACTGGATGATGGCGCCTGGACTCGGACTCACCAAAGAAATGATCATTGATCAGCACTTTGCTCAACGAGGACGCATCGGCCGTCTGCTCGGAGCCGTCGCGCTCAATCCGGGTCTTCTTTGCGTCGGAATTGATGAAGACACAAGTATCATCGTCACGGAAACAGGCTTTGAAGTTTTCGGCTCCAATGCCGTTTACATTTTAGATGGAAGAGAAGTGCTGAAGACAAACATCACTGAAGCGCCTCGCGATTCGATCATGACCATTTACGGAGTCAAACTCCATGTTCTCGGGCATGGTGATATTTTTGATTTTGGAATGCGCCAGCCTCTCATCGAAGGAAGCCAGGCGCAGGCCCAGATGCAGATACAATCAGAAAAAAATGGAAGTGCTCAGGCTTCCGCCCACTAGACTTGATGTAAGGGTGCCACTAGACTTATGCTATGCAAAGTCTAGTGGCACCTATTAGGGATCGGTATGCTCTCGTTTTTTGGAAATTCAGAGACAGGTAAAATCGCAAGTGAGATCAACTGGTCGATTCACCCGTTGGGAACTCCCGAAAAGTGGGATCAAGTGCTCAAGCTCACTCTTAGCATTGTCATGAATTCTCGTTTTCCCATGTTTATAGCGTGGGGGAAAGAGCGTTTTCTTTTTTATAACGACGCTTACGCAGCTATTCTTGGAAAAAAACATCCCGCTGCCTTCGGAGAGACTTTTAGAAATGTCTGGGGAGAAATCTGGACTGATATCGAGCCGCTGATTCTTGCAGTTGATCGGGGCGAAGCTGTCTATCTTGAAGATTTAAAACTCATCATGAATCGCAAAGGCTTTTTCGAGGAAACCTATTTTACTTTTTCCTACAGCCCCATTTTTTCTGAAACTAACGAAGTTTGCGGGCTTTACTGCGCCGTTGTTGAGACGACTGAAAAATTTATTGCTGAAAGAAATTTGCAGGAGAATCAGGATCTGTTGAAGTTTGCTCTCGAGAGCTCCAACATGGGCACCTGGAAAGTTGATTTGATCACCGGAAAAGTTTATCTATCGGAAGAAGCGGCGAAAATTTTTGGATACGCTCTCGAATACGACAACGCCGAAGCTGCCATTGAAAATTTCATTCTTCCTGAATTTCGTCAGCACGCAAAGGATGTTCTCACCAGGGCCTTGGCCGATGGTGGAGCGTACAACGATCAGTATCAGATTTTGAGACCTGACGGCGAAATCCGTTGGATCAATGCCCGCGGCAAAGTGCGACTGATCAATGACAAACCTACATTGATGACCGGAGTTATTCTGGACATCACTGAGCTTAAAAAAGTTCAGGAAGCACTGGAAGAATCTGTCCACGTGCGGGATGAATTCATTTCTATTGCTTCACATGAACTCCGAACTCCATTGACCTCGCTCATTTTGCAAAACCAGCTTTTGAACCGCACTATTGCTAAAGATCCACAACAACCAGTTCCCCAGGAGAAATTGAAAACACCATTGAGAGTTTTTCAAAATCAACTTGGACATCTGACACATTTAATTGAAGACATGCTGGATGTTTCAAAAATTATCGCCGGAAAAATAAATCTGAATATCGAAGCCGTCAATCTCACGGACCTCATTAATATTATTCTTCAGCGATGGGAAGAAGAGTTTGCGCAAAAAGGAATCGGACTGCAAACGGATCTTGAAAAAAATATTATGGTGATGGCAGATATTTTTAAACTTGATCAGGTTATCACCAATCTCATTTCCAATGCGCTCAAGTATGGTAATGGCAAACCTATTCGCATCGAAGCAGTGAAGGGCGAAGAGAGTGCAGTCATTAAAGTCATTGATCAGGGGATAGGAATCAGTCCTGATCAGCAGTCTAAAATTTTTAATCGTTTTGAACGCGTGGTCTCCGCCAACAACATCAGCGGGCTAGGCCTTGGGCTTTATATTTCCAAGCAGATTGTCGAATCTCTGGGAGGCACCATTTCAGTTGAAAGTGATCTGGGCAAAGGATCGACTTTCATCGTTACATTACCCAATAATCAATAAAGGTGCCACTAGACTTGTGCTACGCAAAGTCTAGTGGCACCTTTTTAGA
>DJVH01000075.1 GCA_002440825.1 Bacteriovoracaceae bacterium UBA6261 | reverse complement strand
TTTATTGATAACGCTATTCAGGCAGCAGCAGTTGAATTTATAAAAAAAGAGACTGAAACTCAGAATAAGATTCGTGCCGAACTTGAAGTGGCACTTGAAAAACTCAAGGTCACAGTTAAGGCCCGCGACAGCTTTCTCTCTCTCGCTTCACATGAACTCAAAACACCACTGACAACATTGCTGCTTCAGGTTCAGATTAAGAAACGACAACTTTCCAAAGGGCAAATGCAAATGTTTGAAGGGGAAAAATTAAAAGAAATGATTGAAACAGATTTAAAGCAATTGGGCGCACTCAACCGTTTGATTGATGACATGCTCGATATTGGCAGAATCCGTACAGGCCGTCTTGAACTCAAGAAAGAAAAAATTGATCTTAGTAAAACGGCCAGAGAAGTCTTCGAGCAATTTTATCCTCAAGTAAAAGAAAAATGTTCTAATTTCGACTTCCGGGTGGAAGACAATATTTTTGTGGAAGCGGACCAGGAAAGAGTTGTTCAGGTGATCAGTAATTTATTGAACAATGCCATGAAATACGGTCAGTGCAAACCACTTGCGGCCAAAGTTTTTTGTGATCGCGGGAACAAAAAAGCTTTTATCATGATCAGAGATAACGGAATGGGAATCAATGAAGAGGACCGCCTTCGGATTTTTCAAACTTTTGAACGGGCCATTTCGCCCAATGAAGTCAGTGGCCTGGGGCTTGGTTTGGCCATCGTTAAGGAAATTGTCGGCGCTCATGGTGGTGAAGTTTTAGTAGACAGTGAGGTAGGCAAGGGCTCTACCTTCACTGTCAGTTTGCCATTAATCCAGATGCATTGATTATTTTCTTCCGTGAACATTTTTCTTGAGAGCGTTGAAACCTCTCATGAAGGCGAGCATTTCTCTGGCCGCATTTGTTGGCTCAGGATTTTGCGGTGTCTGAAGATGACATGAACCCAGTTTAGGAGTTCCATCTTCATCGTTCTTGCAGATCACTTTCGAATTGCAGGATTTAAAATCACAAATCAATTCATTTCCGGGATGGACTTTGAACACCAGGTCCATTCTCTCAATTGCATCTTCAATACCTTTTACACACGACTTGAAATAAGATCGATCTGTTTTGGTTGAGCAAATCCAATCGTACGCCACGGCCTTGAATGATTCCATGTCTGATTCCACTGTCACAGGAAGAACTGAAGCAAAAGAGAGAAGGGAATTGGCCATTCCTCGCTCGCATCTCATGTCAGTGTTGTTGAACTTGCAGAAGAATTTATAAAAGGGAAGTCCTCCCTCTTTGAATTGCCCCCAGACGGAATTGTACGACCATCGCGAAGGTTTCATGCGAAAGCAGAGCCCGTCAGCGCAGAGAACTGTTTTATTGTATGAGAATTTGTTCAAATCAGTTTGATTTCTACTCCAGTCTTCTTCTTTATACCACTGACCATCTGTTTCAATTTTTTCAAATACCGAGCTTGTGAGTGATCCGGAAACCGGAAGTCGCAGCAGCTGTGAAAAATCAGGCGAGATAGTGAAGCCGGTATTGCATGCATTGAGTGTGACATAGGCATTGGGAATAAAGTGTGATCGCAGGGCAATCAGCCTGTCTTCATAATCATAAGGGGACATATTCGCTTTAGTGGAGCCGATTTTTAAACCCCATGGTGATGAGTGACCGAAAAAATCCCAGCTGGCAATCTGAGTGAAAGGCATCATCTCATCTAATAAAAAATCTGCGGTTAATCCTTTCATGACTGTTTTTTGTATCGCCATTTTATATTTGACGAAGACAGCTTCATCTGGCGTATTCAACACATCCGGGCTGCTGATGAAAACAACTTGATGATCAGGATAAAGTTCTTTATAACGACGGGCTCGTGTAAGTCCAGATTGAAAGAACTGATCGGAATCTTCTTTTTGTCCTGAGCCGATGGTGATGATGTGGGTGATTCTCCCCGTGTCCATGATCAGATCGCCGCCATAAAGCGCGACTCTGTACTCTGTGCTGGGTGGAGGTGGGTTAGAGACACTTTCATTCTCCTTGGCGTGGGTGCGGTTAAAAAGAAAGATGTAGGTAAGCAGGAAGAAAAAGACAGAGAGAAGTTTTAAGTTCATACAAAAGACCTCACCTTTAAAGAGTTAAGCTTTCCCGTAAAATGGTAGAGCTTCTTGCTTTGCGGATAAAAATACATAATGTGAATTTTTGAACACGGATAAAACTAATCGCTCGGGTATTAGATATATCTTTTTTTAATGACACTTATTTTCTAAAGGTATTTTTATTTCCGAGTGTTTTTCTGCATTCTCTTGTGCAAGACAAACCACGGGAAGGAGTTTTGCCAATGAAAAAAAATCAAATTGTCCTGGGCCTTAGTTCTGCTTTAGTTGTTCTGTTATTAGCAACCGGCTGCGGAAGCAAAAGTTCAGGCGGAGGGGAAGGAACAGTAACATCAGGAAGTTCAACCCAGGAACGTCCAGGTGAGAAACCGGATAAGCTAAGACCAATCAGCCTTGGGAAATCTGAAGATTTTGTTGTTCTTGCTTATTCCAACATTACATCAACAGCGCCCTCTTCAATCAGCGGAAGAGTAGGCTTGATGCCTGGAACACGCGATATGTTGAAATTAACTGACGCTGAAGTGGCGGGAGGAGCACCGGATATCATGGCCGCCGATGATGAGACAGATCCACCAAATCTTCTTTCCAACGCAAAAGTAGATATGGTTTCCGCTTATACAAAAGCAGCTGGACTGACTCCTGATGCTGATAAACAAGCTCTCAATTCTTCAATCGGTGGAAAGAAATTAAAACCCGGCATTTATAAATGGAGTGGTGATCTGACAATTGGTTCAGACTTCAGTCTTGAAGGCGATGACAAGGCCATCTGGATCTTTAAAGTTCCAGGTCATTTAAAAGTTTCAGATGGTGTAAAAATGGTTTTAAATGGCGGAGCAAAAGCCGCAAATGTTTACTGGCAAGTCGCAGGAAGTGCGGTGCTTGAACCGACAGCTGAAATGTCTGGAAACATTCTTGCTCAACAATTCATTGAGCTCAGAAGCAAATCAGTCTTAAACGGCCGCGCCTTTGCGAAAAACGGATACGTTTCACTCAACCAGGCTACAGTAACAAAACCACAATAATATAAGAAGGCCCGTTTCTGCGGGCCTTTATTATTTCTTTGAAATGAAAGACAAAAAAAAATGGCGAAGACGTTACCGACCTTCGCCATCGTTTCGAGAGTGCTTCATCCTGAAGCTCCTTTTGAAAGGGAAACCAATCCATCGATTTCTTAATTATACTAGTGCAGACCTCGTACCAACCCGGGGCTTTGCAAGCCTGTGATTGTTCCATGCAAAAACATAATAAATTTCTTTGAGTCAGTATCACAGTGACAACTATTAACGACACCGTTTTTTTTGATCGGATAAATTCAGAGCTAAAATTTCACTGAGCTATTTCTTTTTTTTATCTTCATCCAGACGGTTTTTTTCTCGAGTTGTATTGAGAATCTCCAGATTTTCCTGAACCGTTTTCTCTTTCATTTGTTTTGCTGCCGGCTTGTCAGCTTGCGTTTTGTTCTCAGAGAGGGAAGTTTTTTGATCAACAGAATTTTGCGCCATCAACTCAGGGTGAAGAAGGCGGGGAATTCCTTTGTCGAGTTCGCGGTAATTTTTTAATTCTTCAACATTTAATTTTTTATCTGTATGAAGAATTCCTTCACCGGATTTCATGACAAGCGCGTGGTCACCAGGAATCAGTTCCTGTTTTTTTCCGTCGGCCGTTTCCATATGAATAGAGCCTTCAAGCAAGGCCACCTGGGTAATATCGCTGTCTTTGTTTTTTAAAACATTCACCATCAGTTCCGTTCCGCGAATTCCCATGCTCACGACAGGAGTTTTGATTTTCAGCTGATCCATATCTTTGGATTTTTCCCGGACGAGGGCGCGCCACTGACCTTTGATGACGTTGTATTCGGCCTCGCGGTCATTTTTCGTTCTATAGTTCCACCCTGAAACTTTAAAATCAGATTGAGGGCCGAGAGTAATCGTCGTCAGATCGATCATCTCCATAACGACGTAGCTGTTTTCTTGTGTCTGCAAAAGATCGTTGTTGTAGACTTTTGAGCCCTGCTTTAAATCTCTATCACCGATAATGGCCTTGCCGCGCAGGACTTTTATTTTTCCCAGATATTTTGGAATTAACGTCGACGTTTTTGGATCGAGTACCCAGTCTTTTTCTTCACCTGGTTCAGGTTTCATCTGGGCATATAGTGAATGGATGTTCAGCAAAAGCAGAGCAG
>DJVH01000115.1 GCA_002440825.1 Bacteriovoracaceae bacterium UBA6261 | reverse complement strand
AACGCTTCGAGAATGAAGAGACGTTTGAAAACGTTCTCTATAACCAAGTCCCGCTGAAAAAATCTTTTGATGAATCCGATTTTCTTGCCATGGCACTTGTTGAAATGACCAAGAAAAGCGTTGAGCTGAAAGCGGGAGCAGGAGACCAGTAATGAAGAACATCCTCATCATCAACTTGAGAAGATTAGGCGACGTCTATACAACAGGCCATCTGATCAATTCCATAAACACGACTGAAGGAAACAATGTTGCTCTTTTGACTTACAAAGAAAGTGCAAAAGCTGCCAAAAACCTGAAGAACCTCAGCAAACTTTATACAATTGATAGAAAAGAAATCATTACGCTAAAAAACAACAAACTCTTCTCCGATGGCTTTGCACTTGAACAGCTTTTCAACCAGCTTCAGGAAATCAAAGATCAGCAATGGGATGAGATCATCAACTACTCCAATGATATTGTTGGTGCTTATTTGTGCTCATACCTGCGCGCTTCCACACAAAAAGTCGTGGGCGTTCATTTTAACAATGAAAGAAATGTAGTTACTGGCAGTGATTGGGAAATCCTTTTTAACGACGTTCTTCCCATTGTAAAATATTCCCCTATTCATTTTGTTGACTGCTATCACAAAATGATTGGAGTTGAGGTGTCACGTGAAGGCGAGAAACTGATCACAAACTCTTCGCACAACGCTGTCGCTTTCAGCAATATGAATACCATCCGTCGCGGACAGGCAGGATCCGAAAACACTGCAAAGATCATCGGAATTCAACTTAAAACAGCTGATCTTTCCAAAGACATTCCTGAAAATACGCTGGTGCAACTCATCGGTGAAATCAGAAAGAACTCTGAACTGGTTCCTGTTATTCTGATCGCGCCTACTGCTGACGAAAGAAGATATGCGGCAGAGATCAATGAAAAATTTGAAAACGACCTGGTCATCATTGAAGCAGATCTTGAAGCAGTAGCCTCTGTTTTAATGAACATTGACTTGCTGTTAACACCAGATACGGCTATCAAACACATGGCCGATCTTACAGAAACACCGGTTCTTGAAATTTCACTTGGACACTCACCTTTTTTAAAACAAGGGAGCTACTCTGAAGGAAGTTTGATTCTTACAGACATTATTACTGACAGAATATTTACAAAATCCGGCGAGCAGACAGTTTCCAATATCACTGCTCAGGATATTATGGCCTCGATTCTTTTCCACTTCTCTAAAACTCAGTCCATTCGCCCTCGTCTTACAGACAATGTGACACTTTACAAGTGCAGTTTCGATAAACTTGGCGCTCGTTACTCGGTGGCAGCAGGTACAGTTGATTCACAGACGGAAATTCACCGTTTGATGTCCCGTCAATTCATCAATGTGGCTTTCGATCAGCAGGAATCCGTTGAGATTTATGATGACGTCATTGATTTTGGTACTACGGCAGCCTCAAGCTGGTCTACTCTCGAAAAAAGCAATGTGACTAACGTAATGAAAGATCTTCTTGGAACCTTGCGCTCACTTCTTCAGAGTTTAGAAAACAGAAAGAGTTCGCGCGATTTCGTTCTGAACCTTGGAAAACTTATTTCTCACTCAGACGACAATTCAATTGTTCAAATTCCTGTGACAATGTTTAAAACAAAAATCGAAGGAATTAACGCTAAAACGTTTGAAGAAAATGCAAAAGAAGTTGAACTGCTTCTTTATGACCTGAAAACAGATATTCAGAAAATTTTACTTTGTATTAAAAACCTTGAAGATAAAGTTTCGTCTCAAAAGAAAGCGGACTTTATCGGCAAAGGAACAGAAGCCAACTCTTAACCTCATCTGAGGCAGAACGGCTATAAAACCTAGGATGGGTTTATGGACATGCTTAAGCAGGATCTTAATCGCGAAATCAATCGAATTAAAGAACAACTCGATAAAGCTGCGCCCTTGAATGAAGAAGACATGAAAGTCATTCTTCTTTCAATGCTTCTTGAGGAGGATTCTCATGAAAGCAAATAACGCTGGCAGAATTCCTGAACCTCAAGTGAAAGTTCCAACCCTTGCTGTTTTACAACTCACCCGCTTTGGGGATTTGATTCAAACTGTTCAGGCCGTAGAAGATTTAAAAAAATCTCATCCTGACTACAGAGTAATTCTTATTGCAAGAACCCAATTTGCCAAACCTCTTGAATTTCTGCTTAAGCGGGTTTTTACAAAAATTTATTACCTCGACACTAAAAAAGTTTTTGAAAATTCTGAAGTGCAGGGTCTTAAAGGAACTTATGAGGCGCTCAATACTTTCCTGGCCGAAATGGCACAGGAATCAATTGATGTTCTTATTAATCTTTCCTTTTCGAAGTCGTCAGCCTATCTCGCTTCATTGATTAAATCTCAGCACAAAATCGGAGCGTACTTCGATTTCAACAATAAAATGTGCATCAGCGATAAATGGTCGCAGATCGTTTATTCAACAGTCATGCGCGGACCGCTGAATCCTTACTCAATTGTGGATTTATTTAAAAACATTATCGGTATCCGTTCGACTGAAGCCAAACCAACACCGGCCCCTGTTTCACGTTCCAATACTGTTATTGTGCATCCATTTGCTTCTCAGGAACGCAAAGCCTGGAAAGCTGAAAAATGGGTTGAAGTTATTTACCGCGTCCTTAAAGAAAACGAGCAATGCACGATTCAAATCGTGGGCGCAAAAAATGAAGTTCTCAAATCGCAAATGATTACCGAGAACCCTCTTCTTAAAACTTTTGGGCATAGAATTCAAAATTCCACAGGAAAAACAACTCTTGCAGAACTATCCATGGAACTGAAGAAAGCGAGATTGTTCGTCGGACATGATTCTATGGTGGGTCACCTGGCCGCTATCAACAATACGCCGACACTTACTGTTTCTCTGGGCAGCGTCCGCCCTTTTGAAACAACTCCGTATCACGATCATGCTTACAACCTGGCGCCGCGGACAAAATGTTTCCCATGTTTTCCGAGCGACGCTTGTTCTTTTAATCAATGCCATCACGACATTCCTTACCAGATTGTCAGTGCCGCAATTAAGCAATTGCTTGAGCAAAAAGAAATTTCTGTAGAATGGATCAAGACAAACGTATCAAGTTTTCACATGAGTTCTGTGAACTTCTACCGCGCGAGAATTAACAAAGGCAGTCTTCAGCTGGAATCGCTGATTGAAAATCATCAGGACACCACTGACATTTTCCGCTCACTTTATAAAGTTGCGTGGTCATTTGTCATCAATGACACCGAAGAAAACGTTCCTTTTCCAAAACTCAATACAACGACACACAAAGATCTTCTGGAAGCCTTAACTGGTCTACAACATCTCTTCGAGTTGTCCGAGTTTGGAAAAAAATATTCGCGTTTTATTCTGGAAGAAATCTCATCGCAAACACCAAGCATTACAAGAATAAAAGATTACTCAAAGAAGATTGATGAAATCGACCAGCTGCAAGCCTTGGTTCAAAAAACCTCTCCACATCTAGCTCCTGTCATCGATTATCTCGCAGTCAGAAAAGGCAATCTTTTCGGAGATAACGTCGTCAAGCTTACTGAAAGCTCTTTCATGGCCTTTGATGAATGCGCCAATATCTGCAGCATTCTTTTTGAACTGATCGAAAACACTATTGCTGAACATAAACTTTCAACGGGCAAACTGGGCTCTCGCTCAGATGCAACCAAGTAGGATAAATACAAATGACAACCGCTAACAATACAGCAGCGAACGCCAAAAAAAATGGATCTCTTGAAATCGCATTTGAATCCATTGATTCATGTTTTGGTTACGTTGATTACATTACATCGCAAATCCAGAAGCTGATCGGCCAATATAATGCTGGCGAAACCAATGCTGCAAATCAGACTTTTATTGAAGTGATCGACCTGATGGATTTGTATATTCAGTTAATCTCGAAAGTGTACCAGGTTATTCGCACTGATATGCCGGACAGATCATTTAAAGATGAAAACCTGCAGAAGCTTGAGATACATCTTCTTTCTGTCATCAAGGCGCTGGTTCAGGCGAAGGAAAAAAACGATGTGATCATGCTTTGTGACTTGCTAGAGTATGAACTGATAGATAACCTTACACAGTGGAAGATCAAAGTCCTGCCGGAATTAAAGAAGTTAAGAAATACCTAAGTTTCAACTTAGATGAATTAGTGGCTTTGCCGTTAAAAGCAAAGCCGCTGCGTTTTACTAAAAGTTCATTTGAAAAACGTGTTTTCCATAATCTGAAACAACACTCCAGCTGCATCGATCTCCAGAAAAAATTTCAATACAAAGAAGAAATCAGGAAACTACTTTTAACCACGACCGAAATAAAAGAGCTTCCCAAAGCCATTTTAAAGCTGTCGCCGCTTAGTTCATTTGAAACCTGCCACGTTCTTGTTCATGAAAAAGGGAAACCTGTAGGTCAGAACTATTTTTTTAATTACTCCAATTATGAAGAGACGAGGCTGATCAGCATTCAAAGCTTCAACACACTTTTTAACCTGGTCAAAAAGAGCAAGAATAAAATTTTCAATCAGTCCCTCAACATGAAAGAAGATCTCGATGTCGTCGGGAATTTTCTGGCGAAAGAAATCGATTTGAAAAACTACTCCGTTATTTATCTGATTTCGAGAAATTCTTTTCTCCCTCCTAGTCAGGAAGAGCAGGAATTCTTTCAAGGGTTGTCTATGCATTTACAGCCTTTGCTGGCGAGAATTCTGGACAAGGATAAAAACGATCTGAAAAAAGAAGTTTTAAGAAAATCACTGGAGAATTTTCCTGAGAAAATTTTTGTTAAAAAAAATCAGCAGATTATTTTCAGCAATCACAACAACGATGGACCCGTTGAAAATTCGCACCTGATGGTTTTTCCCATTGAAGGCGAAGATCACACGGTCATGGAACTTTCAAACTTAAGTAAAGACGCTATTTCTACTGAGCTTTATCACTCTCAGCGCGTTTCTCTTCTGGGCGAACTTTTAAACACTCTTCAGCATGAACTTTCAAATCCCTTGTTTGGACTCAATCTGACAGGCCAGCTGCTGGCCAGTGATGCTCCGGATGAGGAGACAAAAGAAATCCTGAATGAGATCTGTACCAACGCTAATCGATCACAGACCATTATTAAAAACTTTTCAAATCTTTATAATGATCAGCAGGAATATAAAAAGCTTCAGGTTTATAATTTCATTGAAGAGGTCATCACTCTGACCAAGAGTGAGACAAAAGAAATACAAAAATGTATTGAATGCGTTGGGTTTGAAAAAACGGATAAGCTGGAAATTAAAACCAACTCCACAGCGCTCACTCAAATTATATTTAACCTGATTATCAACGCTGCTCAAGCCATCAAATCCAATTCAGAAAATGTCAGAAACCATAAAATTGTGATTAAACTCATCAGAGAAGGATCTGCTATTACGATTGCTGTTGTAGACGATGGGCCTGGCGTTAAACCAGAGCTGGCAAAGACTATTTTCGAGCCTTTTTTCACTACTAAAGATTCTGGAACAGGCCTGGGCCTATCCATCTGCCAGAACCTGGCCAGACAGCTGGGAAGTAAAATACATTTTCAAAACAATACACCTTTTCCTGGCGCAACTTTCTCGCTAAACTTACCTCTAGCCTAGGGAGTTTATTTTGAAGAGAATTCTACTTGTCGAAGACGAGCCGCTTATCCAAAAGTCATTGAAGAAGCTTTTGGAAAAGAAAGGGGTCGAAGTCACTGTTGAAAGTCGCGGTCGCGAAGCGATTCAGCTCATCCTCAATCAAAAATTTGACCGCATTATCTGCGATCTGATGCTGCAGGATATTTCTGGTTTTGACGTTATTGAAGAATCAAAAGCCCGTTTTACTATAGCGGAAATCAGCAAACTCTTCATCATCATCACTGCCTATAGCTCACCACACGTTATCGAAAAAGCTCAGCAATACGGTTGTCTGCTTCTTTCAAAACCCTTTGAAAATATCGAAGAAGCACTGGCTATTTTTCTTTCAGAAGGAGCCCAATAATGGCCCAGGTAAAAAATATCAGTATCGTACTAAAACCTAAGATCAATACTGAGTTTGAAAGCATACTCAACAATCTTATTGCCTGGCTGATAAGACGTAAGAAAAATGTTTCGTTTCTGGAAAAAGAAGAAGAAAGAATCGGCAAGATACTCAAGGGTGAGCTCAAAAATTTAAATTTTATTTCAGAAAATGAACTTCATAGCGACTCAGACCTAATCATTACAATGGGTGGTGATGGTACTCTTATCGGCGTAGCCCGCAATGTTTCAAAAAATTCTCCTCCTATTTTTGGGGTTAATATGGGACACCTGGGTTTTATCACTGA
>DJVH01000017.1 GCA_002440825.1 Bacteriovoracaceae bacterium UBA6261 | reverse complement strand
GATGAAAACATCACTGGCCAGCCTTCAAAAATCGATATGGCGAGATTGGGCAGACTTCACATTTTAGAAGTTCAACGCATGATCCGCTTCATGCCAAAGATTGTCGTAGCTGTCGTTCCTGGTTGGGCAGTAGGTGGAGGTCACTCTCTTCACGTCGTGTGTGATCTCACACTCGCTTCAAAAGAACACGCCGTCTTTAAACAAACAGATCCTGACGTCGCAAGCTTCGATTCTGGATACGGATCAGCTTACCTCGCAAGAATGGTAGGCCAGAAACGCGCACGCGAAATCTTCTTCCTCGGCCGCAACTACAACGCCGACGAAGCTTTCCAGATGGGAATGGTCAACGCCGTGATCCCTCACCGCGAACTCGAAAACGTCGCGCTCGAATGGGCCCGCGAAATGAATTCAAAATCCCCAACAGCCATGCGAATGCTGAAATTCGGTTTCAACATGATCGACGACGGTTTGGTCGGCCAGCAGTTGTTTGCCGGTGAAGCGACTCGACTTGCTTATGGAACTGAGGAAGCGGTTGAAGGAAGAAATTCTTTTGTGGAGAAGAGAGCGAAGGATTATTCTAAGTTTCCTTGGCATTATTAATTTTCTAAAAGGTGCCACTAGACTTATGCATGGCAAAGTCTGCTGGCACCTTACTTCCTTACTTCACACTATGTCCTCTCTCCACAAATTTGTTCAACTATGAAATTCACTACCGAAATTATGTTTTAAAATAGGCAAAGTACAAACTTGAATTTTATTTCTTTGTTTTTAATTAGGAGAAGACAATGAAATATGAAATCGAGAAAATCGAAGCAATGATTTACACCATTAGAGGTTATAAAGTAATGCTCGATAGTGATCTAGCCAAACTTTATGCTGTTGAAACCAAAAGGTTGAATGAACAAGTAAGAAGAAACATTGACCGTTTCCCTTCTGACTTCATGTTTCAACTTACATCAGAAGAATTTGAAACTTTGAAGTCGCAAATTGCGACTTCAAAACACGGAAGTGGAGGAAAACAAAAACTCCCTTTAGTGTTCACAGAAAATGGCGTTGCCATGTTATCTGGGATCTTAAAAAGCAAACAAGCCATTCAAATCAATATAGCTATCATGAGAATTTTCACTCGATTAAGAAGCTTTATGGCAATGGAATCCACACTTAAGGCTGAAGTGGGAAAGCTCAAAAAAGAAACGAATCAGCTTTTTAAAATCGTGTTTGAGAAATTNNCACATAAAGGTGCCACTAGACTTATGCATGGCAAAGTCTGCTGGCACCTTTATTCACCTTCTTTTGCTTCCTTGAAGTTTTTATTTTTTACTTCAATCTCTGCTAAACGTTTTTCGAAGTTGTTCGAAATATTCACGTTTAATATTTTTATCACATCCCGAGAAATCTCCTACCCTATATTCAGATTCTTTCCCTTGAAACGAATTTATTTTTGCAACTAGTTGTTGTCGTTGATATGTATTAAACGTGATCGCTGAAATTTGTTGATTTAAAAAACGATCTCTTTCGATACCTTGGGATAAATATTTTTTTCTAAAGGGACGCAAAACCATGCCCAAGCAGATCAAATTTGAAGTATATTGAAATGATTTCTCACTTTGTATTTCAATCGGTTCATCTTCCCAGACAGATTTGTGCACAGACATTGAAGTTTTATAAAGATGCTTCAACTCAATCCTAACATAATCATCATCAGCGATTCTGTTAATCCAAATCTCAACATCATCCCTTACCCCATCTTTATTTGAATCAATCCCATCAATCGTTTTGTTATTTTCCTTTAAATCAGGAAAATCGGGCTCAGCAAATCCATTGTAGACGGGATTTGCTTTCCCTGCCGCTTTCTCAGCCTGCTTCATATTTATGATCGGGTCCATGACTTTGGAATAGTCTGACTCAAACCAAGAGCATGATGAGAAAATCATCATTGAAACTAAAATCAGGCTACAGAAAGTGTTTGAACATCTTTTCATTTTTATAGTTTAACCGGAAACAAGATTCTGCACAAAGAAAGAATAATCAACTCTATATTAAGAAAAAAAATTCGGCCCCTTTGAGTTAATTTGCAACAGGGAAAAATAAGGAGACTTCAAAATTGCATGTGCATACTAATAACTTTAAGGGAAAATTCAAAAATATTGAAAAATAGAAAAATAAACGACTTTGCTGCCAACAAGGGCGTTTGAAAAAATCGCTTGGTAAAAATATTCATATAAAAAAAACATCAGAAAGATTAAAAGGTAATGCCACCATTTCCACAATCGGGCATTCTCCTGTTGGTTCTTGAATATCTTAATTCTTAAAATGAAATAGGGTACAAAAAAGAACAACACATGGTGCACAAACGGCATAAAATAATATTGCCTCACGCTCATCCACTTGGTTGGTTGTGGTATAAAATCTTCCCGTAGCTCTCCAAAAAAAGAACAATAAATAGGCATTGCTTCCACATTACACTTAGTAAGAATTTTCCAATCGAACAAAATTACAATGACTAGATATAAAAGAAAAAAAATTGCGAACACTGAAAATTTGATATTACCAAATGTAACATAATGAACTCTTCTCATGCTCATAATTTAGAACCCGCTTTTAAGGAGTAAGCAAACTTATGTATGAAATAGTCTGCTGGCATAAATAGGCATAATCTAAACTTCATTTTATTCTCCCTTCGCGGTTACTCTCTGCCAACTTATCAAACAACTAGTTTAATACTTGTCTAGAAAAGTGAACACCTCTACAAAGCTGAAAAAATGATGAGAAATGGCAGTTTTAAGACTATTTGATAAATTGGCCCAAAGCTTCTCTCACTTCTATATCCATCATACTCAATTGTTCAGGCGAGAGATGATCATAAAGCTGTTTTAAAGAATTCTTTCCCAATGCATTCTGTTCATAAAATAAGCCTGAATGAATCGAAAGAGATTTTTTTGTTACTTCTTCAATTTTTTTATATCCAATCATCAGAGTTGGAGCTTCTGATGATAAATGCGGATAACAAAAGCTTTGCAATGGAATTTTTACTTTTTGCTTTTTCCCGATGAGGGAATTTCCAACAAACTCATTTTGAATCTGTCGCCCAATTATTAAGGATTGAGCTCCCGCTAAAACTGATGGCATCGGAGGAGTGGATTTACAAGCGAACGCATTGGTGCAAAACAAAAAGAGAAATAAAAATATTTTCATTTTTATAGAATAAATGAAAACTGAAGTTGAGCAAGTTAATGAGTATAAAGTTTAGATCAATTTCACTAAAACTCTAAAGGTAAAGGTAGGTAAAGGTGCCACTAGACTTATGCATGGCAAAGTCTGCTGGCACCTTTTCACTGGCACCTTTTCCGCCTTTTCGGGCTAATGAATAGCAGAGCAAGAAAACTCTCCCTCATAATAGACATCTTTTTTCAGCATGAACGTCTCATAAAATTTCAACGTTGCCGTCGGATTGTTTGTTGAGAGGTTGTGTACATTCGTTATATAGACGCTGCGTACGCCGTGAGAATTCATTGAAGACATTTTTAAATACAGATCATCGTTTGATTCAGTGACGACATCATTGTGATCGCCAAAAATATAAGCAAAGCCGTTGTCTCCGCCTGCTCGAACAGTAAATTCATTTTCGCCGGTTTCAAAAACACAAAGTTTTGGCGAGCCGAAAATATTCTTTATAACTTTACCGTGATTTGTTTCAAGCCCCACTTGTTCTTTAATCAACTTGCACTCAAGAACTCTTTTGGTCGACATCTTAGGATTTTCGGACTGAATGAGTTCCTCACATGTTTTTGCATTCAAGGCGCCTGAAGCCAACACCATCAATAAAAGTAACGCTCTTTTCATAACTCTCTCCCGATTAATTGAGCCAATGCTTTCTGCGCCCTTTATTTAACATGGCCAGATGAGACTGCAATGCGGATTGTTTGACAGATTTGTGGCTTTTCTGTCAAAGAAGAAGCTATCAGGTAAAGTTTCCGAAGATTTTATCCACCTGGTGAGGTGTCAGTTTAAAAGCAATGGCCCCTAATTCGAGAAGATAGAGCTTGAGCACGTGATCTTTAGAAAGTTCAGGATGAAGAGAATGGAGGTAATCCAGGAGAGCGAGTTCAGATTTTCTGATCATTTCCCCGACTTCGCTCTTCTCGCTTTTTTTCTGATAGTAAATATGAAAGAGGAAAGGCATTTCTTCGAAAGTAGCGAGAACCTTTTTCAATCTCGTTTTAACCGAACCACTTTTCTGGCCGCCTCCAGTATTAAAGAGGTACATCGCCATAAAACGATACGCTTCATTTAAAACAATCTCGCGTTCTTTTCCAAAGTAATAATAGATCAGAGTTCTGGTAACACCTGAGGCGCGGGAG
>DJVH01000099.1 GCA_002440825.1 Bacteriovoracaceae bacterium UBA6261 | reverse complement strand
GTGATTGTCACCTTCCCAGTTCTCACCAGCAAGCACAACACCTGTTTTAATTGTTAAATTGTCATCCGGTTTAGCATCAACGTTTAATCTGAAAAATTGGCTGAACGCACTTGTCTTGTCCGGGCTCATTCCATTCACGAAATAACCGCGAACATAAGCATCACCCGAAAAATTAACTTTGGTTTCTGCGTGCGCATTCAAACCGAAAACGGCAAGCGCCACTAATAGATATTTAGACATCATCGAACTCCTTGTATGTCTCGTGTGTGAATTAAAATTTTTAAGCCAAAAGGGTGAGTTAGTTGTCTTTTATAGTCAAGTATCTGTGCTTCCTTTGCACCTAGGCAAAATAAAGCATCTCAATAACTTAACTTCACTCTCATGCAAATTTAATTGAGGCAGAAATCAAAAACGGAGCACAACGGGGAAGTGGATCTTAAGTTCGGTAAACTTAGGGAAAACTCATTACTGCCTCTTTTGCTTAATCATTTTCATGAAGAAGATTAGAAAGAATACGCAGCTTAATTTCATCAATTTAAAAAGAGCGGGCAGACCGGCGAAAAATGACCGGGCCATCAGACATATCGAACGGCCGAAGTTTCAAAGGATGAGGTCGTTGCATCTCACCATCAAGGTGAGACAGAACAAGGCAGATATCCAGAATAAGAAAATCCTGAATAGACTAGCTCATGCGATTCAGAGAGCGAGAATGCAAGGATTGAAGGTTTTGCATTTTGCACTTGAATACAATCACGTTCATTTGCTGGTGGAGGCCGGCAGTCATGAGATTCTTCATAGAGGGATGCAGGCCTTCGGGATTTCATTTGCAAAAGGTATTAATAAAATAAAGAGCAGGAAAGGAGTTGTTTATAAACACAGGTATCATTTTCGGCAGATATCCGCGCCACGAGATTTGAAGAATGTGATTCATTATATTTTGCAAAATCACCGGAAGCATAAAAGCCTTGCAAGCTATAGTTCTCTTCAACCTGCTGTCGCTTTAGATGAAGGAAAACTTTTTAGAAGAGAAAATTTTTTATTTCATGTGAATGCAAAACTTCATCTGAATGGGCGAAACCTGTTATACGAATGACGTTGGCGCCGGAAGCGAGAGCTGATTTCAATCCCGTTGGTGAATCTTCAAAGATGAGAGTTTTCTCTGGAGGAGATTTTAGTCGCTTCATACCTTCGATGTATGGTTCGGGATGAGGTTTTGTGAGAACAGTCTGGCCTCTTCCCATTTGTAGATCGACAAAAGAAGTAATGGAAAAACACTCGAGAGTTTTTTCAACGACGATGTCTTCACTTGCACTGACAACCGCAATCGATTTCCCTTGCTTCTTCAAATAGGTAAGAAAATCAAAAAGGCCTGGCGTGATGTATTGGTTTTTCTCGTGAGACGGCAATGCTTGAAAGAGTTGCAACAGATGTTGATTTTTTTCAGCAATGGCAGTTTCCACTTCTGCGTCTGAAAGTTCAGGACAAGTCATTTTGAGAACTGCTGTATCGGTCATGCCATAAAATTGATCGAGACAGGCCTCAAGATCGATGTCATACCCACGCGATTTAAGCACAATGACTGCTGCCTTAGCGTGCAAAGGCTCAGTGTTGACGATTGTTCCGTCCATATCGAAAATCACAGCTTCGTGGTGATGTAACAGAGCTTTTAAGTCAGTCATTGGGTGATCCTTGCCCTATAAAAAGGCGGGTCGTTTTTTGATATGATTGTAATAGAGATAGCAGGAAGTCACTATGAAAATTTTCCCGACTCAAGAAACTAGCAGAATTTCAGACACCAGAGGTACTGGTGAAGGCGAGTCTGTTAAAAGAAAAGGAAAAAAGATGGTTAAGCCTTCTGTTAAACCCTCCATAAGTGAAAACGAAATCAGAAATAAACTTGCCGCGCATGTTGAAACTTCAAATACAGCGAAGTCAGGAATCTTGAAAAAAAATGCTCAGAAATTGGGCGATGGCTTTATGAATCCGGAAATGAAACCGCTTGTTGCTAAAGAAGCTACAGCTACGACGGTCGCCGCCGCGCCAGTAGAAGAAAAAGAAAAAACGTCCGATGAAGCTCATTTGCTGAAAACGGATGTTAACCTGAATGATCCCAAAGATCCTTCGACTCAGGAGAAATTAAAAACAGTTCTTTCTACGGGAGCTTTTAATTTCAACCCAAAAGAGCGCGAAGCACTCGACAAAATTTTAAACGGAAATTAAGCTTGAGAATTTTTCTCGACGATCTCTAGAAGCTCCTGCAGCTTTTCGACTGTTGATTTAACGATAGATTCAAGTGAGCCCTCAATCACTGCCGCCGCCGAGTGGTCGTGACCGCCTCCGCCTAACGCTCGTGCCATTTGCCCGACGTCAATGTTTCCAGTTGAACGAAGAGAAACTTTGATTTGAGTTCCCATTTGTTTGAACATCACTGCAATTTTAATATTGTCCAGAACCAGCAGGTGATTGATGAAGGCGTGAGTGTCTTCCGTGTCGACCTGAAATTTTTCGAGCATGTCTTCAGTTAAAGTCAGCCACGCAATTTTTTCGTCTTTTGTTGTATGAGCAGACGCCAGAACTTTTCCAAGCAGTTTCATGAAACTTATTTTTTTCGTTCCATAAATCATATTGTAAGCATGCGGTGGGCGAACACCTGTGTCCATCAGCGTACCGATCAAACGATGAGTATTGCCTGTCACTGTCGGATAACGAAAGCTGGACGTATCAATTAAAACGGCGGTGTAAAGCGGCAGGGCCATTTCACGGGTCATTTCCACTCCCAAAGAGCGGATGAGATCGCCGGCCAGTTCACCGGTAGCAGCTTTAGTTGTGTCAATGCAGTGATTGGTCATCACGTCTTTCGAACACGGATGATGATCGATGAATAAGAGTTCAGGAACGGTCTTAGCGATGGACTTGACTCCTTCGCCGATTCTTTCCAGGGAGTTTGTATCTGTGACGATGAATAAATCTACCTCAGCGTCGGGATAAAACGTTTTGTAATCTTCCAGCGAAATGACCACGTCCTGAGGATCGAGGTATTTGTAGCGCTCCAGAAGAGGTTCTTCGTTCACACATATGGCATTTTTTCCAAGCGCGCGCATTGCCAGACAAAGGGCAATTTCACTTCCAATGCCGTCAGCATCTGGATAAATATGTGTGCTGATCACTATATTTTCGGCTTTTTTGGTCAGGAATTGAAATCGCTCGGTGATGTTCATACTAAAGAGCCTATTCGTAATTAATTGGTCATTCTTTAAAGTTATACCAAAATTTTTTTCAATTGCTGAATCTTTTGCTACGATTTACCAAAAAATGCCCTAAATCAGAGTGAGAAGCGTGGTCCTATGGATAATAAGGCAGATATTGCGATTGATATAAAAAAATTAAGCAAGTCATATCCAGGCCG
>DJVH01000062.1 GCA_002440825.1 Bacteriovoracaceae bacterium UBA6261 | reverse complement strand
TGTAACCTTCAACGATACCGTGCGAACGAAGTCTTTCAACAACACCGTCGACGCGGTTATTGGCGTCAAGAATGGTAATGACATCAGCAAAGTGATCCGTCAGACGGTAAACGTAACCGACAAGACCTTCGGCGCTGGTGACAACAGATTGCAGTTTCACCCCGTCTTTTAAGCCGCGGTTAATACGCACAACTTTATAATCATCGGCCGAATCCCATGAAACAACTCTAGCCACAATTTTTTTGCGGTCGATCTGTTCTCCATATTTGATCAGTTCGCGAAGTCGGTCAGACTCCTTAATGGCTTCCTGATAACTAAACATTTGGTTTTGAAGATCGGCAATTTTCCCTTTCAGATTCACATTTTCCTTAGAGGCATTGAGGTTCGCTACGTAATGTTCTACGTAAGACGACACTCCTCTTTGAAAAGAAGTCACCACATTCTGAACCGGCGCCATCAAATCAATGATGACTCTTTCTGCAATGGATGTTTTCTGAAAAACATAATCTCGCTGCGACATCCCATACAGGGCTATCACAAGGATTATGCTGTTGATCACGATCTTGGTACGTCTCTCTTCTGTGTCAGACAGCCTCAAGCTTTCTACTCCGTAAAAGTTTTGAAATGGTATTCACATAAAAGCTTATGCAAACTAACCTAATTTGCCAATAATCTTTGCACACTAACACCTTTCTCGATACAATATTTTAAATTTTTTACTAGCAACGAAGGAATGCAACTATGTCGGAATTTACCAAAAACAAAACGGCGAGCGTTTTCGTCACTATCTTGATTGGAATTATCGTTCTCTCATTTATGTTTACAGGCTACCAGTCGATGCAAGCGGGTTCTCCGAATGCCATTGGAAAAGTGGGCGATCTCCCTATTAAACCTGAAGAATACCAACAAGAATACAACCGACAAATCGAATTCTACAAACAGATGATGGGCGGAGAAATCAGCGCTAAGCAAATTGAGGCCATGGGGATCAAACAATCTGTCATCAGAAACATCGTTCAAAGAAAGTTGATGGTGAAGTTTGCCGGCGATATGGGCGCTCATCCGTCTGAAGAAGAAGTAAAAAATGAAATTAAGTCTCTACCGTACTTCCTGACCAATGGACAGTTCGATATCAATCGTTACAAAAGTCTTCTGGCAGCAAACCGTTTGACACCAGCGGAATTTGAAGCTGATGTTGTTAATCAACTTAAAATGAAAAGCACTCAGGCAATCGTCATGAACTTTCCTCTTTCAAAAGGATACATGGCGGACATGCAAAAAATCCGTGAAGAGAAACTCAATGCTGAAGTTGTTCAAATTTCGAAAAACAGCCTGAGAAACTTTATTGAAGTCACTCCTGCAGAACTGTCTACATTTCTTGCCAGCGATACAAATCAAAAACGTCTTCAGTCTATGTTTAATGACAGAAAAGCGTCTCTTGATAAACAAGAAGAAGTTAAAGCACGTCATATTCTTTTGACGACAGAAGGAAAAGACGAAGCGAAAGTAAAAGCAGAGATCGAAAAAATTGCTAAAGAAGTTACACCTGCCAACTTTGCAAAGCTTGCAGATAAATACACTGAAGATCCATCTGGAAAAGGAAAAGGCGGCGATCTTGGATCTTTTGGCCGTGGAAGAATGGTACCTGAATTTGACAAAGTTGCTTTCGAGCAAAAACCTGGGACAATTTCTGCGCCAATTAAAACTCAATTTGGCTATCACCTGCTTCTTGTAGAATCAAAAACTCCGGCGCAAATTGCCAAGCTTGATGATTACAAAGAAAAATTTGCAAAAGAATTGATTCAAAAAGATAAAGTTGAGGAAATCAAGAAACTGACTGTTGATATCTCAAACAACATGAAGAAAGCTCTCGATGCCGGAAATGAAAAAGAAGTAAAAGCCTTAGCTGATAAATACAAACTTCAACACTCAACCGGAACTGTAAACAGACTTGATGGAGTTTCGAATGGTGTAAACCTGACAGCAGAAAATATGAAAGAAATTTTCTCGGGCGATCTGACAAAGCCTGCTGTTCACCTCTTTGACGACGGAGCAAACATTGTTATGATCAAAACATCTCCAGCACCAGCAGGGAAAACAGACCTGAACGAGCAAGCAAAAGTTGCTCAGGACAATGCCGGATTAAAGAATGCTCTTTCTCGCAAAATGATGGAGCAGATTTTAAAGAAGCTTGAGGAAGATACAAAAGTGAAGATCTACTCAAACATGATCGGGGAATAAAGGAATCAACGTGGCCGACAAGAACGCAAAATGGACAATGAACGCTGAAGGACAATTTTATGTCGATGACCAATGTATCGCTTGCGATGCTTGCGTAGTAGAAGCTCCTTCATTCTTTGCCATGAACGACAAGGACGGCCACGCTTACGTTAAAACTCAACCAAAAAACTCACGCGATATTCAAGAATGCCTTTCTGCTCTCGACGCTTGCCCTGTGGAAGCCATCGGGAGCGATGGGGATTCGTAATTTATTAGTTTGCTCAAACTAATCTCACGGTTAAAATTAAGGTTATCTCAAATAGTAAATAAAACCATTCATTGTTAATTTAGTATCAAGATGAATGGCTTGTTTATGAGAATTCTTTATTTTGTCTTCTTTTCAGGATTAAGCCTTAATTCATTTGCGTTCGTTGTGAAAAAAGAAATCACCTGCGGCGTAGCCCTGGGTTATCCGCCCTATCAATATGCCAATTCTAAAAATGAGCCTGTCGGGATGGACATTGAGTTGGCCAGACTGATTTTTACCAACGCCGGAATAAAAGTAAAATTTTTACAAAAAGAATGGAACGAAATTTACGCGAAAGGGCTTCATAATGATGATGTCGATGCCATTTGTGGTCTTGAGATTAGCCCCGAGAGAGTGCCATATTTTAACTTCAGCTCACCATTCAATTATAGAAAGATCGTCCTTTTTACTTTGAAAGAAAATAAAGTTACAAAAATTTCTGATCTTTTCGGCAAGGTCATAACCGGTGACAAGCATTCGACTTTTGAAAAATACCTCGGAAGTGACCGCGACCATATTCGGATTATGGAAACGATTTCAAAGGAAGATTCATTTTTAAAACTTAAAAAGAAAACTGTTACAGGAGTTATTGCTCCTCTTGAAGTCGGTCATTATTTGTCCGCCAAGTTCGCCATTCCAGTGAGAGTCTTCGATGAAAAAAATCCGGGATCACCAGTTACTATTGGTTTTAGTAAAAACAGCTCGGTGTATCTTCCGCGTATTAATAAATCTATTGAACAATTACTCAAGAACGGAAAAATAAAAAACATTATTGCCCGTTATTCTTATCTGGATAAATAACCTTTTATCCATAGCATTTATCTATTTTTCGCTTTCCTCAACAACTGGTAAAACTCTTTTTTTCAGAGGAGTTTTTATGAAACCATTAATTTTGATTCCTTCCTTACTTGTTACTTTTTTTGTTTCCTTTTCTGCTTTTTCATTTGAATCCTGCGAAGGGACATCACAGAAGTTTTTATCCCGAGCTGAGCAAAAGGGAAATGATGTGCAGGTTACTCTGGCCAATGAAACCTTTCGCAATTACCGCAACATCGGAGAATGGAAAATTTCAGGCAAGGAAATATCCACCATTCTTATTCATGATTTAAATGTTGATAGCTTTATGAAAAACCAAAACAAGGCGGTTGATGTTTTTGCCGGCCTTGTTCTGGGAAGAAGAGATTTTGACGGTGAATACGATATGGCCTGGTCTTACGCCGAAGATTTCTTCAAAGCGCTCAAGTGCCAATAGCTGTTTATTGGCGGGCCCTGAAAACTTTGTGCAGGTTTTTAGGGTCCGTCTGACGGAATTTCTCGAGGGACTCACGAAGCATTTCCGTACTCATCCACTTACCATTTTTTTCGTAATATTCCTGATCAGCCTTGACCACTACTGGCAACAGAATGTTTCCGATCGTTTTTAAGCTCGCCATCGTAGAGATAGTGATTGAGGGAACATCCTTGGTGAAATCTTTTGGAATACCGGATAGTCGCGACATCATTGTCCATAGACCTGGAATATATCTCGTTGACCAGATTGCCTTTGCAGCAATAGAGGTCATGTTCTCACGAATTTTATAATTGTTGTCTGTAATCCATCTGAACATTTCACCCAAAACAGCATCCTTTCTCCATGAATCACGAACCAAGCGATAGTCTGTCCAGTCCAGAGCAATATCGAAACGGGTATCCGTCTCCATATCTGCCGGAACCATCATAAAGCCTTTTTTGATTCCAATTCGCTTCAAAAAAGCATCATCGTCCATCGTAATGTTGGACATGATTTCAGGAATGATAAATTTCCCATCCGAAACGTGCTTGAAAGAATCGAAAGCAACTTCTTCACAAGAAAGTTTAGAGTTGTCTTCAAAATCAAGGGCGTAATCATAAGGAATGAATTTTTTCTTTTTCTTAAGCTCGACAACCTTGTTGTACATATAATCTGCAGCCTTTGAAGCCAGAGCACTGTCTTTTGGCCGAAGGACCAGGATTCGGGCGTTTTCATTTCTGAGAGCATCTTCAATGGAATAAATGCCCACACCTTTTCCAACGTAGGATTCCATTGTCGTCACTTCTTTTGTTTTTTGATCAACATGAACAAAAACAATGTGCGAGAAGAGAGATCTTGGCTTGGCGATTTCAGAGATTGTGCTTGAAACAAAGCTCACTCCTTTTGTGATCATAATATCGCCGTTTTTAAATTCGAATTTCGCATTTGGATCAATTCCAGCGCCCACATGGTACGGTCTGTAAGCTGAAGCTTCATAGACCGGAATTGGCTGTTCAGGAAACTTTATAGACTCCGCTGAAATTTGTTTGTCATCATAGTAATGAGCACCAACAAAGTCTTCACTTGCACGAATAAGAAGATTGAGTTCTTTAATTTTAAGACGACAATTCGAAGGTAAAACTCCCAGCACAGAATGAAGTGAAAGTCTGGCATTAAAACTTTCATCTAAAATCTTCTGTCCGTCGCGCTTGATTGATTCGAGTTCAATATTCTGTGGCGTGACCAGCTGATAATCACTCTTCAGATTGCTCAGTTCTCTTTCGCATGTTTCAGCATTTAATTCTCTTGTTGAAATCATATCAACAATCGTTCTTGCTTCTGATAAGAGATCCAGGTTCCCCTGCTCTGCCTGAGAAATCCCTCTTTTTGGTTTTACATTCGTACAGCTGGTAGAGAGCAGCAACAAACACAGCGGTAATAGAAATAACTTTTTCATTTGATTCATCCCTCAGGTCAAAAAAAAAGGGCCACGAGGGCCCTTTTTATTAGATTAAGAAAATTATCTCTTAATTTGTAGAACTTCTTGCAACATCTGATCAGCAGTTGTTAACGTCTTCGCGTTTGCCTGGAAGTTACGTTGAGCCGTCATCAGGTTTACGAATTCGTTTGCAATATCAACGTTTGAAAGCTCGATTGACTTAGAAAGAACTTCACCACGACCTGCTTCACCTGGTTTACCAAATGTAGGCTGACCAGAAGATTTAGATTCTTTGAAAAGGTTCTTACCAATTTTGAACAGACCTTCGTTGTTTTCGAATTTCGCGATCGCAATTTGCGCGATATCCTTTGATTCACCGTTGTTGTAAACCGCTGTCAAAATCCCTTTATCGTTGAATGAAAGAGACGTTAATGTTGCAGCAGTTGATCCATCCTGAGTTCCGCGAGCGATAGCTGATTCAGAACCGTATTGAGTAGAAGCATCAAGACCTGATCCACCTTCTTTAAGAGTTTGTCCCCAAGAAAGATTGATTTTTTGATCTTTCGCTGCACCTTTGTTGAAGTTGAAAGAGTTCTTTCCTTCTTTCTTCTCTTCCAATTGACCTTTGTCGTTGAAAAGAAGTTTACCATTGGCCATTTCGTACATTGTATCCGGTTTTCCACCTTCAACATCTTTTCCGTCAGCAGCAACGTGGTATTCCCATTGGTTGTTATCTGTTTTGTTATAGTAAACAGTGACTGTTCTTGCTGTACCAACGTTATCGTAAATCGTCATTGAGTTAGAGAAGTTTGATGTTTTCTCTGGTTGCTCAATGTTGAATTCCATTTTGTTTGCACGAGAGTCAAGGTTCATTGACAAGTTCATGTCTTTTGTTGCTCTGGCTGGAATTGTCGTTCTACCAAGCTTGATTGGATCAAGTTTATTGATAACATCACCCTTTTCATCAAAACCAAATCCCATGACTTTATAGCCATCCATCGTCGTCAATTGCCCGTCTTTATCGAAGTGGAAAGATCCGTCACGAGAGTATGTTCTTCCTGCTGGTGCATCGATTGTGAACATACCGTCACCTGAAAGGGCAAGGTCTGTTACTGAATCTGTTCTTGTGATATCCCCTTGGGTCATAAGAGGTTTGATGTGGCCTAGTTTTGTACCGGCACCGAACTGGTCTCCACCTTCGATACCTTTAAGAGAAACTGCGAGGACGTCTTGAAATTCTGCGCGTGATGATTTGAATCCATTGGTGCCGGCGTTGGCGATGTTATCACCGATAACTCCCATACCCTGTCCTGATGCGTTTAGACCTGAAACACCAATTGTGAATGAACGAAGAATACCCATTTTGTCCCTCCTAGACCAAATTTTTCTTCAATCGATGTTTAAAGTACTACAGACTAAAAACTTGGGTTTCCGGAAAGGACCAACCTGTTTCGATTGAGAATTTTTTAAATTTTTAATTCATTAATATTGTCGAATCTATTTTCGTAAAAACATTTTCCCCTATGCTATCTTTATCAATTGCTGTCACTATTGTATTTTTTGGCACGTCTACGATGTACGCAGCCTTACCTGTAATGACCAGTGAGTCCTGGCCACCTTTTGTTTTTAATTTGTCGATTGCTGTCTGAAGTTTTGCGTATTCTTCTTTATCGAGAGAAAGGTTTCTCTCTTGAAGTCTTCTCATTGCATGAGTAGAAAGATGCAGACCTTTCGGCTGCTGACTGATTTCGGATTGTTCAGATTGATCAAGCGTCGTATCGAGAAGTGATTTAAACTCACTCGTCTCGCCCTGGTTCAGCTTGTTGACATCAACATTCTTCTTCGACGGGATCGTCGAGACGTTTGGAATGAGAATGTTGTTAATCTTCTGGTTTGCCATTACTTTTAAACTTAACCCAATCGTTAGTTATTAATTTGGTTCTCTATTTGATTATACGCATTCGTTGCTTGCTTTTGCAATGCAGGAATATTTTTTCCATCGTTATTTTTTGCCGCTGATTTTGCTCCCGCAGGAAGCTCTTTATCTGCCAATGCAAAACTTTCAACATCTTTCAAGAAGACTTTTTTGCCGCCAGCAACGTCGAGAATCGTTTCCCCATTCTCAAAACGAACGCCAGTCACCACACCTTCCGCTCTCGTTGAACCGAAGAATTTTTCATTCTTTTCATCGAAGGCCACAACGTCGAAATGGTAAGTTTCTTTCGGAGCAATTTCTCCGTCCAGACCCACTCCATCCCAAACAACTGCTTGTTGTCCTTTGCCGATATCTTCTCTTTCAATTTTACCAATCATCTGGTTCTTGTTGTCGTAAATGTGAATCACGACATTCTTCGCAGCTTTGTCCAGATAGAAAGGAAGTTCAGCATCTTTGCCGTTTCCTTCGTAATCGATTGTCGTTCCCGCTGTTACAACTTTTTTCCCAAGGAAGCTTGCGCCCTGGAATCTTTTTTCATTGTTGTTATTTGAAGTGAGTCCATCGAACTTTTTATTCATTGCTGTCAACTGCTCTAATTGCGAGAATTGAGCAAGGTTCGCTGAGAAATCTTTTTGATCCATTGGTTTCATTGGATCCTGATTTTTCAATTGGTGTGCAAGAAGCTTCATGAACCCGTCTGGCCCAAGAGTTTCGTGTGCTTTTTTATCAACGAATCGAGTTTCCGGTTTTACCCCAGAAAGTTTATTCAGCTTGTCCCCGACTTTCGGATCAACCGGTTCGCCGTCGACGATTTCAGGACGTTTGATAGCAATATCTGAAAAGGAATTAGTCGCGCTTGTTGGTTTTCCAATCATTGGCATGGATTAAGCTCCATAACGTTGTTGAGCTTCTTCCCACAACGCTTTTCTTCTTTCAGCGCCATTGCCGGAACTGAAGCTGCTTGATTCGAAACTAGAGAATTGTCTAGATCCATCTTGGTTTTGCGAGAATGAGCTCGATTGTCGTGAATCACTTTGTCCAAAAGCACTCGACTCACTTGAACTCGCAACGATTCTCAAATCAGAAAGATTAATTCCAGACTGATTTAAATTTTTCATCAAACTCACTTCATTCTTAACAAAGAAGTCATGTCCTTCTTTGCTTGAAGTTGTAATCTGCATATCGATCTGATTCAGACCGCCATTCATTGATTCAGGAACCTTCGTCACCTGAATTTTGAATTCGCCCAATGACTCATGCTTTACAGTCAGGTCAAGGCTCTGCTTATTAGCTACGTTGTTTTGCTCAACGTAATCAGAAATCTTTTTAATGATCTCTGATGTGTTTGTTGTATTGATATGTGAAAGGTCCAATACTTTTTGATTTGCATTGGCATTCAACTGAGACTGGCCGTGATTTTCTTTATTGTTTTGAAGAGCAGGAACGGCTTCTTGTCTGAGTGTTGCGAGCTCTGCTCCAGCCTTCGTATCTTTTGTGTGAAGCTCATCAATTCCCATGAGGTTTTGCTTTCCTTTCTTCACATCTTTATTGGCAAAATCTTTTGTGTTTCTGATTAATGAATCATTCATCATAGTCATGCCCTGGCCATACGCCTTCGCATTTTGATTCATCATCATCTTCGCCGCAGGAAGTTCTTCTCCCTTCTGACCATTCAGAACTGCAAGAGCGGGTTTCTTGTCTGCCGCTTGCATATTCTTAATAAAGTCCTCACCTGTTACAACTTTTTTCTGAACAGGAGCTGACTCAACTTTACCTTCTGTATTTTCTGTCACACCTTTTGCCTTGGTCCCTTTTACAAGGAAATCAAGTGGCGATTCATTTTTCGATTCTGCTTTCGCTGGATCACCATTTCTGTGGCGAAGTGAAGGCATCTCTGTCTCACCTTCCGATTCATCAACCGGAACATAATCCTGTGTGCCTTTAAGATTATTGAGGAGCTGATCAAGACTGCTGTTTGTTTTTGCAATCTGCTGCTCTACTTTTCCATCTGTTTTAAGAACAAGTCCTTCAGGTTTAACTTCCGTCTTGCCTTCAGCGTTTTTTGACATCAACTGCTCAACATTAACTTGTTGTGCTTTTGGTGATTCTGAATTTTCAGATTTGGTTTCTGCCTTTTTCTCAGCAAGAAGATTTTTTAATGTTTCACCGGTTTGAGACTCAACTTGAGAAGCTTTGCCTTCTTTACCTTGAGAAACCTTTCCAGCAAGACCAGCAAAGAGAGACGCGAAATCGCCTTCTCCATTTTCAACTTGAGCATTTTCACCCTTAGCAGCGTGAGAAGCTTTAGCAGAATCCACAGAACCAGTTTTCACTGAGCCCTGAGCTGATTTCTGAAGTTGATGTATTGGCAATCCTTGCATACGTTCCTTAAATGTTCTTACAACGCTTAGCGTGCTCTTCTCAGTGTAGCCTATTTTTGTGATTGCCCAAAACGCTCTTTTTTTTTGAAAGTTTTTTCCCGTTTTAGTTATCGGGTAGGAAAATTTTGCCTATTCAAACGTTATTTCCTGCGTGGAACATTGATCAGAGTCCGGATGACTATTGCAGAATTTTTC
>DJVH01000067.1 GCA_002440825.1 Bacteriovoracaceae bacterium UBA6261 | reverse complement strand
TGATGAAATCAACCCTCAAAGTCCAAATTGATCCAAAAAAAAGGGCCTGAAAATCAGGCCCTCTTATCAATTTGCGTTCACTGAACGATGAATAAAAAATGTAAAACTAAAAACTAAAACTCCGGCGCAATATAAACTTCAATCTCCGGATTCAATTCATCACGAAGAATGGCCTTAATCGCTTCAAGTGTGCCGGTTGTAGATGAAGGACAAGTTCCACAAGCTCCCTGATATTTCACCATCAGAATATTGTCCTGATAGGAGAGTGCCTGAATATCACCACCGTCTCCCTGCAGGCCTGGGCGAATGGTACGATCGAGAATTGTTTCGATTTGCTGAAGTTCCGGCGAAAGATTTCTTCTGCGGTCTTCTTCCGGGTTTGGATCGTTGTAATCAGGATTGTGTGACGGCATTTCTTTTTCCAGAACTTTCATGACACTTTTTTCAACTGAATCCCAGTCTTCGTAAGAAAATTTGGTAATGGCAATGACGTTTTCAAAAAAGTGCAACTGATCTACACCGCGCACTTTAAAGAGTTCCAGCGCAAGGTGATTGTCGGCGCATTCCGAAGGGGATTTGTAGGTTGAATTGCCCTGGTTTTTTACAGGCAGATTCAAAATAAATTTCAACGCATTTGGATTTGGCGTTGGTTGAATGTCGACGTCCAGAAAAAATTCGTTATTTGTTTGCATAATTCCTCATCTGCCCAATCAGAGCAAAAATTCGCGCGCTTTTTTTACAGCGGCAATAAATGTGTCTACTTCTTCTTTAGTGTTATAAAACGCAAATGATGCACGTGCCGCTGCTGAACACTGATAATGTTTCAAAAGAGGTTGAGTGCAGTGGTGACCCGTTCTGATGGCCACACCTTGTTTATCTAATAAAGTTCCCAGATCGTGCGGATGAGCGCCTTCAAGAACAAACGATAAAACGCCCGCTTTGTTTCTTGCTTCTCCGATTAATCTGATTCCTTCAATTTTCTTTAATTCAGTTGTCGCGTACTCAAGAATCTCGTGCTCTCTTTTGGCGATTTCATCCAATCCGATAGAGAGAATATACTCAATCGCTTTTTTAAAAGCGATAACTCCTGCGATCGGCGGCGTGCCTGCTTCAAATTTATTTGGGAGGATATTGTAAGTGGTTTTTTCAAAGGTCACTTCTGAAATCATCGCACCGCCGCCCTGGAATGGAGGCATGGCATTCAGCAACTCTTCTTTGCCGTAAAGAAAACCAATTCCATCCGGACCATACATTTTGTGGGCCGAAAAAAATAAAAAGTCGCAATCAATATCCTGAACGTCGACTTTCATGTGAGCGATACTTTGTGCAGCATCGACTGAAAATTTAGCACCGGCCGCGTGGGCGAGTTTCGCCATTTCTTTGATCGGATTCACTGTTCCCAGAGTATTGGATACGTGGGCGACAGAGACGATCTTGGTTTTTGCGTTCAATAATTTTTTATATTCATCGAGGTTAATTTCACCGTTAGCGTGAATCGGAGTGACAACGATTTTTGCACCGGTTTCTTCCGCAATCATTTGCCAAGGAACAATGTTCGAGTGGTGTTCCATCAATGACAGCAGAATTTCATCGCCCGCTTTTAGAAAGCGTTTGCCGAAACACTGTGCAATCAAATTGACGGAATCAGTTGTGCCTTTGGTGTAAATGACTTCGTGGGCTTCCTTGGCATTGATCAGATTTTGAACGGCAATTCTTGTTTCTTCAAAATGGCGTGTTCCCACTTCAGAAAGGGTGTGAATGCCTCTGTGTACATTGGCCACTTCAAATGAGTAGTAATGCGTGATCGCATCGATGACAGTTTTTGGTTTGAGCGTTGTTGCCGCATTGTCGAGATAAACCAACGGATGATTGTTGATCTTCAATGACAATTGAGGAAAGTCTGCCCGGATATTTTCAATTTGCGTATCTAGGTTCATATAGTCATTTCACCAAGACCGGCCTGATCAAGATTGTCCATGACGATTTTGATAGCGGCTTTTTTAATTGTTTCATCTTCAATTTTATTAAGAGCATCTGTCGCAAAACCAAAGCAAAGCAATTTGCGTGCGCGCTCTTTAGGAATCCCGCGGGATTCAAGATAGAATTCTTCGTCTTTAGAAAGCTGTCCGACAGTGGCGCCATGGGCACATTTAACGTCATCGGCATGGACCAGAAGTTGTGGCCTCGTATCTATGTGAGCTTTTTTGGAAAGAAGTAAATTCTTATTCAGCTGAGCTGAAGCACTTTGTTGAGCATCTTGTTTTATGATAATTTTCCCGGTGAAGGCACCGTGAGAATCACCGGACAGAATACCTTTGAACAATTGATCAGAAAGAGTGTGCGCAGCATTGTGATGAATAATCGAAAAAACATCCGTATGCTCAGTTTTCTTCAACGAGAAAAGTCCGTGAACTGTTGATTCCGCACCAGTAGCATTCAGGTTCACGTTGATATTGTGTCTGGCGACCAAAAGACCGATGTCGACTGTGACGGATTTAAATTTAGCGTCGCGGTCTACTTCAGCGTTAGTCAATCCGACGTGTGTGGCATTGAGCGCTTCGTTTTGAATTTTAACATGCTCAACGATGGCGTTAGGTCTCAAAATAAATTTTGTCACCGCGTTTGTCGTGTATTGGAAAAGATCGCGGTTTGTGCTCTCGAAAATTTCCATAAAGCGGATATTGGTATTTTCTTCGGCCGTGATTTTCAATCGCGGAGAAACGATTTTGTTGACTCCCACATCATCAACCTGATGAACAATGGTTACGGGAAAATCGACGACTGTATTTTTTTTGATTTTAAAAGCAAGGGGAGCGAGGCTCGTTGCGAAGTTGAGTGAATCAAATGTATCAAAAAAATCATTTTCAGGCGTAACTGTGTCCAGCTCCATCCCTTCGGGCAAGTGAGAAAGAAACTTATTGAAAATTCCATTGTTGAAAATGATCATTCCGCGCTTGTCGAGAACTGAAGAGGGAACATCATGTACGATGCTTTCCTTCAATTCATAAAAACGAGGAGAGAGGTGAGGACCGATATTTGTGTAGATCCAGTCTTCATTTTTTTTAGTCGGGATTCCCTTCGTCTGAAAAATCTCCTGTGCATTCTTCATGGCCTCAACATACGACGGACTTAAATCTGTCGCCTTTCCAAGAAGAGCTTTGGAATTTTTAAAGAGCGAGTCTGAAATTGTTTTTTCTACTGCGTTTTCCATTTTATTAACTCAATTAGTTTGATTCGAATTCTTTAATCAGCCAGTCGTATCCTTTTTCTTCAAGCTCAAGGGCCAGTTCTTTTCCGCCTGAACGGATGATTTTGCCTTTGTAGAGAACGTGAACATGNNAAAGCGTTAACTCCTTTCGCCACAATTTTCAGCGCATCGATATCCAGACCCGAATCTGTTTCATCAAGAAGAGAAAGGCGAGGATTGAGAACCGCCATTTGAAGAATTTCATTTTTCTTTTTCTCTCCACCGGAGAAACCCGTGTTGACTGGTCTGTCCAGGAAAGCTTCGTTCATTTCAAGAAGTTCAAGTTTTGGTTGAAGAAATTTTCTGAAATCTTCTGCGCTCATTTCAGCAGCACCATTGTGTTTACAAGTCTCATTGAACGCTTCGTGCAGAAAAGTGAAGTTTGAAACGCCCGGAATTTCTACCGGATATTGAAAGCCTAAAAAGATTCCGCTTTTTGCTCTTTCATCTGCTTCGAGTTCGAGAAGATTTCTGTCTTTTGCGTTGATCTTGAAAGTGATACTTCCTTCAGTCACATGAAAAGCAGGATGGCCTGCGATGACTTTTGAAAGTGTACTTTTCCCTGAGCCGTTCGGACCCATAATCGCATGAACTTCACCGGCCTTAACAGTGAGATTAATTCCTTTCAGGATCTCTTTCGTCTCGCCGTTGGCTTCTACTGTGGCATGGAGGTTTTTTACTTCAATCATATGTTTTTCCTTAACTAATATCTAAACTAACCAATGCTGTTTTCTAATTTCATTTCAATTAATTTTACTGCTTCAACCGAGAACTCCAGAGGAAGTTCCTTGAAGACATCTTTACAGAAACCGTTGACGATCATCGAGATACATTTTTCTTCAGAGAGTCCGCGCGATTGAAGATAGAACAATTGCTCTTCACTGATTTTTGAAGTCGAAGCTTCGTGTTCCAGAACGGCGGTATTGTTTTTCACATCAATGTACGGAAATGTATTGGCCTGCGCTTTATCTCCGATCAGCATTGAATCACACTGAGAGTAATTTCTTGCTCCAGTGGCCGATGGCATGATCTTCACCAGACCGCGATAATTGTTTTCAGAATTCTCTGCGGAAATACCTTTTGAGATAATGGTCGACTTGGTGTTTTTCCCGATGTGAATCATCTTCGTGCCGGTATCCGCCTGCATGAAATTGTTTGTCAGCGCTACTGAATAGAAGGCCCCTTCTGAGTTGTCGCCAATAAGATTGCAGGAAGGATATTTCCAGGTAATGGCCGAACCGGCCTCAACTTGTGTCCAGGAAATTTTGGAATTCTTTCCGAGGCAATTTCCTCTTTTCGTAACAAAGTTATAGATACCGCCTTTACCTTGTTTGTCTCCGGCGTACCAGTTTTGTACTGTCGAATATTTGATTTCAGCGTCGTCCATCGCGACAAGCTCAACAATCGCTGCGTGCAATTGATTCTCATCGCGCTGAGGAGCTGTACACCCTTCGAGATAATTCACGAATGAACCTTCGTCGGCAATAATAAGCGTTCGTTCAAACTGTCCCGTTTCTTTAGCATTGATCCGGAAGTAGGTTGAAAGATCCAGCGGACATTTCACTCCTTTTGGAATGTAAACGAACGATCCGTCAGAGAACACGGCGGCGTTTAAGGCCGCATAGAAGTTATCAGAGTAGGGTACAACTGTTCCCAGATATTTTTTTACAAGTTCAGGATAGTCTTTTACGGCTTCTGAAATTGAACAAAAGATAACGCCGACTTTTGAAAGCTCTTCCTGGTGAGTTGTTCCCACAGAAACTGAATCAAAGACTGCATCCACTGCAACACCGCTGATGCGTTTTTGTTCATTTAAGGGAATGCCTAGTTTTTCAAACGTCGCCAGAAGTTCCGGGTCGATTTCATCCAGGCTTGCAACGGCGTCTTTCTTCTTGGGAGCTGAATAGTAATATAGATCCTGATAATCGATTTCAGGAATTTTTAATTTTGCCCATTGAGGGACCTGCATTTTTTGCCAATGACGAAAAGCTTTCAGTCGATACTCGAGAAGCCATTCAGGTTCATGCTTTTTTGCAGAAATCATCTTAACGATTTCTTCGTTCAGCCCTTTGGGAAATTCTTCCGTTTCAATGTCGGTGTAGAATCCGTATTTGTATTCATCATTTAAAATATCTGTACTCATACTGTTTTCTCAGCTTGGGTTTCATTCGTGCGTTCAATTTTGTGTTGATGAGCGTGATTGAATTCGGCCCCTTGTAATAAATCTTCAAGTGTAAGTGTTTCTAAAAAGAGATTGAGTTTGCGGTTAAGTTTTTCAACCGGAGTGGCAATATTGCATTTGCCGAAAAGTTCACAGGTCCCTTGTTTACCTTCGCAAACGCGGCCGACATGTTCTTTGCCTTCAATTAAGCGAACGAGCTCCATGTAAGTGATCTCGTTTAAATTTTTGTTAAGAGAGTAGCCGCCTTTGATTCCTTTGGTGGATTTGAGAATTTCCTGATTGTTCATCAGTTGCATCACTTTTGCCGTCGTATCAAAAGGGGTGTTGAATGCATCACAGACTTCCCGTGCAGATGTGAGTCCTGTGCCTTCTGCTTCATGGTCTTTGTCCGCCATGAACTTCAAGGCCATCAGAGCGTATTCAACTTTCTTGTTAATCTTTAACATTAAAACCACCTGATCCTGATGGACCGAGTTAATACTTTCAAGTTCTTAGATTGCTATAATCCGACCTTAGCTCAAAATACGTCAAAAATAAACTTATTTCTGCCTGGTCTAACTTAAATTCCTGACCAAAACTCATGGTTTTTGCCGATTTGCCGAAAAGTATCATATGAAATCTTTTCTTCTGACGGCCCTTATCTGTTTTTCGTTTAAAGTTTTCGCTCAGGAAACGGAGCGCGCACTGTCTGATGCCGTTAAAGATTATTCAACTCTTCAGTCAGATATTGAGAAAATGCTCAAGCTGAAGTGTCCCGAGTGCGAAGCGCTTTCGGGATCAACGACATCAAGGCCGTTGTGTTCCATCAAAGATTTTTGTGAAAAACCTGAAATCAAAAAAGATGATCCGGTCATTTATACCAATGAATCAGGGGAGAAAATCCTCAATGATCGTTATTACAATCTTCGCGATGAAGTCCGCAGTTGTCTTCGAGAGAAATTTTCGGATGAAATCGCTGTTAAACGCGAAGAGATGATGGAGAAACTCAAAACTCAGCACCTGCAAAAAATGATGGCGGCCAATAAAAAACTGCTGCAATTGATGAGCAGGTATAACCAGGGAAATGCTGTCGCCAAAGTTTCGGGTAAAATTCTCAATATGAGTATTGAAGCAGGTCTTTATGGCGATGAACTGGGTTGGGACAAAAAAGGAACAACACCTGCCAGTTTAACGAGTATTATTTCTCAAGCTGAAAAAGAATTAAAAATGACTCTCGTTCCGGAAATCAAAAAAACTCTCGTTGAGATTCAGTACCTGAAATACAACCCCACTTATGAACAAGAAGTGGAGGCCATGGACCGAGCACTCATTCCTGAGGTGACACCAGCAGATCCCTTTTATGACTGGAAAAAATTAACAGATGCAAAGGCCGCCGGCAGTCAGGCAAAACTACTGGAAAACCAAAAAAAGTTAACGGAAAAATCGCAGCAGGCCTACGATCTGTTTCAAGAAACCCGCAGTGATATCCTGACCTATCTCGATTCAAAGAAAACCAGATCAAATGCAGCGATGATCGAACGGGCCAAGGAAAAAGTGAAAAGCATCTCTTTTAATCCACCAAGGCTTACCGACACATTGGAAAAGCATTGTCAGGGACCGAATGCATTCTACTCGGCTAAAACTCATTCCTTTACGATCTGTCCTCAGATGTTGAATTTTCCGAAGATAGCTCTCATTGAAACCATTTCTCATGAAGTGGCCCACAGTATTGATTCGTGCAATCTTTCTCAGGTGTTCATACAAAAGAAAGGTCCGTCCATTGCTGAAGAAGCTCCCTTTGAAATTGAATTGAAAACCACAGGACCACAAAAGAATTTTACATCAGCTCTTTATGGTTCAGACTATAATCCCTCGTCTGTTCTCCAGGGGCCGATGAAATACAAAGATCATCCGTTTTCTTCTACGATGAGCTGTCTGAAAAATCCAAAATCTGTTGGTGCTAAAACGATCAGCGTAGGTGAAGTGACCAAAGAAGCTAAAGCGGCCCTGATCGCATTGAAGGCAAAAACCAAAGGTACTGAGAAAAATAATACAGATGTCAGCTATCTTCAATTTCTCAATGACCATGGCCGTGAGTATTTTGAATACCTGGAAGGCTGCTCTTTTAATTCTGATGGACCAAAAGGAATGCTCAGATCACAAATGCAGGAAGCTTTTGCGGATAAAATTTCTTCTGAAATCGTTGCCGTGAAACTTAAAGGAAAATCAAAAACAGAAGCGGAGAAGGCCATCCTGGAAATCGGTTTGAGCTACAGCAAGATGTGTCCTAATTATGCTCCCGCTGAAAAAAAATTAATCGACTTTGCTGAAAAAGAAGGTTGTAAGAATTTTTTCGCGAACAGAACGATGCAGGAAAAAATTCTCAGAGGCATGGATTTGACCGACCCGGAATTCGACGAGCATCCCGAAACCAGTGTGCGCCTGGACCGCAATTTGCTGGCCCATCCGGACATCCGGAAATCACTTCAATGTTCAGCCAATAAAGGGGTAATGTACTGTGAATAAATCATTGCTTCTTATATTACCATTCTTCCTCTTTTCCGTTTGCACCTTCGCTGAAGATACAGTGATTCTTCTTCGCCCCTTTAATGCCAGAGGAGAACCGCTAAAAGCAGAAACGGCCATTGCCAGTGCAGATTCCCTGATGATCAATGGAGGAAAACTGAGTCCCGCTCAGGTCATGGCCGATGCAGGTCACGTAAAAAAAATTTCCGAATTCAAAACGTCATCTTCGATTAAAACTTGCGAGGCGGGGCGCTTTGAACATATTCTAAAAAAAGGAAAGCTGGTCAAAAAAGAAACCGGCTGTCTGGAGAGCGACCGCTATCAGGAATTGAAGGCGAGCTTTAAAGCGCTCGCTAAAGATCCCCTTTTGAATTGAGACTAAACCAATGCAGATTATAGGTGAATTGAGAGACAAGCGAATGGCCGATGAAATCGTCGCGGGTCTTGCTGATTTGGGAATTCCTTCCACGGCGCAGTTTATTCCTGATTCGGAAATGTTCGTCATTGTGACCGAAGTCACCGAGAGCAGGCAAGTGGAAGAAGCCCAGGATTTTTTTCGAGTCAAAATGGGTTTCAAAAAACCGGTTGAGATTGACCAACAGTGGGTAAAAATCAAAACTCTGCCGAGAGGCGAGGCCACTTATGTTTTAATTCTTATCTGCTGTTTTATTTATGGATTCAGCTTTTCCAATCTGGGTGCCTCTCTTTATTCAATGCTTTTCATTGGCGGTGTTGAGAGCCCTCCTTTTGCAGACATTCTGCGCGGACAAATCTGGAGAATCGTTACTCCCATACTTCTGCACATGAGTTTTCTTCACATCCTTTTTAATATGATGTGGTTTAAAGATCTGGGCTACCTGATTGAGTTTAATTTCGGAAAAAATTTTCTTATGCTTTTCGTTCTTCTCACCGGAATTTTCTCTAATATCTCCCAGTACCTGGTGAGCGGTCCGCAATTTGGCGGAATGTCCGGGGTGTTGTATGCCATGCTTGGGTTCATCTGGGTCTACAAAAGCCTTCACGATGATTTTGAATACGCCATTCCCCGTTTTGATCTGGGAATGATGATCGGCTGGTATTTTCTCTGTCTCACTGGAATGCTCGGCCCCATAGCCAATACGGCCCATGGAAGCGGACTGGTGATAGGTATGAGTGCGGCGGCTGTGATGAAATTTCGTTTTGAATGGTCGCGGCTGAAATATCTGGGGCTCGCGCTGTTCTTTTTGGTTTTCACACTGCTGGTGGAAGGTTATAAGCTTAACGGTAGATTTTATATTACACTCTGGTAAAAAACGATGGAAAAAAGAACGACAAACGTTGAAGAACGTCTATCTGAACTCAAAGCAAGCTTTGCGGAAAAAACGCCGAAGCAAATGCGCACAATCCGCAACAATCTGAACAACCGCATCCGCTCATTTGAAGATGAAATGAAATTCGGCAAGGCCCTGCCTAAACTTTCAGCGAGTCATATGTTTTTTGAATTCGAACTCAAAGAACTAAAAGACCTGCTGGTCGCAGCTCAAAGAACGATTAAAAGCCAGTCATGATTTTTCTTCTGTTGATGACAGTTTATTCCGGTTTTGCCCAGACGGAGAATTATCCGATCGACTGGAAATACAAAGCGGGCGAATATTTCATCTTTGATTGTGAGCGCAGTCACTATGCCTGTGTCGACAAAGACGGTCAGGACAACTGCCGCGAAGAAAGAAATTTTGCCCGTGAAAAAAAACTTCCTCAATACCCGTGTGCTCCGTTAAAGAAATTCCCGACCAAAAAAGAGTGCGTTGAAGAAAATTACAAAATTCAGGATATCGGCGCTCAAAAGAGATTTTGCTATCCTAACTAAAATCACAAAAAGAATTTGTTGAAGAAGAATTTCCTGAAGTTCACAATTAAAGAAAACACTTCAGAGGAAATTCTATGGAACATAATTATGAGTGGGGCCTTGAAAAAAATCCTGCCAATTATTCACCCGTTTCACCGTTGGAATTTATTTCCCGCGCAGCGGAAGTTTATCCCGATAAACTGGCCATCGTTCACGGCAAAACACGCAGAACGTGGAGTGAAACCTATAAACGCTGTTTGAAGTTTGCGTCTGCCTTAAAAAAAACAGGAATCAAAAAAGGCGATACAGTCGCCGTGATGTTGCCCAATATACCGGCGATGGTTGAGGCCCATTTTTCGATTCCTCTTTGCGGAGCCGTTATCAATGCTCTCAATATCCGCCTTGATCCCGACAGTATTTCCTTCATGCTTCAGCATGGAGAAGCCAAAATCATTCTGGTCGACAGAGAATTTACCAGCGTTATTTCCCAGGCGATTCTTCGCATGGAAAATCCTCCGCTGATTATCAATGTCGAAGATGAGCTTTACACCGGTCCGGGTGAAAAAATCGGCTCCATTGAATATGAAGAATTCATGAAAAAAGGCGATGATCATTTTGAGGGGATTTTGCCCGACGACGAATGGAATGCCATCGCTCTCAATTACACTTCCGGCACAACAGGAAATCCCAAAGGCGTCGTTTATCATCACAGAGGGGCCTATCTTGGAGCGATTTCCAATATTCTCGAATGGGATATGCCTAAGCATCCGCACTATTTATGGACTCTGCCGATGTTTCATTGCAATGGCTGGACTTTTCCCTGGGTTATTGCTGCAAGAGCGGGCGTGAATGTCTGCCTTCGAAAAATCGATGCTCAACTTATTTTCGATTTGATTCGCGAACACAAAGTGACTCACTACTGTGGCGCTCCTATTGTGCACAATCTTCTGATCAATGCACCTGAAGAATTCAAACGCGACATCAAACACAAAGTTGAAGCTTTTGTCGCCGGTGCCGCTCCTCCGGCCGCCATGATTGAAGGCATGAGTGTTCTCGGTTTTAACATCACTCATGTTTACGGACTCACAGAAGTCTATGGACCGGCGAGTGTCTGCTCCAAACAAGAGGCGTGGGAGAAATTGCCCATTGGAGAGCAGGCGAAACTGAATGCAAGACAAGGGGTTCGTTATCATCTTCAATCAGGCACAACAGTGATGGATTCTGTGACAATGAAACAGGTTCCCGCTGACGGTGAAACCATTGGTGAAGTCATGTTCCGTGGAAACATTACGATGAAAGGTTATTTGAAAAATCCCAAGGCAACGAAGGAAGCGTTTCAGGGCGGATGGTTTCATACCGGTGATCTCGCTGTGCTTAACCCGGACGGCTACATTAAAATAAAAGACCGCAGTAAAGACATCATTATTTCAGGGGGAGAAAACATTTCGAGTATTGAAGTTGAAGATGTTCTCTATCAGCATCCAGCGGTGCTTTTAGCTGCCGTTGTGGCAAAACCGGATGAGAAGTGGGGAGAAGTCGTCGCCGCCTTTATTGAGCTTAAAAATGGCTCGACAGTGACAGTTGAAGAACTGGTCAATCACTGCAAACATCATTTGCCGAGGTTTAAAGTTCCCAAGGCCATTGAGTTTTGTGAACTGCCAAAAACATCTACCGGAAAAATTCAAAAATTTGAGCTGAGAAAAAAGGTCAATTCTACGGAAGCTATCGACGTTTAAAAAGGTGCCAGCAGACCTATAGGTCTGCTGGCACCTTTTTAGCACTTTTTTAGATTTGTTTGTACATGAGAATGTGCGGACCGATATCATCGATTTCAAACACGTCTTCATTCAATTTCTTAAATCCCACTTTTTCATAAAAGCCGACTGCTGAAACGCGGGCATTACACCACAAGAGCGTGCAGAAGTTTTGCTTGATAATGGGAAAGGCCGTGGTGAGAAGTTCGCTGGAAAGACCTTTTCCCTGGTGTTCAGGAAGTGTCGCCATTCCGCGAAGCTGATATTGGTGAAGATCAGGAAAGAGAGGATTTCTTTCGTAAAAGAAAGAGGCGACGCTTACAAGCTTGCCGTCAAGAAAGGCGCCCAGGTGAAAAGAAATATCTTCGTCGTCATCGTTTTCAAACTTGGCCTTCTTCAACTCGTGAGTCGGAACCAATACTTGTTGACGGATCGGATACGTATCTTGCGCGCTAATTCTTAAAACTCTCATCCGAAATTTATAATACGCCTTGGAGTCTTTGTCATGAATTGTTTTTAATGCGCCCTTGAGGGGCCTTTTAGTGTGAGAGATTCGATGAGATTCTAAACAAGATTTCCATGGACAAATCTGCAAGAGTTTTTGCAAATAATTCGAAAACAAATGGATTAAATCCAGTGGTTGGTCCGCTCCAGTTTGCAGTTGAGTAAAAGAGGCAACGATTATCAGTCTTCATAACATGAATTTTGCCGTGAAGATTTTTTAACAAACCGATCTCGAATGAGAATGGATATGTTCCCGGGGCCGTAATTCGAGGAAGAGTAAAAATAAGGCGCATATCATAGGGCATGAGTGTGTGTGAGATGAGAAAATCGATTTCCTTGTTTTGTTCATTGTATTTACTCTCTTTCACGAATGAGAGAAAGCGGGAGTAGTCTTCGTATAACGAAAGTGTTCGAAGAGCGTAAGAACAGGACTTGGGATGAAGACCTGCGATTTGAAACGACAGACTTTGTTCGGTATTTTTGTTTAAGTTCCGGACATGTGTTTCGGAGAATATCTGCCCGGCGAAAATTTTTTCTCGAATATTTTTTTTGAAGGGCAAATTTTCAGGTTTTAACTCTTGGGACAAGAGCGCTGGGGTGAAAAAGATTAGGGCAAAAAAAAGAATTTTACGACGCATTGTACCTTTTCGATTACGGGGATGAGTCTTTAACCTTACATCAAAGTTTGATTATATTCCCAATATTTAGAGATTGAAAAGGATACATAATGAGTAGTGTAGGCCCCGTTGTTAGAAAAGGAAGCACAAAAGACGCGGTGATCGAAAGCAAGGATCAGCGTTGGCATGTGCGAAATCGTATTACACTTACGTTTGGTAGTAACGACGTAGAGGAATTAGAAACTTATATTTACAAACCAAATGGCGTTGAATTTACAACAGTTAAATTTCACCAGGCCAAATCAAAGGCCATTGAAGAGATTATCGACAACAGTATCGATGAGTATTACCGCGGGCACGTTACAGAAATTCATACTAAACTTTCCCCTGACAAGAAGACCGTTACAATCTCTGATAACGGGATTGGTTTTCCGATCGATAAAGTGGCCCAGGTTTACACTGAATTCAGAACAGGATCGAAGTTCAAAGATGAAGAAACAGATGAGAAGGGATTTCTCTTCAGAACACTGGGACAAAACGGTCTTGGTGCAGCTGCGACTTGTTTAACTTCTGACGTTTTCATCGCCACTGTTAAGCACTACAACTCTAAAAAAGAGCAGACGTGGGAGTTCCTTGACGGGGCCCTGAAAACAAATAAAACAAAACCGAAACCTTTCAAAGGGGCTTCGGGTGTAACAGTGACGCTTCAACTCTCAAAAGAAGTTTATAAAAACAATGAAATTGACGAAGATCTTCTTCGCAAACGTATCATCGACCTTGCGTACAACAACCCGGGTCTGACTTTCTTCTTTAACGGTGAAAGATACCAGTTTAAGAAAGGGTTGCTGGAATTAGCACAAAGAATTGACCCGCAATCCGCACAGCTTTTCGGGGAAGAAGCTTTTGTTTACGAAACTCAAAATACCAAAGGCAAAAAAGTCAAAGGGAAGATCGATTTCCACCTTTCACTTTGTATTGATAAAAAATCTGACGACAGAGAAAAATTCATTTCCTTCGTCAACTCAACACCAACATTCGACGGTGGTTTTCACCACGATAGAGTGAAGAGAATTTTCATCAACGCTGTAAAAGAGAAAATTGAAAGAGCAGCGAAAAAAGAAAAAATTTCAGTTATCGACAACGACGTTTTAGTTGGCACGACATTCGTGATGGGAATCACAATGCCGAACCCGCGCTTTGAATCGCAGACAAAACGTAAACTCGTTCGCGACTTGAACCTTGAAAAAGGAATCGAGCATTTCATGAACGAAAATATTGAGAAATTCCTGCGCAAAAATAAGGAATACCTCGACCTGGTAGTCGATCGTGCTAAATCACGTCACCGCTTCCAGGAATTGAAAGATGCTTCTCTCAAAGGGAAGAAAGCAAAGAAGCAAAGAGTAGAAAAACTGCTCGATGCCAACGAAAGAAAAGACCGTCACCTTTGCACACTTTTTATCTGTGAAGGGGATTCGGCGATTGGCGGATTAAGATCTGCCCGCAATAAATTGTATCAAGGCGGGATTGCGCTCAAAGGGAAACCGATGAACGTCATGCAAGCGTCTATTAACGACGTTATCAATAACCAGGAGTTCATGGACATCATGGCCTCTATTGGTTTAACAATTGGACAAAAAGCCGATGCCAACGAACTTCGTTATTCGAAGATCGTTTTCCTCGCCGACTCAGATGTCGACGGCGGTCACATCAACACACTTCTCACAAACTTCTTCTTCACATTCTGGCCGGAATTGTTCGAGCAAGGTGCGATTCAATTCGCGAAAGCTCCGCTTTTCGAGGTTATCACTGATAAAGAAACTCTTTTTGTCGAAAGTGATGATCAGCTTGAGAAATTGAAAAAATCAGGCGTGAAAATTAAAGAAATTCAAAGAAATAAGGGACTCGGAGAGATGTCTCCAGAGGCCTTCAAGCATACACTTGCGCGCGAAGAATTTTGTAAAATCACTGTCGACGACATGGATTCTGCAAAACAGACTCTCGACATTTGTTTTGGTAAAGACACAAATTTAAGAAAAGAACTTCTGATCGATGCTGATTCTACAGGGGCCATCACTGATGAAGAACCGGCCGCCAAAAAAGCAGGCGCAAAAGCGGGCAAAACTGCTCCGAAAGTTGCCAAGGCCACAGTGAAAGCTGGACCAAAAGCGACTAAAAAAGCACCAGTGGTGAAGAAAAAAGCAATCGTAAAAACGACAAAAAAAGCGAAAGGAAAATAATCGATGGAAGATAGATACTTACACGCTCTTGATTCTGTCTCTCTGACAGAAATTGTAAAAGAAGAATACCGTCTATATCAGATTTATACTCTTATGGACCGTGCGATTCCTTATCTGCAGGATGGGTTGAAGCCGGGTCAAAGACGTATTCTTTTCACTCTCTGGAAAAACCAATCAAAAGGTCTGATGAAAGTTTCATCGGCAACCGGGCTTGTACTCACGCTTCACCCGCATGGACCTGCTTCAGTTGAATCGGCGATCGTTAACCTTGCTCAGGATTATACTTTCTCGAACAATTATCCGCTGATTGATAAGAAAGGATATTTCGGTGAAAGAATGGAACCTGCTCCGGCAGCTTCACGTTATATCGAATGTAAATTGGGAAAAGTGGCAGAGTATTTACTCTTCGACGATATGAACCAGGTCGACATGGTTCCAAACTATGACGAAAAAGTCATGGAGCCGGTTTGTCTTCTTCCAAAACTTCCTATCATGCTTCTGAATGGTGCGGAAGGGATCGGAACTGGATTCTCTTCTGTTATTCCTTCATTTCATCACTCTGATTTGATCAACTCGATCATTCATTTCGTTGAAACAGGAAAACCGAAAAAGCTTAAGCCGTATGTTCACACATACAAAAATAAAATTGAAATCGATGAAAAAGGTCGTTTTGTCTTCGGTATGAAATTCGAAGAAATTAATGGATCGATTTACATCACTGAACTTCCTCGAGGGTACGATTCAACCAAAATCTATCGCTACCTGACGAAGTATATTGAAGAAGATTATATCAAAGATTTTATCGATTCTTCAGTCAACAACGACATTAAAATTGAACTTATCTTCAAGAAAGGTCAGCAGCCACCTGTTGATGAAGTCGCAAAGAAAATGTCGACATCGACAACTTTGGTTCCAAACTACACTCTGATTTCAGAGCGTGGTGTCCGCATTTTTGCAGCGCCTGAAGAAATTATCGAAATTTTTGGAGCGAAAAGACTCGAAGTTGTAAAACGTCGTTATGAACTTCTGGTTGAAGATCTTGAAAAGAAAATCAGACAGAACAACGAAATTATCCGCTTCATTAAAGATAAAGAGTACGAAGTCGCTACAAAATCTGCCAATAGAAAAACGTTTGTTGAATATCTTGAAAAAAAGAAATTCACTTTCGCTGATTATCTGGCGGACATGCCGATTTATCGTATGACAAAAGAAGAAGTGGAAAAACGCGCATTGATGGTCAAAGATGATACGGCCTCAATGAAGGAATTTGATCGCATCGCCAAGTCGAAGTCTTTGGTTGAAAAGAAACTTATTGAAGAGCTACGCGAAGTTGATGAGAGACTGACAGCATGGATTAAGCAAAAAGATGCTGAGAAGGCTAACCTTCAAAAGAAAATCGAGAAAGAGACAAATAAAAAAGTAAAACTCAAAAAGAAGTAGACTGATTTAATCTGAGAAAGGGTCCTTCGGGGCCCTTTTTTATTTCTGATCACCCAATGCCAGACAATGTTAGTCCGGAAACAGGCAACATCTTAAAATTTTGTTTTGATAAAAATGACCTTTCTTGTTAACCTGTTAATAATAGGAATTATGAAGACCCGGATTTTCATGGAGGAAAGTAATGAGTCTAACGAAGGCCGATATCGTTGAACGAGTTTACAAAGAAGCTGGTTTCTCGAAGAAGGAAGCTGCTGATTTAGTAGATTTAGTATTTAAAGTAATCAAAGACACTCTCTCTAAAGGAGAAAAGGTTAAGATTTCTGGTTTCGGAAATTTTTCTATCAGAGATAAAGCAACTCGCGTAGGAAGAAACCCGCAAACAGGCGAGGCCATGGATATTTCCGCAAGACGCGTTTTAACTTTCAAGCCGTCACAAGTTTTGAAAGAAGACGTCACGATGAGATATGCTCACCGTCTTGATGAAAAAGGCAATGAAGATAAATCACTTCCACCAAAAGAAGGAACGGCAAGAGCACTGAGCTCATTCATGTCGAACACTGATGAAATGGAAGACGATGTCGATTTCGATCCACATGAGGACGAAAACGAATAAATCGTTTAGAAAATAATGGCGATGGAATGACTGAACCAATTGAGATCCCGAATAAATCATCTTTCAAGATAAATGAAGTTTGTGCACTCACAGGAGTCAAATCCTATGTATTGCGTTTTTGGGAATCAGAGTTCACTGAAATTGCTCCTTTAGTCTCATCGGCGGGACTGAAGCTGTATGAACACAAAGATATAGAAGCTATCCTCCTCATAAAAAAACTTTTATTCGAAGACAAGCTCTCCATCGAGCGCGCAAAAGGCGAGATGAAAATTCTGATGCCTCGTGAGCACCTGGTGGAAGCTGGTTTTTCGGATTGCGAAGAAGACGATATTCCTACCGATTACCTCGATTCAATTCTCGAGCATGAAGCTAAGGCCGAATTTGTAGAAGCAACCATGCCTCAGACAAAAAGAGTATTGATTGAATCAGATGTTCAGAAACTTGTTCAGGCGAAAACAAAACTTACTCAGATTCTTTCAATTGCCGAAAGACTTGAGCAAAAGCACCACTGGTAAAATTGATTTTTGATTTAAATGACTTTCGATCACGCTTTGGTTTGGCGTGATGAGCGCGAGCATTTTTGCGTAGTAATCTTTGACGATGGCATTTGTTTCGACCATGTTCAGATCAACGCTCAACTGATCGAACGTTGCAAGGGCGTTTACGGTCGTTTCAAAGGTTTTTTCCGGATGATGAAGCCATGGATTCACTTCTTTTTCGTGATCGCTTAAAACGGATTCTGAGAGCTCTGAGAGATCATCGATCAATTGAAAATTAATTCCCAGAAGCCGCGAGTATTTCCAGAGTTTCTTTTCGCGTTCAGTATTTTTGCCGTTCGCAAGAATGGCGCTGCCTAAAACTGCTACCTGAATCAGGCGCGCTGTTTTTAATTCATGTGTGCGAAGAGTGTTCTCCAGGGATTTTGTCATTTCCTGTGACAGATCCAGAACCTGTCCATGAATGAGTCCTTTGGGTCCAAGCGCCCATGAAAAAAACCGCATTAATTCCAGCGTGCGATTGTTCTTCATTTTTGCGAGCAATTGATATGACAGATTTAAAAGACCATCTCCCGCCAGAAGGGCCTGCCATTCTCCGTAGGCCAGATGAGTGCAGGGTTTTCCTCTTCTCATTGTATCGTTGTCCATACTGGGAAGGTCATCGTGTATCAATGTATAGCTGTGATGAAATTCCACTGCTGTCGCGAGCAAGGCGTGTGCAGACATGGGATCGTTTTTTGATTTTTCGTACAGTTCAGGGTTTGTATCTTTTAGTGTGGACCAGACGAGATGTGGACGAAAAAGTTTTCCACCCGGCAAGGTCGCATAGGTGTAAATATCACTGCTCGCATGGTTTGGCAGAAGCTTCGCCAGTTGATGGCGCATTGTTTGTTCAATCAGAGCTGAATTCATTTATTTTCTATTTAAACTGTGGAGCACCCGGACTGCCAAGTGGCCCGTTGATAGACATTTGATAAGTACCACTTGTATTTCCCGGAGGCAAGAAGAGTTGCAGCGGGACAGTCGAGAGAATGAAATCCGTTAAACGAAGCGTGCCGTTTAGTTGAAGAATAGACATCATGAAGTTGCTGTTATTTACTCTCAGCATTCCTTTGAGTTTGATTTCAGCTGGCGTATTCGGCTGGCCGATATCGAATTGCTTGATCTTCATCTGAGATTTCTCATCAAATTCCGCATCGAATCTGAACTTGTTTAAATTCAGCAGTGGAATGTCGAGACCGGCGATTCTTTGTGCCGGAATAGTAAAATTTGAAGAAGAGATTCCGATTTTACCATCTTCAATATTTCCTGAAACGAACTTCAAAAAACCTGAAAGAGAAAGGACCCCGGAGACAGGAGATTTATTGGCCTCGGTCATGGCCCCGAAGATGGCCGTATCTATTTTTGAATCGCTGATATCTACATATTGTGAAAAAGGTGAAACAGAGGGAAATAAATTGAGTTTTGTTTTTCCCTGCGTAATGGCGATATGAAGTTTAATTCCCGGAGGAGCAAAACTTGGACCCGCCAGAGAGATGGTGAAATTCTGCAGAGGAAGAGAATTGTTTGGTTGACCGAAACAACGACCGAGAATAACCGGCTTTTTCATTGTTACTTTTGGTAGGAAATAAGAGAGTTCCGCTTTTTCAAAAACTACCGGACATGATGGGTTTGTCGAAAGAGTGGTCTGGAGCCAGCGGTTGATTTTTTCTTCAAGAGAGAAATTGAAAAGAAACCCGAAAAGAAGAATGAAAAATCCAATAACGATTAATCTCGTGCGCGTCCAGTAGCGAGGGCTATAGATTTCTTCGTTCAGTTCGTTGTATTGAATTCTTTTTCTTTTCATCTGCTTCTTTAATATGAAGGTGGCGTGCTTCTACCAAGGTGAAGCAGACTGACTTCGCCGTTTAGTAAATTTGAGGCGGAGTCCTTTAATAAATCAATTTTCATGACTTTGAATTTTTCCTGCTCCACAAGTGCGCGCATAAAATTGGAAAAGTCCTGTGTTCCAAAATTTCTGAAACTGACGGCCGCCTCTACTTTTGAAATCGTATTAGAAGTCGAAAGCTGGGAAAAATTCACAACGCGTACTTTACTTTGATCAATTCCCGACGTCGAGACCATATTCACAATTTTTGCATCAAGGTCTTCTCTGCCGTTAATGGGAGTCGGAGAGACATAGCTTGAACTCACAGTGTTCAAAGTGTCGCGGCTTCCGTTTAAAACGGCAATCTGCTCCAGAATCTGATTTTTGGTTTCGATATTCTTTTTCGTTTTATGGTTTCCCCACCAGAGAACGGCCACAAAAAGATAGGGAAGAAGAATCAATGAAAAAGTCAGCGCCTGGGCCATGATTTTTTGCTGATCTTCTTCAATCCCGCTCAGGTATTCGTTGATTTTTTGAAATGAACTGTCGTTCTTTAAAAGATCAATTTTATGAAAAATAAATTCGTCAATTTTGATAAAAAAGTTTTTTGTCGTATCCATCGTCTATTCCCTGTCTTCAAATTCGATGGTCAAAGTATTTTTTCCACTGGCGTAATTGATTTTCAGCTCCGGCAGACCTGAATTCTTCAAGTGGCCGCTCATCACATCCAGTTCGCCCGGCTCAGCTGATGAAAAAGTGGCCTGAACAAGATGGCCGTCAGTTGAGAATTTTTCGAGATTCACCTTAGGATTTGAATTCATCGTTTTTGAAAGAACAGCAAGAGGACGTAGAGCATTGATGCTGTTAGAAGAGAGGATTGAACTCACTTCATCTTTTAAAACTTTATTCTTTCTTTTTAAGAGAGAAAGAACATTTTCCGGTTTGGTTGTATAAATTTTTCTGTCTTTCGGGGCAATTTCCAGAGAAGGAGTTTTCAACAAACCTGAAATTTTTGAGTCGAGTGCTTTTTCCTGTTTTGTCAGAAAAAGAAATTTTTCAGTCGAAAGTCCAAGAAGAATCAGCAGGGCAATGAAGGTCGTTCTTACCCAGATAAAAACCGCAGAGTGAAGTGAGATGAAAGCGTTGCCTGCCGATTGAAATTTTCCGGTGAGAAAATTAATCAGATTGCCCGGTGTTTTCTGGGAAATGGCCATCATCTTCACAAGATAAAATGTCCGGTCATGTATAGAGTAGTCGTTCTTAAAATCCAGAAGCGGAGGAAGCGACTCTACCGGAACTCCTGTGTGCGAATGTAAAAAATTATCCAGACCTTTGATCTGAGAGGTTCCTCCCAACACAAAAATTTTATCAATGCTCGATCCGAATTTTACTCTGTGACCAATTTCCCATCTCTTGATGTCCAGAATGAG
>DJVH01000046.1:6583-28683 GCA_002440825.1 Bacteriovoracaceae bacterium UBA6261 | reverse complement strand
GCTTAGAAGGCGGTTGCTCTATCCAGCTGAGCTACGGGTGCATGAGATTTGATAGAAGAGAAAATTAATGGCTTAAGGCCTTAATGTCAAGCGAAACATTAGCTTTTAGCGCGGGTAAACCCCTGAAATTTTAAATAATCTTTGCCCGAAACCCTCGCTTCGCCTAGACTAGAGGGATGACTCGAGAAATATCCAAAAGTTTTTACAGCTTCGATGAAGTGAAGGCCCATTTGAAGAGTGGAGTGCCCACGCTTTATCACTCCTCTCAAACTTCTACCGTCATTCCTTTTGAAAAAATTCAAGGTCTGTTGAATCCATCAACAGTGCTGGGAAATTTATCCACCATCAAAGGACACATGGAGCTCACGCCCGAAAAAAATATTTCTGTTTCGGGTTTTGTGACATGGAAAGAGGCGAAAGAATTTTGTCGCGCTCATGGCAGAGAAATTATGACGTCGCCAACAGAAGAACTGGCCGGTGTTCTTTCAGGAATCGCCACCAGCTGTACAGGCGAGCGCTCTTTTGGTTTTAAAAATCTTCGTTCGCAAATCGTCGAGCTCACTTATCTCGATCATGAAGGTTGCGAGCACAAGCTTTCTGCAGATAAAAAATTGAATCTTCCATTTGATCTCTCTTCTTATCAAAAAGATTTTTCTCCTTACAAAAATTTTAAAAACGCACCTTATCCTCGTCTTGAATTCGAAACGGATTTAATGACTGGAACAGAAGGACAACTAGGTGTGATCACCTCCGCAGTGCTGAAAACAATTCCCTATGAAGAAGAAACTTATCTATTTATTCTTCTTCCGCGCTGGGAAGATAATTACGAACCGCATTTGGAAATCTACAATGCTGTTCAAAATTTTCGGGATGAAATCCGCGCGGTGGAATTCATCGATTCAAATTCTCTGTCTTATCTTCCTTCTGAGAAAAATCCTGGCAAGAACCAGGACGCTATCTTTTTAGAAATCAGAAAAAAAGATTTTGAAAAAGTTTATGAAGAACTTCTTTCTAAGCTTACTCACTCGGACGAAGAAACTATTTTTGAAATGAATCCTTCCAAATGCCGCGATCTTCGCATGAGCGTTCCTCGTGCCATTTTCGAAGTGAACACACGCATGGGCGTCACTAAGAAGGGGACAGACGTTCAGGTCTCTTCAGAGCGTTTTAAAGACCTCATGGACTTCTACCGCAGCTATACCAAGCTCGGCGTTGCTTACAATCTCTTCGGCCATTTTGGCGACGCTCACTTGCATTTTAATTTCATGCCAACGCCCGATAAAAACGATTTCTGCAATGAACAGCTTGAGCGCCTCTATCATCAAGTGCTTTCGTGGCACGGCTCTCCCTTTGCCGAACACGGCATTGGGCTTTTGAAGAAAAAATTTATTGCTCCTTTCTTTTCTGAAACTGAGAAACAAGTTTTCAGACAACTCAAAAAACAATTTGATCCGAAAGGACAATTTTTTCCTGAAGGATTCATGTCATGCTAAAAGCGCGCGTCAACAAATCTGCTAAGCGCGAATTTGAATGCAGGATTCTGGATTCAGGCGAACTCATCACTGCAACCGCCTTGGGAAATCTTCTCAAGGGCGACGAGAACACAATCGTCGTCGGCGATTACGTGATGATCGACGATAAAAAAATTGTCGAAGTACTTCCCCGCACCAATGAAATTTACCGTCTCATTATCCGCGAGCAAAAGAAAAAAGTAACCGCAAGCAATTGCGATTTGCTCGTCATCGTCAGCTCCATTTCAAGACCAGAGTATAAACGCGGAATCGTCGATCGCTTTCTCGTGCGCGCTCACCAATGGGGTATTCGCCCGTTGATGGTTTTCAATAAAATGGATGAATACGATGACTTCAAAGACGAAGTCGATATCAAATTTGAATTCGACCGTATGGATAAATTGGGGATCGAATGTTTTGAATTGTCTGCTGCCGATGCCAGTTATAAACCCCGTTATCTTACTTTAGGATTAGATGAGTTGAAGAATCGTCTCCATCACAAAACTTCTATTTTTCTGGGCCAGTCAGGAGTCGGAAAGAGCCGTTTAATCTCTCAGGTTTCAGACGGTAAAATCACTCTGCTTTCCAATGAAGTCGGCAAAGTCGGAAAAGGAAAACACACAACCACCTGGAGTGAAATTGTTGACTGTGAAACTATGTCTCTCATTGATTCTCCCGGCATCCGCTCTTTCGGAGTAGAAGATTTACTTGAAGAAGAATTAATAACGTACTTTCCGGATATCGAAGAAGGTGCAGTTCACTGTAAATTTTCCAACTGCGATCACAACGAAAATTCCAAAGGTTGTTATTTCTACTCTAAACTTGACCAAAACGCTTATGAAACTAAGCTGGTGATGTCTCGTCTTGAATCCTATTTGCGAATGAAAGAAGAAATTTCCCAGACACCAAGTTATCTCAAAAAGTAGTCAAATAATTTTCTCATCAGACGATAAGCCCTGAAGTAAACCTTATGGGAGTTTGAAATATGTCTGATTTTAAAGTTCTCGATTTCAACAAGAAGAAAGCTGAAACTATCGAAATGAAGAGAAGAGCATTCAATCGTATTGTCTTCCAGAATTTCCTTGGCGCTTATTCTGTTATCGATGACAACGGATCAATCTATCCAGTGACAATGGTGGACATTGCCGGAGACGGTTGTTCTTTCCAGGTTCCCTGGAATCCAAAGAAAGATAAAAAGCTTGCCGCAGATACGGAAGTGTCAATGAGAATGTACTTCACTAATGCGTCTTACATTCCTGTTATCATGAACGTGCGTCACGCAAAAGAAGTCATTGCCGACGATGGAACAACCTATCTTCAATACGGTTGCGAATTCGATAAAAGCGTCCCTACATTTGAAGCTATGCAAAGCTTCATAGATTTTCTTTATAAATTCGCTGAGCACTCCGCCATTGATAAGGGTGACACGAAAGTCTATTTCAAATAGTTCATACTTTATGATAGCTTTGTACTCCACGAACTTGGAGTACAAAGCTTATGAAACTGGCCATTATCGGCTCCGGACCCTTAGCCATTTTGAGCGCCCAACATTTTGACCAGCTAGGGGCAGAAGTTGTGCTTTTTCAAAAAAGTCCTCTAGGGGGCAGTGTTCGTTTTCTTCTCAATCATTTCCCGGAAATGGAAATTCCCTTCAACGGCACCCAAAAAAAACTTTCTGAATTTTGGTCACAGGATCTTGTTCCCGCTATCGAATATATCGAACAACGAAATCTGACAAAGGCCGGAGAAGTTCTTCGCGTTCACAAACGTTTTCTTCACAATGAAGAAGTGATTTATGGAAAGTCGAGACTGTACGATCTCTTCCGCGTTGTTTTTTCAGTCAATCCCAAAGAAGCGATTCTCAAACAACTGGAAGAAAATCCTGAGATGTTCAAGCAACTCGGTGATCAGGTAGTGAACTCTCTGCACATGCCTGTTGAAAGTTTTGAAGACTTCGACATTGTCATTGATGCCAGAGGCGAAGGCCGCGAACCGATGCCTATGGGAGCTGCAAACGCCTGCGCTTTAAATGAAAAAAATCTCAGAGGAACAGCGGCCATTTATTATGAGAAAGCGATCTTTGATTGTTCACTTGAAAATAAAAAATCTGTAGTTCTCGTCGGTCATTCTGATTCAGCAGCTCTTGCTCTTCTAAAATGCAAAGAGTGGCTGTTTGCGAAACCTGAACATACTCTCAGCTGGGTCACTCACACCGACTACACCAATCCGTTTCATCATGAATGGCTGGATGGTGAGGTCGCAAAATTTATTCAGGACGTGAAAATCCATTTCGAGAAAGAAAAAGAAATTTTTGAGAAAAAAATTCACGAGTGGCGCGATCTCGAAGATTACGTCAAAGTCAAAGTTCCCAAACCAGTTGAACCGGAAGCAAAATTAAGAATATTCCAGGGATACGATGTCACTTCTGTGGACAGACTTCTTGATCGTGAAGGTGTCTTCACCACAATTGAGTCGCCGGATTTCAGAGACAATGCTCCGGTGAATGACCTCAAAACGCTTCCTGCCGATGCGATTTTTGTCGGTTGTGGATCTATCGAAACATCCTTGTTTGAATCGGGCGTAAGGGCCGATGAACCAGGTCATTACATTTTAAATGGAGCGACTCTCGCTTCTTGCCAGCACCAAATTCAGAAAATCGAAGAAGACATCCTTTCATTTTTCTCGAGGGCAGAATGAAATTATCAGTTGTATTGATTCTTATGTTGATCACTTCGGCCTGCTCAGTATTTTCCCAGCAAGGAATGAAGCCAAGGACAGTTGAAGATTATTACACTTCAACCGGAGTCGAAAAATATTTTCTGACAGAGATTCCCACATGGGCCAATTTCGACCAGACTTCTTCCTGCTACCGCCCGACCAGCATTCGTTATTTTGATATCAATGCTTTGATGAAAAGCTACGGCCTTGAGTATTCCAAAGCGCTTCAGGTGCAGGCTTCATACAATGAAGAAATGGTTTTGTTTAAAGGAATTGCCGACAAGCATGTTCCGACATTAAAAGAAGAAGAACTGCTTTTTTATAAAGTCAGTGAAAAAGTTTCCAGCAAAATTATTTTCTTTGATCCTCCTGCTTTCAAACGAATCAATATCGTTTTAATTGATGAGGCCCTGGACGATGCTAAAAAAGAAAAAAAATTAAAAGCTTTTCTTCATTCACCAGTCATGGATGAAGGTGTGCCTGTTATTTTCAGTTTCTGCTTAACCAGAGAAGAAGTTGAAAAACGCTTTCCCGATATCAATACCAAGATGATTACAGCTGAGATGCTTTCTGTTTACGGAGCAAGCGGCGAGAAAGCACCACGCTTTCAGATTGATCTCACTCAATTCTTCGCGCCAGCGCAGAAACTTTATTTCTATTCTCAAAAGACCCAAATTAACAATGATCAGATAAAAGGTTTATTTAAAATTTTAAACTATTAAGGAGTTTTTATGTTCGGATTTGGAACTGTTAAAAAAAGCGAATACAAAGAAGCATTAGACAGATTAAAAGCTGTTTTCAAAACAAGCGAAGGCGAGTTTGAAGTTGAACTTTATGCCAAAGAATGTCCAGAAACAGTATGGAACTTTGTGAACCTTGCCGAAGGCAGACAAGAAACAAGCAAGACAGGTCCATTTTACGACGGCCTTATTTTCCACAGAGTCATTGATAATTTCATGATTCAAGGCGGATGCCCTGAAGGTTCAGGAAGAGGCGGCCCGGGATATAGATTTAAAGATGAATTCGATCCTTCTCTTCGCCACAACAGCGCGGGAATTCTTTCTATGGCCAATGCAGGTCCAGGAACAAACGGTTCTCAATTCTTCATCACACTTGTTCCAACTCCACATCTTGATGGAAGACACACAGTTTTTGGAAAAGTTATCAGCGGAATGGACGTCGTTTCAAAAATCGGTAAAGTGAAAACAGGCCCGATGGATCGTCCTGCTAAAGATGTTGTGATCGAAAAAATTACTATCGTTAGGTAATTTTTCCATTAAGATTTAGTTGTTAAAATAAATTACATCAGCTATGTTTGCCTAGTCAAACTTTTATTTTAGACAATTAACTTTCAAAGGAGAAAGAATGAAGAAGTTAACAGTAGCAATGATCGCTACCATGATCGCTAGTATGACTGCTGCTGGCGCCTTTGCCGGGGACCATACGATTAATATCGTAGGACGCACAGGATGGAAGTGGAACGATAAAGATTCCAGAACTGAAGCGAACTCAAGCTCATTTGACATAGATTATTTAAGAACGTCATTTGCAGGGGCCATTAATCCTACAGTGAAGTATTTTGTCACTGGCGATTTATTAGAGACTAGTTCAACAAAAGACAATGTCGATAATACCTCTGCTTTTATCGATGAAGCTTTTATCACTAAAACGTTTGCTTCAGGCACTGGAGTTACAGTCGGAAAGAAAACGGTCTTCATTGGTGGCCGGGACTTCGATTACAGTGATTCTGATCGCTATACGACTTCTTATTTTTACGACGCCACTCCAGATAACCAGGTCGGCCTTACATTGACTCAAGAGTGGGAAGGGCAGACCTTTGTCGCTCAATACTTCAACGGTAATAAGAACAATGGCGGAACGACTAACCAACAGTCGAAATATGGTTATTCTTTTGGATGGTACGGTGAACTTTTTGGTGGATGGGTTAAACCGATTGCAGCTTATACAATTATTCCTGAGGCGGCTGGCGCTGATACGTCTTTAAAAGCTGCTGGAGCTACGCCTGATATTCGCGCCGGAAAAGGCAATGATGAATTCATCGCCGCTGGTCTTCAACTGAATACGCCTCATAACGTTGTTCTGGAAGGGGATTACACTATCCTAACTGAGAAAAAAGCAGTTGCAGGCGACAAAGATTTAAAAACGAAATCGATTGTCGGAGTGATTCGTTATACAGCTGAACGTTTTTCTCCATTCGTAAAAGTTTTTTCAGATGAAAGAAAAAACGATGGAACTAAATCGAACAAACGTTTTGCGTACGACGCTGGTGTTGAATTCAAAGAAAAATCTGAGGACGCAATCAGATACCACGTTGTTTACTCAGGCTCGACTGTAAAGGATTATACAACAGGATCTGAAGTGAAAAACTCACCAAAGCAAATCTACGTTGGTCTGAAATTTGATGCTTCTATTTTAAAATAATTTCTAAGAAACGGGCCGCCTAGAATCCAAATTCCAGGCGGTCTACCATAAGTTGAATTGATTCATTTCCATTGAAACGATTTAATCCCAAAGTGAAATACACCGAAAGATCTTCCTTCTTCAAATTCTGAGTTGAAAAAATGGCTTCCGGAGCAGGAGCTTCATATTTACCAATGTAATTGAAACTAATTCCTTTGAGTTTGGTCTTTTCTTTTGAAAGGCTCCATCTGACATGGGCTTCTTTCATAATATCGTAAGAATCGAGTTGAACGCCTTTCATTTTGAAAACAGGTTTTTCATTTCCCATTCCGAACGGTTCAAGCAAATCGAGATCTCTCATGAGTTTCGGATTGATTTCGCTGGCCTCAATTTCAAGATCATAAAAATCCATGCGCGTTCTTTCAATCGCAGGAACATTTTTCAACATTTCATTCATATTCTTAATGAATTCCTGCAGATTTTCTTTGGGCATTGAAAGACCTGCGGCTGCCTTATGACCACCAAACTTAATAAACAGATGTTCATTTTGTTTCAGAAGATTGAAGATATCGAGAGTGCCGGCGCTTCTGCAAGAAGCTTTGATAATGCCGTCGTGCTCACTGTTCGTGAAAACAATGGCAGGGGCCTTAAAAGTCTCTACCAGTTTTGAAGCGACAATACCGATGACGCCTTCGTGCCAGTGCGGTTGATAGACGATGGTGATTAAATGCTCGCTGTCAGTGCCAACACTTTTTCTTTCGCGCAAAACTTGATCGCGCGCTTCTTTATAAACTTCGCTTTGAATAAATTTTCTTTCCTGATTACAAGAAACGAGATGATTGTAACATTCACGGGCCTTATCAGCGTTATCTGCAATCAGCAATTGAAGAGCGAGTTCAGGGTGATCGAGTCGTCCCTTTGAATTGATTAAAGGGCCCACATGAAAAGCAAGCTTTTCAGAAGGAATTGTTTTTGCCTGTAACTCATCAGCAGTAAAGAACGCTCTGAGGCCGGGATATTGTGTGTCCTTCATGAGTTTGAGCCCGTGACGGACGAGTTTTAAATTGACCGGGCTCAGGTGAGCGAGATCGCAAATTGTTCCGATGGCCACAAATTGCAGAAGAGAATAAATAGACGGAATTTTTTGTCCCTGAGCAATCAAATCATTTCTGATTTGAACAGAAAGAGCAAAGGCCACGGCCACACCGGCCAGTGTTTTTAATTCCGCATCTGTTTCATCACGTCTGTTTGGATTGATGACAGCAAAAGCATTCGGCATAGTTTCGCGCGCATCTTTATGGTGATCCGTAATAATTAGGTCGAGACCTTTTTCTTTTGCCAGGTCGGCGGCTTCATTATTCGTGATCCCGCAGTCCACAGTAATCAAAACTTTGATTTTCTTTTCAACGGCTTCTTCAATAGATGAAAGATGAAGTCCATAACCTTCAATAAAGCGTGAAGGCTGAACAAGATCTGTTTCCACACCAAGCATTTTAAAAAAATGATAGAGAAGAGCACACGACGTCGTCCCATCCACATCGTAATCACCATAGACACCGATTTTTTCTTCGCGGTCTATAGCTTCTATAAGTCGTTGTGAGGCTTTTTTGATGTCTTTAAGGGAAGAGAGATCGGGGATGGTTTTTAAATCCCAGGAAAGGAAATTTTCAATTTGTTTTCGATCAAGGCCCTTCTTGTCAAAGAGCCTTTGAATAACTGGATGTAAATCTTGCATCCTTTAAACATAGCATTTTTGTCTCTTATTGCCACGCTTACCAGAGAACTGTAAGACCTTTTATGAGTTCTTCTTCGTGAAGTTCGTAACTGGCCGCGAAAAGTTGGTCATATTCCTTTTGGGATTTTGAATGAACCTTCGCGAAGTAGTTGACAGGCAGGAAGGATTTTTTACATCCACCGCATTTTTGAACTTCTTGAGCAGACTCCATAATGTGACCACACACATGGCATTTTTTGATAAGAAGTTTACCGCTCGTTTCTTTTTTTGTTTGTTCTACCTTCATTGATATATCCTATGTTCATTGAAGTAGCGTCCGTTGCACTTATGGACAGCATTCCATCTACCGTCCGGATGCTTTGCTTTACGGACAATCAATAAAAAAGCTGAGAGAAAAAAGGAAATTTTTTCCCATTTTTCACTGGAGTGATTTAGTCGGGAAGACAAAAAAAAGGGGAACATTTTCATGTTCCCCTCTGTTGTTTTAGATGTTGTAAACGCCTGGAGATGGTTGAAATTCTTTTTGCGGCTGTGCCTGCGGTAGAGACTGAGTTTGCATCGGTACATCCATTCTCTTCATCTGAGGAAGAAGGGGATCAACCGGTGCCATATTAAAATCAAATCCTCTCATATTGTTTGCCTGAGGAATTCCACCGAATGAAAATCCATCCATTTGTTGTTGAGCAGGTTGTCTCAACATTTGTGGCAATTGAGAGTAAGGATTCTGGTAGTCACCATTTCCATATCCGATACCAATACCACCCGCTACGATTCCAACTCCGCCCTGGCCTAGTGACCAGTTTTCATGAATTCCATACGGGCTGTATCGTTGAGACATATCCCATGTATATTGGGGAGCCTGGTTAAATTGCATTTGTGAGAACATGCTCATCATCTGCATCTGCATGTCCATTTGTGATTGCATTTGAGTTGTGAAGAGTGAAGTCAGCGCCACCATCATACCGACAGTATCGTCGTGGGAAACTTCTTCGAGTTTATCTTGCTTTGTTTTCTTGGCTGAAACTTTTTCTTTCAGATCTTTATTTTCTTTTTTCAGATCATCGATTTCTTTTAAAATCGTTTCAATGTCCTGAGTTTGAGACTTAATCTCTTTTTCAAGTTTTTCACCTTTTGATTCAGCTTTACACTGAACATTGTCTTTTTTGACTTCGGCTTGTTTGTCTTCGCTTGGTTTAACTTCTTCCGCACTGGCAGGAAGTCGTCCTTTTAAATCTTTTTGTTTTAAAAAATCGGATGGTGACATTGTGTACGCTGAGATTAAAGTCACAGCGAGTGTACTGAATAGAATGTGATTAGCTTTCATTTTAATTCCCCTTTTTCCCCATTAGTCTACTGGGGTTAATACAAGGGACGTGCCAAGAGGTAATGATGGGATATTGCTGGAGAGTAGGAGGCGAGGCTGACTAAAGTTTCGACAGATAAAAATTACCTGTCGAAACTTTAAACAATATATAATGAACTTAAAACTACTTCACTTCGTCGATAGCTTTAAGAGTTTTGTTCATAGAAGCTTCAAGCTGACGAGCAAGAGCAAGCTCTTGTTGGTAACGGATCTGCTCCATTTTCTTTTCAACCATGATTCTGTTTCTTTCTTCCAGCTTTTCTCTGTAAAGTTTTAATCTTTCAGATTGAGAAAGTCTTTTTTGCTTAACTGGAGCAACTACAACTTTTTCTTCTTTTACTGGTGCGGCCGGAGCTTTTGTTTCTTCTTTAACGTGATATTGGCCTTCGATATCCATTACTGGTGTATGAAGAGCTTCGTCTGCCATAGTGAGATCGTCATCAGTCATAACTTCTGCCTGAGCAGAAACAGCAAACAATAAGCTTAAAAGCATTAGGTATTTCATAGGTTCCTCCCGAAAATATCCCCATTTTTAAAATAGAGGTAAGGGAAGGTCTAGGTGGCGTGTAATTTTTGCTGATCAATAAAAAAGGCTCCTTTCGGAGCCTTCTATTATTAGAGCTTTAGAGCAGCTTTAAGATTTGTATCAAGAGCATCGAGGAACTTTTCAGTTGTGAGGTACTGATCAGCAGTTACCTTGTCGCCGTAAATACAAACAGCAAGGTCTTTTGTCATTTTGCCTGATTCAACAGTTTCCACGCAAACTTTTTCAAGAGTTTCACAAAAGTGAATCAACTCAGCGTTGTTGTCGAGTTTACCTCTGTGACCTAAACCTCTCGTCCATGCAAAGATAGAAGCGATTGGGTTTGTCGAAGTAGGTTTACCTTGTTGATGAAGGCGGTAGTGACGAGTGACAGTTCCGTGAGCAGCTTCAGCTTCCATTGTTTTTCCATCTGGAGTCACAAGAACTGAAGTCATGAGACCAAGTGAACCGAAACCTTGAGCAACTGTATCTGACTGAACGTCGCCGTCGTAGTTTTTACAGGCCCAGACAAAGTTACCATTCCACTTAAGAGCAGAGGCAACCATATCGTCGATTAGTCTGTGTTCGTATGTAATTCCTAATGATTCGAATTTTTTCTTGTAATCAGCCTGGTAGATTTCTTCGAAGATATCTTTGAAGCGACCGTCGTATTTTTTTAGAATTGTGTTTTTAGAAGAGAAGTAAAGAGGCCATTTTTTAGAAAGGGCCATGTTGAAACAAGAGTGAGCAAACCCTCTGATTGATTCATCAGTGTTGTACATAGAAAGCGCAACACCCGGACCTTTGTAGTTATAAACTTCTTTCTCGATTTTTTCGCCGTTCTCGCCAACGAAAGTGATTGTGAGTTTTCCTTTTCCTGGAACAACGAAATCAGTTGCACGGTATTGGTCACCGAAAGCGTGACGGCCGATCATGATCGGTGCTGTCCAGTTTGGAACTAATCTTGGAACGTTTTTACAGATGATTGGTTCGCGGAAAACAGTTCCATCCAGAATGTTTCTGATTGTTCCGTTAGGAGACTTCCACATTTCTTTCAGGTTGAATTCTTTTACGCGGGCTTCGTCAGGTGTGATAGTGGCACACTTGATACCCACGTTGTATTTTTTAATCGCTTCAGCAGCGTCCACAGTCACCTGATCATTTGTCTGGTCACGGTATTCCATCCCAAGATCGAAATACTTAATATCTACATCGAGGTAAGGGAGAATCAGTTTATCTTTGATGAATTTCCAGATGATTCTGGTCATTTCATCGCCGTCGAGCTCAACCACAGGATTGGCCACTTTAATCTTTGTCATACGCATATTCCTTTCGTTGGTGTTGTTTTAAATTAAGACAGAATCATAGGAAGATTGGTGGTCTTCGTCGATATGCAGTGCCGTTGAATTTTAAGAATTTTTGAGCAGAGTGAAGTATTTCCGGGCCCGGTCGACTATAGGCTGAGGATTTTTAGGTTGAACGATAAATTCGTTGGCCCCATTGAGGACCATTTCGCAAATTTCCTCTTCGCTGGCGTTTGCAGAAATAAATAAAATTGGTAGCTCCGTTTTGTTTTTATGAATACGGACCAGCTGGATCATTTCTTCGGCAGGCATATCATCCATGTTTTCATGCATGATGATGAGATTGAAATCCCAGTGCTTTTCGAGCGTATGAAGCAAGTGAAACCCGCCTGAAGCGAATTCAACATGGAATCCCATCATTCGTAAACGGCTTGCGAGCACGTTGCGGAACTGGACATTTTCATCGACGAGAATGATTTTAAAATATTTTTCTTCGTATGCGAGCATAATTATTCTTCGTAATTTTTAACTGCGGATTCAACTAATTTTTCCGCTTCCTTCATAATTTTTTCTTCGTCTTGTTTTGAGAGAGGAGCACCTGAAAACTTCACCATTAAATATTTTTCGCGGATATAATCTTCTGCTGCTTTCCCACCTGGAGTTGTACGGACTTTATCCCAGTTGAGAGAATTTTTACCGTAAATCATTTTGGCCATAAATTTAGTCAGCCCGCCTTTGCCATCCATTTTACTTTGAATGCTTGTTTTCAGGATCTGATCTCCAAAATTAGGAGAGTAGACGAGAAGTCTTGTGACCTTACCTTGAACAGCATCCATACCGGCCTTGATCAACGGTGATTCCATACTTGCTTGTTCCATCAACATTGGTTTCAGCATTTTCTCCATGACGACATCTTTAATCTGTCGTCCTTCCGGAGTCGCAAAAATTGAATCGAAGTTGGCCTTAGTCAAAAGAGAATCGCGAAGGTCTTTAGGAACTTCACTTTCAGATGTCTGGTCAAGAGCTTCTTTAACTTTTCCGCGAACCATTGATTTCAGGAACTGATCAAGAGCTCCGTTCTTGTAAAGATAATCAATCAATTCTTTTCGCGAATTCGGATTGCTGGCCACATCTTTTAAATCACCGGAAAGTTTTTTAATAATTTCATCCAGTGTTTTCTTGGCATCTTCCGGAGAATAGTCAATGTACTGAGCGAGCAGAGACGCGACAGGTTTCATCACTGACTGGACGTTCTGATCAAGCTTCTGGCTGTAAGGAGCAGAAGGCATAAGGGCGCCAAGACAAGGAACAAAATTGGCGAACTCATTTTTAACCATGATAGTAGCGGCATCTTTTTGTTCGCTCGACATCCAGTTGTTGACTGTGTTTGTTACAAAATTTACACCGCGCTTTTGAAGAGCATCTGTACAAACTGTGAGCTTGTCCAGAAGTCCATCTTCCATTTTTACTTTCTGCAGATCATCCAGACAGTTGTTGTATTTTGCAAGGATGTCATCAATGTTTTTCTTTTGAGAATTGTATTCTTCAGTTCCGAGTACTGAACGGAGAAGAGAAGTCAGCTTGAGTTCTCCCAGAGTCTTTGCAAAGTTGATTGAAAATTGTTTTGTACATTCATCAAGCTCTGCAGATGTTTTTTCCGGCTTGCGGTCTTTATCGACACAGGCGGCGAATGAGTCTTCAACTGTTTTTATTTTTGCAGGTGTTTTATCCGCATTCAGTTGCTCTTTAACCTGACCTTTACTGTAGCCAAGAACAATTGCTTTCGTTGCTGACTTTGTGAGATCTGCCACACATTTATCAAGTTGCGAATCTGTTGGATTGTTTCCGATACAGCCGCTGAATTTCTGGTTGACGAGTGATCCGACCAGGGCGTCTGTTTCTCTTGGAGAGAGTTTTCCTTCAGCGTTGGATCTGATCTGTTTTGTCGCAAGAGTCACGGCCACATTCTTTGTCAGTTCACCTTTACATTTATCGATTTTGTCATCGCTGGGATTCGTTCCGATACAGCTGGTGAATTTTTGATCAACGGCTGAAACGAGTAAGGCTTCTGTTTCTTTTGGACTTAATTTGCTTTCCTGCGCTTTTACTCTGACGGTTTCTCTCGCAACTGCACGTGCTACATTCTGAGTCAGGCTTCCAGAACAGGCATCAGTGATAGCGCTTAAGTTTGAAGCTTCAGAAATATTATCAGGCAGTTTTTTGTCCATGCATTTCTGAAGTTCTTTTAATGAATTTTTGACGACATCATCTTTGATTGATAATTCGTCCGGAATCGCTTTGTCTAATTTAATGGAAGCCACTGAATTCGAGAAAGAGAGGATTGTTTTTCTCAAACAACCTTCGCGCTGAGAGCTGGTCTGATTATTGTCCCAGCATTTATCCAGCAGCATTTTTCCTTCTTTGCTCAATTTTGCAGCCGCATCAGGCTGATCCTTGAAAGAATCGTAAGCAGTTTTAGACAAGGTTTTCACAACAACCTTATAAGTGACATCATTGGTAATCTGACCTTCACATTTATCAGTGTTCAGCATTCCGTTTTTGCGGATATTTTTTTCTTTTTGATCGTCAACGCACGACTTGAAAGAGTTCATTTTCTCAAGCACGAGCTTATTCATTTCTTCTTTTGAGAAATTGCCGGTAATCGCTGACGTGTGAGTCAGTTTATCCTGAACCAGAAGTGTCCCTGTTGATTTCACAAGATCATCGATACAATCCATGAATTGATCGCTGAGTGGTTCTGATGAGGATTTATTTGTTCCTACTCTGGAAGTACAAGTCGTGAAACCCGGCCAGACATTGGTTTTGATTGTTTTGGCAGCAGCACTCGAAGACGCTGACTTGTTGATGGTCATCGACAATTGAGTATCAGTCACTTTCTGAACACCATTTCTCATGGCCACTAGAGCGCAGTTTTTTACATCAGACGCTTGTCCGGAACTTTTTCTCATACAATCTTTATAGAGATTGACCTGATCTCCATAAAAAGAAGCCCTATGACTTTCCGGAAGGGAAGAGCCCAGGTTTGAACGTGAAAGTTCATAGACAATTCCGATCCCCGCGCTTGGAACAAGTGAACTTGTCAAAGCATCGAGACAGTGGCTGGCATCGTACATTGAATTTGAAGATCTGTTGATGCACAGATTGAATGGTGTGAGCATTTTTGCCACCCAAAGCTTTCTGCGTTCTGGATCTTTCACGCCTTCATTGGAAAGAATTCTGGAGGCGATACCACCAATGAGTTGATTGCCCAGGTGTTTATAAAATTGAATCAATCCCGCATCAGTTAAATCTTTTCCGAGATAGCTGTTTTTCCCTTCGGTCGCAACTTTAGAAACGAAAGCATCGAGTTCAGCCTGATTGTTAAAATATCCTGCGAGATCTTTTTTATAAGGTTCAATTTTCTTTTTTACTTCTGCAACGACATCAGTGTTTACCCAATCACCCAAAGTGACTTTGATTTTTGATTTGATGTTTTGTGAACTGGAAGAAGGTCGATCATAAGACAGAGGAGTGATAAGAGAAATGTTATCAATTTCACCAGAGACTGCTGGCCGGCAGGTCCCAAGCAGTAAGACGATTGTTAATATTTGTTTCATGTCATTCCCACACGTAGCAGTAAGTTGGTGCTACTCCTAGTGTTAACGGCTTTTTCTGACACCTTCTTTAAACAAAATGGAGTCAAAAAGAGACTAAATTTCTTGCAGATATTCAAAAACACTTACACTTGAGTGATTTGGTCGACTTCTTGGGCCTGAAACGCTATATCCCTCTTAGAAATAGTCGGATTCCGACAACATAAAAAGAGAGGGGAAAATGTTCAGAGCTCTATTATTGAAATTAACTTTGCTTTCTGCACTTTTAACACTTGCAAGCTGTGGCGGCGGCGGCGGTGGCGGCGGTTCATCTTACGGACCTCACACTTCACCAAGCATCCTTGCTTCAGAATTCGTTTCAGCTCTCAACAGTGTTGATGGAACTTATTCAACTCAAATTATGCTTTATACAAACGAAACAGCTCGTTCGTATCAGCCAGGTCAGGAACAATGGTTTGTTATCTGGGATGCAAAATACGGCGAATACAAAGCTGTAAGTCTTAACTACGTTCGTTCTATCGTTTATTACGATTATTATTCTAATAACCGTGCAGTGGCTTCTGAATTCAGATCAATTGAAAGAAGCGATATTCTTTCTGGCCGTGTAAACGGAGACTACTATGGTAACGATTACGAAGTTGTTGATTACAACTACGGCACTGGTTACTACGAAGGAAGAAACTCTGGTTACCTATACGAAGACGAAGCTGGTTCAACAGACGTTTCGCTTCTTGCTAAAGAACAAGAGCGCCAAAAATTCTACGAAAAAGCTGCAAAAGTTTCTTTCGTGTATAACGTAAGCCTTGAAACATCTATGTCGATGGTCACTCTTGGTTCAAAAATCGAAAAAATGCTATCACATGGAAACGGCGAGCTTACAGAACAAGATCAATCAGCACTTCTGTCTGACCTTAAAACTCTTACTGGTGTAAGCGTTCAGGAAATTCAGGAAGCAGCTGGCAATTCAAAAGCTAAAGCTGACGTTCTTGCAAAAGTTGCTGCAAAAATCGGAACAAGCGCTCAAAACCTTGAGCAAAAATTCCTTCCGGAAGTTTTCGGAATCACTCTTTAATTTTCTAAAAAAAGTCTTTTAAAAGGGCCGCTGCAAAGCGGCCTTTTTTTTGGCAATCTCATCGTGTAAAAAATATCCTGTTTGTTCTATTTCCACGTCCTGCCTTGTATTCTCCGGGCATTTTAAACACTCTCAAGAGGACCTTATGTTGAAAAAAGTTACAACGCTTCTTCTGTGCCTTATGGCCTTTAAATCTCACGCTTTTCTTGTCACCGCTTTAAACACTGACAAGCTCGACCCAAATAAACCGACTCACATTCTTGTGGCAGGTGCTGGAGATGATCTTGGAACTCAATTTCAACAAGTCGCCAGATCCAAAGCTCTCAAATACAGCCAGCTTTATCCCGGGGATCAAATCGTGATGATTTCTCACGATGAGCCGGAAATGGATAACAAGGCCCTTCTCAATGCCTGGGGCTTTCAATTAATCAAAAAAGATCGTTCAACTTTTAATGGAAAAAGTTTTATTGAAGAAGCAGCGAAATTTAATCAGATCGCTTCAATGGATATTTTCAGCCACAGTTCTGCTCAATACGGAATTCATCTCGACGGTAAAGCTCATCGCTTAACTTTAAATACAAAAGGTCTTGAAGAGCTCAAAGGCCATTTTACAAAAGACGCATACGTTTATCTTCACGGATGCAACAGCGGTTTTAATCTGGCTCCTTTCCTTTCGGATGTGTGGGAAATTCCTGTTGCAGGTTCAATGACTTCAACCAACTTCCAGAAACTTCACAGTGACGGAAATTTCTATCTGACAGAAGAAGGATTTTATCCAAGTAACGAATGGGCCCAGACAAATTCAAAATCATTCAATGAACCAGTTCCTTGCAATAAAGCGGGAATGTGTCTTCGTCTGAAACCAGACAACAATCCTTATATTGGTTTCTGGGGCGAGTACCACGATGGTGGTTTGCCGTTTTATAAGTTTTTCTGTGTGAAAAACCAGTCTTCTGATTGCAAGCGAATCATGGCGAAATCTCTTTTGAGCTTCAATGCAACGACGAACATCACCAAGAACTCCTCGCTTGAAGAATACAAGGCTGTTCTTTTCGATTTTCTTTGTCCGGTAAGTGCGACAAAAAATTTAAGAGGTGAGTGTATGACAGCTCTTGAAAAGTCACTGACGGGGGTGAATTTAACTTACAATCCTTTTTCTCAGGAACAAGTCGAGTGCGATTTTAAATCCTGCAAAGTGGAAATCTCCTGCGATAAAGTTCCTCTGACTGGCGTTTATAAACCAGGCACATGCACACTTGTAAACCTTGCAGGACACGGATCAACAACTCTTACAACTGAATTCAAAGCTTATATTGAAGGCTTTGCTGAGCTTAAAAAATAACGGAAGCTCAATATGAAAACAAAATGGATGCTCGGAATTTTCGCCTTTGCCGCTGCCGTTTCAGTCATCGCTTCTGAAACAGATGGATTTACAAATCGCCAATCTTCACTAGAGGATAGTTCGGTCATTATTAATGAATACACTAATAAATATGTGGCCCAGGCGTTGAATGATCTCAATCAGGCTCAGGCTTCTTGCAATGAAGAAGCTCTTTATAAAGAACTCCGTAAATATTTCGCCAACCATATGAACGGAATTCTGGTGAAAGATATTTTGAATAATGTGGACATTCCAAAGCGTCCGGTTGTGATGTCTGAATCCGTTTATTCAGACTGGTCAGCGTGGGATGGATTGGGAATGGGCGTGACTTTCATCGCCAGATCAGGAATTACCATTTCACCTATACTCAATTTTAATAATGTCATCATCGGGGCAGATAAATTTGAACATTTTTTCGGTCAGGGGTTCGCCTACTTTACGGCCAATTACTTGAAGAAAAAAGGAACTACTAAAGCTATTAAGGGTGGAGTGGTCAGAGAAAAAATCTTTCTAGGTGGAAACAAGATCGGTAACGGCGTTTTCAGTTACGGCGATCTTTCGGCCAACTTTAACGGGATGAGATTCTGGAATCATATTCTTCAAAAACATGATGATGTAATGGGGGTAGAACACAATCTTGGTCCTTACATCGAATGCGAAAAAAACAAATGGGTGCAAGTGAAAAAAATCGATTTCACTGACTATATCGATTCTTCAATGGATGAATCTATAAATTGCTCGAAATTTCCTTCCGGTTCGACAGTGGAAAAATTTAAAAACTCTGTCGCTGAAATGGGACTTACCTGTCCTGTAGATAAAGCGAAACTCGATGAAATGGTTGTTAAATACGGACCTCTTTCCAAGTGGATTATCAATCAGAATGGCAATGATGTGATTCATTATTTCGGCGAGTTTAAAAACAAAAAATAATCCGATTACCATATAAACAGCTGTCTAAACTTTAGACAGCTGTCTTTTTCTAGCTCCCCAATACAATTGAAATCAAAAGCTGGACTGTGAATTGCATAGTTTGGTCGTATGAAAACATTAATCAGTGCAATTTTATTGTTCTCGTCGTTTATTAGCGTCCAGATTTTCGCGGGCGAATCCTTTGTGCCTTTGCAAAAAGGGGTGAGGATGGCCAGTGATGACCTTCTTTATGGCGGCAATCAACTGACGGCCAGGGAAGCTCAGGACCTTTCGCAATTGCGGAATATTGATCTTTCGCTGCTACAGCCGAAAGAAAATGAAATATGGTCAAATCAAGCCAGTGTATTGAATGACCAGGAGGCCATCGGTCTTGACGAGAATCAGGTTGTTTCTTTTGAAGGGGCGCTGACATCTAATTCAGGACTTTACCGCTTTAATGTTATTCCTGAAAATGGCGGTGGCATTTACACCATCCATCTCGATAAAACTCTGCACTCGATGCTTTTGAGAAAAAATCTTTTGAGAAAGCTGGGTTATAAAATTCCAGCGATCAAATACATCAAAAAAGTTCTGGTTCGTTTCAGGTCTCTGGAAGAACGTGAGCAATTCCTGAAAAAAGATATACCTGAAAATACACTCGGAGCTTCAGAGCGATGGGTGAAAAAAGTGGATGATCTTCTTCTGGAAGTTCAGGACGTCGCTGTCACAGAGCCAAGTGAAACCGATTTTTATAACGTTGCTCTGGGCGTCCCAACGCAAACCATTAACAGTAGAACGCTGCGAGGTTTAGTTATTCCATATTCTCTTTCCGATCTGTATGAAAGCATCAACAAGTTCAGCTGGATCAGCGGTAAAATCGACAACAAAGCGGTTGTCCTTTCGCATTTTACCGGCAATGAATTTGCGACCACGCTCGAAGATGCCCAGTGGATGCTGAGAAAATTAAACAAGCTTACCCGCGAAGACTTTAAGCAAATGATCAATGGAGCTTATTTTCCTGCTGATGTTTCTGCCGTGCTTGTTGAAAAATTGATTTCGAGAAGAAACTCACTTAATAAGCTGTTCAATGAGAAAACTGCCGCCATGGCCTTTAATCATAAAATCACAATCGGCGATTCCGTCAAAGAAGGAAAACTTTTAGAAAAAGATTTTCCCGGGTACGCTTCACGTTTTGCTTACGGCGATGCTGAATCTCCCTTTGAACAACTTCGCTTTTATTTGTATGCAAAAATTCAAAGTAACGTCATCGACAACGCTATTGCAAAATTCAATACGTACCTCGAAGGTTACGATTTACAGAAAACCAGAAGCAAATTTTTCCAGAAGCAGTTTGAAGACGGCTTGAATCACTTTATTCAAACCGGCGAACTTCTTCCAATCGGAATCGATACATGGCACAGTCCGATCGCCAGCGGACAACTTATTCTTTCACGTGATATTGTTCTCGGAAATTATCTCGGAACGGACAACCTTGTTCAGCTCGCTGATACATTCGGAGCGAGTGTAGACCTGGGGGTCTTCCTTGGAATAGAGGGACTAGGAAACGGAATGTCGGCCAGTGTAAAAGCGACAACGTCACTCGTTCGTACATTTTCGCACGTGAAGCCGGTCAAAAATCTTCGCGAGAGTTTGAAAGAACCGTACAAAAATATGTTCGTCAATCTTCTTAAGCGCTCGCTGCGCGAGAGATATTTCTCGCTCTCTGAACTTAAAAATTCCACGGAGTCCAATGACGAGAAAGCAAAGAAAATTCAGCAGCTCCTGAAAGAAATTGATCAGTATCTCGATACTGGTGAATCTCTCATCATGACTGACCGGTTAATGCCGACTGCAGAAGTAAAACTTAATTTCTCAACAGGGCTCATCGGTGCAGGGATTGGTGCCGGCGCAGGTGTGACGGCGATAAAGCGAATTCACATTTATAAGAAAAGTCCGAAAGTCCTTCAGATTTACGATGACAAAGGTTTTGTTAAAAATATCAATCTCAGCTTTTCAATTACTGAATTTATTTCTCTTCTGAGAGTTTCCGGAGAATACGATGCCGGTCATTACAGAATGAAATCGTATATGGTCAACCTTTCAAGCGACCTTGAGGAAAATCCCAATTTTTACTCAAACGCCCTTGGTGTTTACAACGTTCTGAAAGATAAAGATTTCGAAATCCTCAACAGCAATATGAAGCCTGTGCAGATGGAAGCTAATTTTAAAGACCGCAGCGCCAACTTCTCTCTGTTGTTCTGGAAAATGAAATCCATTAAAGGAAAAACTTATTACGACATAACAGCGAAAGATGGAATCAAAGGACGTTATTTCAGCGTCAATAAGGATTTCATGTCAGGAGTCAATGCCGAAGCTTTCTCAAAGAAAATGGCGAACTATTATCTTTCTCAGCAAACTGATGGAAACGTCTCTATTTCGGAAGACGGAGATGCCAATCCTGGAGATACGTTCTTTGGAAGGTCGTATACGCAAAGTATCCGCTATGAATCAGAGGTGGGCGAAGATCAAAAGTTCGGTCATAAGTTCATGTCGCTTTCAGATTCCAAGCAGGGCTGGTCTCTATCTCCTAAAAAACTGAAAAAGATGATGAACAAAGTGAACTTGAAATTCGAATCGTCACTGTTTGATGCTGATCAAATTGATTTCGAGAAATTGAGACTCTTTAGAATCGGATTTCACATTAATTTATACGATCGCGGAATTGAGCGGCTCAATAGTATCAAGCGCAGCGAGATCGATGCCATTGAAGCCCGTTATAAACAGGAACGCGGCTGTCAGAACCTGGAAGAACAGGATCGCAATTCACCTGCGTGTGGTGACTTGGCAGCTGTTCAGTTTACGTTGAAAAGATGTCAAAAAACAAAAACGGAAGAAGATCTGGCTTCTTGTGATGTTGAGTTGCTCGATGATCTTTTCACTTATCTTGAATTTAAAGATTTCAAAAATATTATTGGTGAAAATAATCTTTATATCTATGGAACGATGGATGGTTTCCGTCAGCATTCAGAAATTTTGAATGACACGATTTATTCCAACACAGTCGGAAAAATCGGCAGCAAGCAGTGGAATGGTCCATTGGATGTTGTGAGAGATTTGTTGGGGTTATCTGAAGGTGAGTTCTCAGGTGCATGGTTGAGGGTAGGACTATGAAAAAGACAATGTTGCTGACTCTTGCAGCGCTTTCTGCGCTTTCGGCCGTGGCCGGGGAAAAAACATTTTCCGATCCGCTTTCCTCCAAGCAATGGGCGCTTAAAAATTCAGGACAGATTATTTTAAAAAATATTTCTGATCTCGATCGTATCAAGGTTCAGGGAATTCCCGGAACGGATATCAATTGGGTAGATACAAGCGCGATGGCCACTTCGAAAAAAGATCTTATCGTGGCGGTTCTCGACAGCGGTGTAGACATTGATCATCCAGATCTCAAAGGACGCATCTGGTTTAATGAAAAACTTTGCACCAATGCTCCGAATGCTAAAAATCTTCCTTGCTATGGTTACAATTATCTCGATGGGAATACGAATCTGG
>DJVH01000046.1:0-6566 GCA_002440825.1 Bacteriovoracaceae bacterium UBA6261 | reverse complement strand
TTTAAACTCTCAGGTGAGTGGTTTTGTTTATAACTCAAAATTGATTACGGACGTGATTGCCGATGCCATGATCTTTGCGATTAAAAACGGCGCAGAAGTCATCAATCTTTCTCTCGGATGGCCGAAGTTGATTGATACTCCCAAGGTCCGCCAGGCATTCCAGCTGGCCGAAGACAATAATGTAACGGTCATTGCGGCTTCAGGAAATAATACAAAAGATCTTCCGACGTTTCCATGCTCATATGAAAATGTCGTGTGTGTCGGTGCTATCGACAACAGGGGAGAGCTTACTGATTTTACCAACTATGGATCGAAGGTCGATATTGTGGCCCCTGGTGAATACATCGTCAGTTCTATTCCACGCAACCTTGAATCGCGCTCGCTTCGTATTGCCAATTATGATGTGAAACGAGGTTCGAGCCAGGCAGCCCCATATGTAACGGCAGCTGTGGCGACGCTGAAGCTTCTCAATCCAGGAATGTCAAACGACAGAGTTCGCTCATTGCTATTCAGAAGCTCAAAAGCTGTGACTTCATCTAAAAATCATTCAGTGAAGTTCGGTTCTCTCGACATGGACAAACTTTTAACTCTTGCCCAGCGGACCGAAGAATCGGCTTTTATCAATCCTCAGTTGAAGGGCATCACTGAAATCAAATTTAAAAACAGTGACAGAAAATTTGCATTCAATCTTCCATTGAAAAATCTTTCCGAGAGCGCTTATAGCGGAACTGTTTGTGTCAAAGCGGAATCAGAGGCCATTGCTCTTGATCAGGAATGTTTCGAGTTGAAAGAGGTGACTCCTCACACTGCCGCCGTGTTAAAAGTCGGCGGAACAGTGACTGACACGACCAAAGATTCTCACATCAAATTTAAAATTCTTGTTGATCAGAATATTTTTGAAGCGAGTCTGGTTTTCAGCCGCGATTTAAACGGCGATGAAGAGTTGAAATCATCTGTTGTGTCCGGCGGAACATTTGAAGATATGGCAGCGATCTCGGCCGATAGAAAATTATCCCGCATGATCAGAGTCATGGATAAATTTCATCGACTGAATTATCCCGAATATTTTTTCCTTGAAAGAGCTAAGCAGGACGCTTCTAAAACAGTTGTCTCATTGCTGACAAACGACAATGGCAATTACCTCGTTAAAGCAATTGAGCTCCCAAAGACCGGGCGAGTGCTTTCAATTCACCGTCAGGATCTCAATATGGATGGAGAGCTCGATTATTTCATCTATACTCTTTCTCCGGAATTGAAGGATAAAAAGTTTGAGCTTTATTTCTACTGTCTTGATAAAAATCTGAAGCCTCTTTTTGGTCAATATTCAAAATGGATTTTTCCGCTTTCAACATTTGAAGGTCTGCCGATTGACGGCGGTCAGGAAAAATTCGAGTGGCTGCAAGTGACGAACCCAAAGCTTGGAAAAATTCTAGTGCCGTCTGTTTTCAAAGCCTACGCCATGCCGGAAGTGGACAATTCCAAGAATATTCTTGATCGTGTAGTGAATGCAGACAATCACCATTTCTATCTGAACCCGGTTGTTCAGAACGACAATTCCGTTCAGGTGGAGTTGAGAGTGGTGGACAGTGTGGCCGCGATGAAAAAAATGCGCAGAGATTTTAAGCTTTACGAAGATCAGGCCATCGCCATTATAAAACCTTTGCCGCAAACGGAATCTGAATCGCGAAGAGGAGAAGTCCATTCACTGGCCGTTTTGAATGATGGTATTCAAAATTCTTTTATGGAACTTGTGATCAAGCCTGAAGGGCTTCAGACTCAACCTCTGACAAGTGCCAGTTCGCTTGAAACGGCCCTGATTTATCCGATTACTCAAACGGAAAACGGAAAAATCAGCAACGAGATTCTGTTTACATCACTGCTCAATCGCTCGAGCGCAGAATTTATCACGAAGTCTGGAACCACTGTTCAACCTCCTCTTGTTTTAAAACAAGAATGGGAAAATCCGGTGATTGGAATGATCGGAGCCTTTTCAGAATCAAATGAAAAAAGTTTTCTGGTGGAAAATCGTTCGAGCATCAGTTTTATCAAAGAAAATGGTGAGCGTTCGGATCTTCCGGTGTACCGGGATTCAAGTTTTCCAGGTCAGAATTTTTCCGAAACGTTGATGCCGGTTCTTTCAGGTGGCCGCCCTGGAGTCTTTATTAACTCAACTTTGATCTACGGTGAACGTCTTTACAGTATGATAGGAACAGATTCCGGGCTGGTGAGACCGCTTTATCTAAGTATCAATATTCCTCAGGGATGTGTGCCGCTTTCACCTGAGACTTTAGAGGATTCCCGCACTCATAACTACGGCTTTTTGTGCATTGACCAAAAGAGGGAAATCACTATGAAATTCCTTCCAATGCTGGCCTTCTAGTGTTATCTTCCCCAGATTAAAACCAAGATTACTCGCTCTGTCCCATAGGGGGGCAGAGCCTAATTTTACATTAGTCCAGGGGGATTTATGATTTACGAGTTGTCAGTAGTGACAAAACCAGAGCTCGGTTCAGAAGCTCATGCACAGATCGTTGAGATCATTAAGGATGCATTGAAAGGGTTCGAAGGCGAACTTCTTCTTGCAGATGATTGGGGAAAACTACGTTTTGCTCAACCATACGCAAACGGTGCTAAGCACGGCCATTTCCATTACTTCATTTTCAGATCTAACACTCAGGCAAACACTGAGTTAACAAGAAGATTTGGTATCAATGAAGGCGTTCTACGTTCACTTGTTTTCAACATTGGTGGAGATGCTGAACAAGAAAACATTGTTAAAAACTTCAAATCACCATTCTCAAAAACTCACCGTGGTTCAGTTCTTGATAACAAGAAAGAAGACGATGAAGAAGGATTTGAGGACATGGAAGACGATCGTCGCAAATTCGCGAAGAGAAAGTCTTGCTGGTTCACAGCTAAGAAAATTAAAGCAGACTGGAAAGATCCTCAAACTTGGAACTGGTTGGTTTCTGAGTTCGGAAAAATTTCTCCAGCTCGCGTTTCTGGTATCTCAATGAAACACCAAAGATTCTCTAACTCTGCTATCAAGCACGCTAGACAACTTGGGATTTCAAGCTACCTGTCTAATGCTACAGCTGAAAGAGCATAATTTTTTAGGCTAGCTAAATGACTAAACCAGAAGTTCAACCAGGAAAAGTTTTTGATCAACGCGCTTCCTTCGGGAAACTGATCTTTCTTGCGGTCATTTCGATCGCCCTGTGTTCTTTTGGGCCTTTGTCAGTATTTGCTCCTGTGCCATTGATCCTGGCTTTCCTTCTTTACGGGCGTCTCACAACGCTGGCAATTGGAGGAGTAACGACCACGGCTCTTTGGTTTATTTCTGCTAAGTATCCTGTGCCTTTCGTGATCGGTGGAATGTACTTAACTGCACTTCTTTACGCGATCCTGATTGCGGAAGTGATTCTTCGAAACATCAACCCTGTTAAAGGATTGATTACTTCGGGACTCATTCTCGTGACGTTGGTTGGTGGAACTCTGACTGCTGCGAATCTTTCCGGAAAAGTTTCTGTGAAAGAAGAGCTAAGCAAGTCAGTGACTAAACTTCTGACGATGGTAAAGGAACAAAATAAAGATAACGAAGCGATGAATGCCAGTGGAGATGAGGCGAGAGCGTTTCAGGATTTGCTTTCAAAACCTGATGAACTTTCCAATGAAATCTTTGCGATTCTTCCTTCTATTATTTTTGTCTTCGCATTTTTTGGTTTATGGGTCAGTCTTTATATGACGCTCAGAAACTCGATGATCTGGAGATATAAACATCTTTATGCTTATTCGCTCAAGGATCTGATTAACTTCAGAGCTCCGGAATTTTTCGTATGGCCTTTGATTGTATCATTGGTTTGCGTCGTCGGAGCAGATTATGGTCTTCCTAAGCTGGCAGAAACAATTGGCAGCAACTTACTCTACTGTCTGGGCGTGTTTTATCTTTTTCAGGGATTCGGCGTGTACAATGCATTCTTGCAATACTTGCGCATCGGCGGATTCTTAAAGACGATGTTTGTCGTTTTCACTTTAGTGATGGCGTACAAATTTTTAGCGATCCTCGGAATGTTTGACCTATGGTTTGATTTTAGAAAATTTTTTACTAATAAGAAAAAAGATGAAGGAGATATATTATGAAAGTTATTTTAACTGAAAAAGTTCCTACACTTGGGAACATCGGTGAAATCGTTAACGTATCAAATGGTCATGCTAGAAACTTTCTAGTTCCAAACGGCCTTGCAATGGTAGCTGACGAAGGAAACCAAAGACTACTAGCTGCTCAACAAAAAAGCCTAGCGAAAAAAATCCAGGCTCAAAAAGATGCAGCTCTTGAACTTAAGAAAAAAATCGAAGGAACAACTCTTGAACTTATCAAGAAAGTTGGTGCTTCTGGAAAACTTTTCGGTACAGTAACAAACGCTGAACTTTCTAAAGAACTGGAAAACAAAGGCTTCCACGTAGAAAGAAGACTTATTCACCTTGAGTCTCCGATTAAAGGTCTTGGAACTTTCAACGCAAAAGCAAAACTTTTTGCTGACGTTGAAGCGACTTTCAAAGTTAAAGTTGCTATCGATCCAAAACAAGCAGAAGAACTTAAAAAAGCTCAAGAAGAAGCTCTAAAAGCTTCTGAAGCTCGTAAGAAAGCTGCCGCTGAAGCAAAAGCTGCAGGTGAAACTGCAACTCCAGCTGCAGAAATGACAGAAGAGCAAAGATTAAAAGCTGAAGTTGATAAACTTCTTCGTTCTTAATCTTCACAAAATTTGCTATGATAAGGGGACCTTCGGGTCCCTTTTTTTTTTCCAAAAACAATTTGCAGTAGGTGAATATGGCCGCTCATCAAGTGAATGAATTACCTCATGATCTTCTCGCTGAAAAAGCGCTGGTAGGATGTCTTATCATCGACGGTTCAGTTTTTGATGAAGTGTCTAACCTGAAGCTCGAGCCTTCTCATTTCTACGATCCTCGTTATGGAATGATTTACGATGTCATCCGCGATCTTGCTCTCGGCAACCGCGCGATTGACTACGTCACTGTTTGTTCAAAGCTGCAGGAAAAAGGAAAGCTTGAAGAAATCGGAGGGCAATCTTTTGTCCTTTCGCTTGTTGAAGATCAGGCTTCGTCAGCAAACGTTTATGAATACGGAAAAATCGTTCACGATAAACATTCGATGAGAGAAATTCTTAGAACAGCGATGAGAGTTGTTCAGATGGGAATGTCTTTTACCGGTGAAGCAGACGACTTCATTCAGGAAGTTGAATCAAGTTTTTTTAAATTAACCAACGAAGCTAAAACAGGCGGAATGGTTAAGCTCAATACAACGTTGAAGCAAAACCTCAAAGAACTGGAAGATACTTCCAGAGTTATGGGAGAGATCGCAGGTCTTTCTTCAGGTTATCCACGTCTCGACGAACTTTTACTGGGTATGCAGCCAGGTCAATTGATCGTTCTCGCTGCCCGTCCGGCAATGGGGAAGACGTCTCTTGCTCTCAATATCGCCGTCAGTTCTTGTCTTCAATCGGGATTGCCGATTGCCATTTTCTCTCTCGAGATGTTGGCGACAGAACTTTCAATGCGTCTTCTGACTGGACGTGCGAAAGTCGATTCAAAACGCGTTCGTAAGAAAGCTTTTCTTGATACAGATTTAAGAAGTATTGCAAAGGCCACTCAGGAATTATCGTCGCTTCCGATCTATATTAACGATTCGGGGAATACCACAATTCTTGATATCCAATCTCAGTGTAGGAAAATCAAAGCAGAGCAGGGACTTGGTCTGATTGTCATCGACTACTTACAGCTCATGGGCTCGACAAATAAATCACTTCAACGTGAACAGCAGATTGCGGAAATTTCGAGAGGGTTGAAAACGATGGCCAAGGAACTTGGTTGTCCGGTCATTGCTCTTTCGCAGCTTAACCGCGGTGTTGAATCTCGTCCGAATAAGCGTCCAACCACTGCCGATCTCCGTGAATCTGGAGCAATTGAGCAGGATGCGGATATCGTTATGTTCGTTTATAGAGATGAAGTTTATTATCCTGATACAAAAGAGCCGGGCATTGCCGAAATTATCGTCGGTAAAAACCGTGCTGGTGAAATCGGGACTGCAAAACTTGCTTGGGTTGGTGCTTACACAAGCTTTGAAAATTTAGCTCACCGTGAAGGACCATAAACTATTCACAGTCATTCCTTATAAAGACAAACTTATTCAGCTGGAAAATCCAGTTGTGGCGATTGCTTATTACAAAGATCATGCTCTCGATCTGCTCACTGGCAAAAAATTAGAACTCAAAGTGGAAGATTTTTTAGCTGAGTGCCGGGAAATAAAAATCAATGATCAGTTTCTGCGACCGCGAATCATGCATTTGTTTTATGAGCTCGGTTTCTTCATGGATAAGCAGCATGAATCGCTTTCAGCTGATTCGCTGCTCGCGATTGATCTCAGTTATGAGACTTTCCGGCCTTTGAAAATGAATCAGGCTAAAAAGATTCGTTTAAAAAAATTGGCCTCTCCTGATAAACAGGATTATCAAAAATCTTTTAGCGAAGGCTATGAAGAATTGCTCAAG
>DJVH01000121.1 GCA_002440825.1 Bacteriovoracaceae bacterium UBA6261 | reverse complement strand
CAGATAAATACTTTCAAATCTGCCGTTGCTTCCGCGATGAGGATTTGAGAGCGGACAGACAGCCTGAATTTTCTCAGGTTGATATCGAAGTTTCCTTTTCCACTCAGGAGTATATGAAAAACCTGGTTGAGAAAATTTTGAAAAAAGTTTTTGATCTACCGGAAAATTTCACACTGCCAATGATGACTTATAGAGACGCAATGGATTTTTATGGTTGTGATAAACCAGACGTCCGTTTCGGTCTTAAACATGCAAACGTCACAGAGATTTTCGCGAATTCTGAATTCTCGACATTTGCCAATGTCGCAAAGGCTGGCGGGTTAATTAAAGCTTTCTTCGTGTCTGAAAGCATGGGGCAGTTTACCCGCAAAGATACCGACGCATTCGTTGAAGTCGTAAAACCATTCGGCGGTAAAGGTGTCGCGTTTTACAAAACATCCAAAGGTGAGAAGAGTACAGGAATTTCAAAATTCATCACAGATGAGATTGAGCAAAAACTTTTTGCTAAATCAGATGTGAAAGGAGACGGAACCTGGTTGTTCTTTGCAGACAATGATCATTCTGTGGCCCACGCTTCTGCCGATGCCATGAGAAGAAGTCTTGGTCAGAAATTAAGTCTTCTAGGCACAGAAAAAGCCTTTCTTTGGGTTTACGATTTTCCTCTGCTTGAATGGGGCGAAGGTCGCTATGCAGCCTGCCACCATCCTTTCACAATGCCTTCGAGAGACAAGCTGGATGTGTTCATGAAAGCTGATCACAAGGATCCGAATGGACCGCTTAGAACTTTGACGGCTGAAGCCTACGATGTTGTCTGCAATGGCTATGAAATCGGCGGTGGGTCTATCAGAATTTATGATCAAGCCGTTCAGGACAGAATGTTTGAAGTGCTGGGCTTCACTCCTGAAGAAACTAAAAATCAGTTCGGCTTCTTTATCGAAGCTCTGAAATACGGAGTTCCACCACACGGTGGACTTGCTTTCGGTCTGGATCGTTTAATTATGATGCTGACTGGAACAGATTCTATCCGCGATGTAATCGCTTTCCCGAAAACAACTTCGGCAAGTGATTTGATGTCTCAAGCACCGTCGAGACCTTCAGAAGCTCAGTTAAAAGAACTTCATTTCACTTGGACAAGCAAATAAGAGGCTAAGTCTTCATTAAAATTAGCAGGCCGGAGTGGAAATCTCCGGCCACTAATCTCTTCCAAACCGATAGTTTTTTTCTATAAACCCATTAAGTTTATAAATTATTCAAATGTAGCATTTTACACCATAATTCGAAGAAGAGTCTCTTTAGAGAACCGTCGAAGGATGAGAATAAATGAGCGGAATATTTTTAGGAATTTTGGGAGGAGGAGTCGCTGGGGGAGCAATGGCCTTAGGTGCTGTGTCCACAATATTCCAGCCGCAGAAAATCTCCCTGGAATTTAAATCTCTGGAAAAGATTTTTAATTTCGTTCTGTGCGGTTTTTTTCTGGCCGCTGCCATTACCTATCTCAACCCAAGCCTTGAAAAAAATTTTCACGGCAGTCTTAGTAATAACTATGAACTCTGGAGCGTTGTTGCCGGGGCAGTTGCCGGGTTATTGCTGATGCTTCTCTTTATAGAAATCGTCCGCGAGCGTGTCGCGGGAGAAAGCAGAAATCATGACTTTATTGAAAAAATTCTTTTTCTGATGATGCATAATTTTCCGGCCGGAATGATCGCCGGCGTCTCGATGAATATTCATCACTCTGGCATCAGTTATTCACTATTAAGTTTTCTGGGAGTGCACCAGCTTTTTTTGGGAACTCTCGGAGCGCGTAATTTAATGTCAATGGGACTGGAAACAGAGTTGTCATTTGTAGGTTCCATTTTTATCTCCAGCATCGCGATGATTTCGGCGATTCTCGGAACGGTGATTAGTCAGAAGTATGTCACGTTGATGCCTGTGATGCTTGCTTTTGCAGGCGGTTGTTACGTAGGTCTGCCTGCAAATGAATTGATTGAAAAAATGAAGAACAGTCATAGAAAGATTGAATTAAATCCGGGGCTGTTCAGTGGGATGATTGTTACGTTAATTTTTATTATCTGGAAGGAGTTTGTATGAAAACAAAAATCGACATCGGTATCAGTGAAAAAGGAAGAGAGGAAATTGCCAAAGGCCTTTCCCATTTTCTGGCCGACACTTATACACTTTATTTAAAAACTCACAACTATCACTGGAATGTTACTGGACCTCAGTTTCAGACATTGCATACGATGTTTGAAGGGCAGTACACAGAACTCGCTGATGCTGTGGACTTGATCGCCGAGCGTATCAGGGCCTTGGGAATGAGAGCACCCGGCTCTTACCAGGAGTTTGCGAAACTGACCTCAGTGAAAGAATCAAACGGCGATTTGAATGCTAATCAAATGATTGCTGACCTGGTGACAAGTCATGAGCAGGTGATTCGTACAGCACGTGGATTGTTTTCAATCGTCAATGAGTGCGATGATCAACCGACAAATGATCTCCTCACTCAAAGACTTCAGCTTCATGAAAAAACAGCATGGATGTTGAGATCTATGCTCGAATAGTTAATCTAAAGTGAAAGGCCGCAATATGCGGCCTTTTTTATGATGATCCAGGAAGGAGAATATAATCCAAGGTAGGCTTGTCATGAAAAGTATTTTTTCCGTTCTTTTTCTATGCTCACTTCCTCTTTACTCCGCCGAAAAAAATATTGTTCTGGATACCATTATTCGCCCCAGAATGAAGATGCTTCATATGTATGGACTGGAACCGCTTAAAGTGGAAAACAAGGCCCGATTTGAGTTGGGAAAAAAATTATTCAGTGACAAATTACTTTCCGGGAATAAGCGGATCAGTTGTCAGACTTGTCATGATCCACAGAAGGGAACGAGCGATCAATTTCCGATGTCCCAGACCGAAGATAGCAAAGGAATTCTTCGAAGAAATGCCCCTCATCTTTTCAATTCCGGCATGGGATTGAAACAGCACATGTTCTGGGATGGACGAGTTCAATACGATTTCAAGAAAAAAATATTTTCAACACCGGAGCCAGCGCTGAACGGAGCAAATCCTAAAGCTCCGCACATTGCGGGCGCCTTGACGAGCGCGCTGGCCGCTCAAGCCCTTTTCCCGATGGTTACTTCTAATGAAATGATGGGAACGAAGGGGGAAAACGAAGTTGCAGATTCTGATTCCAATCTTGAAGCGTGGGAAAAAATCACCAAAAGAATCACGAACAGAGAGGATTATAAAAAATTAATTGCTGAGGCATTTCCCCAAGTCAAAACCGAGCAAATTAACATCGGACATCTTGCAGAGGCCATCGGGACTTTTGAAAAATATGAATTTCAATCGACAGGATCTCCCTTTCAACGTTACTTGCGCGGAGACGACGAAGCTATGAGCAATCAACAAAAGCGAGGATTCGTCATCTTTATGAACAAATGCCTGAGCTGTCATTCCGGCAATGAGCTCGGCGACAACAATCTCTTTGCTTCGGTAGCGGCTCCTCAGTGGGGAATAAAACCACTTGTGCTGGATAAAGGAAGAAGTGAAGTTTCAGGTGTTGCGTCTCAAAATTTCTTTTTTAAAACGCCTAGTTTAATGAACGTCGCACTGACGGCTCCTTATATGCACAATGGGTCTTTGCCAACGTTGCGAGACGTCCTGAATCACTACAATCATCTCAATAAATCCCTCGATGGGTTTGAAGCAGACGAAAGCAGAAGAAGCAGGATTCCTGTTGATGTTGAAATTGAGAAGCGTCCAGGGATGCTGGATGAAATCTGGCTATCTTCGCAAGCTGGAAACAATCCCAAAATTCAGAATAGATTATTTCTTACAGATCTTGAAAAAGATTACCTGGAAATTTTTTTGAAAGAAGCGCTGACCGATCCAAAATGGAAAAAATAAGTCAGCAACGGACTAAGCAGCTTTATTCTGCTCAAAGTATTCTGTTTCTTCTTCAGTTCCCTGAGAAGCTTCTACAGAGTGCAGGAGAGTAAGTTGAAATTCAGTGCCGCCTTTTTCAACTTCTGTCTGATGATTCTCCAGAACGACTGCTGAAGATGACACAAGGTCGGCTAAACTTTTTTGATCCTTACGTATAAAAGAAAGAGCGAATAAGAATGAACCAAGCATTGCACAGGTGAAATAAGCGAATGAGCGTTTCATCGCCTGAACGAGAGTAATTTCACTTTGATCAGCGTTCACAACTTTCAGACCAAAAATTGTTTTGCCCATTGTGCGTCCATTGGTGACATAAAGAAAGAGAGAAAAATAAGCGAACATCAATGACAGCATGGAAACAGTGGTCATTGTCGAAAACTTGTGGATAAGAAAGATCTGCGCCTTAATTGGAAAATGAAAGAAAACCGTTCTGACAAAATTTGTAAAAGCGGCCATCAAAAAGTAATTGGTCGCCGTCACGATAAAAAGATCCATAGTCATGGCCCATGTTCTTTTCTTCAGTAATTCATTTGTCGTAAACATTGTTTCCTCCCGGTCTTAAAGTCTTTTCGGGAACCGGGAGGAAAAACTGAGAGTGGATAAAAAAGGGCAAATATTGCCTCTTAGTTCAATTCCAGTTGTGATTTCAATTGATTCAGCTTTAAAAGTGCATCGATCGGAGTCATTTTCATAACGTCGAGTTTTGCAATTTCTTCTTCAAGAACTTTCAGATAAGCGGGAATTTCTTCCTGTTTCAGATCTTCAAAGAAACAAAGCTGTGAACTGTTTGATTTTGTCATCGGGCCGCTTTTTTGCTCAATAACAGGTTGATGATGATTGCTTTCAAGCTGCTTTAAAATTTCTTCTGATCTGGCCAGAACACTCTTTGGCAGGCCTGCCAGGCTCGCTACATAAATACCAAAACTTTGTGAAGCAGGCTTCTCGATCAATCGATAAAGGAATTGCACATTGCCTTTGATATTGATTGTTTCTACTGTGAGGTTTTTTGCCTGCGCACTGTTGTCTGCGACGTCAATCAATTCATGATAGTGAGTGGCGAAAAGTGTGAGTGCTTTAGTTTCTTCAATGAAATGCTCAACAAGTCCCCAGGCAATAGAAAGACCATCGTATGTCGAAGTTCCGCGTCCGACTTCATCCAGAATAATGAGTGATTTCGCTGTAGCGTGACGGAGAATTTCTGCTGTTTCTGCCATCTCCACCATAAAAGTCGACTGACCTTTGAGAATATCGTCACTGGCCCCAAGGCGGCTGAAAAGAAAATCGCAAAGACCGACTCTGGCGAGTTTCGCCGGAACAAAAGATCCCATCTGGGCCAGCAGCTGAATAATGGCCACTTCTCTCATGACTGTTGTTTTACCGGCCATGTTTGGTCCTGTGATAAGACCAAAGTAAACTTTGTTGTCCAGGTGAAGATCGTGGCTGACAAATTGATCCTTGATCAAAGATTTGATCAAAGGATGAAAGCCGGATTCAATATGAAGAATTTGTTTTTTTGAATCAATTTCAGGACGAGTAAAACCTTCCTGAAGGGCGATGCTTGCCAGAGACTGGAAACTGTCGATTAAAGCGATATGGCCAGACATTCCCATGATAGAAAGTCTGAGTTCATGAACGTCATTGAGAAGATCTTTGAAAATTTCTCTTTCAAGTTTTTCCAGTTTTGTCTGAGCTGTAATCGTTTCCTTTTCCAGCTGTGTGAGTTCCGGAGTTGTATAGCGTTCAGCATTCACCAGAGTTTGTCTGCGTTCAAAATCTTTGGGAACTTTAACTGTGCTTCCTTTAGAAACTTCAATAAAAAAACCGGAAACATTGTTGGATTTAATGCGAAGTTTTTGGATACCGGAATCGTTGCGAAGGCGTGTTTCCATTTTAAGAAGTTCATCGCCGACATTCAGGTGAAGTTTTGCCAGACGGTCGCGGTCTTTGTGAACACCGCTCTTGATCAGGTTTCCTTTCTCCAGACTTGCTCCGATTTCATCGTTTAACGTTTTGAGGATTTTCTCAGACAGCGCGAGAAGATTTTTTCGTTCCGCCGAAGAAAGAACCGCTTCGACAGGAAGAGTCTTCATGGTTTTCAAGAGTTCTTCATAGGCGTTGATGGCCACCGCGAGATTGATTAAATCTGAAGCAGAGCCTTTGTTCATTGCTACTTTGGCGAGAATTCTTTCAATGTCGCGGATGCGCGAAAGTTCAGAGCGAAGATCGCTTATTAAATGATTGTCTTTTGTCATCGCTTCAATGACATCCAGTCTTTCATTAATCGCTTTTTCATCATACAGCGGAGTTGAAAAAAGTGATTTAAGTAAACGAGCGCCCATGGCAGTTTCAGTTTTGTCGAAAAATCCCAGCAATGATTCTTTATAAGTTTCACGGGATTTGGGAAGGATTTCTAAACCGGTTAAAGTCGGTTGTGTCACTTTCATCATTCCCGTATTGGAAATCATTTTGAAAGGACGAATATGCATGAAACTTTCAAGAAGCTGAGTCGAGCAAACGTAATAGGAGAGCGCGCCGATTGGGGCCAGAATCGTTTCATCCAGCTTCAGGATTTTATCGCGCTTATAGCCCGGAATAAGCTTTTCAATATAAATTTCAGCAAACTTCGGAGTGAAATATTCTTCACTCAAGTGCGTTTTTAAAACGCCATAGTGGTTGAGAAGAGCTTCAATATCTTTTTCTTCCGAAGATTGTTCATGCCATTGACCCATATAAGTAATGAACTCACGAGGGGCCAGAAGGCGCAGACCTTCGGCCAGCTCTTCGAAGCTTTGATATTTATAACCGCGGAAATCACCGGTGGTGAAATCGAGGGCCACTAAAAAATAAGAGCCGTCTTTTTTATAACTCGAAACCATATAGCGGTGTTCGTGGCCTTGAGTTTTTTCCAGATCAAAAGGCATGCCCGGCGAAACGACTTGAGTCACACCACGTTTCACAATGCCGACAGCATCTTTCGGATCCTGAATCTGTTCGCAAATCGCGACTTTTAATCCGCGGTTAGTGATGCGATCAATATAAGCAGAAGCTGCATGATGAGGAATTCCCGCCATTGGAATAGGCGTGTCTCCAATCTTTCCTCTATGAGTAAGAGTGATATTTAATATACGTGACGTTGCGCGGGCATCTTCGAAAAAAACTTCGTAAAAATCGCCCATGCGAAAGAGAAGAAGAGTATCAGGATAATTCTTTTTAATTTGAAAATACTGCTCCATCATTGGAGTCAGTTTTGTTCCGGAATCGATAATCGCCTGCAAGTCTTTTAACGACACTTGTATAATCCTTCAAAGTAATTGATCTGATTGGTCAAGATTACCTTGAATACAAGGACTTATCAAGCTGAGACAGTTTTTATCAGAAAAAATAAATGCTTAAAATTATAAGAAAATAGGGCCTATAATACGATAAGTGAGTGACTGAATAAAACCATCCTGGATTGCCTTTGAAAATTCGCCAATACTCCATCCTTATTTTTTTCTTTTTTGCCTGCCTGGGTCTCAATTTAATTTCATTTCAGGGGCGGCTGGATAATTTTGGCAGTGAATACAATGTGCCTAAAGCGCCACCCAAAAGTGCACAGGTTGACGAAAGCTTTTTCAAAAAAGTGACTTATTTTGCCATTGATAAAAATCACCCGTTCATGGAATTAAACGCCACTGAACTGAACCTTTCCACCACCGATGGCACGGTGATCAGCTTTAATCCTGTTGGGGTTGTTTACCGCTACGAAAAAGACATGACTCCGTTGGAGCCGATACATTTTTCTGCTCAAAAATCCCGGGCCTTTTTAAATAAAAAAGAAATCTTTCTCGACAACAACGTTGAAGTTAAAAGTGGAAACACGACTCTCAATGCACAGAATATTTCCATTCTTAACCATGGTGAAATTCTCTATGCGTACAACAATGTCCAAACTTTGAGCATTGTTGAAAAGACCAGTGACCAGCTTTTGATCACTGCCCGTTCGGCCACTTACCGCCCTAAAGAGCAAATTATTGAGTACAAGGATAACATCAACGGGAAAGTGACCCGCAAGAAGCAATACGAGGAGAGCGTCGAGTTTAAAACGGATCTTTTGACTCTCAATGCCCCTGCGTCTCATGTGGAAATGAAGGGGAATGTCTTCTTTAAAAAAGAAAACTTAGATGCCCAGGCGAGCCGGGGTGAAGTCTTTTTGGAAAACTATAATAAAAGACTCAAGTATTATGCCCTTTATGACGATGTGAGATTACAGGAGAGGCTTATGAATTCCGGAAAGCCTCTGACCAGAAAAGCTTTTTCAGAGAAACTGGAAGGACTAATCAGTGATAAAAAGATTATACTTACTGGTCTCCCGAAAGTTTTTCAGGAGAAAGATGTGATTAAAGGGAATAGAATTATCATCAGAGAAAACGTGGAAACAGTTGAAGTCGATGATGCTAATACAAACATCACTCTGGATAAGAATAAAGAAAAACGGAATGAATGATGGAACACGCAAAGCTGGAAGCTTTTGATTTGAAAAAAACATACGGTGGAAGAACCGTAGTTAAAGGCGTAAGTCTTTCTGTCGCGCAAGGGGAAATCGTAGGATTACTCGGGCCAAACGGAGCTGGAAAAACAACATCGTTTTATATGATGGTTGGGTTAGTAAAAGCCGATGAAGGAAAGATTACGTTAAATGATATTAATGTCACAGAGCAACCGATTCATAAACGTGCGCTCAATGGCATTGGTTACTTACCGCAGGAAGCGTCAGTTTTTCGCGATCTATCGATCGAAGAAAATATTCTGGCGGTTCTGGAAAACAGGGATCTTTCTCGCCGCGAGCGCAAAGAAATGATGGATACACTGATCCATGATTTTAAGCTCGATCATGTGAGAAAATCCAAAGGCTCTGCTCTTTCCGGTGGAGAGCGCAGAAGAGTGGAGATCGCCAGAGCTCTCGCTCTCGAGCCGAAGTTTGTATTGTTAGATGAACCGTTTGCCGGAGTCGATCCGCTTGCGGTAGCAGATATTCAGGCCTTGATTGAAGGACTGAAGAATAGAAATATCGGAGTGCTCATCACTGATCACAACGTTCGCGAGACACTTGGAATTGTCGACCGCGCGTACATCATGAACAGTGGAGAGTTACTTGTTAGTGGTACACCAGACGAATTAATTAACGACGAGAGAGCAAGGAAGTTCTACTTAGGAGAAGAATTCAGGATGTAATTCGAAGGCACAGGGTAATACTATGGCCGTGAAAATGTCCCAAGGGTTAAAGCAGACGCAGAATCTTGCAATGACTCCACAGTTGCAACAAGCGATCAAGCTTCTCACTCTTACTCACCTCGAGATGACCAACGTCATCGCTGAAGAGATGGTTGAAAATCCCATGCTCGAAGAAGCAGGAGGTGAAGGCGAAGTTGAAGTCGATGCAGCCGCAGATGAAAATCGCGAAGCGACGACTGAAGATTTCCAGGAAGCTCCCATTCTCAAAGAAAAAGATGATTTCGACTGGGATTCATACGCTGACTCATTCAACTCAAATTCATCCGCACCCAATATGGCGACACCTTCATCTGATCCGGATGAAATGCCGACTTATGAAAATATTGTCTCTAAATCAATGACATTGGCCGAGCACCTGGAATGGCAGCTCAAGATGGAAAATCTCTCTGATGATGAATGGAAACTTGCTCATTTGATCATTGGGAACATCAACGATGATGGGTATCTCGAAGTGAACTTTGAAGATCTCATTGCAGAATCAGGTTTAAAGCGCGAAGACGCTTTTGATGTTCTGGAAATGGTTCAGCGACTGGATCCAGTAGGATGTGGAGCGCAGAATCTTCAGGACTGTCTTCTTGCTCAGGCGAGAATCGCTGAAGAAAGATCGCCATTGCTTGAAAGAATTATTCGCGACCACTTAGAAGATCTTCAAGGAAAAAATTACGAAAAAATCGCAAAGACTCTTGGAGTAAATTCTGACCAGGTGAAGAAGACAGCACTGCTTCTTCAGAACTTTCACCCGAAGCCAGGCCGACTTGTGGCCGCACCAGACACTCACTATATTTTACCGGATATTTTTGTCGTAGAAGTGGGAGGAGAGTTTGTTGTTCAGGTAAACGATGAAGGCATTCCTCGACTCAAAATCTCTAAGCTTTATCAGGAAATGATCAAGCGTGGAGCCGGACATAAAAATGATGAGGCAAGCGAATTTGTTAAAGAGAAACTTCGCTCTGCGGAGTGGCTGATTAAGTCTATTCAGAACAGACAAAAAACGATTGAGAAAGTTTCTAAAGCCATCGTTTCAAAGCAGCAGGAGTTCTTTAAAAAAGGGCCGAAATATTTAAAGCCAATGGTCTTAAAGGATGTGGCCAATGACATCGGTATGCACGAATCAACAGTCTCAAGAGTGACGACAAATAAGTACATGCACACACCAATCGGTACCTTTGAATTGAAATATTTTTTCAATACAGGGATCGGTGGAAAAGATGGTGGTGCGGATATCGCCAGTGAAGTTCTTAAGATGAAAATTAAGGCGATTTTCGAAGCTGAGAACCCTGCGAAACCATTGTCAGATCAAAAAGTCGTCGAGATTTTAGCTAAAGAAAATTTAACCGTTGCACGAAGAACAGTTACAAAATATCGCGAGATGCTGGGAGTTCTTCCATCATCAAAACGAAAAGAAAAAAACTAGTACCTTTTACCAGTAGGAAAATTATGAAAATTACGACTTCATTTCTTCACATGGAACACACACCGGCCCTAGACGAAAAAATCAAAGAATCGTCGGAAAAACTCACAAAGTTTTTCCAGGATAAAGGGACGCTGAAGTGGTCGTGTTATGTGAAAAATGGGGAACACTTTGCAGAGATTTATTACCATGCTCCTCAGTGCGAATATCACGCAAAGGCGTGGTCGGATAATATGTATCACAGCATTGATATGGCCGTAGAAAAAATTGAAAAACAGGCCTTCAAGAAAAAGGATAAATACAATAAAATGCACAGAGATAAATCTGATGTGGTTATTGTCGATCCTGACATGGCATGGACTGATTACGAAGAAGAAGATGTAGCATAAAAGAAAAGGCCGCTTAAGCGGCCTTTTTTATTTCATCAAACCTGAAGAGGTGAGTAGTTTTAACACTCGTTCCTGAAAACCGGCCTCGTCAAAAGGCTTCGGCAGAAAGTTTTTAATCCCAAGAGCAATACTTTTTTCTAACATCGTTTTATCGAGAGTTCCGGAAACAACCATAACGGATGTTTTTTTATTGAGAGATTTATCATCAAATTCTCTCATCAGATCAAGACCGCTTTTTTTCGGCATTTTTAAATCGATCAGAATCAAAGAAAATTTTTGATTTCTCATTTTATTTGAAGCGATGGCGCCATCGTTAGCGATAATAATGTTTCTGAAACATCCCATGTTTTCACAATATTTTTTGATGATTTCGCAAATATCTTTATCATCATCAACTATCAGAACATCACCTACTGTTGATTTTGGTTTTAACGTTGCAGTATTCAAATTTCCTCCGCACAAATATTCACACTTCTTTTAATCTTAGACGGAAATACCTCAAAAAGGTAATGGGCATATAATGACCTGATATCGTGTTTTCTATTGAGGGAAATCTTCAAATTGTTAATGAAAAAATGCCGTTTTACCAAGGCAGTAAACAAGTTTTCTCCAAACAGGCAACTGCTTTGCAGTGTGATTTGATGAGAATGTATTTAGAAGAATTGCTAAGGAGTTATCCCTTTTGATTCAAGACAGCTGTCTAAAATTTAGACAAAAAATATTTCTACTGCCGATTCTGGCGCTGATTATCACGTCCTGTGGACAACCTGTTCCCTGGAGAAAATCAAGTACGTCATTAATGCTGTCAGAATATTCTTGTGCTCCGGCCACAGCTTTAGAAACGGCAGTTTCAAAAAATATTGCCTCTCTTTTTTTTGAACAGCGAATGAAGAATCCCGCAGGATTCTTTTTCATTGAGCCGAGGATTTATGATTTTCAATCACCGCTCATTTTGAGTGAAGTGAGCATGCAGCAGAATTATGTAAGTCTTAAAAATGATCAACAGATCGAGCTAAGAAGTGCTGATCTTTTCTTCCTTTATAATTACAACCAAAGATTTGAAAGCCAGCGATGCCAGTTCAAGGCCCTGGCCGAAAAGAAAAAATTTGATTTACGCCCATACCTCAGTTTCACCCATCAATGTTACAAAAAGTATAATGAGGTTTATTGCGATAATAATGAATACGTCAATATGTCGCCTGAGAAGGAAGCCTGGACCAAAAGCAATGCCCTTGACCTGTGCAATTCTCTTTCAACCAGTGTGAGCTGTATAAAGGAATACAAATTTAATAAAATGAATAACACTTTGGGCGATATGATTCGCAAATATCAATCCAGATTCGAGACAGAGCGATATGAGACACTGTTCAGGCTAAGGCCTTCCCATAACAAATACAGTTGTGTGCGTGAAGGTGAAAAAACTATCATGCATTTAAAGATCTATTCTCCTTCAATTGAAAGAGCTTACTTACAGGCGTTGTTAAACGAAGTGGAAGCCAATTGGCAGAATAGCCGCTTTGCTTTAAAAGTTGAACTGGTTGACAGCGATTCACAAGAGGCCATCAAAATACTGCCGACAAACAAAGCTGTTTCTTATGTTCCTGATGACAACAATAGAAGAGTTTATCTCAGCAGAACGCAGGATCTTCAGACATCCAAGCGGATTCTTGCCCACGAATTCGGTCACGTCCTGGGATTCCCGGATTGTTATATAGAGTTTTTCGATGATAAAAAAAAGGAATTGGTTTATTACGAAATTTCTAAGAATTATTCCAATATCATGTGCTCTTTAAAAAATGGAGTGAGCGTTCCAGAAGACTACTTCCTTCAACTGGAACAGAACTCTTGCATCTTTAATTAAATCTGAGCGATAATAAATTCATATGAGCAATCACGACCATAATCACGAAAATGAAGATGAAGGTGGAACCTCCACGGTCATCAAACCTAAAGTTCAGCTTCCTAAAAAATATAAAGTTCTTTTACATAATGATGACTACACGACCATGGAGTTTGTCATCTTTGTTCTGCAGGCGGTTTTTCATAAATCTCTTGAAGAAGCGGAAAGAATCATGATGGAAGTTCATAAAAAAGGAATCGGACTTTGCGGCGTCTATACTTACGAGATAGCCGAAAGCAAAGCCAGGAAAGTAGAACGTCTGGCCAAGGAACATTCACACCCTTTAATGTGCTCAATAGAACCGGAATAATTTATGAAAAGTAAACGCCTGGAGCTCATTCTCAATACTGCTGTGATAAAAGCCAACGAGCTTCACCATGAATATCTCACGCTTGAGCTGATTTTTTTGTCAATGCTGACCGACCCGGAAGTACGAAGTATTCTTGAGAATTGCGGAGCAGATCTGACCAAACTGGAAGCAGAGCTGGTTGATTTCATCAATGATCAAACTCACTTCAGTATTCTTTCCGCTGATGAAATTAAGGAATTGTCCGAACTTCAGTTTGCCGATGATGATTTGAGAGAATTGGCGCGCGAAAGTGGTATTTTCTATCAGCCCGAAATTTCCATGGCCCTTCAGCGGGTCATTCAGCGTGCGGCCATCCACGTTCAGTCTTCAGGTAAGAAGGATATTCTGGGCATCAATCTTCTGGTTGCAGTTTTCAATGAACAGGAGAGCTTTGTTAATTATCTGTTGCAAACACACGGGGTGGAGAAATTTGACGTTGTGAAG
>DJVH01000052.1 GCA_002440825.1 Bacteriovoracaceae bacterium UBA6261 | reverse complement strand
CTCCTTTAAGAGAGGTGATGATTCCATTTTCAATCGAATAAATCGGAAAGATCATATAAAGACTCCTTGAGTGAGTCTTGTTAGATCGCTTCGCCATTCTAAAATACTTCTTTTGAGGTGATAGTGTTGAAAATGACCTCTGGGATATTTTAGAGAGATTAATTTACAAATCCCAATAACGGTTGCGACTAAACCTAATGATTGAAGCGAAGTTAAGTTCATTACTAATGCCACCATTAGAGTCACTACGAGAATAACTAAGTCGATGATTGATAGGCCCACAAAGTTTGGGCCAGTCTTTAAGAATTTTGGATAGTAAAATTTCATTTTATGCTCCTCCTGTAACTGATGTGAGCGTTGTCACAACGGTTTTAGCCATTAAGACAATTAAAATTCCTAAAACTGCTTGGGTTACTTTCTGGCCACCTTCTTGTTTTCCAAGTGCCAAATAAGTTCCAGCAATAGCGAGACCTAAAACACCTAGTGCAATACCAAGTTGTATGGCCTCTCTTCCTAAGGCATCTGCTGTGCCTTTTAATGAAGCTGCGAAAGCTCCTGTTGTCATAAAGAATGTCATCATCACGAACTTTAGTTTTTTCCTCATAGTGCTCCTTTGTTAGTTGTAATAATTTTTCACCGTGCTACTTACCCCCAATCGAATCTCTTGAAAGTAATCCCCTGAATCTATAAGTTTAAATTTGTATCCGTAGCCACGATTGGCGAGATCATTGATGAGCCAGCTAATTTCTCCAACCTCCATTGTGTCCTTGGAAATTTGTGTATTTCTCGTTTGAGCTACTTGTGGAGTGTTAAATGGACAACCGCCCATTCCTCGCCAATCTCCTTCGACACCTGTAAGTTTCACACCAAAGAAAGTGTTTCCTTTAAATGCTTTTAGCTTCAGAGATAAGTTCACTTCATCAAATGGCTTAATCTCTTTAATCTTTGAGAGATTTTTGATTTCAAGATGGGTGTTGTTTCCGACTTTGTAGAGTTGGATCTTTTTGTCTTTTAAAAGATCGGTAAGTTTAAATTCTTCTCCGTCGATAATTAGAAAGAGTTTTTCTGCTTCGCCAGTTAAATCAGTTGTTAGTGGGAGGGCCTCATCATAATTTGTGTATTTGTTAATATCCCAATGGCAAACCATGTGTTTTGGAAAACAGTTTTTTCCACAGCTAGAAGGTGTTTCCCAACGAATCTTTTCATTCTCAATTGAAGTTCCGAATCTGCTCAAGGGTTTTAGCTGAACATTTACGATAGATCGCTGATTGGCATTTCCAAGTGGCATAACGATTTCATCACGATTACTTGAAAGCATTGGTTCATAGGCGAAATATTGTTCATTGTTTTGATAAGCAAGTTCGCTCCCAACATTGTAAGATAAGACTATTCGATCTGCTGGTGTGTAGAGATGATCCAAATAATGCTCTTTGAATTCATTGGTCATGACAAACCATCGACCTAATTTATCTTTATCAGCCACATCCGAAAGATATGTGAAGTCGGGGAGGTTGTTTTGAAACTCTTTGATTTTAATAAGTGAGTCTTCTTTGACTTCATAATTACGATCGAAAACTGTTTTAAGAATGTCTTGGAATCTGATTCCATTTGTTCCACTAGCAACATAATAGAATTTTTCTTCTAATGGATTTTCAAATAGGACAGGAATAGATTTAGCTTTTACACTGCCAAGAAGTGTTTTGTAATTTGTGTCCAGGGCGGGAATAGATAAGTCATCAACCTCAGAAATAATGAACTCACCACGCTTAAAGAAACTGTCTTTGATTAGATTCACAGGTGCATTTTCGATGACACTCTCAAATGTCTCGAAAATGCCAGATTGAAAGTGACGATCTACGATCACTGTTTTTAAAAGCTCATAATTTTCAGTTTCATGATTTAAAAAGTAATAATTTATTTTAAGATCTTTTACTTCTTTGAAAAATGGACTTTCATTTAGCTTTACCTGATTTGATAGAGTGAGCCTGATGTTATCAATGACATTTTGTTCGTTAAATACATCTTGGTATTTTAGAGAATTTTCATGAAAAAACCTTGGATCGATATCAGGGTACTTTACCCATGAGAAATCTCGATCTTCAATGACTCCTTTAGTGTTGTTTGGATATCTTGCAAAGCTCGCCGCTTTTTTGAGAGCGTTCACACGAGCGAAAACATCACCAACTCGAAATTTAAAATCAGGATTTGTGTCTTTAATGTTTGTATCAATCACAAATGTTTTCTGATCTTTTACAGGATCGCCATTCTTTGGATGATAAAACACTTCAATTTTATAGTTTTGAAGGAACTTAACTTTAAGTTCAGGCAAATCGGCCACAAATGGATTCGATCCACGAGAGATTTCTTCGCCATCCTTAACACTATCTCCGTCGGTGTCATTATTGGGATCGACTTTTAATTCAGTAGCAGTTGTCACTTGATTAGAGGCAGGTTTATTTTCTTCACTTTTAAATGCACAGGCACCAAATAAGAATAAAGGTATCCATGCCAAAAATAATTTTAGCTTCATTTTTAAATCTCCTTAAATTTATTAAATTCTAGTTTTCTAAGAGTGTTTTAGGGTTTATATATTTAAGCACTCCTTGATTCGTTTGATTTTTTGAATGGCTCTTTAAATCAGCAATCATTCGTTTAATCTCTAAGGCCTTTGCACAGGCCTTGGGATTTTTTCTAAGCTCTGACGGTTTAATTGCATTTAATGTTTCTTCAATAATCTGAATAATGTTTTTCATTTTCCCTCCTTAAATTCTAATCATCTGTTGATGTAGAACTTGATAGTTAGTTGTTAATCTAAAATTAGTAGTCAGCTCTTTGATTGAAAGCATCCCGAACAGTTCTTGAATTTCAAGACGAATTCTTTTTAATTTTTGCAATAGAAAGTAATCCATAAAATCTCCTATGGTGATTAGGGCCGTTGTTGGCCAGAAAATTTGATTGTTGTAAATTTTGAAAAAAAATGGTCGCATCATTATAGTTTTCCTTTTGACAAAAATATTTTGTCGTTAAAAAAACCGCCTGATGCTTTTCAGGTAGGTCGTGTATTATTCATTTTTATTAATAAGAGTGAATAACGTCAAAGGATTTCGATGAAGAAAAATTTGCTAAATTAGCTAATGAAATTTATTTTTCATTTCATAAAATTTCACCCCTCTTTTTGCTATGGAAGCATGTACTTAGTTATCGGGGTGGAGTTGCCCCTGTCAAACCGAAGTAAAAGCTCGGCTGGCGTAACTATTCAATATTGTAAATATTACTTGTTTTTAGTTGTGAATTCAGGTGGTTATGTATAGAATCAATTGAAATAAGTCACTTTAATTAAAGGGTTTGTGGATATATCCGAAAAGTGTTACAATGGAGGCAGGGTGAACCCAGTCAAGAAGACTTCGATAACGATTGGCAAAGATGGTTTCAAGTACAAGATCGATATTTCTATTGAAGATCATGATGATAAGGACAAATACCCTGAAGGAGTGAAGGCCGTATTTAAATTGATTCGTTTGGATATAAACGATGAGAATGAAACGGAGTTGATGGTTTTAATTGATAACCACAAACCTTTTGGATTTCATTCACACGACAAGCTTCCAGAGGATCATGATTTTAGAGAGCCACTTCACCTTGATGACTGGAAAGACGCTTGGAAAATATTTCAAGAAAAATGTCAGGAGATTTTAAAATGAGCTTAAAGAAATTAACTATTCATTTTCAAGAGATGGGTGATCTTTTTCAAGATATCAATCAGGCGATTGATTCTCACTCGGCTTTTGTTGATTCTCCTGATGTAATCAATTTTGATTCAATCGATACTTATAGATCATTCATGACTTCAAATAAGGCCAATATTTTAAGTGCGATTTCAAAACTTAAGCCGGGCTCTGTTTATGAACTTGCGACTTATCTTAATAGACAACCTCAACACGTTCTCGCTGATTGTAGATCGTTAGAGTCTCACGGTTTTATTAAACTTATTCAGGAAGTAGGAGGCAGAAAACCGATTCGTCCTGAGTTAGCTTTTGATTACGATGTAATAATGATTGAAGATAAGGGATCTATGCCACTTGCTGTGAGTGAAAGATCTGAAAGAGTCCTTGCTGACGCGATTAGTGAAGTGAGAGCTGTTTGATTAACTTTTAAAATTTGCAAAGTCCTGCCAGTATAAGTCTTTGACTTGGTCAGTGACTCATCGGAGGAGTTATATTCAATGGCATTCACACCAGGCGGAAGAGCTGATAAGTTTGGAAACCATTATGAGAGTTTATGGATAGCTAATCGACTTTTAGATATATTGTCTGAAAACAAATTTAGATCAGTTACTATTGAAGCTATAGGGCAATTAGAAGATGGGGTTGATCTTTGGGTAGAAGACTTTGAAGGTAATCGAGTTGCTGAGCAATGTAAGGCAAGAAATGGATCTAATGAGAAGTGGACTGTTTCAGATTTAAAAAGCGTAATAAAAAAAATCCCAGTTCACGTATCAAGAGAAAGGAATAACAAATTCAGACTTGTTTCACCTCTGCCTTTTACTTTATTAGATGACCTTTGTATTGATGCGCAAATGTCTGCAGATTCAGAAGAGTATTACAGTGGAATTGTTCTTAGATCGAAAGATAAGATAAAAATTTATCAAGATTTTTGCAAAACACTTGGTCTGAATCATGATAATCAGAACGACAGAGTGAAGGCACATTTTTATCTGCAGCATTTCAATGTTGAGTTTTATTCAGGTACAGATAAGACTTTAGATGATTTAAAGCAAAAAGCAATTTTAATGTTTACTGGAAATCCAGAGACGTTAGTTTCACTTTTAAGAAGTTATATCATTGATGAGAAAATGCTTGGAAAACAAATTTATTCTGAAAACTTACTCACCTACTTGGCAAAAAATGAAATTTACCCAAGGATGAAAATAGATGATCATCGCTTGAGTGTCACTTTGAACTCTCTAAAAAGTAATTTCAATGACTCTATCTCAAACATTCTAATTAGCAATAATTTAATTAAACGAAAAGAAACTGAGGAATGTTTTAAATTATTAGATTTAAGTGATGTTGTAATTTTGCATGGAGAAGCCGGTAGGGGGAAATCTGGAGTTCTTTATGAATTTATTCGTTTGCTAGATGAAAACAACATTTCCTGCGTTCCAATTAGGCTTGATAGAAATATCCCAAGGGGATCTTCAAGGGCTTTTGGATTACAACTTGGGTTGCCAGACTCGCCGGCAATCTGCCTTGCGGGGTTTTCGGGAAATCGAAAAGCGGTATTAATTTTAGACCAGCTAGATGCTATCCGTTGGACGAGTGAAAATAGTCTTGAAAGTATTATCGTATGTAAGCAGCTTATAAAAGAAGCACTCGCATATAACAAATTTGAAGGTGGAAATTTAAAAATTGTCATCGTTTGCCGAACCTTTGACTTAGAAAACGATCCTGAAATTAAAAACTGGTTGCTTAATAAAAATAATGATCAGCAATTTAGAAAGCTTGAAGTTAAAGAATTAGAAGACAATGAAGTTTGTAATATTGTCGGCCCTAAAAATAAACTTCTTTCAAAAGCTCAGATAAATATCTTAAAGAATCCTCAGAATTTATATATGTGGTTAGAGTTAAAGTCTGAAGAGGGTATGACATTTGTAAGTACAGCTGAATTGATGAAGTTGTTTTGGAAATATAAGCGCTCTATAATTGAGAAGGCAGGTGTTAGTTCAGAGCAATTGAATGCAATATTGTCTAAAACTACAACGTATATGGAAAGAAAAGGCGAGATATCAATCCCTGCAAGAGTATTAGATGGGCTGTCGAGTGTTGCTGTTGAAGCTTTGCTATCACATTCCATTCTTCAAAATCAGGGCGAACGGATTGCCTTTTGTCATCAAAGCTATCTTGATTATCTTATTGCAGATAGCGTTTTAAGCAAAATTGACAATGGTGGGAGTATTTTAAGCTGGCTAGGAGATAAGAGTGAGCAAACATTATATCGAAGGCAACAACTATCTATTTTTTTATATTTATTAATTAAAGAGTCTCAATCTGATTTTCTAAAAGTAGCTAGAGAGATTTTATTTTCAGCGACAGTACGTTTTCATATCAAGCATCTTGTTTTCGAAGTATTTAGCCAAGTTTGCATCGTCAACGAAGATTCATTTCTTTTTTTGGATGAATTAATACTTTCCGAAGAGTGGAGAGATCATGTATTGAAGAGGTCTGTGCAAGGAAACCCTGTTTTGGTTGGGCATCTGGTAAATAATGGTGTTATTTTAAATTGGATTCAATCTACAGACAAGAATAGTGTATCGAGTGCACTTCAGTTATTGTCTTCTGTTGTTATTGAAGCACCTCAGGTCATCGAAGCTGTTTTACGAAAGTCATATGACGAGAGTTTTATTTCAAAAGAGCAAGCATTTGGTTGTTTAAGTTATCAAATAGCAGATGATACTGATTCCTTATTTGAGTTTAGATTAAATTTAATTAAAAATGGATTTCAACTTAGGTTTATAGATTGGAATGATCTTGCGACAAGAAATCCATCATTTGCGATACGAATAATAAAGTTATTGGCAGAAATTGAAAGTGATAAAGATTCAATAGGCCTCTCTGCCTATGACAGGAAAATGTATGATCACGATTTGAAACCAATATTTAAAATAGCAGAAAGTAAATTTGATGAAATTTGGAACGTGTTTTTTGATTTTTCTGCGGATGTTGTGAAAAAACATGACGCTAAAGAATTACACTCTAGGTATGACTCATTTGACATTGAAAAAAAGTATTCTGATCGTAGGTCTCATCTTGATAAATTTTCTGATCTTTGCGTTCTGTTATTGATTGAGTCAGGTAAAAAAATGGCTGAGCTTTATCCTGCAGAGCTATTTTTAAGATTTGAAAATAAAGCCAAAGAAAAGATAATTCTTAGTGATAATGTTTTAAGCTTAATTTACCTTTCACTTCCGATTAACTACGCCGATTTCGTTGTTAATTGGCTATTAGAAAATGATCACAGATTTTCGCTCGGCAAAGACTTTGAAAGACCTAAGTGGATATTAGCATCTGACTTAATTAAAAAGTTTTCTGGTGATTGTAATCTTGAATTGTTTAATAAGTTAGAGGGAGTTCTTTATTCATTTACACCACGAGGGAAAGATTTTAGAAGAGATTTTGAATATTATATTAAAGCATCTAGGAATGGTTATTTTTTTCCAGCTTGGGGAGTCGCACAGTATTTTTTACTTCCTTCATTGGATAAAGATAGAACATCAATGCGAACTAAAGAATTAATAAATGTTTTAAATAGAAAATTTGATAAATATCCCAAGTCTAGATTTTTTCGTTGTCTTAATGGAAGCGGTGGCTTTGTCGGATCAAAAATTGAATCAAATATTAGTAAGATTAGTGATAAATCTTGGATTGAAATTATCACGAATGCAAAAACAAAAAAGAGGCATGATCATTCAACTTGGGTTCAAGTAGACGCTAATACGATTCACGTTTCTTCTCATGAAATGTTTTCTAGAAGTCTGGAGAGGGCCGCAAAAAGTGAGCCAGAAAGATTTTGTAGAATTTTTGACAGTCTTCCAGATCAAATTAATTCGTCTTATGTTTCTTCTATGATTGAAGCATTATCTCAAGTCAAATCTGAAAAACCAAGTGAAGAATGGGAAATGGCTAGTGTTGTTCATGTTGAGATTTTTTGGAAAAAGTTTAGGCATTTGCGCTTTGAAAGAGAAGTTGCTCGATCATTTTGTTCATTATTTACAAGAAGGGCAGGTGAAGATTGGCCAAAGTGGATGATTGAAGATTTGTTTGAATTAGCAATTAAACATGAAGACCCCATAGTTGAAAAGTTAAACGTATGGTCAGAAGGAGAAACTTATAATAATGCTTCTGCAAGAACTTTGCATTCTACAGCTATAAATTCAGTTCGAGGTTCTGCTGTTGAAGCGATTGGTGATTTGTTGTGGAAAAATAATAATCTTGTCAGTTTAGTGGAAGATAATATTGAAAAAATTTTGAATGATGAGCATTTGTCGATAATGATTGCAATCCATTCCATAACTCTTCCAATGATAAATATCGATAGTGCGAAAGCATTAGATTGGTTTGTAAGATCATCTTCAAAAGATGTGAGAGTAACATGTTCAAGAGAGTCTATTGAGTTTTTTAATTATATGATAGGTACAAAAGAAGAGAGGCTTATCAGCTTAATCAGAAAAATGCTTACTTCAGATGAAGAAGAGGTCGTAGAAATGGCTTCGGAAATGGTTGTGTTTTATTCACATTGCTATAGTGGAATATTTCGAGATGAGCTAGAGCAAGTTATTAAAAGGGATTTTGTATGTAAAAAAGGTGCTGTAAAAGCCCTTAAAAACTTAGTAAGAAACGACAAGTATGCTTTTGATGCTAGAAATCTTTTATCTAATTATTTTAATGATACAGATAAAGAAATAAGAGATATGTCATCACGAATATTTTATGAGGATGACTTTTTAAATACTCCAGAGAATTTAGATTTAGCAATTGGTTACGTTAATTCGCTTGCATTTCAAGATGGTGATACTCAGTTGTTCCATTGTTTAGAGAACTATAGAGGCAATTTGGTAAAGTTTAGTGAATTGATATTAATAGCTTGTGAACAGCTATTAAGCTGTAATAAAGCCCCAAATGAAGATTACTCTAAATACTATGAATACAAGAATTTTGTGACATTACTGATACGCCTATATGATCAAACAGGAGTTGACTCTAAACTTAGAGAGAGATGCTTAGATGTTTGGGATATGTTTTTTAAAGAGAATATTGATATGTCTAGAGACATAACCAATAAAATTTCACGATAAAATATTTCATTGTTTTCCGACTTTCTAATTGAATAAAATTAAACCTGATGAAGTATCGTGAAGAAGAAGACTAGCAATTCAATTACAAACTACTAAAATTTCTCGATTGATTAATTGCCCCTGACCATTTCGGGTAGTTCGGGCATTTTTTTTCACCGTTAACTGTTATCGGTTAACGGATAACAGTTAACAGTCACTGTTAACGGTAACAGTTAACTGTTAACCGTACGGTTAACCGAAAAAAATTGCGCGTCATAGCGCCTTAATTAATTTATACAACGAAGCTGCGGTTTTGTCAGCGAGTGAAAGAATCTCTTCATCCTTTAGCTCCAACATTTTTAAAATGGTTTGCGTTTCTCTCAATGAACCAAAAGCTATCTTATAAAAACGTTTTTTCTCAGAACTGGTAAATCTTCCCGCCCCCTCAGAGAGATTGAGCGCAATTGATTGACTTGCCCTTTGAAGCTGCTCTTTTTGATAGAATGGGATTTCCAGTGGAGCGACTTTTTTGTGTAATAAAATAGCCAATTCTAGAGTTTTAAAGTTTTGATGCATTGATTTCCTCCAAATGTCTTCTTGTTAATTTCATAACAATTTTTTCAGTTGGAAGTTTTAATGTGTCACTTTATCACTCTGTGCAATTTTTTTTGAAAACTTAGGAAAAGAAATTCATTTTTAAAATATGTGTGCATTGGAACCATTAATCGCAATTTTGGACAGGCCTTTTTTATAAAAAAAGGTATTCTTTTTTTATGAAGAAAAAAAACGACACAGTCATCAGGATTTTTCATCGCTCTCAAGTGGGAAGGGCCCAACGTTTTATAAGAATGAATTCAAATAAGGATTTAAGCTTAAAAAAAAATTGCTCAGGAAGCAGGATCATCTCCTTATCACTTTGGAAGGATGTTCATGGCCTACACAGGGGAGACGACTTTTCATTATCTTCGTCGGATCCGTTTATTAAATGCCATTAAGATTCTTCAGGAAGATGCAGACTGCCCGATTACTGAAATTGCTCTCAGTGTTGGATATGAAACGCCATCAGCTTTTAATAAGGTTTTTAAAACGACATTAAAATTAAGTCCTAGTGATTTTCGCAATCTTGGAAAAGAAAAACAAAATGCGCTCATTTATGATCTAAGCATCAGTCCACAACAAAAGGAGATGCCTATGAACTTAACAACAAAGCCTGAATTTATTAACCGCTCAGTCACTCATGTTCTCTATGTCGAAAAAAGCGGGATCTTTAAAGAAGTGGCCATGCCAACATGGTTTGAACTTATTCCCATAGTGGACAAGAAAGTCGATAAAAATATCATCACTGAATACCTGGGCTTCAGTATTATGGATGCCAATACCCAGGATGAAGCGACGATGTTTTATGATGCAGCTGTAGGTGTGCAAGAAAAACCTCTCTCCATTCCCAAAGGACTCAAATACAAACAAATGCCGGGCGGTAAATTCGCTAAATTTATTCTGATCGGACCCACTAGTGGTGTATGGGATGCTTTTGACCGCATTTATAAAATACTGGCCGAAAACAAAGTGCAACTGCGAGATGGAGCCTGTATCGAAAACTACCTGAGCAATCCAGAAATTGTTCCTGAAGATGAATTGGTGACCGAACTATTGGTGCCTGTCCTTTAAAAGAGAATCATTAAGCGTAAAATGATTTCCATAATTCCTGATTCGAATCATAGTCAGTTATAAATAAACGCATGAGACTAATTGCATGGTATCGCTGCCAAATAAATAGGAGCAAATTATGAAAACAGCTATGATGAGTCTTGTCGTTCTCTTGTCCGTTATGAGTGTTTCCGTTTTCAGTGCTGAGCCTTCAAAAGAGCAAAGAGAAGCGATGGCCTTAAACCACGAAAAAATGGCCGCTTGTTTGAGATCGGACAAAGATATTCAATCTTGTCACAATGAAATGAGAGAAGCCTGTCTTAAGGGCGGAAATCAAAATTGTTTTGGTATGGGCATGGGAAGAATGAATGGAAAAGGAAGAATGCGCGGGATGAATGGTGGGATGAATGGTGGGATGAATGGTGGAATGATGAATTCTGATTCAACTCCTCCTGCAAAAAAATAATCATGGTTCCAACACACTTTCCTGTAAGCNNGCTTACAGGAAAGTGTGTTGGAACCTTCACTTGTGTTCGCGATAGATTAGTTTAAACATTTTGATATTGAGAACGATGAAGCGATAAATCTGCCAGGGAATAAAAGTCCGCAAAAAAAGTGTGAACTTTGTCGGTAGTGGTGGAAGATCGCTTTGATTTTTATATTTTTCCGCCATAAAAACTCCCTCTTATTCCGGAATGATCCACCAGAATGGATTGGCCTTAGCTTTATAGATAAAGACTGTGTGTAAAATTCTTTTTAACCAATGTCCCGCAAGACCAATTTCACCATAGGTTTCATTGTCATCTCTTCCTGTTCTGGGAAAATGGCTGAAATTGGGAACGATAGGACTCATGACAATCGTCGCAGCAGTGCCCTTGAAAAAACTACTGCCGGCAGAAGCTACGCACGCAGCCCCCAGCTCGGCCATTGAACAAGTTTTTTGTTCACTGATGCCATTGATCTGATTGGCAATATTCTTTGCCACAACTCTTCCCATTGTGGCCGACGGCATTCCGGTTCTTGGTGGCGCCGGAGTGATGAGTGTTCCGTTCGGCGATTTTCTCGGAACGGAAATCTGGTGTGGGGGAGCAAAAGCAATTCCGATGGCAAAAATATTTTTATACAATGGACATGTGTAATGTTTCGGCCAGTCTTCGTGAGACCAATCATCCACACTCTTTGGTTCGTAATCAGCGTCGACTTTCATAAATCCCGCAGGAGAAAATAATTTCGACGTGATCTCTTCACCATTCTTGGCAAAGGAATTTAACTGATTTCCTTTAAACGGAGGAAGAAGCATGGCAAAGTCAAAATTTAATTTGTGTTGATTTCCGTCCAGTGTTTCATATTCAATATGATCTTTCTCCACTTTCGAAACATGAGCACCGAGAATGTATTTAACTTCTCTTTCCAGGTACAACGATTCTGCAAAGATTTTAGAGGACGTCACATAGCCGCCAACTTTTAAATGCATGCCATTGACGCCAAAATCTCCAAGGGCCGCTTCATTGGTGATATAGTAGAGATCTGCCATGTGGCGGACTCCGTGTTCGCGCAGTTCAAAATCCACGTTGAAAACGTACTCGAAGGCAGCTCCTTCGCAAGTGCAAGTGCCGTGGCCTGTTCCCACAAGAAGAGTCTTTCTTTTTCCGTTCTTCATTTCCTGAATGGCCGCATGAAGTTGTCTTGAAGCTTCTATCGCGTGATCAGGTGTGCAAACAGAAACTGAGTGCCCACCATGCGGACCCAAACCTGGTGTGGCCTCGAAATTTAATTTCGGTCCCGTCGCATGAATAAGATAATCGTAATCTTCCGCAATTTTTTCTTCAGAGTTAATATCCGTTCTCAGGTATTTAACGAAAGGCTTTGAATTGGATTCATTTCCTTCCGGCCACAGTTCAACAGCTTTTCCCTGAATGAAATGAATGTCCATTTTCTGATAAATAGGAGCAAGAGGAACTTTGACATCTTCTTCGGCCATTTTTCCGACACCCACCCAGATATTAGAAGGAATCCAGTTGTAATTGGCCGCGGGAGAAATGACCGTTACTGTCGCTTTATTTCCAAGATATCTTTTAAGAAACATAGCTGCAGTATGACCGGAAATGCCTGCACCTAAGACCAAAATTTTTTTCACTTGTAACTCCTATGAAAAGAATAGTCGTTTCCTTTTAAACAAATGTTAACACTAAAATTTGAGGAGATAAAAATTTATTGTATTTAAGCTACGCCACCAATTTCGTATCATGCTTTTTCCTGTCTAAGATCAGTATTGCTCTCATAAGTTTTTATTATGGAAAAACAGCAAAGCTTAATTTTGAATTATTTTTTTTTCAGGCTATGTTTTTTTTATGAACGAGCCTAAAAAATCAAGCTTTGACATTGATTATAAAAAAATTTTTGAAACTTCACCGGGCAACTATCTTATTCTTGCTCCAGACGAACATTTCACCATCCTGGCCACAAGTGATGTGCGCGATAAAGAAACAATGAGAGAGCGCAGCAGTGTTTTAGGTCAACCTCTTTTTAAAGCCTTTCCCGATAATCCTGATGATCCCGAAGCCACTGGCGAGAACAACTTGCGAAACTCATTGCTTCGAGTTTTGAAAAACAAAGAAACCGATAAAATGGCCCTTCAGAAATACGATATTCAGAATGAGAAAGGTGAGTTTGAAGTGCGCTATTGGGAACCTTGCAATATCCCGGTCAAGAATGAAAAAGGGGATATCGAATACATCATCCATCATGTTGAAGATGTTACGAATTTAATTGCTACAAGAAAAGAGGAGAAAACTTCGCGGTTGAAAGCAGAAAAAGGCGAAGCTTTAGTGAGCAATATCCTTGAACATATTTCGGATGCTTTCTTCGCAGTCGACCGCGACTGGCGATTTGTTTATATCAATGAGAAAGCTGAAAAAATGATGAATTTAAAAAATAAAGATAAACTCATCGGACAGTACTTTTGGGATTTCTTTCCCATAACAAAATTTACGCTGATGTATAAGCAGGCCATGGAAGAGCAGCGCGACCTTGAATTGGAAGATTTTTCTATCATTTCCAAAAAGTGGATCATTGCCAGGGCTTATTACACGGAGAATGGTCTTTCCATCTATATCCACGACATCAATGAAAAGAAAAGTTTTGAAGAGAGGCTCAAAGAGAGTGAAAAGAAATTTAAATCTATTTTTGAATTCAGCATGGATGGAATTCTGCTGGTTGATCCTGAGGACAAAATCGTTATGGCCAATCCTGCGGCGGCTCAGATGTTCGGCTATACACGTGAAGAATTAATTCAGAAAAGTTGGGATTCCTTAATTTTTCCTCATCAGGCAAACCTCATCAAGTCAATGGGCAGCCGTAATCATACCGGCACATATAATGGTGAAATGGCGTTGAGTCGAAAGGATGGAAGCAAAATCTCTGCTGAAATTTCATCCGCCATATTTAAAGACGATAAAGAACAAAGCTGGAAAAGTTTTTTTATTCGCGACATAAGTGAGCGCAAAAAAATAGAAGAATATCACAAACGTCAATCGGCCATCCTTGAAGCTACTCCCGATCTTATCGCCACAGTCGATAACAGCGGACATTTGTTTTACATGAACAAAGCGGGAAAAAGAATCATGGGGATTTCAGATACAGAAGTTGCTCATAAAACGCTCATTGACTTGCACCCGGTTTGGGCGGTCGGAAAAATTTTTCGAGAAGGCATTCCTGCTTCCATCGAGAGCGGGACCTGGGTTGGTGAAACTGTTCTGGCCGATAAAAAAGGCAACGAGATTCCTGTTTCTGAGGTGATTGTTTCTCACCGGGACAAGCAGGGCAATCCACTTTATCTCTCTATTATGGCCCGAAATATCGTCGATCGTAAAAAGACAGAAGAGATGCAAAAATTCCTTTCTGAACTCAGCAAAAATTTAGTTCTTCACCTTGATTACAAGCAGACACTAAACGTTCTTGCCAATTTAGTTGTTCCACATTTTGCTGACATCTGTCTGATAGATTTATTGACTGAAGACAATCAAATAGACCGCGTCGTCGCCGTTCATCGCGACCCCGAGAAGAAAAAATTCTGGTCTAATACAAATTATTTTCTCGGAATGAAAGGCTCACCCGTCGGCATGTGGCACGTCCTTGAAACCGAAGAGTCCGAACTCGTTCCGAAAGTCACAGATGCATGGTTAATGGCCTCCCTCAATTACAGTGGAGACATCTCAATTTTTAAAGAGTGGGGATTGGAATCTTTAATTATAGTTCCCCTCAAGGCCCGCGGAAAAATTCTGGGAACTGTGAAGTTTATGAGCATTGACCCCGGTCATCGCTATAATTCTTTTGATCTGGCCTTAGCCGAAGAAATAGCGGGAAGAGCGGCCCTCGCAACAGACAATGCCAGGCTGTATGAAGAATCTCAGGAATCGACTAAATTGCGCGATGAAGTCCTTCGCATTGTGGCCCATGATCTTCGCAATCCGCTTAATGCCATTTCGCTGGGAATTGACCAGATCATCAGAAATATGCCGAAAGACCTTGAGAAAGAACGAAAACAAGCTGACATGATCAAGCGCTCGATTAAAAATGCTAATCATCTTATCCAGGATCTGTTGGATGTAGCAAAAATGCAGGCGAAAAAACTTTCGATGGACAAAAATATCATCAACGCTCTTCATATTGCGACAGAGGCCATTGAACTCCATCGCAATCTGGTGGAAAACAAATCGCTCACTCTCACTGAAGATTTTCCGGAAGAGTTGCCGCTGATCAACGTGGATCATGAGCGACTTCTTCAGGTTTTTTCCAACCTCATCGGCAACGCTTTGAAGTTCACGCCTAAATATGGAAGAATAAAAATTTCTGCTAGAGTGAAAGAGGGCGAAATAATATTTTCAGTCAGTGATTCCGGCCCGGGTATTCAAGAAAGCGACATTCCTCATCTCTTTGATCCATTTTGGCAGGCAGCCCAGGGAAGCAGTGAGGGGGCGGGACTGGGGCTTGCTATTACAAAAGGAATTGTCGAAGCTCACGGCGGAAAAATCTGGGTTGAAAGCGAAGTTGGAAGAGGAACGACTTTTAATTTCTCACTGCCTGTTTATAAATTGAAAAACGAAAGTGAACCTCATTCGGAAAATTCTTTCACTTCTCACATTCATTAAAATGTTGCTGGCCCCTCCCGGTGGAATCTTTCAATAGCACTGGTTTAGACAAAATTAATTGACTTACCTCATGTTCCGAACTTTCCGTGTTTGTTTAAATGACTCTCTAAAAATTTAAAAAAAGAATCGGAGTGAAAATGAACATTCGCAAAACTCAGTTCGGAACTGAGAGTATGGCCGCCTATTTGTTGAATAAGAAATACTGGATGAGTTTTTTTATTTTTGTCTCTGTGGTGAGCGTGCTTGGACTCATTTATCTCGGAGGGGCAACTTATACGAGTGCTCCACCTATTGCCGATTTTGTTGCGACAGAAAGCGGCGAAGTCATCATAAAAAAAGAAGCGATCGATGAAGGGCAAAAAGTTTTTCTTCAGCGCGGGTTGATGAATTATGGATCTTTCTGGGGAGATGGAGCAGAAAGAGGTCCTGACTTTACGGCCGATTCCATTCACCAGATCAATCTTTTTATGAATTCCTATTATCAGGAGAAATCCGGAAAAACAGATCTCAGTCTTGATGAAAAAGAAATCATCGCGGCCAGAGTCAAACGCGAATTCAAAGAAAATGGTTATCGCTCAGAAACTGAACAAATCATGATACCGGAAGCAGAGGCCGCTTCTTTCAAGAATCTGGTTCACTATTATTTAAGTCTTTTTAAAGATCAATCCAATCCTGCTCATATCAAACTTGGTTATGAGCTCACAGAGGAAGAATTGAAAAATCTTACCGCCTTTTTCTATTGGGGAGCCTGGGCAGCAGTGGCCAACAGACCAGGGGAAAATTATAGTTACACTCACAACTGGCCGCATGATCCTGCCGTGGGCAATACACCTTCATCGGCTATTTATATCTGGAGTTTTCTTTCTATTTTTATTTTATTTCTGGGAACGATGCTGATTCTTTACGTCTATGGGCAGATGAAAGCCGCGTATCCCGATCCTTTTGACAGGGAAAAAACAAATGGGAAGTGGCTTACAACTTCAGATCTGGAATCAGACAAAGTCAGGTCCACTCAAAGGGCGACATATAAATTCTTTGCCCTGGCCATGGCCGTCTTCGGTGTTCAGGTATTGGTAGGAATTGTTTGCGCGACAGATTTCATCAGACCTTTTGGTCTGTATCTCGGAAATATTTTACCATTTCCAGTTGCCAGAAGTTTTCATACGCTCTTTCAAATTTACTGGTTTTTCATGTGCTGGGTTGGCTACACGATTTTCTTTCTCGCCCGACTGGCCAAAGTTCCCAAAGGGCAGCAAAAACTTATTAATCTTCTTTTTGCCTTGTGCTTGATCGTCGGAGTCGGCGCTTTAGTCGGCATTTATCTCGGAAACGTAGGTTTCTTAAAAGGAGAGGCGAATTACTGGTTTGGGAACCAGGGCTGGGAATTTATGGAGCTGGGACGTTTCTTCCAGATCCTTCTGCTTGTGGCCTTTTCACTCTGGATTTTTATTATCTACCGCGGAGTCAAACCGTGGCTCACGAAAAAAAATCTCTGGTCGGTGCCTGCCTGGCTTTTATACGGAAGCGGAATCATGGTCTTCTTCCTGTTCTTCGGATTGTTTGTCACTCCCAAAACGAATTTTGCCATCGCCGATTACTGGAGATGGATGGTTGTTCACATGTGGGTTGAAGTCACTTTCGAAGTCTTCACGACAGTTATCGTCGCTTACATCATGGTGCAGATGAATTTCATCAACCGGGCCATGGCCGAAAGAGCGATCTTTCTCGCCGTCATGCTCTTTCTTTTTACTGCAACATTGGGGATTGCTCACAACTTCTATTGGATAGCTAAACCGACCGGCATCATTGCTTTAGGAAGTGTCTTTTCGACCATGCAGGTTCTTCCGCTTCTCTTGCTCACTCTCGATGCGTGGGAAATGAGAAAAAAAGGAGAGCTCTCACACGAGTCTTATCAACGGGGAAATCAAAATACAGTCATGGGGGAAGTGTGGCTTTTCATACTGGCCGTCAACTTCTGGAATATTTTCGGCGCAGGTGTTCTGGGGTCTCTGATCAATCTTCCGATTGTGAACTATTTTGAGCATGCAACTTATCTGACCAACAATCACGCTCACGGGGCCATGTTCGGAGTAAAAGGAAATATTGCCATCGCAGGCATGCTCTTCTGTCTTCAACATTTGTTTCCGAAAAACCGATGGAACGCAAAACTGGTGCGCACTTCTTTCTGGTGTCTCAACATAGGGATTGCACTGATGATGTTCCTGGATTTATTCCCAGTCGGACTTTACCAGATGATTAAAGGCATTGAGTATGGATTCTGGTATGCGCGTTCTCACGAAATTATTTCGGGCTCCGTCTTTAAAACTCTGACGTATTTCCGTTCTGTCGGAGGAACGATTTTTGTCTTCGGGGGGTTAATTCCCCTGATCTGGTTTGTTCTGTCCAGAGGAACTGAGCTTAAACAGGAAGAGGTGAGCGAGCAGGAAATGAAGACTCAAGAGCAAGACAGCCTTCTTGATGAAGAGGAGTGGATCTTAAATGATTTCTAATCTTTGTGAAGTTAATGCTAATTATGGTGAAGTTCTTCAGATGCTAAGCAGAAAAAAGTTTTGTATAATGAGATCATGCCAACACTCATTATTGTTTCAAAAATTTTTTTCTACGCTCTGGGACTCGGACTCGCACTAAGTTTGAATTTTAATTTTGTCCGTTTCTGCCTTCATTTTAAAAAGAAGTATTTTCCTTATGCTGAAAATAATCTGAACAAAGCAGGGCATAGTCTTTTTCCTGCTTTCTACCTGAGCCTTGATCTCAAAGACTTCAAGCATGATGAAAGATGGCTTGCGTATTTTATTGTGACGGTTCCAACCTTGGCAGTGCTCATCCGAAGCATCTATTACGATCATTTTTACGAGACGTATGGATATTATGTTCTTGTGTGGCAAATCATCATACAGGTCATGGCCTATTGTTATGCTTTGTTTGTTTTCAGCCGTTGGGTAAAAATTTCTGAACGCTACGCCGGCCATGAAAAAATCCGTCGCTTGTTTACTTCGGATTTAAACCGCGATGAAGTCGATGACATCGTTCAATCGCTTTTTCCGTCGGAAAAAGAAGAAACTCTCAAATTCAATCTCATTGAAAAACTTCAGACATCTAGTACTGGCTCTAGTGCTGTCTAACGATATCCACTGAAATTTCGACTGCAGGCTCAGTGCCTTTATTTTCCAGCCAATGAACAGTGTTGTGGTCTTCAGGCCAGCCAAGACCGGGACCATAATCAGTGGACGTTCCATTGCGATGATCTGTAATCGTCCCCTTGAGAATATAAACTGTTCCCGGGCGATCAACGTGATCGTGAAGCGGACCGAAGACTGAGCCAGGCGCAAAAGTGATTAATCTCATACGAAGCTGTCGACCTTCCATGCCTTCAATCTCAGGCCCCAGATCAATTGTGTTTAGGAGTTCAACAGTTATTCCCTGTGTCTTGATGGGAGACTCGGACGATGATTCGGTAGTTTCCATAATTCTCTCCTTAAAACGGCCAGATAAGGCTTACTTCTGAAAAAATTCTACCTGAGAAAATGTGGCAATAGCGTTTCGAAAAAATTATAATCAAGATAATCAAATACATTTAAAGGAACACACTATGTCAGATGAAAGCCAGACTTGTCCGAAATGCAATTCTCCGTACGGTTATCAAGACGGGGCCTTGTGGGTATGCCCTGAGTGCGCTCATGAGTGGACGCTTGAAGCAGCTCCAGTTGAAGAAGTTGCAGTTTCAGGACCGAAATTTTTAGATGCCAACGGCGTTCAGCTGCAAAACGGCGATACTGTTCGCACCGTCAAAGATTTAAAAGTAGGCGGCGATACGCTTAAGTCAGGAACAAAAGTAAAGAGCATTCGTTTGCTCGACGATCCTGTCGACGGGCACGATATTTCATGCAAGGTTGATGGATTCGGTTCTATTTACTTGAAATGCTCAGTCGTTAAAAAAGATTCTTAGCAAAAAGGTGCCAGCCAAAAAGGCAAAAAGGTGCCAGCAGACTTTTATTCTAAAAATCTGCTGGCACCTTTTTGACTTTTACGGCAACGGGACCTTTCGGGCCTTTGCTGATTTCAAATTCGACGTGGTCGTCTTGTTGGACAGTTTCCCCGCCTAAAGAAGAAGCATGAAAGAAAAAATCATCCATTTCTTCATCCGGTTCAATAAAGCCGTATCCTTTTTCTTCTGAATAAAACTTCACTCTGCCGGTAGCAACGGGAAGATGGCCTTTCTTTACAGGAGCCGCTTCTCCCCAGACAATTTCATGAACAGCAACCACTGAATCATTTTTGTGAATTTTTTCCAGCTTTTCGATAACTGAATATTCTGTCTGCGCCTCGACGATAAGGTTTTCTCTTTTTCTTTTCTTTGTTTTTTCTGTGTCGTATTTAACGAGCTTGACGATAACTTTTGCCATAGGAACCTCTTTTTACCCTATCTCTACCTCAGAAAAGAGTTTTTAGCCAGAATTGTTAGCCAATTGAATCCTGACAGAATCACCATTTGAATGATTTCTCATATGGCCCTAGATTTAGATCAACAATAAACAGTGAAGAGGGGATGTCATGAGGAAATGGTTTTTTAAATTTTTAAAAGGATTGAGGGCTTTCTTCTGTTATTCATCAGATGGTGTGGACACATTCAAAAAATTAGAATTTAAAACAAAACCAATCAGTGGCGATTGAAGCCTGTTTACGGGCCGCAAATGGCGTCCATGAAAAAGTAATGCTGTTAATGAAAGAGGTTTATAGCATCAGATGAGATTTTGATTTACTCTATTGTTATGCAAATCAAATCTTTGAAAAATTTCGCTTTACCGTTTTTTGCCATTCTTTCCTTATTTCCGTTTGTTTCTTCGGGCATGGCCCTTTTCGCGGGCCTTATGGTGGCAGTCGTTTTTGGCAATTCCTACAGTGCTCAGACTAAAAAACTAACTCACACGTTTTTGAGTCTGGCGGTAATGGGACTTGGTGCGGGAATGAATCTTTCTGTAGTTGCAAGAGTTGGCGCAAATGGAATTGTTTACACAGTCCTGGGAATCGCTTCTGCTTTTATCCTAGGAAGCCTCATGGGCTCTTTTTTAAAAGCTGAGAGAAATACGTCTTTGCTGATCACTGTAGGAACGGCCATCTGTGGAGGAAGTGCCATCGCTGCCGTTGCACCAGTCATCCGGGCAAAATCGGAAGAAGTATCTGTCGCTTTGGGTGTCGTTTTTATGCTGAACGCTTTAGCGCTTTTTATCTTTCCGTTTTTAGGACATCATTTCAATCTGAGTGAAACGCAGTTCGGCCTCTGGAGTGCGCTTGCCATACATGATACAAGCTCAGTCGTTGGAGCTACTTTACAATATGGCGGACATGCACTCGAAGTTGGAACGACAGTTAAACTAGCCAGAGCATTGTGGATTATTCCTGTAGCGATGATGATTAGTTTGATTCGTTCTAAGCAACAAGAGGCAACGGAGACGAATCAGAAAATGAAAAAGCCATGGTTCATTTTAGGATTTATTGTTGTTGCTGCGTTGGTAACATTATTTCCTTCACTTCGGCCATTCGGTCATCAGGTAGAATGGTTGGCGAAGCGACTCATGGTTCTTACTTTGTTTTTAATTGGCTCCAATTTGACTTTAGAAACAATTAAAACCGTGGGAATCAAGCCTTTCATTCAAGGAATTTTCCTCTGGATCATAATGGGAACGGGAACATTATTTTTCATCGTTTCGAACATCATTAAATAGACAGGCGCCTACCAATCAATTGGACTTCCATCTCTGAAAAAACCACCGTTCGGTCCGGTCTCATCGAGTGTTGCTGCCCAAAACATGCCGCTGATTCCTTGCTCTATCGTCCTAGGGGCGCCTTTACCTCCCATGTCGGTTTGGACCCAACCTGGACAGATGGCATTCACTTTTATTTTTATTCCGTCGACTTCCGATGCAAATAATTTTGTCAGCATATTGAGAGTGGCTTTTGAAACGCTGTAAGACAGACAGTAAGAAGCTGCCCCTTCAAATGAACCCAGTCCGCTCGAAACATTCACCACCCGGCCGTAACCGTTTTTTCTCATGAGCGGGATCAATCCTTTCATCAGACGGTAGGGGGCCATGGCGTTTGTCTCCATCGTTTGTTTCATCACGTCGTCTTTAAATGCGAGGTCTGAACACTCTTTGGATTCATCAATAAAAATTCCGGCATTGTTGATCAAGACATCTAAACGTCCATGCTTTTTATCAATATGTTCAATGAGTTTTTCGCAGTCTTCTTTTTGCGAGATATCTGCAGTGAAAGTTTCAACTGAATATTTTTTCTCAATGAGCTCTATAGCTGTTTTTTTTAAAGCACTTTCATTTCTTCCAACCATGACCACGTGATAATTTTGCGAAGCCAGTTTTTCACTGACGGCCCTTCCCATGCCCTTGTTGGCACCTGTGACAACGGCTATTCTTGGTTTCATTTGTTCCTCCGGAAATCTGACCTATCGAGAATATGTATATATTAAACTACTGCCTTTCGGTTTTTCATAGGCTTTAATTTTTAGCAGAAATAAAAACGGAGTTTTTTTATGAAAAAATTATGGCCTCTTCTCTTCATTATTATTTCATTCAATTTAAGTGCCGCTGTTAAATATCTTCCCGGAACATACAATGTCGATCCGGATCACACCCG
>DJVH01000035.1 GCA_002440825.1 Bacteriovoracaceae bacterium UBA6261 | reverse complement strand
AGGGAGTGCTCTACCACTGAGCCACTAGAGCTAATCCAAAGTTTCGAAAATTAAAATAGAGTATGCATGCAATTGTGTAAAGCAAAGAATCTCAAGTGAATTAAGGGGGAAAATGTTTTTTAAGATGGAGCGGGCTACAAGATTCGAACTTGCGACATCCACCTTGGAAGGGTGGCGCTCTACCAACTGAGCTAAGCCCGCATTGCAAATTTTAAAGAAGAGATGGTGGAGAGAGAAGGATTCGAACCTTCGAAGGTATAAACCGACAGATTTACAGTCTGTTGCCTTTGGCCGCTCGGCAATCTCTCCTCAAATCCAGCCCTCACTTATAGATAGATGGAGCTGACTATAGGAATCGAACCTACGACCGTCGGTTTACAAAACCGATGCTCTACCAACTGAGCTAAGTCAGCCTACAGTATCTAACCGTTATGCTAGGGGTATTTTATAAACTCATGTTGATTTTCTGGCAATAACTTTTTTGAGTTTTTTTATCAGTCAGCTTCGCCAAAAATCTTTTCCATGGCAATTGCAGCAGCGACAGAAACGTTCAATGATTTGATTTTCCCTGCGGGTTTTAGGGAAATAGTCGTTTCTACCACACGACTAACGGCGTGTGACATCCCGACATCTTCAGCGCCGAGGACTAAACAAATTGATTTTTTTTCTGCCGTTTTTTGAAGATCCCCGGTTGCGTGCTCAGATAATCCAATGCAAGTGACGCCAAGATCTTTTAGCTTCGAAAGAGTTTTTGGAAGGGCAGAACATCGTACGATTTTTACGTGTTCAGTGGCACCAGAAGCGATGCGGGCGAAGTTGGGTCCAAGGCCGAAGTTACCTTTGGCCGAGATGAGAATGGCATCAATGCCAAAGAAAGCAGCTGTTCTCATAATGGCTGCGCCATTGTGAGCGTCAGTAACCTGATCGAGTGCGAGAATCTTTAAAGGAATTCTGCTTTCAAGCTGTGTATAAATCCAGGTTGGTTCAAGAATATTTACTGGACTTACCAACATGAAAATCCCGGAAGGAACTCGATTGAATTCCATATCCAGATCGCGATAAATCTTCTTAGCTTCTTCCTGTAAAGCGTGGCCTTCAAGCAGGCGAACTTTATCCATGGGAATTTCTTCGCGCTTTAATCCGCCGCGCTTTTTTAATTCATCTATACCCTCTTCAGTGGCAACGATTTCATAAATAGCTCGTTCAGGATTTTTTAAAGCCTCTGCAATACTGTGTATACCTACAATTAAGTCGTGATCCATTTGTCCTACTTTAAAAGCTTTTGAAGTGTAGGAACAAGTTCCTCTCTTTTTACTTTTTTTGTTTCACCTGTTTTGCGATCGATGATTTCCAGTTCTTGTGTCGCAGAGAAATCTCTTTCCCCAAGCACGACTCTAAATGGCAATCCCAGCAAGTCAGCATCTTTAAATTTGTTACCTGGCCCGGCATTTCTGTCGTCATAAACAACTTCGATACCTGCGTTGATCATTTCTGTGTAAATTTCATCCGCAATTTTTGCATATTCTTCAGCTTTGACGATGGTTGCAAAATAAACCTGATAAGGTGCTATAGCTTTCGGCCAAATGATACCATTTGCGTCGTGGTTTTGTTCTATTGAAGCAGCAACCACTCTCGTTACGCCGATCCCATAGCATCCCATCAGTGGAGTAACCAGTTTACCGTTTTGATCGAGAACACCAACCTTCATGTCTTTTGTGTATTTATCACCAAGCTGGAATACGTGACCAACTTCAATTCCGCGTTTTTCAACAACGGAGTGTTTTCCATCGAGAGTCAAATCGCCGGCACGTGCCAGGCGCAGGTCTGCTGTCTCCATTTTCTTCATATCACGTTTTGGATTGAAGCCTTTCAAGTGAAAATCTTTCTTATTGGCGCCGACAACGTATGAAGCATCTTGATTTACGGCACTGTCGAGAATGATTCTGATATCATCTTTTAAACCTACCGGACCAATATAACCTTTCCATAGTTTTGCAAATTTCAACTGCTCTTCAGTTGCCGGAGTCAAGTGATCGCATTTCAAATAATTCTGAAGCTTGATTTCGTTAACTGAATCATCTCCCAAAACCAGAGCGAGAATCAGATGCGATTCACTTCCTGTAGTCGCAGAATAAATCATCGACTTAAGGCTGTGATGAGGTTGTGTTCCTAGGAATTTACTCACATCTTCGATTGTTTCCTGATTTTTTGTTTCCACATCAGTCAAAGCTGAGATGTTCATATCGTAATCAGTTTTCGATCTGATTGTTTGTGCTTTTTCAACGTTGGCTGCATATTGCGCTTCTGGAGAATAGATAATCAGATCTTCTCCGGCGTTAGCCACAACTTGAAACTCGTGGGTTTTAGAATCAGCTGAAGCCATGGCGCCTCCGTCGGCTACGACAGGAATAAATTCCAATCCAAGGCGAGTGAAAATCGCGCAATAGGCATCATACATGGCCTGGTAACCTACATCGAGGCTGGCTTTATCGATGTGAAAAGAATAAGCGTCTTTCATTGTGAATTCGCGACCTCTCATCAGGCCAAATCTTGGTCTGATTTCATCGCGAAATTTTGTATTGATCTGGTACAAAGTTACGGGAAGTTGCTTGTACGATTTAACAGTCTTTCTAAATATATCAGTGACAGCTTCTTCGTTCGTTGGAGAGATACAAAGATCAGAATCTTTCTTATCCTTAAAGCGAAGCATGAGGCCGCCCATCTTATCCCAGCGTCCTGTTTCCATCCAAAGTTCACCAGGTGTAACAACAGTCATGGTGATTTCGTAAGAACCGATCTTGTTTAATTCTTCTCTGATGATGTTTTCAACTTTGCGGATTGAGCGAAGTCCCATCGGTAAATAATTGTAAAGACCTGAACCTGCTTTATGGATTAAGCCCGCACGAATCATTAACTGGTGAGAGGGAATTTCTGCATCAGCAGGAACTTCTTTATATGTTTGCCAAAAACCTTGAGAGAGTTTCATGAAACTTCCTTGATATAAATTAAATTGGGTTGATGATACTACAAACTTTTAACTAATGAAATGATGGTGCAAGCGCTCTGGGGAGTGTGAATGCTTCGACTGTTTCTCTCTCAAGAGACGCCGCGGAAACGATTTCATAAGCTGAAGGTGTCGCAAGAAGTTTGCGGCACAGAAGATTATGAAGGTTGTGACCAGATTTGAAAGTCGTGATTTTGCCAGCGATTTCGTAACCAAGAAGAGAAATATCTCCGACTGTGTCGAGGATCTTGTGGCGTACAAATTCATCAGCAAAGCGAAGCCCTTCTGGATTTACGACTTTGTAATCGTCTAGCACGATCGCATTGTCGAGAGATCCGCCTTTAATAAGGCCTTTTCTTTTGAGTGCATCAACGTCTTTTAAAAGACCGAATGTTCTGGCGCGGCCGATTTCGTTGATATAATTTTCGCATGAAAATTCAAAAACTTTGTTTTGAGCTTTGATAGTCGGGTGAGCAAAAACGATCGTTGAATCGATGATCAATTTTGATGACGGTTCGATTTCGGCCCATTTGTCATCAACTTCAACTCTGACTTTCTCGAGAACAATAAGAAATTTTTTTGACTTGTTCAGAGTCGCAATTCCAGTTTCCTTCAATAGGAAAACGAAAGACGCGCCTGAACCGTCCATAATCGGAACTTCTGGTCCATCGATTTCGCAGTACACGTTATCGATACCGAAACCGTAAAAAGCTGAAAGTAAATGCTCTACAGTGTGAACAGCATTATTACCTGCTCCAAGAGTCGTGTTGTTTTCAGTAGCACCAACAGTTTCTGCTGTTGCTTTTAAAACAGGCGCATCTTTTAAATCAACGCGTTTAAATTGAATGCCGAAATCGGCTTCTGCAGGATGAAGAGTAAGCGTAACCTTCTTTCCAGAATGGATACCAATACCAGTCACCGAAACTTTTTTCGCGATTGTACGTTGATTAAGCATCTACCGAAGTTACCTTAGCTAAAATTATTGAGTTTTCACAAATTACAGGTTGCATTATGTATTGGCAACTATAATTGATTATAATTGCATTTGTGAGAAGTCCAAAGGCTTTTTAAAAGGACAAAAATGGACTACTCCAGCTTTCGAATCTAAACCAATTTGATACAGTATTCAAAAACATCGCGAGGTTACTCTATGTCTGTCTGGTTTAAGCCCATATCCATTGAGGCTCTCAATAAGCTAAGTGAGAATACTCTTGTCTCTCATTTAGATATAAAAATTACAAATTCAGGAGAGGATTTCCTCGAGGGAACTATGCCGGTTGATCACCGGACAGTGCAACCTTTTCGTCTTTTGCACGGAGGAGCTTCCTGCGTACTCGCTGAAACACTGGGGAGTATCGCTGCCAACTGCTGCATTGATGAAAGTGAATTTATGGCCGTGGGTCAGCACATTGAAGCGACTCATTTGAAATCGGCTACCAAAGGTCTTGTCACAGGTAAGGCCCAAGCGATCAACATTGGTCGCTCGTCTCAAACATGGAGAATTGAAATCTTCAATGATGAAGGAAGATTGATTTGTGATTCAAAAATTATCATGGCGGTTGTAAAGAAGCGCTGATCAAGTAGCGCTTCTTATTTTTTTGACTTTATTTTTATCAAGTGATCTTTAGATTTTTGACTGATTTCTCTTCCTCTAGGTGTTCGAAGGAGAAAACCTTCTTTCAAAAGATAGGGTTCGTATACATCTTCAATCGTAGTGCGGTCTTCCGCCAGAGTGGCACAAAGTGTTTCAATTCCCACCGGGCCGCCTTTGTAGTACTCATCAATAACCTGAAGAATTTTTCTATCCATTCTATCCAAACCGTATTCATCAATTTCCATCAATGAAAGTGACTTTGTGACAGAGTCTTCAGAAATTCTTGGCTCCCCTTTTACTAAAGCAAAATCGCGCACTCTTCTTAAAATTCTATTAGCAATTCGAGGCGTACCGCGTGCACATCTTGCGATATGGTTCAAAGCCATCGCGTCTAAATCAACATTTAATTTTTTGGCATTATTGGCAACGATATTTGCCAACTCATCATGATTGTAAAAATCAAAATGAAGGTGTGCCATAAAACGGTCGCGCAGTGGGTTTGAAAGTAAACCTGAACGAGTTGTTGCGCCAATCAGTGTGAATGGTGCAATTTGAATTTGCATTGTTCTCGCGGAAGGACCCTGACCAATGACAATGTCTAGGCGATAATCTTCCATCGCAGAATAGAGAATTTCTTCTACTGAAATATGCATGCGGTGGATTTCATCAATGAAAAGAACATCGCGAGGTCCCAGGTTGGTAAGAATGGCTGCAAGATCACCCTTCTTTTCAATGGCGGGTCCTGAAATAACATGAAGTTCGCTGCCTATTGATTTTGCAATGATCATTGCGAGAGATGTTTTTCCTAATCCCGGCGGGCCTGACAAAAGAGCGTGATCCATTGCCGAGTTTCTTATTTTGGCAGACTCGACCATGACTTCCACATTTTGAACGACTTTCTTTTGACCGATATATTCTGAAAAATCATTTGGTCTCAATAAGACTTCATGCTTGAATTCTTCCGGCCTCAAATCGTTGTCTAAAAATCTTTCGTTTTCATTTTCCATATCAGATTTCTCTTAACACAAGATGAATTAATTGCTCTGGTTTGGAAATATTGTTTGCGCCCAGAATTTTTTGAGCAATAGGAATAATTTTATCTTCTTTAAACCCTAACTCTTTGCAGGCCATAAGAGCGTCGTTGAGAATTTCATGATGATTAATTCCGGTTGAAATATTATTTTCAACATAAACCAGCTCTTCCATTTCAATAAGCTCAGGCTGAACAATGGGCGTTGAAGCGCGCACTGTTTTGCTTGAATCGCTGTACATTTTCACACGATCAATTTTTGATGAAAGATCCAGTATAATCTGAGCGGCACTTTTAGCACCTACTCCCGGAGCTTTGGTCAGAGTATTTTTGGCTTCCAGCTTTACAGCATTGATAATGTCATTAACGCCCAGATTTGAAATAAGTGCATAAGCTGATTTGGGCCCAACTCCATTGACTGTTAATAGCAATTCAAATAATTTTTTGGTTCTCAGCGAATGAAACCCATAGAGAGTTTCAGAATCTTCTTTTATGATATGTGAAATATAAATAGCGGCTTGAGATCCTTCTACTAAAACTTTGTTGTAGAAAACCTGATAACCAATCCCTGAAGTTGTCTGGATAACGCATTCAACTCCATCACTGAAAATTATTTCTCCGCAAAGAAATCCGATCATAATGTTTTTCCTGTAGTCATTGTTTTCTTTTCCATGAGTTTCATTCTCATGTTTCTATTGAGTGCGTGGCAGACAGCAATGGCAAGAGCATCAGACTCATCTGTCGTTTTAAAATTTATTTTTCCAAATATCATTCCGAGTGCTTTATCAACAGCCTCTTTAGAAGCATGGCCGTGTCCCGTGACTGACGATTTCACCAGATTCGGTGCATATTCAAAAATTTTTCCGGAATGTGTATGAGTAAAAGCAGCAACCATAGCTCCTCTTGCCTGTGCTAGCTTGCTTAATGCTTCAATACTTTTTACGTAAATGAGTGATTCGACTGAAATTTCATCCGGCTGGTATTTTATTAAAATCTCTTCGCAAGACTTATAGATTAATCCCAGTCTGTCGATAAATTCATCAACATGATCAAACTTAAGTGCGCCTGAAGCAAGGTAAGAGATTTTCTTTCCTTGCACTTCAATTAATGCATAACCCGCTTTGCGTGAGCCAGGGTCAATTCCTAAAATGATCACTTGCTGCCTTTGTTTTTTAAAAAAGTTCCGATGTAAAATACTAGAGAGCCGCCGATTAATTCAATCAATTCAAGACGACCGTAATCGCCGTTTCTAAGACCTGCGAATAAGCAGAGTCCTACGGACGCAAATCCTACAAGCTGCATCCCTAATCCAAGATAAAACATAATTATTCCTCACTAAAATCGTAACGGAGTTTTTTTTCTTTGTAAAAAGATCTCTGACTCGCTATCATCCCTGCATGACTCAAATTCTCAGCTCGGCCCCGATTAAGAAAAAGATCACAAAAGAGCTTAAAGGTGAATGTAAGTTCTTAAAAGAGAAAGGTATTACACCTTATTTGAAAGTCGTCCTCGTTGGAAACAACCCTGCAAGTTTAGTTTATACCTCCAGCAAAAAAAAATATTGTGAGCGCATCGGCGCGAAGTGCGACATCATTGCGCTTGAAGAAAACATTTCGTTGAAAGAATTTCTCGACACAGTCGCAGATATTAACAACGACCCTGAAGTCCATGGATGCATCATCCAGCTTCCACTTCCTAAACATTTGTCACATCTGGACGTAGGTAAATTAGTCGTTCAGGAAAAAGACGTCGATGGCTTCCATCCTGATAATCTTTATTCCGTTTTGGCCAATCAAGATATTCAAAATCATTTTGTTTCTTGCACTCCAAAAGGGATCATCACTCTTCTTCAAGAGAATCAAATTGAAATTAAAGGGAAAAGAGTTGCGATTATTGGCAGAAGTATGATTGTGGGAAAACCACTGGCCTGTCTTTTCACAAATCATGACGCCACAGTCACCCTATGTCATTCCAAGACAAATAACCTGAGGCAAATCACCAAAGAAAGCGATATCGTTGTTTGTGCAATTGGAATTGCTCAAATGGTCGATGAAACTTATTTTTCAGATAAAAAAAACCAGGTCGTAATTGACGTAGGAATGAATGAAGACGCGCAAGGTGAACTGTGCGGCGATGTTCAATTTGAAAAAGTTCAAAACCATGTAGCTGCCATAACTCCAGTACCGGGCGGAGTAGGGCCCATGACGATCATCTCGCTTGCGCAAAACCTTTTACAAGCGAGCAAAAAAAGGTTATCTCTTTAGACTCTTTTTCTAGGAGAAATCATGTCAATCCAAAAAACTTCATTACACGAAGAGCATCTTGCATTAAACGCGAAAATGGCACCGTTTGCCGGCTTTGATATGCCACTACAGTATACTTCCGTAAAGGAAGAGGTAATGGTTGTTAGAAACGCCGCTGGTGTTTTTGATGTCAGTCACATGGGCGAGTTCTTTGTTGAAGGCGACGATGCTGTCAGCTTCGTTGATTTCATCATGACGAACGATTTTAAAAATGCAGAAATGCTTAAAGCTGTTTATTCACCGCTTTGTCGTGATAACGGTACAGTTATCGACGATATGATTTGCTACAAATTAGGTGAGAAGCGAGTTCTCATCTGCGTGAATGCTTCCAACATTCAAAAAGACTGGGAATGGATCAACACAAAAGTTGGCCAATTCAAAGTTAAACTTACGAACAAATCTGATGATTATTCCTTGCTTGCTATTCAAGGCCCAGAAGCAGAAGCCATTATAAAAAAAGCTGGTATTCTTGGGAATCAGGATTTTCCTTATTATTCAATCCTTGAAACAGATTTTCAGGGCGAGCATTTAATTATTGCACGCACAGGTTATACCGGTGAAGATGGATTTGAGGTGTTCTCAAGCCATGCTTTCGCTAAAAAATTCTGGAAAGAGCTTCTTGCAACAGGAGTTAAGCCATGTGGGCTGGCTTCAAGAGATGTTCTTAGACTTGAAGTTTGCTATCCTCTTTACGGCCACGAATTAAATGATGAGGTTACACCTCTTGATGCCGGTCTTGGCTGGACAGTGAAGATGGACAAAGCTGAGTTCATTGGTAAATCTGCCCTTGCTGAGTACAAACCTAAATATCAACTTGTAAGATTATCACTCGAAAAAGGTATTCCTCGTGAAGGCTATGCCGTTCTTGATTCAAACAACAACATTATCGGGAAAGTTACTTCAGGCACAATGTCAGTCGTTACAGGAAAAGGCATTGCAATGGCCTTGGTTGAAAAAGAAAAGAATCCGAAAGACAAAAAATACTTAATCAATATCAGAAATCAAAATTACGAAGCTACATTTCATCAAAAAGCTTTTATTACGGGAGGACACAAATAATGGCACACAATATTCCAACAGAATTGAAATACACAAAAGACCATGAATGGGCGAAAATTGAAGGTGATGTTGCAACAATCGGTATCACTGATTTCGCACAATCAGCACTAGGTGACATTGTTTTTGTTGAACTTCCAGAGTCAGGAAGAACCCTGACAGCTCATCAGACTTTTGGTGTTGTTGAATCAATTAAATCTGTAAGTGATTTGTATTCACCTGTTTCAGGAACTGTCCTGGAAGTGAACTCTTCTCTTCCAGATGCACCTGAACTTTGCAATGCTGAACCATATACTGGTGCATGGATGATCAAAGTGAAACTTTCAAACGTTTCTGAATTAAATTCACTTCTCTCTGCAACTGATTACCAGAACTTTCTCTCAACTCTTTAGAATCTAAATTTTTCATTGGGGAACAGAGTAAACTTTGTTCCCCTTTTCACAAATGCAAGTCAAAAATTACTTAAAAAAACGAAAATAAACTTAAAAATTCCCTGTTTTTTTTATTCGGACCGATTGATTTCCTGAAAAAAATTTTTGTTTAAAAAATTCTTTACGAAATTTCTCAAACACTTCATACTCAGCTCCACTAACAAGCAATAACCTTTTTTTGAGATAGGATTCATTATATTTATGATGTCTGATAAACAGGACGCTATTCAGCTTCTCAATACTGCTGTCATTAAGAGCAAAGAAAAAAGAATCAATGCTACTTACGAAGAGAGACTTGCAAAAGTTTGTAATTCACCTGTGATGAACGCACTTCTAGTAGCCGTTGATCATTTGTCTGAAGATCAAAAAGTTTCTAAAGACCACGCTGCTGTTCAATTAATTGAAACAATCAGAGAACTGGATTCAATCTGGAATGATTACGTTTTAATGGAAGGGATCGGAAAACTTAAAGACCTTCTGAAGAACAATATCCACTAGCTTTTTACTACAAAACCCCATTGAATTATGGCCCTGCCATCAACAAGCAAACCTTTCGGAGGGTTTGGAAATGGGCCGGCTTTATTAAAGGACTCGATCGCTGCTTGATCGAGTTCTCTTATTCCACTTGTTCCTTCAATTTTAATTTCTACGATACGTCCGCGATCATCCAGAACAACTTGTACTGCTGTTATCAGGTTTTCACTTGCAGGAATTCTTCGGCCCGATTTATATAGGTTTTTAGCTTTTGACTGAATTGTACTGCCCCAATACTGCTCCAGCTTTTGTCTGATCCGATGATAAAAGCCGTAATATTTAAATTCAGTAGTATTTAAATTGGTCATATCCCCCAAGGGAATGTCCTCTACAAAGTCATTATTTTGAGCCAAGCCCATGCTGGCAGAATTACCACGCTCATTTCCTAAAGCACCGGCCTTTTTAGCTTCCGCGGCCACCTTTCTGATCATTTCTTCTTCTTCGGCTGCACGAAGCTTTTCTTCTTCTTCAATTTTTGCAATTTGAATTGAACCCAGATCACTCAGGCTTAGGACTTTAGGAGATGGTTGAGACGCGGCTTTTTTAACCGCTGTTAGCTTTTTTGGTGCAACAGCTTGTGCTTCTGGCTGAGCCTTAAGTCCATTTGATCCGGTTTTAGTTCCAAGCCCAGCGGCCTTGAAAGCACCGTTATTAGCAGCAATTGTCTGGCGGTCAAAGGTTTGATCGGCTTCGCCTGAAAATTTTGAATTCACCGGTATCACTTTTTTACCGTTTAATTCGTTAGCAACGATTTGCTTGCGCTGATTATCTTTTATTTCCTGAAGTTGCTTTTTTGTGATGATTTTAATGGAATCGAGCTGGATAGCAGTAACGGCTGGGCCTGCTTTTTTGAAATCAACAGTTGCTTCGTTGGAAGAGTGAGTTTTTACGACGTAAGAAAAAAAGAAAACGTGAATCACAAGAGATGAGATCAGAGCAATTGAATAGCGTGAATGATCTTTTTTAAAACGTTTCATCTTTCTTCCTTAAAACAGCAAAAGCCTTAAGGAAGATATCGGAAGTTTCACAGGAAAAATTAGCTCAAACAGCAGCGAAAAATGGCTGTCTGAGCTATTAAATCGGTTATTGATTTTCGTAGTATTCGTCGTCGCTTGTTCTGGCTTTTGGAGCAGGAGTTCCAGGAGTTGTACTCTCAGCTCCAGCAACATCGCCGGCCTCGGCGAAATACTCGACAATTGCACCTGGTGAATTTGGAGCAACCTTGCGTCCAGTTTCTTTATTGACCCATGCGGAAGTTACGCCTGGAGGGATCTCAAATGGCTGGTCGCCGAATTTTTTGATGTTCCAACGCATGTACTCTTTCCAGATCGGTAAAGCGGAACGGCCACCTGTTTCTCCATGGCCCAAAGTTTTATTATCATCAAAACCGGTCCAAACACCTGTCACGACATTGGAAGTAAAGCCAACGAACCATGCATCCACGTAGTCGTTTGTAGTCCCTGTTTTGCCAGCGATATTAGGGCTTAAATCGCGGGCAGAAGCTGCGGTTCCTGAAGTGACAACTCCTTTCATTAAACTAGTCATGACATAAGCAAGCCTTGGATCATAAACTTGTTTATCACCAAGTGTTTTTTGGTATGGATTATTTGTTTCCGGAGCCGGTGATGCCTCTTTCTCTTTGTCTTTTGCTTCACCAGGGATCTTCATGTCAGCTGTGACTTCATTTACGTTATATTTTTTTCCATCGCGATCAACAACCGAGACGATTGCTCTTGGAGTGACAAACTTTCCGCCATTTGGAAAAATTGCATAAGTTGAAACCATATCACGCGGGCTAACTCCGAAAGTACCAAGAGCGATACTCAAATTGTTTTCCAGCTTGGCATTGAAGCCGATGCGGTCAACGAATTTTAAAACTGTTCCAACTCCGACTTTATCTGCCATTTTAATTGTAGGAATGTTTCTCGATTCCTCCAGTGCCGTTCTCATTGTCACTGGTCCTTTATAATCGCCTTCGTAATTTTTAGGCTTCCAGCTTGAAGCAGAATCGAATCCTGGCATTGCTTCAGGCGTATCCATGATAATTGTAGTTGGGTTATAGCCATGCTCTAAGGCTGCTGCATAGAGAATGGGTTTGAATGAAGAACCTGGCTGTCTTTTCGCCTGAATAACTCTATTGAATTTTGAAAGTTTGTAATCATTCCCACCGATATAACTGATAATGTCACCAGTACGCGCATCAATAGACAACAGCGCCCCTTGAACCTCTGGCACCTGATCCAGCTGGCAAATGATATATTTTTGATTCTTAATGGCGCCAGCGCTCTTCGTTTTATTCAGATTAACAGTTCCATCTTTGCCAAGATAGGAAGCAAGAGATGAGGATTTTTTTATCAATTGAACATAAATCAAGTCTCCAGCCTTGAGAATCGTCGAAGGATTTTTTACTTCCTGATAATAAGAAGTATTTTCATTGATACTTCGCTTGTGGGCCCATTTGAAATAATCAAATGGGATTACACCTGGCGAACCTGCAAGTGAGATATAGATCAAATGAAGAGAATCGTCGACTCTTGTCACGACAGCCTCATATTGAGTGTTCGTTTCAAGCACGTTTGGCAAATCATCCTGATCATTTAAACCAGGAACAAAAGAGTCATCACTGTTTGAGGCTTTAATTTGCTTTTCTTCGGATTTTATTTTTTCATAAAGTTTTTCATCTAAATTAAACTCATACGATTTCTCATGCGCATCATTGATTGTGAAAAAGCTTGAGCGCTTACGATAGATACTTCTACGATTTTCAATTTCAAATTTTTCAAATTCATCATTTCCTATATGAGCAAAAGGTCCCTTATATCCTTGTCGCTTATCAATGTCCTTAATACCGCGCTCAATTTGCTCTTCAGCAACTTTCTGCAATTCCCAGTCAAGAGTTGTGCGGATTTTATAACCATCGATCAAAAAGGATTTTTCTCCAACGGTATCAACGACTTTTTGGCGGACATATTCAGTGAAGTAACCGGCACGAAGTTCATCTTCACGAATGCGGTAGACGATTTTTTCCTTTAAAGCATTTTCATATTGTGCTTTGGAAATTTTTTTCAATTTATACATACGCTCCAAAACATAATGCTGGCGCATAATAGCAGCACCTGGCTTTACGAAAGGTGAATACTTTCCGGGTGCAACCAGCAATCCGGCCAACATGGCAGCTTCTGCAACGGAGACATCTTTTAATTCTTTATTGTAATATCCATGTGCCGCTGCTTTTACGCCATAATAACCGCCGCCCAGGTAGACCTGGTTCAGATAGAGATAAAGAATTTCTTGTTTGTTCAGTTTTTCTTCGATTTTTTGGGCAAGAATAAAATCTTTCAACTTTCTTGTAATCGATCTCTCTGAAGTCAAAAGTAAAGATTTAGCCACCTGCTGAGTAATCGTACTACCACCTTGTACGACTCGCCCTGCTCTGAAGTTAGCAAACATGGCTCGAGCAAGACCAAAATAATCGACTCCCTTATGCTCAAAAAACTTATCATCTTCAGCAGACAAGAAAGCATCGATCACTCTGGCTGGGACGTCTTTCATATCGACAATTTCTCTTTTCTCAAGTCCAAGCTCTGCCAGCACAGCTCCGTCTTTGGAATAAATTTGAGAGGCAAGATTTGGTTTGTAATCCTGAAGCTTATCGATTTTGGGAAGATCCAGATTAAAATAGGTAAAGACCACTGCTCCGGAGACGCCAGCTATAAAGCCTAACCCGATAAGAGTTAATACAATTTTAAAAATGAGTCCTTTCATTTATTCGTTTCCTGAATTTGATAAACTATCTAGCTTTGCTTGTATTTTCTTTGAAAGTATTGGTGTTTGTTTCAGCATAAATTCGTAAGATTTCTGTAGAAATAAGGGGAGATCTTTTGTCGAATCGAGATTCATTGCCGTTAATGGTAAAGTCACACTATAGTCAAAATCTCTGCGTTCTTTATGAATTCTCCCGGCGACTCTACCGTAAACTCCGATGAGAAAATCGTTGGTATGATCGAAATCGAACTTTGCGCCCAAGGAATCGGCGGCAATTGTAAACTCGGCTCCAAGCGATCTCATCAGACGAGCATTGAAGACTTCTTTTTCAAAAGCCGCAGTATATTGTTGTCCAGTTTTGGAGATTTGAATGTTGTTTGACAATCTAAGGTTAAGTAAAAGGAGATCTCGAATATTTCCTTTGTCGAAATAATATGTCTTTCGTGTCTTGTGATCATAAAGAGTGAGATAAAATTTTTTCTTTGTGTCCTGGAGATTCACATTTTTAAACTTACTCAGAAAAGCAGCATCAATTTCCTGAATCCAATCCTGGTCATAGGGTTTGTTTTTTTTCTTTTCACGAAAAAATTTGTAGAAGTTCCATTCAATAACTTCAGGAGTCATGCCAGAAGCATACATGGCTGCAACAATGGCCCCAAATCCTGTTCCGGTAATAATTTCTGGTGAAAGATTTTGCCTTTCGAGTATTTTTAACAAAGAAACATAGTTGATCGTTCTATAAATACCCGGCCCGAGTGTTAACCCGATTCTTAATTTTCGAGATTGGGCATGCCCCTGTTCCATGTCTTCGCCGCTGTAGACATCGCCGCCTCTGTCTCCAATACGGACAGTTTCTTCCGGGGGAAGTACTTCCGGTTTTTCCTGATGATGAGGATTCATATCAAAATCAACCTGATCAGGCTTAACTTGTCCCCCTACTTGAGTTTGCTTTTCATCAGTAGAATGGATGGGCTTGATCGAAGAACAACTTGCCAGTAAGAACAAGATGGAAAATAGAGAAACTATTTTATTCATTAAAATTCTTCTTCTTTTAAACTTTCGGTAAGAACCGCAATCTTTTTTTCAGCAACAGAAAGCTGCTCTTTGCATTCTTTGTAAAGCTTAGTACCAACTTCAAATTGGGCTAAACTTTGCTCAAGACTAAAGTCACCTGATTCAAGTTTGCTAACAATTGATTCTAATTCTTTTAAGGATTCTTCGAAATTTTTTTTTGGTGCAGTCATTATATGCCTCACGATATGTCCGAGCTTTTTAGACCTGTATCCTGTGTCAAAAAGACCACAGTTATGTGGATCTTTTTACCAGTATTTTTTCTTGGGAATTCTTCTTAAAGATACATTATCAACGACTTACTTGGAAGTAGTTTCAGAGGGACAATTTTACCTATGTAGGGATATTGGCACCTCGCACGTTATAGTTGAGGAAGGACCTAGGAACTGAAGTCAGGAGGATTTCATTGAGAGAACTATGGGTACCATTATCAGGTGCAATTGCTCAACAAAGACAAGTTGAGACGATCGCTAATAATGTGGCCAATGCCAATACTCCTGGATTTAAAAAAGAACAGGTCGTTTTCAAAGAATACTTAGCGGCCCTTGAAAAGCCCGACGCTCAAGTTGATCTCCCCCAAAAAGAATGGAAACCGGAAGACTTTTATAGAAGTTACAATTCCGAAGATGCTTTTGTAAAAGTAGATGGAACATACACGCTTCACGACCAGGGTCAGCTCTCTCCTACTGGAAACGCTTTTGATAATGCTTTAAACGGACCGGGTTTTTACGAAGTACTCACTCCTAATGGAGTACGCTATACACGCAAGGGAAACTTCACGATCAACAATGAAGGCAAACTAGTAACTGATCAGGGATTTTTCCTTTTAAGCAAGGCTCCTCCAGCAACTGCGGGCGCCGATGGAAAGCTTGAGCTTTCTGTTCCTGCGGAGTCCAGAGTTATCAACGTCGGCAATAACAAATTTACTATTAGTCTCGATGGTGAAGTTTATAGCGGCCAGAATAAAGTCGCTGATTTAGCACTCGCAGAATTCAATGACATTCACGCTCTTAAAAAAGAAGGCAATTCACTTTTCATTAATTCAGATCAAAAGAATGTAAAAATCGGCGAAGTAAAAACAAGTGTTCACCAAGGTTTTGTTGAGCAATCGAATGTAAATGCAGTGAGTGAGATGTCATCACTGATCAATGCCAACCGTAATTTTGAATCGATTCAGAGAGTGATCAAGACCTACGATACAATGAGCGGCAAAGCCGTAAATGAAATATCTAAGTTTTAATAAAAGGAAAATGTGATGAAGAAATTAGTATTAATGTTAGTGGGATTGGGAAGCTTCACTGAAGTTCACGCGATGATGAAAGCTCTCAGTACAGCGGCGTCAGGAATGTCAGCACAAGAAACTTACGTTAGTACAATCTCCAACAATATTGCCAACGTTAACACAGTTGGATTCAAGCGTGGAAGAACAGAGATTGATGATCTGGGCTACGAAACTATTCAAGAACCAGGTGCTCGCTCTTCAGCCAATACAACATACAATGTGGGAACTCAAATTGGATCTGGCGCCAGAGTATCGGCGATCAGAAAAGAATTTACAGTGGGTAGCCCTCAGATCACTAACAACCCGTTTGATTTAATGATTAACGGAGAAGGTTTTTTTGGAATCATCATGCCAAATGGTGAATTGAAATACACAAGAGATGGTTCTTTCAATGTTGATGCTCAGGGCGCACTTGTTAATAAACAAGGTTACAAAGTTTACCCAGGTTTTTCTTTTCCACCTAATACATCAAGCGTAATGATTTCTGAAAGTGGAAAAATTGATGCCTACGTTAAAGGCCAGACCGATCCGACTGGTATTGGTCAGCTTCCCGTATTCACATTCGTCAACGCTGTAGGATTGAAATCTACAGGTTCAAACCTTTATCAAGTTTCTCTTTCAAGCGGCGCTCCTATTCAGGCCATTGCCGGCGAAAGCAATGCAGGCTCGATCATGCAAGGTGCACTTGAAACATCAAACGTGAGTCCGATGGCAGAGATGACTGACTTGATTCGTGCTCAGAGAGCTTATGAAATGAATTCAAAAGTAATGGGCGTTGCAGATCAAATGATGCAAACGGTGAATAACATCAGATAGGTTGAGAATGAGAAAAGTTTTTTCCTGTATTCTTTTTTTGATTTCTCTAAATGCCGCAGCTGAAACTCAGAGTTGCGGAGTTCAGCTATTTTCCAAGGTGTACCGGCTTGAAAACAATCAATCTTTAAACAGCTCTGATTTGATCCAAGCTTCAGACTGCGATTCCATGATTCTTAATAAAATTTCTCAGATCGTATCCGGATCAAATGGAACGATCAGTGCTGATTTTTTAAAGCGCGAAGTCGCCAAAGATTTTTCAAACATCAACCTTGACATTTCTCCCCGTAAAACAGCCCTGTTAGATCTAAACTCATCGATGAGAGAGCAGCTCACAAGTGGAACGAATCTTTATTTTCTGGACACTAAATCTTTAAATGGACTTAGAACCGTTGGATTGGTTGAAGGGGAACAGCTGAAAGTAAATTGCGAATCATGCTCTACGTTCGGTGAAAAAAACGTAAAGCTCGATATTACAAACCCAATTGCCAACACGACCCGTACGCTCTGGTTTACTTCAAAAATCATGGCCAAGGTGAAGGTATTTAAAGCGAGAAGAAATATCAGCTTTCAGCAAAAACATCTGGAAGCCGATGATTTTTATGCGGACGAGATTTACTCTATTTCACCGGACAATGTTGTAACGTCGTTGGAGAATATTCATTTCTACAAATCAAACAAAACAATTATCCAGGGCGCAGTGGTTTCAAACATGGATCTTCAAGCTGTGAACCTGGTAAATTTTGGCACACCAGTCAGTGTCACTTTGAAAAATGCAAACATTAATCTTTCTCGAAAAGCCGTCCCGACAAGATCGGCACTTTTCGGTGAAACAATTGAACTCAAAAATCCTACAACGAATAAAGTTATTTCCGGCAAAGTTGTCGACTATAACAAAGTGGTGATCGAATTATGAAATTAAATTCACTCTTCTTCCTTTGCACTCTTTCGCTTTTTACTGGTTGCTCAACTTATGTAGATTCTATCTATAAAGATTTTGAACAACAAGAAAGAGCCAACTCTGACATTGATACTCCGACGGATAGCTTCGATCAATACCGTCATCCAAAGCGTCGGACTTCGCGTGAATATAACCGCGTAGACAAAATTGATCGTACAGTGACAACCGGTAACGTCAAAGTTCTGGCTCCGGACATCAAGCGCCAGTACAAAGAAGAAAAAGTGGCATTGAAAAGATACACGGCCAGCGATCTGACTGATAACGGTAGCGATGGAAGTTTGTGGGCCGGCAGTGATCCCAATGCATTTTTGTTTTCTAACAACAAAACAAAATCTTCAGGCGATATTGTTCAGATCAATGTACTTTCCCGTCTGAAAAATGAAATTACAATGGAGCTCAAAAAAGCATTTCCTGACAATCCTTACGAAACAAGAGTGGCAAAAGCAGATAAGGGAGCTGATGAAACCAGAGCTCCTGCTGGCGCTGAAGACAAAAAAGCAGACAAAAAAGACACTCCTGAAAACAGTATGAGCGAAGGAGCCCAGGATAAAATTTCTGGTGTAGTTGTAGAAGAAATCAACCGTGAACACTTGCTCATTAAAGGAAGAAAAAATGTCCTTTATAAAAATAGAAAGCGCATGGTTGAAATTCAAGCTCTTGTTTCAAGAAAAGACATTGGCGAAAACGATACAATCAATTCAGATTCAATTTTGGAATCAAACATTTCAGTAGTGAGATAGGAATAGCGTATGAAGAAAACATTTTTAGCTTTAACCCTCATTCTTTCACAAGCAGCTTATTCTGCTCCCAGCCGCTTGAAAGACCTCGTCACTGTAAAAGGAGTGCGTGAAAATCCTATTATCGGTTATGGTCTGGTCATCGGTCTCAATGGGACAGGAGATGCAGGTGGTGAAATTACCAACACATCATTGAAAAAAATGTTTGAAAAACTTGGCTTGAATCCCAAATCTGAAATCACATCAAAAAACGTGGCAGCGGTAGTGGTTACAGCAAAGCTTCCTGCTTTTGCCAGAGTTGGGCAAAAAATTGATCTTACCATATCCTCAATCGGTGATGCTTCATCTCTTGCTGGAGGAACTCTTCTTGTAACTCCACTCAAAGGCGGTGATGGAAATATTTACGCCGTTGGAGCTGGACCTCTTTCAATTGGTGGATTAAAAAAGGGAGCAAAGTTCGCGACAACTGGAACAATTCCAAGTGGTGCGACTGTGGAAAAAGAAGTTCTGACGGAGTTTGAAAAAAAGAATTCATTGCGCTTGAGTCTTAACAACCCTGACTTCACAACTGCTGCCCGAATTGAAAAAGTCATTAACGAAGAGCTTGGAGGGAAATTCGCTTCAGCAAAAGATTCAACAACAATTGACCTTATTGTGCCGTCAGTTTACGAACGAAATGTCGTTCAATTGATGGCCGTTATTGAAAATTTCAAAGTTAATGCTGATCGTTCTGCAAAGATAGTCATTAACGAACGAACCGGAACAATTGTGGCCGGTGGAGATGTCATGGTCTCCCCTGTGGCCATCAGTCATGGAGATCTTACGATTGAAGTTAAAGATGACGGAGGCTCCAAAGGCGGAAAGCCAAATACTGTCTATTATATGGAAAAAGGAACTTCACTTAACGAGCTGGTTAAGAGCCTGAATGCTTTTGGTGTAGCGCCGGAAGATCTGATTTCAATTTTTCAAACACTTAAGCGCGATGGTGCTTTAGTGGGGGATATTGAACTCATTTAGTCCTGTATTTTTTATAGCTAGCTTTTAAGAATTTCTTCATGCTAAAATTTTTTAGTCCCCAATGATTGGGGACTTTGCTCATAACTTAGGACGAGTTCTCATGAGTGTTTCAGAAACAAACATCAATCGTGGAATTAATCTCAATACTAAACAGGCACGCTCGCTTGATACTAAGCCAGTGGATGACCGCAAATATATACCGAAGCAGTTTCAAGAAGTCGCAGAAAGCATGGAGTCCCAGTTTGCCGAAGCTATGCTCAAGCAAATGAATCAGACAATTGACGAAACTCCAGGTGAAGATTCGGGTATGGATTTTTATAAGTCTTTGCAGACATCTGAACGGGCGAAAACGATGTCTAAACAGAACAATCTTGGCCTTCAGAATATCATTCTGGACCAGATTTACCCCAAACGGCTGCGCAATGAAATGGCCCTGAAACAATATGAAGCACAGGCCGACATGATCCACCACAATTTGCCTAGCTACAAGCTACACAAAAACCGTGATACAATAGAGATGGGGAAGAATGAATCTGCCCCTGTGGCCCCGGATGCTATAAACAAAGCAAATCCGAGCTCAGAAGGAGATAAGCCATGAGTTCAATTGACAGTACATCATCAAGATCGATTTTCTTACCGAAAAAAGATACTCGTGAGAGCGGTAAAGTCGGCTCTGCAGGATTGAAGAGAAATTCTGAATCAAGAAAAAATGAATTGGAAACTTTTTCAAAAGCAGATTCTAAAGTCGATATCCCAGATGCAATTAAAGATTTTTCAAGAATCAAAAAAGTAGCGGATGCTGCTCCAGCTATAGACAACTCTGATAAGATTGCCCGTTTGAAAGCTCAAATCGCCGATGGTTCTTACAAAGTCGATTACGATGCTTTAAGCGATAAAATCTTAGAACAAGAGTTCTAAGCCACAACCCTTTTTGAGAACCATGGATGGAGCTCGAATGAACGACAAACTGGCCATTTTATACTTTGAAGTCACTGATTTATGGAAACGTTTCTGTGAAGAGCACAATGCACTTTTCAACGTTACTTGTGACGAATACTCATTGCTATTGCAAAGCGAACTCGATCAGCTTGAAGAAAAACTTGCTGAAAAGAATGAAATCATTGCACGCATCAGTGCTCTTGAGACAATCCGCAAAGACATCATCAAAGAATTGAATAATTTATTTCCAGAAAAGGAAATCGACAGTGTATCCAAATTATTGGAAGTCATGACTAGTTATGAAGTAGAAAAAAAGCAAAAACACTTATTTCGCTTTAATGCTCTTCTCATCGACATCATTGAAAAAATTCAAGCGCAGAACAAGCGCAACCAACTTTTTATCAACAAAGCATTACTCTCACTTAAGCAAATCCGCCTTGAGGCTACGGGGAAGAAAAATTATTCGACGTATACTTCCAGAGGCTCTGCTGTAAGCACGAGCACCTAAGGAGACGACGTGGCTGATTTATTAGGCATTGGGAAATCCGGATTATTCGCTTCAAAGAAATCACTCGAAGTGACCGGTCACAACTTGTCTAACGTCAACACTGAAGGATATTCGCGCCAAAAAGTTATGCAATCTACATCTATTCCCATTTCCCATGGTGGTTTTACACAGGGAACGGGGGTAAAGGTTGATGGCGTCAACAGAGTCAACGATGAATTTATCAATAAGCGCCTGAACAATGCTCTTTCTTCAAGCAAATATTACGATGCCAGAAGTGAGAACCTGGATCAGATCGAAAGTATTTTTAATGAAATCGATTCTGAAGGACTGAATCAAATCCTCAATAAGTTTTTCAACTCGTTCAGAGAACTGGCCAACCAACCTGAAAATGAAACGATCCGTTCAGTCGTTCGCGACAATGCGGGCATGGTAGTAAAGGATTTTCGTCGCATCCGTGAAACACTCGACATGCAGGCTTCGAATATCGATAGAAAAATTTCAACAACTGTAAGTGAAGCCAACAGGCTCCTTGGCCACATCGCTGACCTCAACGGCAAAATTGCAACAATTGAAGCTCAACAAGGCGAAACTGGCGACTTGCGTGACCAGCGCGACCTTGCAATTAAAAATCTTTCTGAATTTTTCAAAGTCCATACTTACACAGACGAAAAAAATCGTTTCGTTATTACAGCACAGGGAATTGGCACTCTGGTTACCGGTCTGCAGGCTCAAGAGCTTGCTGTCGTCAGCAAAAACAAAATTGATTCTTCAAATAACATGAATGGATCAGTGGAAATTGTTTTGAAAGATCGTCCATCTCAACCAGTGACAAATAAATTTCAAAGTGGATCGCTCGCTTCAATCATTAAAGTGCGAAACGAAGATCTTCGTAAATTACAGGACGATATTGATGGTATCGCCTATCAATTTACATCTTCGGTGAACTCCATTCACCGTCAGGGTTTCGTAAACCGTCCGATTACGATCGGTCCAGACGGAAAACCTGTGGCCGCTGATCCAAAGGGTCTTACGACAGGCTTAGATTTCTTTGTTCAACCTCTGGAGAAAGAAGGTGCTGCTCTAGGTATCGATCTTTCCGATTCGGTGAAAAGCGACCTGAGCAATATCGCAGCTGCTCTTGCTCCAAATGCTCCAGGTGACAACCGGGTGGCCATCGCTATTTCCAAACTCCAGCATGAAAGAATTGCAGGCGAAGATAGTGTTACGCTTGAAGAAAAATATCTTCAGACAATCGGGAACATCGGTCTTGAAACAGGAAAAGCTCGCCTTGACTCTGAACAAGCCAGTGGACTTCTTGCTCAGGCAACGAGTATTCGCGAACGCTTAACTGGTGTTTCAATCGATGAAGAAACTTCGAACATGGTTCGGTTTCAGCATGCCTATGAAGCTTCTGCTAAAATCATGCAGGCTGCCGATGAAATGTTTAAAACAGTTTTGGAATTGAAAAGGTAAGGGATAGATAGATGACTAGAGTCTCTGAAAATAGCTCCACTGCCGCTTTAAAATACGCTCTTAATAAGACGAAAGCGAAGATGGAAGATTTGCAATTAAAGGGTTCAACCCTGAAGCAGATTACCAAGCCGTCTGACAATCCAGTCAGTAACGTAGAAGCCATGGCGTTGACTTCATCGACAAATGACAACGTTCAATATCTGAAAAATTCTGAATTTGCTCTTCTCAACCTGAATGTCACTGAGAAATCTCTTGAAGAGCTCACTGAAATCATCACCAAGGCAAAAGAAATTGCCATCGCTCAGTCTTCTGATTTCTTCAACGCTGACGTAAGAAAAAACGTCGCTAACGAAGTTCAGCAGCTCTACAACCAGGCCCTGGCCATTTCCAACAAGAAAGTTGGATTGAAGCATATTTTCTCAGGCACAAGTACACTCACCGTTCCTTTTGATGCCAACGGCGCCTACAAGGGTGATACCGGACATATCTCACTCGAAGTCTCTCGAAACTTCTTTGTACCGATCAACTTAACAGGTGAAGAAGTTTTCTATAGTGCGGAAGAAGGCGGCACAATCGAAAGCCCACTTCAGCAATTCAATCAATTTGATCAGAGTACTAAAAATAATTTGAACCGCGACCTTGCTTCAGCGACAGATGAAGACGGCAATCCGATAGTGCCATTTAAATCGCGCGACAACATTTTTGCTCAGCTCGCTGGACTTACAAATGCCCTGGAAAATAACGACCCTAAAATGATTCAGGGTCTACTCGAGAAATTCGACAATAGTATCAGTCGACTTGTGACTCTCAGAACGCGAATTGGGTCTATCACTAATTCAGTTGAAACTTCACGTTCTGGTCTTGAAAGTGAGAACGTTGAACACATGGCCCGCAAAAGTACACTTCTTGATGCTGATGTTGTCGATCTGTTCTCTGACATCAATAAGCAACAAGCCGTTTTAAAAACGACTTATCAGTCAACCCAGGGCGTAATGAATCAAACGCTCATGGACTTTCTTCACCGCTAATTTCAGTATTTTCACGTGAAGCGTCGCATATCCTGACTAAAATAATTTAGTTTTTTCTTGCATTTTAATCTTAGGAATAATATATGAAGCATTGCGGTCGGAGCAGGAAAGTTCCGGCAAATGCAATTTGAGGTTAGTTATGCTGGTTTTGACAAGGAAGCTGGGCGAAAGCATCGCAATTGATGATCATATTAAAATCGTCGTCGTTCAAATAAAGGGCAAGCAAGTTCGTTTGGGTATTAAGGCACCTCCGGAAACTAAGATCCACCGTGAGGAAGTATACAAAGCCATCCAAGACCAAAACACTGAAGCTTCCCAGGCCGATTTGAGTTCCATTACAAATTTAGCGAATGAGTTAAACAAGAAGTAATTTCCTGCTTGCAAGTTTGCCCCTACGACTGTTAGAATCGTTGACAGAGGTCGGTATTCGACCATTTTGCTCAACGGAGGCAGAGAGTGAAAATCAAAACAACACGATTCGGCGAACTTGAAGTCGATAAGAAGGACATTATCGAGTTTACAGAAGGTTTACTCGGTTTTGAGAATCTAAAAAAGTTTTTTATCGTCGATCCAGGTGATCAGACGCTTATTCTTTGGCTTCAATCAATCGATGATGCTGCTACAGCTTTTCCAATCATTGAGCCAAAAATTTTCCAACCAAATTACATGGTAAAGCTTCTTCCAGTTGAACTTAACAGTTTGAGCCTGGAAAACCTTTCTAATGCCTCTGTCTATACTGTTCTTACAATCCCACAAAATGTTACTGAAATGTCGGCTAACTTAAAGGCTCCGATCATCATCAATAACAAGACAAAGACTGCAAGACAGATCGTTCTTCAAGATTCAAAACTTGAAGTTCGTTTCAAAATGTATATGGATCTAAAGAAGTACATCGTAAACTACGCTTCTGATGATTCAAAAAGAACTAATGTTAATGTGGCCAATAAAGAGCAAGGCGTTTCTACTGTTCAAGCAAACAATGCAACAGCAAACACGACAAACAATAACAACAAGAACGCTGAAGTTTAATTAAGAAATTTTAAAGTATATCGAAATTAAAAAGCCCTCGTTGAGGGCTTTTTTTTTATAATCTGGTTTCTGTGGCCGTGCGAGAAAGATTCAAATACATACTCGCTTCGGAATTGAATGGATCTTTTAACAACACTTTTTCCCATTCTGTTTGCGCTTCTAAAATGTTTCCATTTCCATAATGTAAAACACCCAATGCTATCCTAGCTGGAGCAAAGTTTGGTTCTTCGTTTTTCAATGTGCGGAGTTCTTCAATGGCCTTAGCAATAAAGCCTTTTTTGGCATAAACTTTAGCAATTTTAATTCGCGCTTCAAGATTTTCCGGGTCAAGGCTGATGACCTTATTGTATTCGAATAAAGCTTCATCGTAACGGTTGTAGGAAAGATAAAGATCAGCAATTTCGTAGTGCTTCGAAGCAAACTTTTTATTGATGTGTTTATCTTCCATGAGGCCTGCGCCTTTTGTTTTCCCTTTTACTCTTTCATTGGCAGTTTCGAAAACTTTTCGAGCGTCTTCGTATTGACCAATATCATTATAAAGAACTGATAAGCTGATCGCTGCATCAGTGTGTTCAGGATTTAAATTGAGAACTTTATTAAAGGCTTTTATCGCCTTCCCTATTTCACCATTGATATGAAAAATGTTTGCTAAAAGAAAAAGTGCGTCGACATTGCCATCGTCAGATTCGATGATTTCATTGAGAATCACTTGCGCTTTTTTATATTCCTGTTTTTCAAAGCACTCTCTGGCAGATTTCAAAAGTTGTTCATTGTTTGAAGTATACATCCGTTGTACCTCAGGATTAATGATTTATATGTGAAGCAGCTTCATCAATTCTTGTAAGAATGCGAAGCTTTTCATCTTTATTTTTTAGAGTTTTTAAAATGTCTTCATAGCGAGCCTTTGCCGCTTCATAGTCTTTAGTTCTGAAGTAAAAATCAGCAATGTAAATTTCTTTCTTTTCAAGCATGTCTTCGATCTGATTAATGCGCGTTTGAGCATCTTTTACATATTCTGTATTGGGATAATTATCAATGAGCTCTCTGTAGTATTTAACCGCTTCAACGCCTGCAGTAAGATCGCGGTCAAATGTAGAAGGAAGCTGACGATAAAACGATTCGGAAATTCGGAAAATAACATACCCAAGTTCGTTGTATTTCGGATGGAAATCGCGGAACAAAATATAAGCTGAGGCTGCCTCTGCATAGTTTTCCTGGGCAAAAAGAATATCTGCCTGGAGAAGTTCTGCATGAGTTGCGTAATAGCTATACGGGTACTGAGATCTTATCGAGTTTAACTTCTCTGTAGCCTGAATGTAGCGGGATTTGGACATGAGATCTTTGGCTTCTTTAAAAAGAATTTCAGCTTCTGTACTTCCTTCAGGTCGCTTCGTTGAACAACTGATTAAAGCAAACGAAAAAATGATCAGAAAAAAGGTCAAAATCTTCAAAGAAAACTCCAGATAACAGATCTTTACAGGATCGTATCATCTGGAGCGTTCAGTGTAAATTTCATTGTAGATTTCAGTAATAATAAGTTTGATTGCGGCAACTACTGGAATAGATATTACCATTCCGGTTATGCCCATGTAGTGCGAGCCGACGATCACACTTACGGCGACTAGCATAGGATGAAGATTTACGATTTTCGAAACAAGGAATGGGAAGACGAAGAAAATGTCTACGACGTTGGCGATGGCATAAAGTGTAATGATCGCGCCCATTGTCGGCGATGTCATTCCATATTCCAGCATGCCAAGAACGATGGCCGGACCGACACCCAGAAATGGACCGACGTAAGGAACAATGTTAGTAAGCCCTGCAATGAATCCCAAAATAACAGCATATTTAATATCGAGAAGAAGAAGCCCGGCAGTTATAATGCCACCTACGATAACAGCCTCTACAAACTTGGCAAAAAAGTAATTACCCAGCTGGCGATTGAAAACGTGGATAACGTAATAGAAGCGTTCGAAAATAACATTTGGAGTAAAGCTCAAAAGTGTTCTTTTAAATGATTCCGAATCGCGAATAATGAAAAATGTAAAAAAAGGAACGAGAAAAATCCATTCCATAATATTGGCAATATAATTTGGAATTCTCACGACGAAGCTGGCAGACCAATTTTGCATTTCCTCGAGGCCTTGATAAACATACGCATCCCCTATTTCATGGCCTGTTCGCAATTTTACAAATTCGCGGACGTATTGAAACTGTTGAATGATGTAGGACTCAATTCTTGGAATAATATTTTGAAAATTTTGTGATTCAGCCGACAAAAGCGGAATCAACCTGAACATAGGTAATCCAATCAGCACAGCCAGAACAATGAATATGAGGACGATAGATTGAGTTTTGGTCAGTTTTAGAGACATCAAAGTTTCAACGATGGGAGTGAGCGCGAGAGAAAGTATATAGGCAAGCGATAAGGGAATTGAAATTCTGGGCAAAGCTAAAACCAGCGAACAGAACAAAGCAATGACTACAACGAAAAAGACGAGCTGAATTTTAGTTATGTTTTTACGATTGCTGAGAATCATTGTTTGCTTCCAGTTGTTTTATTCTCTTATGCATTTTACTTGCTTCGTTCGTCAGATAATAAAGTCTGTCTGCAAGTGCAATAGAAATAGATTGAATGAGCTTTGCTGCAATAACCGGATGGCGAACAATTAAATTGTCCAGATCTGGCTTAAAAATACCAACGAGCTCACACTTGTTTCTGGCAAGCGCAGTAGCAGTTCTCTGATTTCCTTCCTGAAGCAAGGCGAGTTCGCCAAAGTAACCGAACTCTTCCAGGATTAAAAATTTTTCGCTGCTGATTTCCGCTCCTAAATCATCGTGGCTCAGCTCAATGATTCCGGAAAAAATGAAATAAAACCCAATTCCAACTTCGCCTTCCCTGAAGACGATTTCACCTTCAGCAAATTTTCTGTTGTGCATGTACTTGGCAAGAATTCTTAATTCGTTGTCCGAAAAATTTTTCAACAATTCCACGTTTCTTAAAAACTTGGGAATCGAGTGTTTTCTAGCTCTGCTAAGAGGATTGGCCATCCATAAATATTTCATCATGGAGAGATCAATTTTTTTCGTAAGCTCTACTTTGTCTTTTCCCGCTTCGCGAATTTCTTTTTCATAAGACGATGCCATTCTTCCACCTAGTAAAGACCGAGTTGATCCTTGTTAATCCATCCTGCTAAAGAAATCGGAAATTTTACATAAAACCAGCCCTCTTTAAATTCACCGAGAATGATTTTAGAGCCAGCCCGTACCTTTCCTTTTTCAGAAAATATTTTTGAAGGTCCTTCATACAAAGGGATATCCTTGAAAGTGACCGCATAGTTCACTTTTTCAAGGTAAAACTGTGAAAATAAAACCGGAGTCGCAACGATTAAAATTCCTAAAGCCATTGTTACTTTGCGTTTAATTTTTTTGGCCTTAACCATCAACATTCCTGCAAGGAGCAAAATGAGAGTTATGGTCACATATGCGCTCGAAGGAACTGTTAAAGCTGCATTCATTAATTCGTCTGCCAGCATTGAAGAAGTTGATAGATCATCCACCTGGAGCTGGGATTTGACATAGCCTAAATTATTAAGAGCAGAAGAGTTAATATAGCCTTCTTTAATGGCCTTCTCGAAATGAAAACGGGCCGCAGGATAATCTCCTAATTTTGAGTACACTGTTCCGAGATTATAATGGAAAATACCCGAGTTTAATGATTGCTTATTTCGAAGTAAGTAATTCACCGCGCCCTTATAATCTTTCTTTACATAAAGCGCTTCAAAAGAGTTTTGGTCCGTTGTTTCACTCGACTCTTGAGTAGTCGCTTGAGGTGACTTTGTCACTGGGACTGTGCTAGTATTTTTCATAAATTAATTATCGCCCATAGCAAATTGTTTGCAAGCGAGAAAAACCGTCCTCGTAAAAGACATATTTAAAATAAACAATTCATAATTTTTTAATCTAAGGAAATAAGCATGAGCATTGGAGTTCAATCACCGGAGATAAACGAGCATTTTAATAAACTGTTTTCATCAATTCTTATCGAACAGCAGAAGTTTGATCACATCAAAGGACCAGATGAAGATAAAAAAGAAATGCTGGCAGCAAAACTCAAGGAGTATGAACAATTAAAAGGCAGAGGATTTTTTTATCCTTTCATGGCTTCAGGCCGTGGACATGGCCCTTTTGTTGAACTTCTCGATGGATCAATTAAATATGATCTCATCAATGCAATCGGTGTTAATTTGCTTGGCCACTCACACCCTATTTATATCAAAGCCAATCTTGAAGCTGCGACTTCCGATACAATGATGACCGGGAACCTTCTCTCATATCAAGAGCCTTACGAATTGACGAAGGTTTTACTTGATGCCGTTAAAGGCTCACGATTAAAGCATTTCTGGTTTTCATGTTCAGGATCTTTCTCAAATGATACTGCTCTTAAAATTCTTTGGCAGAAAAAAGCTCCAAACTATAGATTAATTGCTTTCAAAAAATCATTTGCCGGAAGATCAATTGCAATGCAGGACGTGACTTATAATCAGTCCTACCGCGAAGGGATGCCGATGTCGATTCAGGTTGATCACGTTCCTCACTTTGACTACAAAGATCCGGAAAATTCTCTCAAGAATACAATCTCTGCTCTGAATGAGCTTATCCAGAAAAACGGAAACACTTACTGTGCAATCACACTCGAACTTATTCAGGGTGAAGCCGGATTCATTTATGGAACAAAAGAGTACTACGAAGGTGTTTTTAAATGGGCACGTGAACACGGTCTGTATGTTTGGGTAGACGAAGTGCAATCTTTCGCAAGAACTCGCCAAATGTTTGCTTTCCAGATGTTTGGACTTGATGAATATGTTGACGTTGTAACAATTGGAAAAGTTCTTCAAGGCGCTGGAACATTCTATACTGAAGAATTAAATCCTAAGCCAGGATTGATTGCTGGGACATTCAATGGTTCTGTTGCTTCAATGAATGCCGGCAAAGCGACTGTCCGCTACCTAAAAGAAGGAAACTTCTATGGTGATAACGGAAGAATGGCTGAACTTGAAACAAAATTCAAAGCTGAGTTTAAAAAACTTTCAGAGGGATCTTGCAAAGGAAAAATTCCATACTACGGCGGCGTAGGAACAATGCTGTCTTTCGAAGTTGGTGACGCAACCCCAGACACAACAAATAAGTTTATGAAGAAACTGTTTGAAAATGGAGTCATCACTTTCTCGGCCGGTAAAGAACCTACTAGAGTCAGATTTCTTTTACCGACAGCGATTCTCGATGAACACATAAAGGAAATTTTCTCAATCATTGAGAAAACGATTCAGGAAGTAATATAGGACGTATTATGTACACACTTAGATCAGCAAATTTAAATGATCTTGATGATCTCTACGAATTGAGCCAGCTTGTTTTATTTATTAACTTGCCGCCAGATCGTGAAATTATAAAATCAAAAATCGAAAGCTCTATCAAAGCATTCAGCAATCCTTCAAAAAACCTTTGGGAAAATTATTATTTATTTGTTCTGGAAGATTTGAAGGCCAAAAGAATTATTGGTTGCTCGATGATTCATGCTCAACACGGAACAGAAGACGAACCTCACTACTTTTTTTCTGTTGGTCAGGAAAATAAATTTTCCAAAACGCTGAATACGGGTTTTATTCATGGAACTTTGAAATTAGGTCTTGATACAAACGGCCCAACTGAAATAGGCGGTCTGGTCCTGGATCCTGACTTTAGAAAGAATGACAAAAAGCTTGGCAAGCAGCTTTCATTTGTTCGTTTCCTCTATATGGGAATGAATAAAAATCGCTTTAAAGAAGATATTCATTCTGAACTCATGCCTCCATTTGACAATGAAGGACATGCGCCACTGTGGGAAGCGATCGGAAGAAGATTCCTCAACATGGAATATCATGATGCCGACGTTCTTTCACGAAGCAATAAAGAATTTATTCTCAGCCTTTTTCCTGAAGAGACGATTTATCTCACTCTTCTTCCTATCGAAGCACGAAATGCCATTGGAAAGGTAGGTGAAGACACAGCTCCAGTTAAAAAAATGCTCGAAAGTATTGGCTTTAAATATACAAATGAAGTCGATCCATTTGACGGTGGTCCACATTATCGCGCCAAAATGAAAGATATCAAGCCGATTAAAGAAATGTTTGAATGCGAAGTTTTAATCCGTGATTCAATCATTAAAAGCGATAAAACCTGCATTCTTGCCGGCCTTCCAGCTGCTCAAGGTGAATTTAAGGCTGCTTATATATCGGGCAACTTAAACAAAGGGACTCATCACCGCTTTATTATCGATCCTGAAGAAGCAAAGCTCTTAGGGATAAAAGAAGACTTTAAAACATTTGCCACTTACCTCTAACAAAAGGTGAAATATGAAATTTAAAATTTTAGGAAACTATTTCAATGGCGATTTTCATCTGCCTGCGACGACTGGCCCGCTGGCTGTCGAAAATATTATTAAACGCTATTGTCCTGCCGATCTTTCGCTTTTGCTTTGGGAAGCGCCAGTTGATTACCGTGACGTTGACCGCGTAGTTGAATCTGCTTCGGCTGGTTTTAAAACGTGGAGAAAAACGTCTCAAGAAGACAGAAACAAGCTTTTGAAAAGATATGCTGAAGAAGTTTCAAAGAGAAAAGAAGAGATTGCCCTGGCCATCGCCTATGAGATGGGTAAACCGCTCTGGGAAGCTAAGACTGAAGTAGCTTCTGTCATTGGCAAGGTCACTGTGACTATCGAAGATTCTCTTCCCCGTATTGCAAATAAACACATCGATAACATTCTTCCAAAAACCAACGGACATATTTATTACAAACCACTAGGACCTTCTCTTGTTATTGGTCCTTTCAATTTTCCATGCCATCTGGCCAATGGACAAATGTTAAGTGCTTTGGTTTCAGGGAACTCAATCATTTTTAAGCCATCAGAAAAAACTTGTTACTCAGCTCAGCTTCTTATTGAATGTTTCCACGCTGCGGGTTTCCCTGCAGGTGTCGTAAACATGATTCAGGGAAATGGCGAAGTCGCTCGTAGACTCCTAAAAGAAAAATCAGTCAAAGGTGTTTTCTTCACCGGCTCCAAAGAAGTAGGAATGAAAATTCTGGATACGACCCATCACGATCTTGGGAAACTCGTTTCACTGGAATTAGGTGGTAAAAATACGACAATCCTTCATGGCGATGCAAACTTAGAACATGCCCAGCAAGAACTTTTAAAAGCATGCTTTTTGACGACTGGTCAGCGTTGTACCTCAACCTCAATCGTCGCCATTCAAAGAAACATTCACGAAGAATTTATTGAAAAGTTTCACAACCTTGCCAAGAAAATTATTATTGATCACCCGGTCGAGTACGCTCGTGAACCGTTCATGGGTCCTTTAGTCGATCAGGGCGCGGTTGATTCTTATCTTCTCTTTATGGGAATGGCAAAGCGTGAAGGTATCCATGAAGTCATGCGCGGTAAACAGTTGGACAAAGGTAAAAAGGGTCATTATGTTTCCCCATCCATTCACTTAAGTGAAAGATGGAATAACGACAGCATGTTTTTACACAGTGAAATTTTTGGTCCAAATGTCACTTTTATTCCTTACGATACAATCGATGAGGCGATTAAAATTGCAAATGCTACTGAGTACGGTCTGGCCGCTTCAGTTTTCACTCGCGATCACAACCTCTTTCAGCTGTGTGTAGATGAAATTGATTCAGGCCTGGTTAACTTTAACCGCTCGACAGTAGGTGCTTCGGCGAAACTTCCTTTTGGCGGTGTTAAAAATTCAGGAAATTATCGTCCGGCAGCTTTAACGACTATTGATGCTTGTGTTTACCAACTTGCAAGCCTCGAGGTTCTCGGAGATGAAGCTGATGATATCAAGTCAATTGTAGGTTTGGATTTATAAGCAACTTTTAGTCAGGTGAGAATTGAATCGGGCTGCGAGGTCTTCACAATTCTCATCTGTTTTTTTTGAATCCATTTTTTTGAAATTAATTTCTTCCGCTATCACAGAGGCTGGGCCTCTTCTAAGCTTAAAAACTTCATCAGAATTATAGTTATCTACCAGTCTCGTATAAGTGACTGCCATCAAAACGAGAAAAGGAATGTATAACCAGTTTTTCATTCTAATATTGTTTCTTGTTCACTAAAACACCGGCCTCTCTGGCCTGTGATAGATTTGTATTGCTACCCTTTATCTGTTCAACGTCCACGCTGGAATTCTTCTGGTAAAGGTCGATAATTTCTTTCTGCTTGAGCGATTTTTGAGATCTTTTTAAACGCTCTTTTTCAATCAAGATGAAAGAAGACATGTTTTCATTTTCCTGATGGACAATGTCATTGTGAGTTTCTTCTTCGGCTGTTTGAGTTCCAGCTGTCAACTGAGCTTCGGCCATTGCCGAAAGAGAGCTCACTTCTTCGGATGCAGCAGCCTCGACTTGAGATGTTTCATCTGAAGGTTCAGAATTTTTTTTGAATGGGAGAATTTTTGCCTTGTTACTCTGTTCGTGAAAATCATCCAAAGCGTCAGCGTTGGAAAAATCGCGGTAAACGTTTTGCTCCACTCTTTCATTCACGAGATCTGTCAGAGATAAAAACTTTCCACCGTTATGCTTAGTCGCGATGTCTCCGATTTCTTCAGGAGTAATCAATCGCAAGAGGTTCATAATGAGAAAATTTTGAGCTGCCATAGTAACTGCTTATCGGCTCAACTCTTGAAAACTTGAGTGATTCTCTCAACAGTAAGGCTTATTTATTTTATGGGGTTTCAGTAGGTTAGGAGCGATGGTTTCAAATATTTTTAAAAAAGGTCTAGACATTTAGTCCTTTAATTTTTATAACTTGAAGACTATTTTCGATCAATATTGGGAAGTGGCGCAGTGGTAGCGCAGTAGACTGTTAATCTATTGGTCGTGGGTTCGATCCCCACCTTCCCAGCCATTTTAAATTCCACCCTACATTTTCCCGATATTTCCCAAAGCAAGGATTCTTTATGAAAGATCAATTATTTTCCAAAGATTTTCACAATAAGCTGAAGAAAAATGTGGAAAGAAGTTATCGCGATTTCATTGAAGATTT
>DJVH01000020.1 GCA_002440825.1 Bacteriovoracaceae bacterium UBA6261 | reverse complement strand
CTGGCGGCCATTTCTGAATTTGTCGGCGGACTTTTTATTATTGTTGGATTGCTCACGCCGCTATCTGCTCTTGGCATTTTCTTTACAATGTCCGTTGCGGTCTTTTTTCATGGATTCATTCGCCACGATCCATTCGTCAATCAAACAGGCGGATCTTCATTTGAGCTTGCCCTGGTGTATTGGGGAATTTGTCTCGTACTCATGATGGCCGGACCCGGTGCATTTTCTTTAGACGCTCAGATTTTCAAAAAGAAACATTAGTTTTTTTTATTTTTTAGACCTCTCCTTGTGTGAAATGCTGTCGAAAACTTTTCGCACAAGGAGGTTCTATGAAAAAAATTTTCTATTCAACATTTCTCGCCGCTCTTACCTTAACGTCCCTTCAATCTTTTGCTGAAACTGAAACTGTCGAAAAAGGTGATAAAATAAAAATTGGAAACGGCCACGCATACAGCTATGTCGTCTACAATCATAAGCATCAACCAAAGACTATCGGTATTGCCCTTTCGGAAGCAACAATGCAGGGATTGCCAAATAAAATGACAGAATACACCATGAAACTTCCTCATGGAAAAGAAGTACGTCCTTATAAGTCGATTACAATTGATTGGAATCCACAAGGACATGAACCTCCGGAAATTTATGGATTACCCCATTTTGATTTCCATTTTTATTTTATTCCGGAGGGAGTAAGACATGCCATCAAGTGCATGGATGAAGACTCCGCAAAATGCATGAAGCAACCAGCTAGTGATATGATTGCCCCTTATTACGTGCCTACACCTGCAGGAGTTCCGATGATGGGCTGGCACTGGCTTGATTCACGTTCACCTGAATTGCACGGAGAACGATTCACTTCGACTTTTATCGAAGGGTATTACAATGGCAAAATGATTTTTATAGAACCGATGATTACCAGAGAATTTTTTATGAATGATGGAAGTGTGAATCATACTCTCTCGATGCCGAAAAAGTTTGCTTACATGGGATGGTATCCAGGAAAGTATGTTCTTACTCACGACAAAGCGGCAAAGGTCTACAGGATCGAATTGAAAAATCTGAAGCTTGCCAAATAAAAAAGGCCCCTCTCGGGGCCTTTTCTTTTATCTCTTATTGACAGTAATTATTTTCAGAAAAATATCTTGAACAAAGATTGGTTGGAAACTGACAATCGCTTGCTATTGACGAGTAATAATAACCGACTCTCTGACAAACCGCTTTTCCACCATTAACAACGTTTACGATAAAAGTTCCCTGTTCTGTTGTACGACCGTTTTGAGAAAGAGTGTACTTCACAGTATTTTTTCCAAAGTCGAGAAGAGGTCTTTGAAGAACAGTGCTGATCCAGAGATTGAAGGATTTTTTACTTTTCCCTGCTTCTCCATCATACGCTGAAGATTTTGCCTTTGAGACAGAACCATTTTCACGTGTTGCCACAAGAGTGACAGTATCAGCTTCTGATTTTGGACCGATGAAATAAGAATATTCTCCCGGATTTAAAATTTGTCCGCGGCAGTCTGCAAATCCTGAAGTCGTCCCTTGTGGACCCGAACACTGAACATTCAGTCTTCCATAGATGTTCACTGTTGAATATTGATCACCGCCCGATAAACCGGCGGCCATTGTTAAAGGTGCTGTTGCACAAAGAAGCAAAGCTAATAAAAGTTTTTTCATGATGATATCCTCCACTTGTTAATAGGGTAGATGGTACGGGAGGAGTTTGGCAAGAATGTCAAACGTTTGACGTTTCGGAGTTTGTTTAAAAAAAAGGCCCGCGTCCGCGTAAGCAGAGGCAGGCCCTTTGTTATGAATAGACTAAAAAATTATTTACAGTCTGGAAGAGAAAGAGATTTGTTGAAAAGATGTTGCATGTAAGTTTCGCCAACAGCGCTTACCACTTCAACAGAGAAGTCTCTTGGATAAGTTCTTGTTACAGTTTTCCATTCACGGCATTCGCCAGAAGAAGCTTCTGAAGGCGGAAGCCATTTTGTACAAACTTGTTCTTCATGTTCTCTTTGAACAACAACTTCTCTCATTTCATAGTTAACACAAACGTGTTCAATCCATCCACCTGCTTCAGAGTTTGGATTGCCATGAACAACTTCTTTATAAGCTGTACATGTTTTAACATCATTGATGCTTCTTAGTTCAGTATCAGTTGCGCATGCGTTGAATGCCCCCATTTGCATAAGAACATGCGGTTGAAGAATGATTACATTTCTGTCTGCGCGAAGTTTTGCCCAGGAATCTTTTGGTGATGCTGCAAATGATGCTTGTGAAAATAGAGTTGCAGCAGTCAAGGCCATCATGAAAAATTTCATAGAGTCTCCCAAATTTAAATTCATCGAAAACGATGATGTGGTTAATAAACTTTTCGCTTAAATGAAAAGTGTCTTCCCTTGAGCAAGGAGGATGCCAAATGATTTGTCTTCAAAATTACATACGAAAAATGAACGCTATGGGGCAAAAGAGTTGCCCCATAGGGAATATTGGTCCTTTCTTTTTATTTCAAAGTGCATCCGTATTCCGGTGTTTGCGGATCGTAATAGGCCTTGGCCGTGTATTTATTTCGGGAGAATATTCTCGATAAACCTGAAAGACGAACACCTATAGAAATATTGCCATCCATTTCAAAAGATTCCCGCACATTGATTTTTGTTATGTGTTTGGTAACTCCAAAATCGTGCCGCTTCAGACATGTCGGTATATCTACCCCCATAACCAGATGACAGGAACACACAATTTTGGCGATAGAATTTTGTAATGTTCTGGCCTGAAAAATATTTCTTATATTTTTAAAAATTTTACCAATGGAAATTTTGGGACGTTCAAATTTCGGAACAGGAGCAACTTTGACCTTTGGGTTGTGAAAGCAGGCGAGCGCTCTCGTCACAAAGGCATCGAGCCGGTCATTAAAGGCATGATCGTAACCAGTTCTCACTATCACCATCTTTTGCGAAGGCAGAACGATTAAATTCTGGCCCATGTATCCGATGGCCGCGTACATATCGTCCGGTGAATAGGGATAAGGTTTTCCCTGACCTTTTTTTACTTCTTTATTGAGCCACAATGACCCACCATAGACACCGGTTTTCTGGACATCAAAAATAATTGTTCCAGGTGAAACATACCCGGGGCTTGGTGTGAGCATGATTTTCATCCATTCTGGTGGCAGGATTGTTTCATCTTTCCATTGCCCGTTGTGAAGAAACATATAACCGATTTTAGCCAGATCTCTCGAAGTCGCGTAAGAATTTGCTCCGCCAATGAAAGTCCCTGAGAGATCTTTTTCAAATGAGGCATTCTGAATTCCTAAAGGATAAAATAAATTTCGCCATGGCATGAGATCGTATTCATCTCCGTAAACTTTTTTCAGGACACCCATTGTGAGTGTCGGCAAGCCGGTGGAATAATTCCAGCGATAGCCGGGGCCTTGTGAAATGAGTCTTCTTGAAGCTGTGTAATAGGCCATATCATTGTGTCCGGGGCCGTACAGCATACTGACCACAGGATTTTCGGTGGCATCAAAGAGTCCTTCGTGCCATTGATAACCGGCGTCCAGGTAGAGCAGATTTTTCAAGTGAATTTTAGGATAGTTTCGGTTGGAGTTGGCATCTGGATAATAATCTTCCACTGCTTGCTCCAGACTGATTCGTCCGTCTCTTACCGCAGTTCCAAGAAGAACGCCCGTCAGTGTTTTGGTCACCGACCAGAGGATGTGAGGTTTGTTCACTCCATTTTTTTCGTCGTAATATTCGTAGCGGATTTTACCGTCTTTGATAACGAGAAGACTATCCGTCAAATATTTTTTAGTTCTGGTTGAATAATCGATGAAGTCTTCACATTGAGGCGTTTTTAACTGATTGTCATTCACATCCGTTTCCCAGTCGGGAACGGGCCAGGTTGTTTCATCAGCTCTTGCGATTTGAAAAATCAATGTAAAAACAAAAGTCAGAATAAAGGTCCACAGTGGGAAAAATTTTTTTTCCTTCCACATACATAACTCCATTTTTTTTTAAATTTATTCGAAACTGCGATCGGCCTGTTTGGTCTGGCCTCTTTGCTCTGCTGTCTCACGATCAGTTCGTTCGTGCATCGACTTGTTCATCATTTCCGTTCGTTCACAGAGCTCTTTATTCTTCAGTACATCGCAATTCACCTTGGAAGTGGATTTTTGTTTTGCAACCTGCCGGTTCTTTTTATGATTCAGCGGTTGTGTTTCATGACTTGTAGCGCTCGCTTCTCCCTTTGCGCTCAGATCGCCAGATTCAGTTGTCGGCGATTCGTAGCTGTCTGCACTTTTTGGCGCCGGCAAGTTCTCAGTTTTGAGAGCGGGATTAGTCGTTGTCGGAACTGTCTGTTCGACAGTGTTTGTACTAGTGGTTGAAATTGCGGCGTATGCGTCTACATTCATTATAATAAGCAGTGCCGTTAAGTGTTTCATAAAGACTCCTTCTTTAAAGTCCTTCTTAAGTTTAGAAAAGCGGCCCCGGCTTAAAAAATATATTTTTGAAGGCGTCCCGGAAGCCATTCACTATGAATAGGGCCCAAAAATTCTTACAGTTGATGGACGTCTTTAGCTATGAATGCTATCTATGAAACATATCAACGGAGAGACCTATGCGAATTCATTTAAATCTGCTTGCTGTTTTTGTTCTTCTTTTTTCCACGAATCTTATAGCGCGGGAAGAAATTCTTTCGATTACAGACAATGACGATAATAACGAAGTTTATAATCTCGTCGTGAATGTTGATGAGAGCACTCAAACATTGAAGGATCTTTTCAAGGACACCTATGTCGGCGGGAAAATAATTAAAAGAGATCATCTCAATCCGGAAGACCTAAAAACAAAAGAGGGTGTGATTCTGGAAAAAAGAGACAACTACAATGTTCTCAATTTAAAAAGTGACAACCTGGATTTTGATCGCGGCGGAAGAATTACCATTGATACGCTTTACAACGGAATTTCCGGCGACAGAAAACAAGTTGATGTTGAACTTGCAAAAGATAAAACATCATGGAAGCTTTTTAAGGATAAAAAACCTGTTTCTAAGTTTCATGTTCGCGTGAATAAAGTGATCGTGATAGGGACAGTGGGAATTAAAACAATCATTATGGAATAAGCGCAGGGCCGGTTGAAATACCGGCCCTTTTTTTTTAGAGCTNNCGTTTTTTTTTTAGAGCTGCGGGCTCATGCCGACAGCAATCACCATTACTGCCAGAAATAAAATTGCTACATCGATCTTGCTGATGTTCTTTTGAATCGTAGAAGAGATAGTCTTTAATTTCATCATAATGACCTCCAGGAAATTACGCCAAAGCAGTTTTAAATCTTAATTTCATCTCTGATAAGGACCGACGAGTCNNAAGCCAGTAAATACGGTCTGCCATGCCGCCCAGGGAAAAATGGGCGTGATAAATGACAAAAACCGGCAAATGGGACAATAAGAAAAGTCCTATGATTTGTCTGTTGGGATCCGTTTGATTGAGCCCTTTTATGGCACCGGCAATCATGAGCAGATAACCCAGAATGGCATAGACAAATAAGGGGTACCCACCGATGACCGCTGCAGAAACAAAAAGATTGTGAGGGTCTTTAAATGAGTTGTACGACTCAACTTCTATTCCTTCCTCTCTGTTGTTTAAAAATTTATAGAGTAGACCTAAACCAAAGTGCGGACTTCTTTCAAACATCGACCATCCACGTGTCACTTCTTCCATTCTGGTGGAAACTCCATCCTGCGCTTTTCTCATTCCGAAACTTGTTTTACCTGTCGTCACATCGTACATAAATTCACCGGTCGGCGCTCCAATGAGAAGTGTAGAAACAAGAAAGGTGGAAAGGGCCGCAAATTTGAATAATCGCACAGCTCTTTTTTTTGAACCAAAGAGAAAGGCACCCACAAAGGCAGTGATGGCAATTGTTCCAAAGGCCGCTTTGGTTGAAGTCAGAAGCACTGTTAAGGCCAGTAAGATGACTGCGACCAGTTTTAGCGGCGTATTGTTTCTTAACGTCCATTTGTTTTCACTGAAAAGTGTCGGGAAGAAAAAAATAAACGCCACAGTACTGGCGGTCACCATGTGAGGGATATGTTTAAAGAAGCCGACAAAACGTCCTCCCCTGAACATTTCTCCAAAAAAGAGTGGAAGATTCAAGATACTTCCTATAACCAGCATGACGGAAATTTTCATAGTATAGAAAATGAATTTTTTTAAAGGAAAGAGCTGAGGAATAATGATTCCGTAAATTAGGACAAGCAGCACGGCCATTCCGAGACCTGCTATTTGCACCAGCACGGAATTGCCGACATTCACCAGTGTAATCTGAAAAAGAGTCTGCACTGAAAGCAGCAAAAGAAGTGTGTAAATATAGGCTTTATAGACTGGAGAAAGCGGCGTCTTCTCTTTTGTTTTTACCCAGATAAATATGAGGACGAGAGAAATAAGGAGTTGAAGCCCAAAGTTGATATAGGGATGAAGACCGTATTGAAATATGACCGGCGGAATGGAATAAGGAATTATTTTCATCCACTTAAGCGAAACTTTGCAGAGAAAGATCAAAGCGATCAAAGTGATGCAACAAAGATCAATGACTCGCTTAACTTTTAAACTCGAATTCATTTTTTATATCTGTCCTTGATGACAATTGCAGTGAGAATTGATGTGAGAATGACAGAAACAACAGAAATTGTTCTGAATGCGTCGTTACTCACGATCGGGCTTTTGTTTTGTATCAGAACAATATCGTTTGCTACAAGTGTGTAATCAGTGTTGGCCCCATTTTTTAAGGTATCCTCAAGGTCAATTGTTAAACTCTTTGTATCAAGACCTTTCTCATCCTTAATCATGTGAAGATCATTACCAATTATAATTTTTCCTAAATCAGCATCACCGGAAGTTCCACCAGCAAGCGCCAGAAGTGTGGTGAGTTTCATATTGGCAGGAATGTGATAAAGCCCCGCATTTTTTACTGACCCCAGTAAACGTATAGGAATAAGCTCTTGGTTTGGATAGGATTCAAATATGTATTCGGAAGCGATGTTCACATTGTATTTCGAATTTTTAACAGTCTCATTTTGAGCGGCCATGCTTTGACTAATAAGAACACAGTAAAGTATTACTAACGCCATAAATCTTCGCATAGAAGTGTCTCCTTAATTCGTAAAAAAAATAAGAACAGAAAGAACAAAAGTTAAAGGCAAGTATTATACAGAGAGGGAAAAAACTTATGAATACCAGTGATGAAATAAGTCTGCACCAGATATTACAAATTTTCACAAGAAGATGGAAATATCTTCTCATGCTCGGACTGGTCTTCACACTTGGTGCTTTAACGAAGCACAAATATTTTCCGACTTACCCGGGAACCGGCAAACTTATTATTAAAGATGTTCGCAATAGTCAACTGCAGTCAATCATCGGACATGCAGCAGGTGTCGCTTCAGAAATGGTTACGTCAGAATTAAAGGGCGAGGATCCTGCCGTTCGTGCAGAAACCTTGTTGGACATTCATGAGTTCTATGTTGGAGTGGCCCAAAGACTTCTGCAAATTAAACATGAAGTGAGGAATCCTGCCCTTGATAGTTTTTTCGCTTCAGTGAAAAAGAAAGAAAATGATCCTGAGTTTATCCACGATGCCGCTTCAAAAATTTCTTCCATGCTCAATTTTAACAACACCAAAAATGATATTCTCACCATTGAAGCAAAAAGCGGAAACCGCGATTTAACGGTCATGCTGGTCAATGAGACATTAAGAGAAGCTCAAAAAAAGTTAACAGAACGCGAGTTGGATGATCTTAATCGCGCTGAAAATTATTTTAAACTTGAGATAGCAGGAGTGCGCGCAAATCTCGATCGCATTGAAAATGAAACTGTGAAAAAAATGCAGAAAGGACAAATACTTTCAGTTGAGCAGGAGAAAGGTGAGAGCGCTAAGTACATCAGCGAGTTGAAGAAAAATATCAATGATACAAAAATTTTGATGACCAATAATAAAGAGCGTATTCTCGAGCTTAGAAAAACGTTAAAGAAGGGCGCGACTGGAGAAAATGTTGGTCTGGCGAAATTCAATGAATCGTCTCAAATTAAAGTTCTGGAAGACCAGAATAATGATCTGGCGATGGAATTGAAAACCAATGAAGACTATTTGAAAAATTTTGAAATTCAAAAAAATGGACTTGTTCCTTTTCAGTATGAACTTGAAAAAATGAATGCCAGCCATGATTTTGAATATAAAATGTACGCTTCTCTCAATGATTCACTGGGGAGAATCGGTTTGCAAAAAACGTATGCTAAAAACAAAGTAGAAATTCTTGAACTCGAGCGCGTCTCCACTGTGCGTTCAAGTCCTCCTCTTTTGATTATGGTTTTAATCGCCCTCACATTGTCGCAGGTTTTAGGCATCTTCAGTATCTATGTCTACGAACTCTTTAAACCGACACAGGTGATGCCGCCGTATTAAGGAAGCTGGGATTTATGATAACGAAGCTGTTCATCACTGTAGCGGTGTTCAGCTTTGTAAGGACAAGCGCTTCTTGCCTGATAAAAATCATTATAGAGCAGACAGGATTTGTCTTTGCAGGACAAGCAGGCCGACACCCAGTCTTTAAACATTCTCTGCGGAATGGGTTCTCTGGTAATAAACAAGCAACGATAAGCAAACCAGGGCCCGAAGTCTTCATTCAAATCAATTCCGATTGGACTGGGCCTTCCCATATTCATCATTCTTCCTATTTGCTGAAGAGGATAAAGCTGGTGGCCCGGAAAAAGAATGCGGGCATCACTGAAAGAGTTTTTGATCTGCTCCACACTGTAATCATCTATGGGAGGCGCCGGAAGTTTTTCCCAAAGAGTTCTGCCTCCGTGGGCCACCAGGCACAGGACATCTTTTTCATCCAGTTCAATAGCATATTTCTTTAGAAAAATTTTATTCTCATTGTTTAAATGAATGGCAGGAATGGAACAAAAAAGATTCAACCCGGCCTTTTCCAGAGCACTGATTTTTTTTTGAAACTCATAGTGCATGTTTTTGATCTCTTTGACCGATAAGGGCCAGGCAGAATAAAGCAAGCAGAGTGCTTACCAGAATAACTGCTGTCATTGGCACGGCCGTCTCATTGTGAAAAAAACTGACAAAAAATGAGGAGAAAAAAGCAATCGCCCATTGGAGTGTTCCAAGAAGGGCGGAAGCCATTCCTGCCCGGTGTCCCTGTTGGGCCAGTCCCAGAGCGGCCGAATTGGGAAAGATAAATCCCATCGAGGCCATGAGTAAAAACAGAGGAATGATGATGGCGACAACATGGGAAAAGAAAAGAGAATTGATTAACAGGATGGCCGCAAGTGCGACAGAGACAAACATGACATTGCGATAAATTTTTTCCAATGAATAATGCTTGAGTATAAAACGGTTGAGCTGCGAGCAGCCGATAATTCCCACGGCATTGCTGCCAAACAAGAGAGCATATTTATCAGGAGAGACATGAAATACACTGATAAAGACAAAGGGAGAACCGGCGATATAGGCGAACATCGCCGCACGCATTAATCCGCCCGATAGGGAATAGCTCATAAACCCACGGTCTTTCAAAAGATCAGAATATCCTGACAAGGTTTTTTTATAAAGCGAGAGTATCTTCGGACGCGGGACTTTTTCCAGTGTAGGTCCGTGTGTTTCAGGAAGGAAAAGATAGGTGCAAAGTGAGCTGATCAAGCTCAGACCGCCTAAAGTAATGAAGATACTTTTCCAACCAAATGTTTTGGTGAGAATTCCTCCCAGCATCGGGGCCAGGATCGGGGCCACTCCCATGACGAGCATAAGTAAAGAGTATATATGAGCGGCCTTTTTCTTATCAAACAAATCGCTGACGATTGCGCGCGTGATAACCATTCCCGCACATCCCCCCAGCGCCTGGAGGATGCGAAAAAAAATAAAGACTTCGATGGATTTGGAAAAAGTTGAGCCAAGAGACGCCAGAGCGTAAATGATTGTGCCAAAGAGAAGAGGTTTTTTTCTTCCGTAAATATCCGCGAGAGGGCCATAGATCAGCTGGCCAAAAGAAAGCCCGATAAAAAAGGCCGAGAGTGAAAGCTCGACTGAAGAAACGCCGACATTGAAGGACTTTGCTATGTCGGGGAATGCAGGCAGATACATATCAATGGATAGAGGATCAAAGGCCGTCAGCGAGCCCAGAAGAATAATAAACGCTGCAGATTCGTAATTCATTTTTTTGTCAGTCATGTCCTGCAAGCTTACACCACGGCCCTTTAATTTAAAAGTCATCTGGTTTACAATGAATGAACTTTATCTAAGGAAAATTTATGAGCAAAAAAGATATTACTAAAGAAGAAACAGGATGGAATGAAGCTGTCGTCATGATTTGTTCAAAATGCGGAGAAGAGGCGGAAAGAATTAAAGGGGAATTGAAATCCATCTGCAAAGAACGTCAGGGAAAAAATATTCGAGTCATCAACACAGGCTGTTTAAATATTTGTCCGGAAAATAAAATTGCCATCACTGTCGCGGATAAAAAAGCGAATCATGTTTTTCGTTCTTATTCTGTACCAAAAGATGTGGATGCTGAAGATTTATACGAAGAATTATTTTAAACAAAAAAACGGTGGGACAATTCCTGCAGTCCCACTTCTTTGATCAACTGCTCCAGTTTTTCGGCCGCTTTTTTTCTGTTCACGTCGCGGTTGTATTTTCCAATGATCAATTCATTTTTCATAGAGTGTTCCCAACCGATCAGTTCAGTGACCGTGACCTGGTATCCGTGGGCTTCGAGCATAAGACAGCGTAAAACATTCGTGAGATGACTGCCGAATTCACGGGTGTGAATCGGATGTCTCCACAATTCAGAGAGCGCAGGCATTGAAGGCGATTTGTTTTTTCTTAGAACACTTGCGACTTCGGCCTGGCAGCAAGGGACGAGCACAAAATACTTTGCTTTTTTCTGAAGACCAAAACGGATAGCATCGTCTGTAGCGGTATTGCAGGCATGCAAGGCCGTGACGATATCAATTTCAGCGGGAAGCGTTTTATCTTCGAGAGAATCGGCAACGGACATGCTTAAAAAATGCATGCGTTCGAATTCACATTTCTGTGCCAGAGCTTCTGATTTTTTGATCAGTTCATCACGCCATTCAATCCCGTAAATGTCTCCTTGAGCGCGCTCTTTAAAAAAAAGATCGTAAAGAATAAAACCAAGATAAGACTTACCGGCACCGTGATCGACCAGTGAATAATTTTCGCCGCGTCCATCCAACTCTTTCAAGAGAGGCTCGATGAAATTAAAGAGATGATACACCTGCTTTAATTTTCGTTTACTGTCCTGGTTGAGCTGACCCTCGCGTGTCAGAATGTGTAATTCCTTAAGGAGTTCTATAGATTGATTAGGGCGAATGTCATTCATGGTCTTAGATTAGCGAAATCCTATAGAAACCTCAATAACAAAGCACTTTTTAAACCTCCCCGGCACGGGAGAAATCTCTCAGATTACTTGACTCAAACGCCCGTTAAACGTAGAGTTTTCTATCAAAAATTTTAATCGATTTTCATTGGGAGATTGGTCTATGAGCACTCAAGAATTACCTAAACATGCCCGCGTTGTTATCGTTGGCGGTGGAATCATAGGAACATCAGTGGCCTACCATCTGGCAAAAATGGGATGGAACGAAATTGTTCTTCTAGAGCGCGATAAACTGACCAGTGGAACGACCTGGCACGCAGCGGGACTCATGGTCACTTTCGGATCAACATCCGAGACTTCGACCGAGATGAGAAAATACACAAAAGATCTCTACAGCAAACTTGAAGCGGAAACAGGTCTGGCGACAGGATTCAAACCGGTTGGTTTTATCGAAGTGGCGACAGATAAAGACCGCCTTGAAGAATACAGACGTGTTTCAGCATTCAACAGATATTGCGGAGTCGACGTTCAGGAAATTTCTCCTGCTGAAGTGAAAAAGCTTTTCCCGGTGGCAAAAGTCGACGATATCCTCGCTGGTTTTTATGTAAAAGATGATGGACGAGTTAATCCGGTCGACGTCACTATGTCGATGGCCAAAGGCGCCCGTATGATGGGTGTAAAATTTTACGAAGAAGTTTCTGCCACTGGAATCTTGAAAAAAAACGGAGTGGTTACCGGAGTGCGCACGAACCTCGGCGACATTCACGCAGAATTTGTTGTGAATACAGCAGGGATGTGGGCAAGACAATTCGGTGAAATGGCCGGAGTCAATATTCCTAACCAGGCCGCTGAACACTACTATCTCATCACAGAAGATTTAAAAGAAATGACTCCTGATCTTCCGATTCTCGAAGATCCATCTTCGTATGGCTACTACCGCGAAGAAGTCGGCGGACTCATGATCGGTATGTTTGAACCAGTGTGCGCTCCCTGGAAAGTCGAAGGTATTCCCAATGATTTTTCTTTCGGCGAAATCAATCCTGACTGGGATCGCATGGCCCCGTTCCTGGAAAAAGCGATGGCCCGCGTCCCGATGTCGATGAACGTCGGTGTGAAAAAATTCTTCTGCGGACCTGAATCCTTCACACCTGATTTAAGACCAATTGTGGGTGAAGCTCCAGAACTCAAAAATTATTTCGTCGCTGCCGGACTTAACTCAATCGGTATCTTAACCGGCGGAGGCCTTGGCCGCGTTCTCGCTCACTGGATTATGAACGGCACTCCTGATGTCGACGTGACAGGTTTCAATATCGATCGATTACAGGTTTACCAGAACAATCCTGAGTACAGAAAAACAAGAACCGTTGAATCACTCGGCATGGTTTATAAAACTCACTATCCGACGAAATCACCTGAGACAGCAAGAGGAGCTAAAAAATCTCCTTTCCATGACCGCCTGGCAGCTGCCGGCGCTTATTTTAAAGATGTTTCCGGTTGGGAGTCACCTGATTGGTACGCACCTGATGGAGTTAAAGCGGAACAGGGAGAACTTTCATTCGGAAGAATGCATTGGTTCCCTTACTGGCAAGCTGAGCACAAAGCGGCCCGCGAAAATGTTATTCTCATGGATATGTCCTTCATGTGTAAATTCCTGGTACAAGGGCGTGATGCGGGCAAATGCCTGAACCATATTTCAGCAAACAACGTCGACAATAAAACAGGCGAGATTGTGTACACACAATGGCTGAATAAAGAAGGAAAACTTGAGGCCGATTTGACTGTGACAAAACTTGATGAGGAAAAATTCTTCGTCGTTGTCACAGACACTCAACTTCGCCATGCTGAAACAATCATGAAGAAAAATATGGAAGATGCTCACGCGTTCGTCACAGATGTGACAGGAGCATACGGACAACTCAATATTCAAGGACCAAAGTCGCGCGAACTTCTCCAGTCAATCACAAACGTCGACATGAGCAACGAAGCATTCCCGTTCAGAGCAGCGAAGTACATCGACATCGGCTTTGCCCGCGTTCTTTGTATCCGCATCACTTACCTTGGAGAACTCGGTTACGAACTTTATATTCCGACTGAACAATGCGCTCACGTTTACGATCGCATCGTAGAGGCCGGAAAAAAATTCGATCTGAAACACGCTGGTCTTAAAGCGCTTGCTTCACTCAGAATGGAAAAAGGCTACCGCGATTACGGACATGATATCGACAATACAGATAACGCTTTCGAAACAGGACTAGGCTTTGCCGTAGATTTGAAAAAAGAATCGTTCATCGGTCGTGAACACGCTTTAAAACAAAAAGCAGAAGGCCCGGCGTTCAAACGCAGACTTCTTCAAGTGAAAGTTCTTAACCCGGAAGCTCTTCTTTACCATGCGGAAATCGTCAAACGAAACGGTGTCCCTGTCGGCTACGTCCGTGCAGGATCTTATGGACACACTCTTGGCGGCGCTGTCGGTCTGTTCATGTGTGAGGCCGGAGAACCGATTAACGCTGACTACGTTTCAAGTGCTAAATGGGAAATTGAAATTGCCGGAACAACTTATCCGGCGGAAGTTTCGATTAAACCTATGTTTGATCCTGAGAATAAGAAAATAAAAATGTGATGATGTTGACCGTTGGTTGTTGGCCGTTTGATGGTTGAAGATGATGTTTGTTGTTCAAAACTTCAACCATCAAACATCACCGTCGACCGTCCTTCATCCAACGGCCAACATCTC
>DJVH01000050.1 GCA_002440825.1 Bacteriovoracaceae bacterium UBA6261 | reverse complement strand
AAACAAATCCCTTTCCATTTAATCCATCTTTGAAATCAAGCTCAACACCTTTCAGGTAAATTGAAGATTTTGGATCGATGAATATTTTGATGTCGCCAAAATCCAGCACATTGTCTTTTTCTTTTTTTTCAGAAAATTCAATTTTATAAGAAAGACCTGAGCATCCACCACCGATCACACCAAGCCGTAAACCGGTATCAAGACCCTTTTCTTCTTTAACATAGATCTCTCTGATATGTTCTAACGCCTTTTCTGTCACTGTTACGATGTTTTCCATAGGGAGCCTCATTAATAATTTACGAATTCAGTCTATTATAGCACAGAAGTTCCTCTCTGTAACTTTAGCTGCGTTATGATAAAATAAAGCTTGTTGAAAGTACATTTCACTAAGGATTTTATATGCCGGTTGTGTTGATCTTTAAAACTGAAAATCAATCTGTTGATTTTCCATTGCTTGGTAAAACCACTGTTGGAAGATCAAGCAGCTGCGATCTTAAAATTGAAGACAAGCAAATGAGTGGTAAGCATGGAACATTTGAAATGACCCCTCAGGGACAGCTCCTTTTCACCGACCTGGGATCAACTAATGGCTCATTTCTTAACAATAGTCAGATCACTAAAACCATCGTGAAACTCAATGACAAGCTTAAGCTTGGTAACACTTGGGTGAGCATTGACGAAAAAAGCCTTTCAAGCAAAGAACGACTGGCCATTGGAAAAACGCTGCAAAATGAAGATGAAACTCTGGTCGTAGGAACTTTGAGTCAAACTAACTCGATCGTGCGGGGAGATCTAGCCGTTAAAGAGGCCGTTAAAAAAGCGGCTGAACGCAAATCCGTGGTTCTCAATAAAGATTTAAAGAAGAAAAGACTTCAACAGGCCAACTGGACCGGACGTAGTGATGAAAACATCATCGAGGCAGAAGAAAGCAGCGGTCAAACCAAAATGTTAAAACTGGATTTAGGAAAGAAGAAAAAATAATTAGTCTTTCGCTGGAATCCACTTTATTTCTTCAACTTTTTTAAGTGCGTTCAATTCACGTGAAAGCATAAAAAAATAATCTGACAATCTGTTTATAAAAATCTGGGCGCTCGCTGGAATTTCTCCAGGGTGCTGAGTTTCAAAATCTACCATTTGGCGTTCTACTCTTCTGCAAACAGTTCTACAAAGATGAAAAGCTGAAGCTTCCTTCGTGCCTCCAGGTAAAACAAACGTTTTTAGAGGTTCAAGTTTGATATCGATTTGATCAATTTCTTTTTCGAGCCTTGTAATTAAACTTTCTTTTAGCTGCGGAAGTTTAAACTGCATTCTTTTCTCTTTCTCACAGGCGAGATTACTTCCCAGATCAAAGAGAGCAGACTGGATTTCATGCAACAAAGTTTTGTCATAAGTGGCATCCAGAAAAGCGACGCCCATTCCTATTTGTGAATTGAGTTCATCTACCTCGCCATAAAGATGAATGCGAGGATCACATTTTTTAATGCGAGACCCGCCGATTAAGGCCGTCGTCCCGTTGTCTCCTGTGCGAGTGTAGACTTTGCTCATTACATGTTCCTTCTGTATTTACCACCGACTTGATAAAGCAGGTTGGTGATTTGTCCTAGAGAAGCATAATTTACAGTGTGAAGAAGCTCTTCAAAAATATTGCCATTTGTAAGAGCAACTTCTTTAAGACGTTTTAAAGCTGCTTCAGATTTATCGCTGTTTCTCTTTTTGAATTCGTTCAAACGGTTAATCTGATCCATTTTTTCATCATCAGTACAACGTGAAATCTCAATTTCTTTCGACATCTGTTCTTTGATGTTTGGAGCGATATAAGTATTTACTCCGATAATCGGAAACTCGCCTGAGTCTTTTAGTGTCTCGTAATAAAGTGACTCTTCTTGAATTTTTGAACGCTGATACATGGATTCCATCGCACCAAGGACACCGCCTTTATCAGAAATATTTTCAAATTCTCTGAGTACTTGTTCCTCAACAATCGCAGAAAGTTCTTCAACGATGTAGGCACCTTGAATTGGATTGTCCGTTTTGTTCATACCGAATTCGCGATTGATAATCATCTGAATCGCCATCGCACGTCTTACCGACTCTTCAGTTGGCGTTGTAATCGCTTCATCGTAAGCATTGGTATGAAGGGAGTTGCAGTTGTCTGAAAGGGCCAGGAACGCCTGCAGAGTTGTTCTGATGTCGTTGAAGTCGATTTCCTGCGCGTGCAGTGAACGTCCTGAAGTTTGAACGTGATATTTAAATTGCTGAGACTTTTCGTTCGCACCGTATTTGTCTCTTAATGTGACCGCCCAGATTTTGCGGGCCACTCGTCCCATTACTGTGTACTCAGGATCCAGACCGTTTGAGAAGAAATATGAAAGATTTCCGCAGAAATCATCGATCTTCATTCCACGGCTCAGGTAATATTCAACAAATGTAAAACCGTTAGAAAGCGTAAAGGCCATCTGTGAAATTGGATTCGCTCCTGCCTCTGCAATGTGATAACCCGAAATAGAAACTGAGTAATAATTTTTAATAGCATTTCTACAGAAGTATTCCTGGATATCTCCCATCATTTTTAACGCAAACTCCAGAGAGAAAATGCAGGTATTTTGAGCCTGATCTTCTTTTAAGATGTCTGCTTGAACTGTTCCACGAACTTGTCTCATGACTTCTACGCGTTTTTCTTCGTTCCAGAAATCATCTCCTGAAAGAGCTTGTTTCATGGCCGTATTCATAAACAACGCAAGAATGATCGGAGCTGGCCCGTTGATTGTCATTGAAACAGAAGTGTATGGATCGACGAGGCTGAAACCGCGGTATAAATCTTCCATGTCATCGAGTGTGGCAATTGAAACACCTGCCTCGCCGATTTTTCCGAATATGTCTGGGCGAGTATCAGGGTCTTCTCCGTAAAGAGTTACAGAGTCGAATGCCGTCGAAAGACGTTTTGCTTTGTCATCCTTTGAGAGATAATGAAAGCGCTTATTGGTTCTGAGTGGTCCGCCTTCTCCTGCAAACATTCTTTTTGGATCTTCATCCGCACGCTTGAAAGGAAAAATTCCTGAGGCAAACGGGAAGTGTCCAGGTAAGTTTGCATTTTTGATGAATCTGTATTTTTCTGTCTGAGAGTGGAATGTCGGATATGCGACTTTTGAAATCATGTTGTGAGAAAGTGATTCATACTTCGTCTTTACTTTGATTTCTTTTCCGCGGACAAAATAAGAGAAAGTGCCCGAATTGTATTGAGCAATTGTATCTTCAAAGGTTTTTAATTCAGCAAAGACTTCCTCAGGAAGAGAAGCCTTCACTTCAGCCAGCTTTTCGGTCAGGTCCTTGTTGCCGGAAAGAAGATTAGACGCAATTAAAAGTGCTTCATAGTCTTTTAGTTTCTCTGCATTTTCTACGGCTTTGCGATTGTATTCACGTACTGTTCCGGCAATGTCTCTTAAGTAAAGAGAACGTTCCGGAGCAATAATTCTTTTCTTTTCAGACGGCGCTTTATCTTTTTTTACTGAATCAAGATTTTCAGTTTTTAAATTAAGTGTTTTTACGATGTCAAAGAAAAGAGCGTTCACACCTACATCGTTAAACTGACTCGCCATTGTTCCATAAACCGGAAGATCGTTGTCTTCTGGAGCCCCAGGGTGTCCCGCAAAGAGATTATGGTTTCTTCTCCACTGCTTTCTGATATCGCGAAGAGCATCTTCTGAGCGTGGTTTTTCGAATTTATTAAGAACGATAAAATCAGCTGCTTCAAGCATTTCGATTTTTTCAAGCTGAGTAGCTGCTCCGTACTCTGGAGTCATGACATAAATGCATTTGTCTGCAACTTTTGTGATTTCGTCAGAAGCCTGACCAATACCAGAAGTTTCTACAAGTATCAGATCGAAATCCTGAGACTTCATGAAGGAGACAACGTCTTTGATGTGTGGTGATAATTCTGTATTCGAATTTCTTGTTGCAAGAGAACGGATATAAAAATTAGAAAAACTCGCACTGCCTAAACGAATGCGGTCACCGAGAAGAGCGCCGGAAGTTTTTTTCTTTGTTGGATCTACAGAGATGAGAGCAATTTTACAGTTTGGAGAATGGCGATAAAATCTCAAGAGCATTTCATCGATCAACGAAGATTTCCCTGCACCACCTGTTCCGGTAATTCCCAGAACCGGAACATTGCCAGGAGTGAACTTAACTGGAATTTCACCATTGTCTTCTATAGCCGTAATGACTTTGGAAACTTGTCTTTTATCGAGCTTCTTAACGTCAAATTTAGAAAAGTCTACACCATCAAGCGTTGAAGCACTGGCCTTGTCAATCATGTCGTCGATAATACCGTTAAGACCAATTTCCATGCCATCTTGTGGAGAATAAACTCTCGTTATTCCTCTTTTCTGAAGTTCCTTAATTTCACTTGGAGTGATAACACCGCCGCCACCACCGAAAATTTTAATATTTTTAGCACCGGCATTATCGAGCAGCTCGCGGATATAAGTGAAATATTCCATATGCCCACCCTGATAAGAGCTCAGAGCTACGCCGTGGACATCTTCCTGGATGGCCGCATCCACAACTTCCTGAGCAGAGCGGTTGTGCCCTAGATGGATAACCTCTACCCCTTTAGCTTGAAGCATTCTTCGCATGATGTTGACCGAAACGTCGTGCCCGTCGAATAGGCTTGCTGCTGTGACAAATCGTAGTTTTTTCATAAAGAGACCTATAGTTTTAATGTGTAATAAACCCAATCACTTTAATTCCTGGTAAATCTATTAGCAAGAAAGAGGAGTTTGAGTTATAATTTGATGTAGTTATTAACATACTTTTAGTGATATTGGTTTGCCAAAAGCACTATAAAGTCCTGCTTAAAAATTAAAAAAATGAGTACTGATAATTCAACAGAAAATACACAAGATAACAATCAGGACGACAATGAAACAATCATTGTTGAAAATCCGTTTCATACGGCTCGTCTGAAACCAAAGCGCAAAGGGAAAAAACCACCTAAGCTTTTAGCCGTGGTTCACCAATCAGGATGTACTGGCTGTGAAGTTTGTATTCAGGGATGCCCGGTTGATTCTATTGAATTAGTTCCTGGTCCAAACCCCGAAAACCCACAATTTGGCCAGGTCGTTGAGATTGACCTTGCCCGATGTATTGGTTGTCAAAACTGCACCCAGGATTGTCCTTGGGAAACGATCATGATGTATGAGCATGACGATGCTTTCACAGCATGGTCTCACGAAACTTTGTTTTCTGAACTATACGTAGAAGAAGACAAACTGGAAGAACTTAAAGAAAAAGAATCAAAATAAAAAAGCCCTCTTTAAGAGGGCTTTTTTTTTATTATCTACATTCGCCGTAATAATCGTAAATTCTATCTGTATCGTAATCTGTTCCGGAGAAAGTCGCTTTCACTGCTTTGTTTTGAGCATCAAGCAGTTCAGCTGTTAAATTTCTTTCTGTGTATTTGTAGTGATATTCAACAAATCTGGTTCCTGGATATGATGTAATGATGTCTTGGCATTGAACTGTACAATGAACTGGTCCGTATGGTGTCGCTGGAGGAGTACAGATTCTATCACAATATCTCTCTGTTCTTTGAAATGTACAATCTTCAGTTGATCTCTCAACTCCTGAAGTCGTTACTGTCGTTTTAATATTTCCAGAAATATCGAACGGCTGAGAAATTTGATTTCCACGAATAATAATGTTTCCATTTGAAGGAATAGAAAAATTTGTTTCCGATTTAATTGGAATAAGAATATCAGCTTCGCCTTCTTTATCTGCTTTCAACTTAAGAGTGAAACTGCTGGCATTGTTTACTTTTAAAGAAGCATGGTAGCTGCCTGGCTGGATTTCAACCGTCTTCATTTTAAGGTTAAGAAAACCGCCTCTTTTTTTAGCAGTCAGCATTTGTTCAACGTTAAGATTTCCTTCCAGATTCACACAAGAAACGCTCATAAGTGACAGGGCTGCAAGGGCCATTAAACTCTTCATTTACTACCTCTTTGGATTGTTAAAAATGACTGCTTTATAGCACATACATAAAAAAAGAGTGGAACCCTATATTTTTTCTAAGGCTGGGATTAAAGATCTTAAATTACAACTAATTATGGAAGCAGGCTGATAATTAAACCCCGTCTTTAATTTCGTTCTCGAAGCTTTAGAAAAACGGCAATAACGAAAAGGGCCACAGACACTAACTGCGAAGTTGAAAGTGAAAACCAATAAATTCCACGAATCAAATCCCCACGGAAAAACTCTACGGCAAATCTGATCAATGAATAATAAAGTAAATAATTGCTCAGCACTTTTTTGTGAGCTTCTTCATGCTCAACCCATTTCAGACTGTAAAAGCCAAGAGCAAACAAAGCCAGAGCTTCGTAAAGTTGAACTGGATGACGGTAAGATCCGTCCATAAAAACTTTCCAGGGAAGATCGCATTGCGAGCCGTAGCAACATCCTGTGAGAAAACAGCCGACTCTTCCAATCGCATGACCGAAAATCAAGCCAGGTGCCAGCAAGTAACTTTTCTTAAAATCAAATTTTTTAAAATATAGACTGTAAATCAGATAAAACAACAAACCAAAAATCAATCCACCGTAAAAGACAAATCCACCACCTAACCAGAAATAATCTGCATACATGTATTGATAAATTTTGTTTTTGGAAGAAAAGAGAAGAAAGAAAATCTTAGCGCCAATCC
>DJVH01000059.1 GCA_002440825.1 Bacteriovoracaceae bacterium UBA6261 | reverse complement strand
TGAAGAAACACCAGAATATAGTTCATTGCCAATATTTCATCGATTGATGACCTTCACCAGCTTTGTAAAATTGTAAATTTGAACAATGAGAAGAATGCAGATAATCAGGATTTGCCATTCGGCGAGCTCTATCTGGCCAGTGGAAAAATCATTGTAAAAAGAGCGCATGACTGGATTTGTGTCGTTGAAATTTTTCAGCATGCCGATAGGGGTGAGAAACAAGGCTATGTCCCAATTGGTTTCGCTCAAATCGGGAAATTTGTAATGCGAGACCACTGAGATCCCGCACAAGCAGATCAGCTGAAAAAGAAAGTGCATTAAGACTTTTTTGAATAAAAGTGTCATTTGCAGCTTTTTGGTTCCCAGGGAAAGCCATCTCCAAAAATATCGCCGTTATCACCCACGACTTTGCGTGGATAGATGGAAATTTTACAGGTGGATTCCCCGGCCTTGACGATTTTGAATTTACCGTCTCCGATGGAAACCAGTTCGCCGTCATTGCATTCAAAGGTCATGACTTTTTCACTGATACCTTCTTTGGGCGGATTATAGATGCCGAGGTTTTTGAATGTTTTTTCAAACTGCTCTTTGAGTTCTGGCTGCATGGTCGTTATCACACTGGCAACCGAGGGAAGTATTTTTTGAAGCTTCGAGGCTTCATGCCCTTTTAAGATGATTTTGTAATAAGGGTCGGCAATTCGTCTCACTTCAGTTTCCTGATGATTGATGATTTTGTATTCACGCATTTTGATTTCATTCACTTTGATAACCGCTATTCCTCCATCATTGGCATAAGCAAGCTGAGTGCTGATGGCCATTGTGGCGGTGAAGACAACACGTTTTATTTTTTTAGGCATAGTCGTTTCCTTGACAGAGTTACTAAGCGATTCATACCTGAGTCTGCTGAACTCGAAACATACAAAAAGTGAATGAGAGGCATAAATAGGTGGCATCCGGGGTGTTTAGATTTTAGACGGTCTGGTACTATGTCTTTGATATTGGTGCAGAAAATAAGAATGAGGCCGTTGTGCTTTATACTCTTGCCATGATCATTACCCCTGCCGAACGCCGAATTATCATCCTTGAAAGCCTTAGACATGAACGAGACCTCCATGAACTGGCGGCCCAGGAGCGAAAGCACGCCGAAAAAATCAAAAAAGCTTTCGACTACGAAGAAAAAGTAAAAGCAAACCGCAAGATCACGATGATCGAACACGAAGAAGCAAATCGGGCCAACCGTCAGGCGCGCTTGAATGAAGTGCAGGCGAGACAAAATTTCATCAAGGGATTAAACGTTATTTAAGAAAACGTTATTTCTCTCATTCACAATTCATATTTTTATTCTTTGCTTTTTTCCTCCACTATCGGCGAAATTCTTTTCACCACGGAGGACCGAAATGAAATTCTTAATTTTCTCTTTTATGGCACTCTCGTTATCAGTTCAGGCGGACGAAGTCAGAACTTATAAAAAATTAAATTCGTCCCAGGCAGAAGTTGTCATTCAAACAGTAGAGCAAGACAGCACTCAGGCTGCCGCTTATATCGATGGTCAGGAAAATGATCAATTTGTAACAGACCTGATGAAGGATAAAACTTCGCTTCTGTATAAATTAAAAAGACAAGTTGAGTTGGAAAATTGCGAGCAGACAAGCACGGAACAAACCACACACATTCCTGGTTGCGGTGAAATTCAACTCACCAGCATGGTAATGACGTCTTTTGGAAGAGGAGGCTGGGATTCAGGCGGTGCAGCTTATACGTTCTTTTTTGGATTTCGACAGGAAGGAACAGGACGTTTTTTTGACGTATCACACATGGTGACTATTTCGGAAAGTGTTCTTGCTGAGACAACCCCGGATGGAAACTATGCAGGTAAAGTTATCAAAACGCTCAATTTTGGCAAAATTACCCGCATAGATGAACATCAACCATAAACTAAGCAATTCGGCGTCGGTTTCCTGTAAACGCTTTGATAAGGGCGAGAATAACAACTGCACCTACAACGGCGCCGATAAATCCTGCCGGTTCATTTGAACTATAAATGCCTAAAGCTTGCCCGAGAAACTGACCGACAAAGGCACCGACAATACCAACGACTGTGGTGAAGAGCAGACCCATACGGTCATCGCCCGGCTTTACAAAACGTGCCACCAGACCAACGATAAACCCAATGACGATTGTGCCTATGATACTCATATAAAACTCCTTCCAAAAAAGTTCTCCTCTATTCTTTCAAGTAAGCAAACTGAGGACCATGTTCGTCTATAAGTTCTATAGTGATTTAATATGATGAGGAATTAATGGCACGTGATACAAAGAATAAGAAGGAGAAAACTGTGATTACTGAACAAAAAGAGAATGAAACAGCAAATGTCCTTGAAGATGAAAAAAATTATATTATGGCGGACTGGCTTGAACATGTCCGTGCAGAAGTGAGCATTGCCCGATCTAAATCAGATGCTCAGATTTATAATCATCTCAGCGTTTTTCTCAATACGATGATCTCCGCTTTGCGATCAACCCAAAGTTCTGAACTTCTCCATGAAACGCGTGAACTTTCGCGTGAACATGGCGAGCAGCGCTCACTATTAAAAGGATACACTCTGGATCAGATTATTCACGAGTACCATCTTTTGCGCGATACAATTTTTGAAAATCTGATCGTCCAGCGCGATGTGAACTTAACCGAGAATGACCGGAAAATCATCAACACTTTTATTGATAACGCTATTCAGGCAGCAGCAGTTGAATTTATAAAAAAAGAGACTGAAACTCAAAATAAAATCCGCGCTGAGCTCGAAGTGGCGCTTGAAAAACTCAAAGTCACAGTTAAGGCCCGCGACACTTTTCTCTCGCTCGCTTCACATGAACTAAAAACACCACTGACAACATTGCTGCTTCAGGTACAGATTAAAAAGCGACAACTGGCCAAAGGGCAAATGCAAATGTTCGAAGGGGAAAAATTAAAAGAAATGATTGAAACAGATTTAAAGCAATTGGGTGCACTCAACCGCTTAATTGATGACATGCTTGATATTGGTAGAATCCGCACAGGCCGTCTGGAATTAAAGAAAGAAAAGATCAATCTTAGTGAAACAGCCAGAGAGGTCTTCGAGCAATTCTATCCTCAAGTAAAAGAGAAATGTTCTAATTTTGATTTCAGGATAGAAGAAAATATTTTCGTGGAAGCGGACCCTGAAAGAGTTGTTCAGGTGATCACTAATTTATTGAACAATGCGATGAAATACGGTCAGTGCAAACCACTTGCGGC
>DJVH01000027.1 GCA_002440825.1 Bacteriovoracaceae bacterium UBA6261 | reverse complement strand
AGTCGTTTATCTAAAACACCGTCCAGAGAAAATAAAGCGAATTGAAATGCCGAACTTGAATAGTCGGATAAGAACTTTTCTGCCGAGTCAGCTTCTACGGCCTGGCAGTCAAAAGTGCTTTCAAACATATATTTATAGAACAAGGATTGCTTTTTATTTTGTAAATAAATCAGGAACTTCAAATGGGGTCTCGCTTTTGTAATGGATGATAGCTGAACGGTAAGAGGAGGAAAAAACTTTATTAAATGAAAAATCGCTAAGCTTTTCTTAACATTTATTTAAGAAAACCGAACAATGTATTAACAAAATTGAGGAAAAAATGTTTAAACCTTATTTTCATTTAATCGAACTTTATACATTCTTGATTATCATCTCTTCTACCCTTTCTTTTCTTGTCTTAAAATTGATTGAGAAATCAAATAAAAATTTTTTGCCAATTCTATTTTTAAAAGCTTCAAAATCCTCTTCTAATGCAAATCTTTTGGGCGGGCTCTCTTTTTCAGTCTCTGCCTTTGTGGCTTCACTGAGCGCCCTCTTTTTCTTTAGGACATTATTTACAAGAAGTGAGTTTCACATCTTCAAATACTGCCTTCTTCCTTTTTTACTGGTGACGGCATACGGCTACATTGACGATCGAATGGAAATCCGCGCCCGTCATAAACTGGTTTTACAATTTGTCACTGTCCTGGGGGTTCTCCTGCCTGTAACGATGAGATTTTATCCAGGCCATCCACTTTTCTTCGGAGTGGGAATGTTCTTTGGTCTGGCCTATATGAACGGATGCAATCTCATTGATGGTGCAGATACGCTTTTTGCCAAAGTGGGAATGTCGTCTTCAGTCGGATTTTTCATCATGGGATATTTCTCACACTCTATTCCAGTCATGTCTCTTTCATTGATCGCCATTTCTTCCCTTTCTATCTTTTATTTTTTCAACAAAGAGCCTGCAAAGATCTACACTGGTGAAATAGGCGTCGGTCTGATGGGATTGTTCTTTCTTGCACAGGGAATATTTTTATTTCAAAAACTAAATCCATTTTCTATCGAGTCCCTTCACGTTCTTTCAAAAATTCTCATCGTAAGCTTTCTTCCTGTGGCGGAACTTGCTATTTCTTTTTTACGAAGAGTCTGGGCGGGCAAGTCTCCTTTCCGCGGAGACCAACTTCACCTTCATCATATTTTAAAAAACAAATTTAAACTTTCACCAACTCAAATTTCTAATTTCATGGCCCTTTTCAATATAAGTCTCGTCTCTTTCGGTCTGGTTTTAAGCACAGTCACTAATCCAATCATTGCATTAGCACTTACCACTGTAGTTTTCTGTTCAGTTCAATACATTGTTTGCGGAAAAAACTGGAAAACGGCGAAAGGAAAAATGGAGTTCAATTCACTCTTTATGTCTTTAAGAGAAAAGCCTATTCACGTTATAAATGGAAAAATTATCGAGAATGCTTTTCATCAATATGAAGCGCATCAGTTGCCTGCTGAGCAAAAAAGAGCCGCTTAACTTTTAAAAGCGTAAAAGAAAATTTTGAAACTTTTCAGCAATCTTTTTAGTCGAAACAGCTTCGGTTCCATGACAAGTCGAAAAACTCCTTCAAGTCCGATAACCTGAAGAAATTTTGGAGCGCGCAAAATCTTACCGGAAACAAATTCGAATGTTCCTCCCGAACCAACGACCATCTTCACATTTTGTTTTTCCAGCCATTCAAGATGATCATGGATCCACATTTCCTGTTTTCCGGCCCCAAAACCGACAAAAATATAATGAGGATGAAAGTCACTGATGAGTTTGTTGATCTGATTCTCGGTGGAAGCAGAAAAAGGATAGGATTCAAACGGAGGTGAAAACCCTTTAACTTGAAGACCGTGAAAGCGCTGATGAAGTTTTACAACTGCACCTGTATTGCTTTCTTCAGCTGCACCCAATAAAAATATTTTTTCATGATTTTTATGAGCATGGGAACAAACATCATAAATCAAATCAGATCCTGATATTTTTTCAATGCTGATCTTTTTATTAAGCAACCGGGCCAATGCATATGGAATCTGACCGTCAAGAGAGCATTCAGCTTTTTCCAGAATAGCTCTGTAATTTTTGTCTTCATTTGCCTTGACGATAATTTCAGAGTTGGCCGTGACCAGAAAAATACACTTCTGTCCCGCCTGAAAAAGCGACTCTTTTGTTAATCTCTTAAACTCCAGCCCGGCAAACTTTATCATTGTTCAACAACTCTTTTAATTGTATTCAGAACTTGATCCCATGAATAAACTTGATTGGCTTTTCGGCGAGACTGCCGGCTGATTTTAGTCCATAACGATTCATTCTTAAGTAAATGAACAATCTGCGCGGACTGTTCGGCCGGTGATTCGGAGACCATAATATCTTCGCCATTCTCCAGGTCTAATCCTTCAACTCCAACCGGAGTCGTTACACAGGGAATGCCTCTGTAAAGAGCATTGACGACTTTGACTTTGATTCCGCTGCCGAAGTTGAGCGGAGAAACAAACACCCGCGCCTTTTCATAATAAGGAACAAGATCTTCGACAAAACCAAGCCAGTCAATATTGTGATCCTTTTTCCATGGCTGGAATAATTCAGGATTGGAATCTTTTCCAATGATCGTGAATTTTACCGACGGCTCTTCTTCTTTCACCAACGGCCATACATGTGAGAGAAACCAGAACAACCCTTCACGATTAGCTTCCCAGCTGAGGGTGCCGATATAAAGCAACGAGAAGTCGCTGTCTTGAAAATGCTTTTCCGGCTCTTTCAATAGATGATCTTCCCCAAGATGGTATGTTTCTTCAAAACGCACAGACCGGGTGACTATGCCTTTTAAAATGGCAATGTCATTAGGGGCTGCCAGAACTGCAGTTGCTCTTTCCAGAATCAATTTTTCATATTTTTTTATTCTGCTTGCTTCAAACTTGATCAATCTGTTTAAGACAAAATTTTCTTTCGTTTCAGCAAAGCGTTCCCACATCAGAAATTCAGCATTGTGCTCATGAAGAATAATCTTTTTTTGAAACTCATCGGGCACATATTGAAACATTAAGAAATGGTCGATGAAAATGACATCGCATTCACGTGCTTTTTCAAGGCAAATCTGTTTAAAGGTTTCAGATCGGTTTCGGTATACACTCATGGGCATAGCCAGCATTAAACTGTGCGCGAAGGCCATTGGGCTCCTTCCGATATTTAGTTTTTCATGAAAAACATGAACTGAGCCCAAGTTCTGTTTAAATGTTTTCAAGTGAGCGAGAGTAAACGCACTTTCGTCTTTCAGAAAAAAGCCAACATCCAACTGATGAAATTGAGATAGAAATTCTATCATACGAAGGGTTTTTATAAGTCCGCCACTGACTGCTGGAAATGGGAGCTGAGGTGTTAAAAAAAGAATTTTCATGTCACATCAACCTGTGTTTTTTTGCCGTTGTCCCAGAGGACAAAGGCTGCATAGACAAAAGCATACATGTAAATATTTTTCGGCATAAAAAAAACATTCCCACCTTTATAGTTTAAAAGGATGAAAGAAACGATGATGACAGCAAGACCATTGTGCTTTCCGATAAACTCTTTCAACAAAACAATGACCAGGTACAGATAGGCTATAAGTCCATAAATGCCGTAACGATAAATTTCCTGCGGATAAAAACTATCCGTATAAACAGCATTGCTGTACGCGGAATCCTTCAAGTCATACTCGTGCTTTGGAGAAATAAGCATTTCAGGATGCTCAGACAGATAATTGAAGAAGTTTTTATTCCAGGTCTGCATTGTATCGAACGAAGACGATTGCTTGCTTTTTAAATCAATGTCCGAATCTGTCATAAACGCGACAACAACCCAGGCTTCTGAAACCCACTCTGACTTGATAAAATTTGCATTGATCATCAAATAGATCAGTCCTGCAAGCAGCGGCGTTGCCAGAAAGAACATTGCCAGCAAATGCAAAATGGCCTTGACCATTTTCTTCCCGGAAGCAAACAAGGTCATCAGGACCATATTAAAAGGAATCACGACAAGACTTGTTCTGGAAACAAAGACCTGAGAAACAAAAATCGCTCCCATCAAAATGATCAGCTTGGCCTTCTCTTTTTTTGACAAACGGGAAGCAAGATAAAAATAGTATATGGCGGACGCCAGAATCGTAAAATAAATACCAGCTGTGAAAAAATCTTTAAAGATTGAAGTGTAACGAAAATCGCTGAAGACATTAGCTCCCAGAAAGAAGAATTGAGGTTTGTAAATCAGTTGAACAAACTCCCTCGCTCCAAACAGGTCAAACTTTTGCAGATAAATAAGAACAACAGGCAAGGAAAGTATCCCCAGGCAATTGATTATGAATGTCTTGAACCCCTCGTAGTCGGTTGAGTCTTTAATTTCATTTCCTTTAGTGAAAAGAAAGCTGAGCAGGCAAACAAGCTGGGCACAATTTCTAAGGACGTAAAGATCGTAATTATTAATCGATTTTCCTGCAACCAAAGCAGTGAAAACGACTGCTGCAAAAAACAAGATCATATAGACGATAAAAATCTTTACACTGTTAAGAGGCTTAAGCTTTTTAATATTAATAAGAAAAAGCAGATAAACATAAAACTCAGTNNACATTAATAAAGTGCCCGCCGATATCAAGCACCGGAAAAAATAGCAGCGTAAAAAGAAGAATATATATTGACCAGATACTTTTCATAACCCCGTACTCAGTCGAAAAAAACGCACAAGATGCCTTACCTGTCCGTACCGGAGAAGTTTCCAGAAATGCTTGCGGTAATACTTAACAAAACCTTTTTTGGCATTGGGAGATGTACCGATCGTTGGTCCACCATGTTTGTAGTAATATGTCAGAAACTTTCTGCAGACTTTGACTTCATAGCCTTTAAAAATCAACCTGGTCCAGGTATCCCAGTCCTGACAGCTAGGGAAAGATTCGTCGAATAATCCAGCTTCCACAATAGCTTTTTTCCGGACCATGACAGAAGGTGATGGAATAAAACAGGATTGCAAAATTTCTCTTTTGGCCACTCCTTCAATTTCCCCTTTGTCTTCGCGAAGAATATTTCTTTCCGGATCAACAATCATAGTCCAGGTGTAAATCAGGCCTGTGCGGTCATCACTTTTCTCAAAAAGGTCTATCTGGCATTTAAGCTTTTCAGGAAACCATTCATCGTCGTCATCTACCAGCGCGATTAACTCATGTTTTGCCAGCCGAATTCCTTTATTTCTTGAAACCGGAGCGCCACTTCTTTTGTCATTTTGAATCAACGTTAAGGGAAACGCTGATTTAAAAGGTTCTACAACCTTCTGGATTTCAGCAAAATTTTTCGAGTAGTCATCAACAATGATCACTTCGAAATTTTTGAAGGTTTGATTTTTTATACTTTGCAGAAGTATCCCCAGCAAAAGCGGTCGTTCAAATGATGGAATAACAATGGAAACACTCATCTTAGCTCCACTCTGACATTGACCTTGATATCGGTCAGTAAAACTTTCAGCTCTCCACTTGCAGAATAACCTTTTCTTTCTTCGCAAACTGGCTTTGAAAAGGTCAAGGCCAGATCACGGGTTCTATATTCATTTCCATTCTTGAAAGCATCAGCAAACAATGAAAAGCTCTGCAAAGAAGGAATCCAGCAAACGGTATGATGTTCAATCTTGATTTCACTTTCAAGAAAAGAAAATTTTCTGATCATGAAACCAAAAAGTGAAAACCAGATCAGGTTATTTCCCAGCAGAAACCCTCTTCCGTATTTTCTCCATGATAAATTTTTTCTTTTAGTGACGGGCATTGATAACGATTCAAGTGAATACAGCGAATCTTGAAACTGCTCACCGCCCAGCATGGGAGTCTGAAATCTTTTCTTATACTGAATCAAAGGAAAAGGAAGATCATTGGTCCAATAGCCCCCGGGAAGTGAGAGGATGGCCGTGTAATTGAATTTGGAAATGAGAATAAAATCTTTGTCAAAATAGCTGGTGAGTTTTTTGGAATCAGAATATTCAAGCTCAACGCCTTTTAGCAACTCAGAAGCTTTATCAAGAAAATAAGCAAAAAAAGGAAGATAATCAAAATAATTATTGTAAGGGTACCAGCCACAAAACGCCGGTGAACGCATGTCTACATTTCCGGGTGTTTTTGGCTCAGTTCCGGTAAAGACTAAGGGAAAGCTTCCATCTTCATTTTTGAATTTTTCAATAAGCTTTAAAACGGCTTCGAGATCAGTCAGCAGCGTTTCATCTTTATCAAGGAAATAAGATAAAGAGAGAATGTAAACGAGAACGCCCAGGCCAAAACTCTGCTGTTGACCTCTGCCAATGTAAAGGGTGTTTCCATCTTTGAGAATAAAATGACGAATAAAAGTGACGGCTTTTGTAAAAGCGGTCTTAAATTCACTGTCCTTAGTGCGAAGAAAAATTTCTCCGAGCATTGCCGCTGAAAAACAGTGATACTGAAAGGATTTAACTCCTGGATCATCAAGAATCAAACCACTCTTCAATTGCATCGCCAGTTTCGCTCTGGCTTCATTCAGGGCGTTTTGATCAGAGGGATTGACCATCAGGGAAACGGCAGATCTCAGAAGTGTCCAGTTCGTACAAGATGTCCCTTTAAATTTCAGAGGGAGCACCTCTGCTTCGATTGGTTTATCTGGGTTCTGAGAGAGATAATCCACAAAAGCATAGTTGTTAAATTCAAAATGAAACTCAGGATCAGCCTTATGTTTGGCACGGTATGCATTCAACAGAATGGTCTTTAACTTGTCATTGAGTAATCCATGACGGGATAACAGATTTAAACTGAAGCTTTCTCCATAAAAAGATCTTGTCTCAAATTTGCCATGGCTATCCAGATAAGCCGCAATATATTTTGCCACACCTTCTGCTATCTGCTTTGTCTGCTGTGCCGGTTTAAACATGCGATCCTCAGATAAATTGTTTCATAAAATTTTTCATAAGAAGAAAATCTTCTTTAAAAGTTCCCAGTTCTGAAAATTCGAACTGATATTTCTTAACCTCTTTCAAAATCAGAAGAAACCAGATAAATCCATTCAAAAGATTACTGATAGCTGCTCCTCTGGCACCTAAAAAATAGGAAAACAGACAATAGTTAAGCAGAGCAATGATCAGAATGGGTAACTGGACTTTAAGCAAAAGACTTTTTACATCTCCTTTCATATTGATGAAGGCCACCAGCGGGGCGACAATCATTTTCACCAGCAACAATCCGCCAACGATGAATAAAAGATAATGATAAATTTCATTTTGATCCGATGGCGCAACCACGTACAGATAAGGAATGCCCAACACTGCAAACCCAATGAATGAAACTAGTCCAATTAAAATAGAAAAGCGCAGGAACCGGGCAGTGATACGTTTGGACTCGGATAAATCATGACAATGGGAAAGGGCCACATTGTTTTGGGCCACCAAGACCGAAGGGATGACACTGGCAACATTCGCAAGTGTCAAAGCTATATTATATTTTCCGATAACTGCCAGAGGGGCAAAGTAATAAAGGATAAAGCCGTCAGCCTTATAAATGATTGCTGAAGAAACACCAAGCAAATGAACGTAAAAAGCATAGCCGACAAAAGTCTCGCGAACAAAACTCCAGTTGATTTTTACGAAATTGATTTTTAAATTTAATGTTTTTCTGGAAGCCATTTTCCAGCACCCTATAGTTGTTAAAAAAACAACAATGTCTTTGCCTAAAACGACTTTAATGTCCGGCCACTTGATGAGAAGAAGCAGCCCCAGAAGATTTAGCCCCCATCTGACAAAAGAAATTTTGGTCACTAATTTCTGCTCAAAAACTGTCGTCGAGTAAAGAATAAGTGGAGAAACCCAGATATCCATTACGAGAACTGAAATCAAAGAAAGTGCCGCCAGTAAAAAAGCTGATGACCCTGTTGAATAATAATAAAAAGAACCTATTCCTAAAGCGATTGTGGCAAGGAACAGTGACTTATACATATTAAAAGAAAAAAACTGTGAAAGTGAATCGTGAATTCTTTCTTTATGCTCATGAAAGTCCCTGATTAATATATTTTCCAGAGAAACATTGGCAAATTGCAAAAAGGCAAAGGCTCCGCTCATGACTGCAAGCATACCCAATTGCTCTCTGGGTAAATATTTTGACAGCAGAACAGATGAAATAAATTGCGAAACAAGAATTCCGCCTTTTTCCACAAAAGAAAACGCAATATTTTTTCCTAGTCTATTGTCCATTGATTTTAATCTCCACGGACCAGAAAAGTTTTTCGCCTTTTTTCAGTCGAACCATAGGAAAGGCATTTAAATTAAAAAAGCGTCCAAGCTTACTTCGATAAGGGCTGTGCTCTCCCCTGTACCAGAGATAATTTTTTACAGCGGGAAAAGCGAGAACAGGGGAAGCCACCATTTGTGGCAAAGGCGATGTTGAAAAATAACGGCTGCAGAGTTTCAACACATCTTTGTCACTCGTTACAGGAATCATACGGGCGTGCACGACCCATTCATCGCCATGATCTCTGACGTACAGGTGAGGTTTAAATTTTTCCCCGCAGCTTGCGTCCAGGATATTGATATCAACGGAAAAAGAAGAACCGATCAAGTGGGCGTTTTTTACAGGAAATTGATGATAAACATTTTTTTGTTCATGAACTATTTTCTTTCCTGCGATTTCTGCATGATCAAAAAATATTTTCTTAAACCGCATTCGCACGACAAAATCCATGAAGATTGAATCTTCAAAGCACTCGAGTGAAGCCTTTCGGATAATTTTATTATCGCCGATGCTGTCCTCTGTGCAGATTTGCCAATCGCCTTCCCGCGCCTGAACATGGACGCAGGATTTCATTTCCTGGTCGTTGATTTCTTCAGTCCGCGAAACTTCCTTGTAGCGGTAGCCGACCCCTTCCTCCATTGAAAAGAAACTCCAGGAATCGGCCGTTTCAATACCCCATGGATTGATGATATTTGTTCCATTATAGGCAAGCTCACTGATGACATGTTTCTCGATTTTCCAGTTAAGCATTCAGGACCTCTAGCCACTTTTTCATAAATGCTTCCGCTGAGAATGTTTTTAAAGCATAAGCATGCGCCTTCTTTCCGTACTGTTCATGATTGCTCAGCAGGTCCAGTGCTCTCTTTTTTATGACAGCTACGTCAGACCAATCTTCCACGACAAACTCAGGAATTTCTGATTGAAGTTCAAGACCAAAACCAACAGGACCAATTAATATGGGGAGTCCTGCACTCAAGGCTTCAGCAGCGCCCATTCCAAAAGATTCAAAACGGGAAGCAGAGATAAAAACTTTATAGCGGTTCAGCTCTGAGTTTAATTCGGCATTGGGAATAAAAGGTTTAAAGCGAAGGTTCGACATCGGTTTGCTTTTATCTGTGTAGCAAGTTATATCCAGGCCGTTCATTGATAGTTTGCTTAGAACATCGAATCCTTTTGCGTGCTCATCAAAGCGTCCGGTAAAAACGAAATCCTGCTCTTTAGAAACATTCATGGGGAAAAATTGAACAGGATCAACAAAGTTGGAAATAATAAAATTCACTTTGATTCCCTGGTCTTTAAGAATTGTTTCCAAAAATCTGGAAACGGCAACGACCTTTTTGCCTTGAGAACCTTTTTTTTGCAGCCAGCTTCGCCAGCTCAAGGTCGCAAAGTGAAAAAATGAAAGATCCTTTTTAGAATTTCTCAATCCTAAATAGCTTCCATGAAAATAAACAATCGCATTTTTGTGATTTATGCCTAATGAATATTCTCCGTTGCAGATGACTGCATCGTAATGATCAGTTTTCATCTGACGATACTTTTTTGCGGTCAAATAAGGCGGACCCCAAATTTTAGAAAGAAATTTTGTTATTGCGCCTTGTGAACTGACTTCATCCAGAGTGAGAAAATCTACATGGATGCTCTGACTTTCAAGCATACGGGCCAGTTGACTGGTGACAATCTCAACACCGCCGACTTCGTTTTTAAATGGGGTTACGATCAAAACTGTTTTCATTCACGACTCAACAGTCTGCGAGGAAGAATTAAAAAAGGGCGGATGAAAAAATCAAAGAATTCAGCCAATGCATAAAGACTAATGGCGACGCCAAAAGAATATCTATGCCCCAGCTTCACTTTGATACCACTAAAATATTTTTTTAAAAAATAAGCTGTATAAAAAACATTGTACCAATAACGTTTCAAGCGGTTTACCCGCTGACCGCCAGTGCGCACTTCTTTCATATTCATGTGAACGCAATGGGTTTCGTTGCTCATGATAATTTTATGACCGTTTAGAAAAGCATTCATTTGAAAATCACTTTCTTCTCTGAAACCATTTCCCTTGGCATAATAAGGATCGATTTTATATTTTTCCAGAAGCGATTTCGTTGTCATAAAGATCCCATGAGTAAAAGGTAATTCAACATCTCCCTTGAACCAGGCATCTGTGTAAAGTTTGTAGCGAATGCCACCAAAAACATTTGTGCGGGTCAATCCATAGCCGAATCTGGCAATGGCCTCTTTTATATCTTCACCGACCAACCGGTAAAAATGGCGTCCGGAAACGATATCCGCTTCTTTGTTCTGAAGCTTTCTTAAGCACACTTCAGTATAGTTGCCTTCCAGAAATTCATCGTCATCACAGAATAGAATATAGTCTGTTTTACAGTTCTCTACTCCTCTCGCCCGTGAAAAGGAAGCCCCTGACTTTTTTTCATTCCGAAGGTAAGTGGTATGAACACCTGTGTATTTTCTTTTGAATTCTTCGATAACTTTCTGAGTGTTGTCTGTGCTGCAATCATCGACAAAGATAATTTCGCTGAGAAATTTTTGTGTATAAAACGTATCCAACACCTGAACAAGAGCATAGGCGCGATTATGTGTTGGAACAATTAATGTAATCATTAATTACCTTTTTTGACCTGTCTGTATAAAAGAACGGTCGATAGAATTGTCGCAATAACACCGAATAAGCTTGTGTAGTAGGCACGGTTCTCATAAAAAAATTCTTTCTCAATAAAGATAGTGTCGCCCGGATTTAACTTCATCTGATAGGCTTCAGGTGTTCCCCCGCCTTGCAGATTGAATTTGAATTCTTCAATTTTCCCATCAGCACTTCGAGTGAGTTTTACTTTATCCAGCGAGCCGCTGGATTTTGGACCGCCTGCCAGAGAAAGCCCCTGAACGAGAGTTGTATCCACAGGAACAAAGTGTACGCCTGATTTATTGACTTCTCCCCAAACATTGACCGGAATAAGTGCTTTTCCTTTTGCACTGGAAGAATAATAAACAGCACCAGGTTCTTTCTTTACGCCTTCAAAATCAGAAGGAAGTGCAATGTCTTTAAAAGCAGTCGAAACTTTCTCTTCCGCTAAAACAACAGAAGGAAAAATGAGTAGCTGATACACAAGAATGCCAGTTAAAATTTTTTTCATAAATAAATTATATCAGCTCTCAAAGCATAAGCAATTGAGCTTAACCGGACAATTCATCTCAATTATTCGTAACGGGGGCCGTTTCCTATAATTTTTAACTGAGGTGAAATTGAGTGAATGTCGCTTTCGTCATAAATATGGGAATCAAGGAAATATCTAAAAGAGAGATAAAAGATGAGAACGAAGAATTCCAGAATAAACAAGCATCCCGCTAAAACAATCAGACTGATCTTTTTGGCCGGTTCGGGAGTCGCAGCATAACTGTCAAATCGCACATCTGGTCCGACAGTGACGCTCAAAAGTTTCATCTGTTCAATCTTCATTTCTAGATTCTTGATGAACTCAATGCTTGGTTTTAAAATTTCCAGGTTTTGATCCGTCTTGATCTTCCTTCCTAAAACATCTTTTTTCTTAAGAACAAGTTCATCATATAATTGCTTGGCATTGGCCATTTGATCTTTAAGAACTCTGTACTCCATTTCCTTTGACTGAACTTTTTCTTTGTTTAATTCAACAAATTGTCTGGTGTTGGCGGAAGCACTCGCCTTTCCCAGCGAACGGAGTTTTTTCTTGGCTGCTGAAATTTCAGCTTTAAACTGAGCAATGATCTCTTTGTCTGCTTCTGATGGATTTGCCGAAACATCTTCTAAAGCGACAAGATCCGCATTTAATTTTTCAATTTTATCTCTAAGTTGTTTTCGTCTTAACTCGACGTCCACTTCATCATTGTCGATCGTTTTGGAAGAAATTGATTTGGAATGCTGATAATTAGCTTCAGCAGAGCTGAGATTATCCTGAAGCGTTGTCAGGACATTGAGTTGATGATCGACTTTAGCCTGAATTTCCTTCATCTCATTGTCGAGTCTGTCTCTTTCTTCCTGAGTCTCGTAAAATGAAGTGACATCAACTTCCTTTTTCTTATTAACCAGAATATTTGTATTCATTTTTTCCTGATCTTTAAGAGACAACCGGACAACGTCAATTCTTGAATCAAGAACAGATTTAGCAATAACTTTCAGGAGGACATTGGCCGTCAGGACATCTAAAGCTTTCACTTCCAGAACAAAGTTCACTCCGCTTCGGTCTTTATCAGAAATCTGATAAAACTTAGGAAGCCTCTTCACCAGAACTTCAATAAGACATTTTTCATTATCATTGCATTTTTTTCGAAGGGCCTTGGCTGATTCGCCGCTATTGCCTAGGATACTCAGATCAAACCGAAGCTGATTGAAAAATTCAGAGCTGATGAGTTGTTCCGCAACCTTTCTGTTAAAATCTATGGACGAGCGCAAATTAAGAATGTCAGTGGCACGAAGACCGCCTTTCTTTTCTCCCAACATGCTGGAAAGATTTCTCAGTCCCGCATCGCTGTTGTCCACAGTTGCATCCGAAAAACTGATGGAGGTCCAGTAAAAATTTTCCTGTGCCACATAAAAGACCATGCCAGCAACAAACAATGTTGCCGCGATGACGAGCGAACTTTTTAAGTAGCGCTTAAAAAGTTTTCCCATGAATGTGAAATTGATGATGGTCGTTCCATCAATCAAAGGCGCCAGTTTGTTCAAAAACACTCCATATCCGTTATTGATATGATATCAAAGATATTTATCTCAATTTTAGAGAGGAAAATTATGCTTTAAAAACCGGCGACTTTTTTAATAAGAGACATGAAGTTTCGTTTCGAATCCACTTTCGAAATATTTTCCGCCAGGTTTGGCAGTTTAAAACCATGGGTATTAAAATAATTGTTGATGCGTTTTATATGATTTATTTCATCGCCTCCATTGGAGGGCAGAGCCACGATATCCATAGCGTCGAACAGAGAAAAATATTTCTCCATCGCTGAACTATTGTGTCCAATGAAATTCAGATCAGGCAGATCCCAGATCACTAAATCGTAGCCATCAAAATAGTCTTCAGGAATATTGTGATTCAGAAGGTAGTTCCAGTTTAAAAAATCGGCCCCTGTCTGATTGGGAATTTGCAAAAACTGAGGTTTAATTTCTTTCACCAGATCCTTAAAAACTCCCTGATGAAAATTGAAACTGATGACAGCTATTTTTTTATTTTTAAAATCCAATTCGTTCTTCAGGATATGAAGAACAAGTAAAATATATTTTTGCTGAAGACCAACGTGCCCGACATTGCAAATCGCAATTTGCTTTGCCTGTTTTTCCAGGTTTTGCTTCCAGAATTCAGCAATCTTACTATGTCGCATTTTAACCTTCAGTTGGATTTATAGAAAACAGCGCCTTCGACGTGAATTTGATACTTGCTCATAAACTCATACATGTTCACAAGATCTTTGCGGTTGCTCTTTCCTGAATCAACAACGAGACTGACAGAATCAATGGCGTTGATGATGGGAAGATAAAAGGTTCTGTCTCTGTCCAGGTCAGCGCTTTGAGGCAATGTCCACAAGACAAGGCTCTCCCGCTTAATCCATGAATTCAGATAATCAGAAAAGGCTTCTGCACCTATCTTATGGGCCAGATGGCGAAGCTTGCAATATTCGACAATATCAACTCCGTCACAAGAAAAGTATTCCACTGACTCTTCGCTTTCAGCGTCGATAAGTTCCATTTCACTGTGAGTGGGTTTCAGAAATTTTTGAAGTTCAGATCCTTCAAATTTCTCAATGAACAGAACAACTTTAAAATTTTTATGGAAATTAAAAAAAGATGAAAGACCAAGAACAGTATGATGGACAGAAGTCAGTCCCGGGTTGCCATAAAAGGCAAAACTTTTTTTTCCTTCTTCTTCAATGAGATGAGTGAAGTATTTTCCAGTCTCAAACAAATCAATATGATTCTTTACATTGAAATAGTTTTGGTTTTTGAATTTCTTTCTTTTGACTTCAACCTGAGTTCTATCTTTTTTTAAAGTGAGAAGAGGCTTTTTTACAGCGGAAACGGGTCCAGTGTCCTGACTTTGGACATTATGAAATTTCAAAACGCCCGAGGCGGAATCATCAATTGATGAATCCTCCTCTTTTATTTTGAAATCGAATTTTGTCTTTTGAAGGGCCACTGTTGCCTCAATAAACTTAATATTTAATTGTTAATCGGTAATCAATTGCTGTTTGTTAATGATTTTGATTTAATCAATAAGAATGAGAAAAATTTGCACTTTCTTGATGATTTATCTGAGTCTATCACTCCATCTTTATGCCCAAGCAACCTGGCGAGGCATGCATGAAACAATCGGTGGACCACAAAGCGAAGCCCTTTTGCACCTGAAAAAAATTTCCGAGTATGATATCCGCCTTTTTAGCTCAGACTTTGGCTACTCTACACACCCCAACGACGATTACAGAAAAAGAAAAGATCTTCTTGAAAAAATGTTGAAGCTTCCGGAAGGAACCAGAATCACTCTTTCATGGCATCAGTGCCGTCCGGATATCCAGGAACCCTGTACATTCAACACCGGAATTGCCAACACCTCATTTGACGACAAAGAATGGACTCAACTACTGACCTGGAATTCTCCCCTTAATAAACAGTGGCAGAAACAAATGCAAATTCTTGGAGAATTTCTTCAGAAACTCGCGCAGGCAAAAAAAGAAATCTATCTTCGTCCTTATCATGAAATGAATTTGCCTTCTTTCTGGTGGGCAGACATCAAAAATCCGTCTCACAGTATCCAGCTGTACAAAATGTTTCAACGCCATTTAATTTCCGATTACAAATTAACCAATATCAAATGGGTGTGGTCGATAAGCTTCCATCCGAAATACCTGGAAAAACTTTCGCAGTATTATCCTGGTGATGAATTTGTCGATGTGCTGGGTGTGGACATTTATCCCCCACAAAAAAATACCGCTCCAGATTTTGATAAAGCCTGGATGATTCTCGAGGCTATTTCAAAAAACAAACCCAAAGCGCTGACGGAAGTTTCCCGCTTGCCGACAGAAGCAGACCTGAAAAAACATCCATGGCTCTACGTTGTTCCCTGGGGGGAAAATATGCTGAGAAAGGAAAACAGCGAAGAGGAAATCAAAAAGTTTTTTTCGAATCGCGAATAGTAATCAATTGAGCAATGATACTGAAAGCAATTTCAACCGGATGATTATTTCCGAACGGTTCGCCAATCGGACAATGCATTTGAGCGATCACATCCTCCGCAATTCCGGCTTTTTGTAAATCCGCTTTGAGGATTTTTGCCTTGGCTTCGCTGCCGATGACTCCAATATAAGGAAACGAATGATTCTTCATCGCTTCAATCAGAATGGGAAGATCAAAAGCATGTCCCATTGTCATCGATGTAATAAAAGTATCGGGATGAAGCGACGGGATCACTTCTTTCATGTCCGTACTTTGAATTTTGTTCAGTTTGTAATTCTCAGGAATTTTGCCGAGCCACTCGATGCGCGGATCAACCCAGGTAATATCGCAATCAAGCTTAAGCAGTAAGGGAATAAATTCCTGAGCTACATGGCCAGCACCGAAGACAGCAATTTTCCATTTCGCTGCCGGAAGCATTCGCTCAAAATAAAATGAAACAACTCCGCCACAAGTCATCCCCACATCTTTCTGCAAATTCCAGTCAACAAAATCATGATCAGTTCCGGCATCAAGCATAGCTTTCGCATGGGCGATGCATTTCTGTTCTACTTTTCCGCCACCGACAGTTCCGAACAGAAGTCCTTCACTTCCTACGATGATACGGGCCCCGATCTCCTGTGGTGCACTTCCTCTTGCGTGAACCATTGTCACGACGACAGCTTCTTTTCTCGTTTCACGAAGTTTCTGAACATGATCCAAAAATTTTTCATTCATAGCGAGACAACTCCATCAAAATTATTTCATTCGTGGCAGGGCTGGATAATTGAGGAATCTCATTGTGGCTTCTGTAGCTGAGAGCATTTTTAACTGCAGTCCACGCCGAAGCTCCGAGCAAGAGTGGCGGCTCGCCAACGGCTTTGGAGCGATGAACGTTTTGAGTGTTCGAATGATTTTCAAGCAACTCAATATTGAACACACGAGGTGTATCCTGAATATTGGGAATTTTATAGGTTGTTGGTGAATGAGAAAGAAGTTTTCCTTTTTCATTATAAAAAAGATTTTCTGTCGTAACCCAGCCCGCTCCCTGAATAAAGGCTCCGGACACCTGCCCGATATCAATTCCAGGATTGATCGGTCGTCCCAGATCCATCAAAATGTCTGTGCGTAGTAGCTTCATTTCGCCTGTGTATTCATCGATCTCAACCATCGTAACTGCTGCACCATTGGTAAAATAATTAAAGGCTTTTCCGGTCAGCGTCTTCTTGTCGAAACCCAAACCAGGAGTCTTGTAAAAAGCGTAATCTCCAAGAGAGATGCGGTTAAAGTAAGCAAGCTTCAATAACTCAACCCACTCAATTTTCTGATCAGTCCCTTTGTGTCTGGCGCTTTCATTTTCAAGCACAATGTGATCTGTATTCACTTTATCATCAAATGCAGGAAGCTCGTCCTTATCCGTCGGCTTCACTCCCGAAAAATGCAGATGGGCTACATACTTTAAACGAGCTGCAATTTTTTCACAGGCAAGCAAAGCAGCGGCACCGTTGATATCCGCTCCGGAGGAAGCAGCAGTGGGAGACGTGTTGTGATTCTTTTCAGTCGATGTGGACATCACGATGACTTTTTTAGGATCAATGCCAAAAGCGTGAGCAGCTATCTGAAGAATTTTTGTATTAACTCCCTGGCCCATTTCAGTTGCACCGGTAGAAACTTGAACAGTTCCATCCAGGTGAATATTCACCAAGGCATTCCCCTGATTCAAGTGGCGGGCGGTGAAAGCAATTCCAAACTTGCATCCGGTCATTGAAAGCCCGCGAAGCTTCCCGTTTTTCTTTTGATTAAAGTCCTTCACTTCTTTGTGAAGTTTTTCATAGCCGCTTGTATCGTGAAGTTTGTCGAACAATTCAGGAAGAACATTATTATCTACCAGCTGTCCGTAAGGAGTGATGTTTCTCGTATCCTTTCCATAAAGATTTGCACGGCGGACTTTAAACGAATCAATTTTTAAAAAATTCGCGATGTCTTCCATGATACTTTCAATTGTCATGTTTCCTTGCGGACCACCGAAACCACGGAAAGCAGTGTTGGAGTGTTGATTTGTACGGACAGCTTTTCCTTCAATCAAACAGTGCTCGAGATAGTAGCAACCGTCGATGTGAAAAAGAGCGCGATCGAGAATCGAAGGAGTCAAATCTACATAAGCTCCGCCGTTGGCGACAAGCTGAACCTTGAGTCCATGAATTTTTCCTTCATGATCAAAGCCGACTTCAAAGTGATTTTTGAAAGGGTGTCTTTTTCCCGTCATCATCATGTCGTCATCTTTTGTGAGTGCAAGACGGGCCGGTCTTTTCAATTTATGGGCCACAAGCGCGGCCATCGCTGCAAAGTGAGCCGCCTGGCTTTCTTTACCGCCGAATCCGCCCCCCATTCTCTTGACGATACAAACGACTTGAGAAAAATCCAGGCCCAAAGCATGAGCTACGACGTGCTGAGTTTCCGTCGGGTGCTGAGAAGAAGAATGAACTTCAAGCTGACCATTTTCCAATGGATAAACGATGCTCGCCTGCGATTCCATGTAAAAATGTTCCTGACCGCCGCAGATAAAATCCCCTTTCAACACGTGCGGAGAAGAGCTGATTGCAGTTTCTGCATTTCCGCGCTTGAACACTGGAGCTTCACAGAGAATTCTTCCTGCTGAGAGTGCTTCATCGATCGTGAGGTAGGCTTTTGTTTCTTCAATTTCTACAACTATTGCTTTTTTAGCCGCCGCGATCGCTTCATAAGAAGTGGCAGCAATAACAACCATGGGTTCATCCATATAGCCGATAACTTTTTCAGCCAGAATCGGTTGCTCAGAGACAATGGTTCCCCATTTATTGTGAGGTATGTCTTTTCCTGTATAAATTCCAAGGACGCCGGAAATTTTCATCGCCTTTTCACTATCGATTTTCTTAATCACACCAGCCGAAACAGGTGTGCCCAGAACTCCGACAAGAACTTCATTTTGCAGTCTTGCTCTGTCATCAATAAAAACACTTTCACCGGTGACGTGTGAAATGGCCGAATCGTGTTTTACATTAGTTCCCACGCTCATGCTTTAACCTCCGTCACGAGTTCATCAAAACATTTAAGAAAAAAGTTTTGTGATACTTTCAATCGATATTCTTTGCTTGCTCTCAAATCCGACAAAGGATTGATCAAAGAAGGAATCATTTTTGCGAAATCTTCAAATGTTTCACGCTTGAAATCCGCTCCCGTAGCTCTCGCTTCCACATCTTTCAGGCGAACAACCGTTGCAGCAACTCCCCCCAAGGAGAAACGGGCTGTTTTAATTTTTTTGTTTTCCACTTCAAGAATTCCTGCAAAAGTGACGGCTGAAATATCGAGGTCGCGTCTGACTGAAGCTTTGTACAATTTGACCAGTTCGCCGTTTTTCAACATCGGTATTTTTATCGCTGTTACGATTTCGTCTTTCTGCATGTTCAATGTTTTGTAACCGAGATAAAACTCTTTCATAACGACTTCGCGTTTGCCGTTTACACTTTCAAGAACAACAAAAGCATCTGATGCGAGAAGATACGGAATGGTGTCGCCGATCGGAGAAGCGTTCACAACGTTTCCAACCAGAGTTCCTTGATTTTTAATTTGAGGAGAAGCAAAAATGTGAAGAATATTTTTCAACTCAGGTACAAGTGTTTCAACATAATCTTCAAACTCAGAAAGAGTAACCGTCGCTCCGACGACAAGAAAATCTTTGTCGTGAGATATCTTTTTGAGTTCATCAATATGATAAAGCGCCATCGTTTTAGGAGTGGTCATTTTTCCCTTATTGATCACAACTCCAATATCAGTCGAGCCAGCGATCAATTTCAGATCGTGATCTTCACTTTTTGCTTTAAGAGCTTCTGCTTTAGTCACTGGAAGGAAAATTTTCTTATCGCCTAGATTCATCATCAACGAGTGATTTTTCATCTGCTTGATTTCTTCCAGCCATTCAGCATCGTAATAACGATCTTTCAGAAGTACGGCCTTACTCATATCGATGGCCATCGCTGCATTGATGATCGGCTGATAACCTGTGCAGCGACAAAGATTTCCCGTTAAATAATTTTTTGCTTTCTTTTCAGTAATTGATTTATTGTCGCTTTTGGTTTTTTCGACAAGCCCTGCCATCGCACAGATAAATCCTGGCGTGCAGTAACCGCATTGAGCGCCATTGCATTCAACCATTGCTGACTGAACCGGATGAAGATCCTGCTCCGTTTTGAGTCCTTCGACTGTTACAACGTGGGCCCCATCAATCAGATAAAGAGGAATGATGCATGAGTTGACTGACTTGAAAGAAAGTTTTCCATCTGTCCCGGTGTCCCGTGCCAGGAGCACAGTACAGGCTCCACAGTCTCCTTCGGCGCAGACGACTTTTGTTCCCGTCATGCACTCTTTTTCACGCAGGTATTGCGCGAGTGTCATGAAGGCCTTTTCCCCGTCTATTTCTGTTCGTTTTGAGTTGATTGACGCGATAATTTTATTTCGATTTTCCATCCTCAAAATATAGAGTCGCGGGCCTTTCCTGTAAAGTTTTCAACCTGTTCTTTTCGCCGCTTTTCACTCGAAGGAGCCTTGTTTATAACGGTCTTTATGAAAACTTTAATCTCAACAGTTGTTTTAACTCTCCTATTAACAAAAACGGCCTTTGCGCGCGTCCAGATAAAAGAAGTGCGTGTCACCAAAAGCCAGCGAAAACTGGAATTAATCACTGAGGGCAATCAGGTTTATAGGAGCTACAAAGTCATGCTAGGTCAAACCCCGGTGGGTGCAAAGCGCGTTGAAGGCGACAATAAGACTCCGGAAGGAACATACGCGCTTGATTTAAAAAACGACCGCTCAAAATTTCACCTGGCCCTGCACATTTCCTACCCTTCTGCAAAAGACGTTCTTCGCGCCAAATTGAAAGGCCAGAATCCTGGAGGCGATATCATGCTTCACGGCCTTCCAAATCATTTTAACGAAATGAAAGAATGGCTCGCTTCAAAAAATCTTGACGGGCTGACAGATGAAGCCATTCGCGCGGCCTTGCCAAGTTATGACTGGACGAACGGATGTATTGCTGTGACGGATGCTGAGATTGAGGAGATTTTTTCTTTGATTGAAGTTCCGACGAAAATTATCATTACTGAATGATGTGAGTTGTTGGTTGTTGGCCGTTGGATGATCGATGGTCGATGGTCGATGAAGATGTTTGAAGATTGAAGATTGATGTTTAAAACATCAAACGTCTACATCCAACAACAAACGGCCAACATCCAACGGCTAACCTCTCCCGTCAAAACGGACTACTGAACAATTTCCCCAAACAGCTTCCCATTCTCCATCCCGGTCAACTGCACCTCAACAATCTCATTCGATAAATCAAGATCAGTCTGAACCTGAACGCGAAGATAATTCGAAGAGTATCCTTCAAAGAATCCATGCTTGTTTCTTTTTTCGAAGAGAACTTTGGTTTTTTTGCCGATTTGATCTTCTGTGAAAAGATTCAACTTGGCGTCGCCGAACATGAGCAGGGTTTTTACACGGGATTTTTTCTCAGCGTGATGGATATGGCTTTCCATTTTTGCTGCTGTAGTATTTTTTCTTTTTGAATAAGGAAAAACGTGGAAATGAGTAATGGGAAGTTCTTTCACTAAATTGAAAGTGTTTTCAAATTGCTCTTTTGTTTCACCAGGAAATCCGACGATCATGTCGGCGCCAATGCCTGCATTGGGAAAAGCGGCCATCAATTTACTGATGACTCTTTTATAATCGGCCACAGTATATTTTCTTCTCATTTCTTTCAGGATCTCATCGTCACCACTTTGAAGCGGAAGGTGAAAATGATCCTGAACTTTTGGTGAAGATTTTAAAACTTCAATAAGTTCATCTGTAATAGTGTTTGGTTCAACAGAAGATAAACGGAATCTCTCGAGACCGTCGATTTCCAGAAGACGAGCGACCAGATCGTGCAGTTTTTCGCCCGACGTTTGTTCGTATTCGCCGATATTGACTCCGGTAAGAACAATTTCTTTAAAGCCCTGAGACACTAATTTTTTAGCTTCTATGACAGCGTCAGCAACTGAGATCGCCCGGCTTCTGCCTCTAGCGAACGGAATAATACAAAACGCGCAAACGTAATTGCATCCATCCTGAATTTTCAGGAACGCTCTTGTGTGAGAGTCGGCGGTTGTCGTCGCGGCCCCATAAAACTCCCACGCTTTATCCACGTGAATCTGATTAGAATTTTCTTCATCAAGATATTCAAAAACTTTATATTTTTCAGTGTTCCCTAAAACCAGATCTACACCTTGCATGCCCGCAATTCTTTCCGGCTCCATTTGAGCATAGCAACCGGCCACAACAATCTTTCCTTCCGGAGAAGAGGTATGCGCCTTTCTGATAAGGTTTCTGCACGTTGAATCGGCAGCATCTGTCACAGTACATGTATTGATAAAAACGACATCAGCAGCTTCACCGAAATCGACGATTTCGTAGCCGCGATCTTTAAAGCCCTGAGCAATAGATCCGGTCTCAGAAAGATTGAGACGACAGCCCAAAGTATGCAAGGCTACACGCTTGTTGTTTAGAGTAACATTTTCTTGATTTTCCATAGGGCGAACATAGTCCCGTAACACCCCCTTTTCAAGTCTCAAAAAAGGGTTCGGAAAAGTTTTCATAAATTTTTTAATTTTTTCGTTTGACAAAAAAGCTCGGTCCAACTATTTTTAATCTCACTTTCGAAACAAGTTTGGTCTCTTAGCTCAGTTGGTTAGAGCATCTCCCTTTTAAGG
>DJVH01000069.1 GCA_002440825.1 Bacteriovoracaceae bacterium UBA6261 | reverse complement strand
CGCGATCACTCCCGAGTGGACTATAAATTGGATTTCTCCCGCACAGTGATGAATGAGGCCATGAGGCTTTATAAGGAAACGAAAAAAGAAATCATTATCACTGGAGATTTAAACACTGCTCATACAGAAATTGATCTCTCCAATCCTAAGAGCAATGCTAAAACGACCGGCTTTCTTCCCCATGAGCGGGCCTTTTTAGATGAGATGATTGGAAACGGCTTCGTAGACGTCTTCAGGCATTTTCATCCGGGTAAACCGGAGCAGTACACATGGTGGACGTATCGTGGAGATTGCCGCGAAAGAAATATCGGATGGCGTCTGGATTATTTTTTCTCGACAGCGGGTTTGATTCCAAAAGTAAAAAAAGTTGAACATCAAACACATGTGCAAGGAAGCGATCACTGCCCTATCATTCTGGACCTTGAACTTTAATCAGTTCTTACCAGCGGGCATTGACCTGATACATGAGCGTTGCTTTGCGATCTTCATTGACCCGGACATCGAGAACAAGAGTGATATTGTCTTTAATGGTTTTAGCGTGTCTTAGGGCAATGAACTGTTTTTTATCTTCACCTGAACCATATTGCATCGACATCATTTCATTTTTTGCGACAGCAACATCGCGGGCCAGAACGTAACTGGTGACTCCGGTTGAATTGTTGCGGCGGACTTCGCTTCGAACCAGATCAACACCTGCGTCTGTTAAGGACAAATTGAGAACTTGTCCCTCTGAATTTGTTTCGGCCTTACCTTTGACCTGCGGAAGATCTTCCGCCACCCGGACTGAAAAGGGCACGACAATCTTGTGATCTGTTCTTCCATTTAATTTTGTTTTTACTTCCACCAGCATGAGATCATCCCCGCCTTTTTTCAGGGCAAGCTTTGCTTCATTTCCTTTTAAAGAGAGATCTGATGAAGCCTTCATACTGAGGTCTCCGAGCAATTCCTGGTCAGCTGAAGCTTCGACGAAATGAATATTTTTTGGAATATACTTATTTCGTTTTTCAACTTCAGCTTTGAATTTCATATCGTATTTGCCCTGTCCGATGATCTGTGTTTCCCTATCGATCTCTTCAAGAGCGCGCTTGTTTTCTTCTACGGCCGCTTCAATTTTCTTTTTTTCCTGGGCAGAAGTGTGCTCAAGAAAAGAAATTCCGCGAGAGTCTGTTGTCGAGTTGGATTCGGTAATCACAATCGGTATGATCTTTTTTTCTTCAGTGGTGGTATAGACCTTGTCCATGTCCGGCAGGTTGTAAGGATTTTTTTCCTGCTCCGTCGGATAATATCTGAAGGTGCGAAGACGTCCTCCATCTTTTCCCAGAACGGCCTGAACAAAAACATTGCTGTCTGCTCCTTCACCGCGATAATAGTAAATTGTTTCTTCCACATCTGGATTAAAATACTGAACATCTGTAATCGCGGAGAATTTAACCATTTCTTCAGAGATCAATTTAAACTGACCATCCCATTTTGTAGGGCGAAGATTCGGAGTAACGTCCATATAACGTTTGCACGAAATACTTCCGTCCTCTTCCTGCTTTTTCAGGGTGTAAAAAAGAAATTTCAAACGATTTAATCTTACGGGAAGGTCTCCTAGCTCAGAACTTCTACCAGGATCTTTGGCGATCTTGCCGACAATTTTATTCACTTCAGCTGTCAATGAAAGATAGCGTGGACAATGAGTGCACGGTCCACGATCCGCGACCATCGCTTCTTGCTCAAGAACAAATTTTCCATCGTGACGGCCCGCTTTCTCCGCGTCCTTTGCTCTCTTGATAAAATCCTGAATCTGCTTGGCCTGTGGGGAATTGAGACTGTCCGTTCCAATTGAAGTGCCCGAGAGATTTGTGACGTCAAAAGCGTTGAGCTTAAACGAGAGTGAGGCCATAATAAATAGAGCTAGAAAGATCTTCATAATGAGTTTTCGACTTAACCATTATTGAATTTAGAAAACCGTTTTCCTTGGGTATTGATATGGCAAAGTTTTCCCTTACTCCTTATAACAAGGCCACGGCACCGGCGACCGAAGTGCTGGCCGAGCTCAACCAGAATGAAGAGTCGGTCTTTATCAGCTATCGCATTCAAAAAGGGCTGCCGTTGGTGGATTTAGGAAGTTCTACTCCTCATAAGGAAAGGGTCCTGAAGCTTTGGGAAAAGACCTGTTTTGAGCTTTTCATCAAGAACGAAAAAGACTCGTACGTCGAATTTAATTTTTCACCTAATTTTGAATGGAATTGTTTTTACTTCGCGAAAAAGGGAGATCCTCTGGAAGAATGGACGCGTATGAACAGACCGGCCACTGAAATTTTGCTTTCACTGGATCATTATTTTCTTTTTGCGGAAATAAGAAAGGAACTTTTCCCTGTGGGATTTTTCGATGGAACTCACGAGCTTCGATGTGGAATTTCCAGCGTGATCAAAGGGCCTAACGGAGTTTTGAGTTATTGGGCCCTCTCGCATCACGATACAAGGCCCAACTTCCACGATTTCAGATCGTTTGAAAAAATCTTCTAGATATAAGTCTTAATGGCAATCGTATAATCTTTCTCAGTAATTTTTGAGACAAGACCTGTGACCAAAAGCTCCTGGTAGCATGAGTTCATAAGCTTTTTGCCCATATCATCCATCACGACACTGTAGATTTTGTCGTCAGTTTTGAAATCCAGAGAAATGACTTTTCCTTCCTTCGATCTTTCCTTCGGTCTTATTGTTCCCGAAAGCTGAACGAGTTTATCTTTGTAGAAGTAATAAGTGTCTCTGTTAAATCCAGAACCCTCAGACTTATTCTTTTTGCCGGAAGATTTACCTTCGCCGTCTCCGTCTTCGTCATCATACCCGAAGTCTTCGCCATCATCTGCGTCGCTATCAAGATCTAGTTCTTCTTCAATATCGTCAAATTCGTCTTTGAATCCACCCATAGACAGGTCTTCCCCTTAAATAAAATACGCCAGTAATTTGTACAGTTTCTATCTTAGACTAAATTTTTCAGAATAATCACTAGAAAATCAACACTTTGATGAAATTTTTAGAGTACACTCCGGTCCAGGTCGATGCTATACTGATTCCAGGAACATGAAGGGAGGCTTTTGTGCTGAATCTTAAAAATTTAACTCGAATTTCTTTAGTGGCGTTGGTTGTAGCAATGGCAGTAACGGCCCCACTCAAATCTATGGCCCAGGACGATGTCTCTTCTGATGAAGAAACAATTATTCCACCATCAACAAATAATGGAACGCCACCGACGATCATTGATGAAAGTGATTCTGGAAGTGTTTCGGATGTTGAGGAATACGACGGTTAATTCGATGTGAGACGTTGGCCGTTGGATGTTGGCCGTTTGGTGATGGTTGTTTAGATCTTCACTCATCAATCATCCAACGGCCAACAACGAACAACTCACATCATATTAGGCCTTAAACTTGCCTTTCTTCTCTTTACATTCCTTCTCACTAGTCTTCATCCAGCCTTTCCCTTTACAAGAATTTGTTCCTGCGCAAGAATTTTTTTCGCTGTGACAAGCTGAAGTTCCTTTGCATGAGTTAATGCCGTGGCATTGTCCCATCACTTCTTTTGCTTCCTTCACGGGTTCTTTTGTGTCTGCTTTTTTTGCATCGTTGGCCGAAGCTGTCAGAGCAAGACCTGAAAATGCTGCTGCTAATAGTAAATTCTTAGAATCCATTCCAATTCTCCTTCTGGGGGTTGTACGTAAAAGTTTTGTCGTTAAAAGTTTAAATCACAACATTATTCTGGACAAAGAGATTTTAAACCGCAAATATTTCATTTATTATATTTTTGTAATAAGTGAATTTTTTCAGAAGTTTGCAAGGCCATATGGTAAACAAAACATCAACAGACATTGTCGAAGCAGAGCTGTTAAAAGAATTGCCGCATTTTGAAATGTTTTTTAATCGCATCGGTTTTAAGCGCATCGATGGATCGGTGTTTGGTCTTTTGGTGCTCGCCAAAAAACCACTGACTTCAGAAGAAATTGAAGAAGCTCTCAATTTATCCCAATCGGCCGTCTCCTTATCTTTAAAAACACTTGTTCATTTTGGGGCCATCGAAACGCGGGATGCCCGTGATGCCCGCGATTCAAAAGCAAAAGTCCACACCGCCAAGGAAGATTCGCTGCAGATAGTGGCTTCGGTCTTCAGAAAGCGCGAAGAAGAATATATCCAGGATTTTAAAAATATGGCCCAGAGAGTGCTCGATCGCTCTCAAGGCGAACTCAATCAGGCGCGCCGAAAACGCATGCAATCGATCATCAGCACTTGCGAGATCGCTGAAAGCGTTATGAATTTTGTGATCACAATTGCCCACAATAAATCCCGCGAAGGGCATGAAAATGTCGTGGCCCAATACGATGCCATGGTGAAGAGACTTCCTAAAGCGCTCGACCTGATTGCAACGACCACAGGTCCTCTTGCCGATATCACCCACTCATTAAAAGAAAATTTTACAACGGCCTTGAAGAATAACTTCTTGAAGGACACGATAAGGAAACAATAAATGAAGCCAGATAATCAAAGAATAGTTATCACCGGTATCGGTCTTACTTCGCCCATGGGAAATACTCTTTCTGAATTCCGCGAAGGTCTTTTAAACAATGGTTCAGGAATCACTCACACGGAAATCCGTCATATGGGTGTTGTGGCCGCGGGTCTTTGCAAATTTGATGAAACAAAATATCAGCCAAAGAAAATGCGAAAACGCGGAACGCGCGCTGGCGCCATTTCTATTTATGCCACCAATGAAGCTTTAGCTGATTCGGGCATTCAATTCGATTCAGTCGATAAAAACCGCGTCGGTGTTTACCTCGGTATTACCGAACACGGAAATGTTGAAACTGAAAATGAAATTCACGATCTGTACAACACACATAATATGGATGTGAGCTTCTGGTCTCATCACCACAATCCAAGAACCGTCGCCAACAATCCAGCTGGTGAAGTGACGTTGAATTTGGGCATTACCGGACCTCATTATACAATCGGTGCAGCTTGTGCTGCCGGAAACCTGGGAATCATTCAGGGTGTGCAGCAACTCTTATTAGACGAAGTGGATCTGGCCCTTGCCGGCGGGATTTCTGAGTCGACAGAAACGTTCGGGATCTTTGCCGCTTTCAAAGCGCAAGGAGCTTTAGGCCACCACGAAGATCCGACCAAAGCAACCCGACCTATGGATCTCGAAAGAAATGGAATCGTCGTCAGTGAAGGCGGCGCTGTTTACGTTCTGGAAAGACTTTCGGACGCGAAAAAAAGAAACGCAAAAATCTATGCCGAAATCATCGGTTACCATTCAAACTCTGATGCTTCAGATTTCGTTCTTCCCAATACAGAAAGACAAATCGAATGCATGCAGATGGCGATCAAAAAAGCAGGCATCGAGACGGGGGAAATCGACATCGTCAACATGCACGCGACAGGAACCACTCAGGGAGATATCCAGGAATGCCAGGCCGTCGAAAAACTTTTCGGCGCTTATAAAAATGTTCACGTCAATGCAACAAAAGGTTTCATCGGACACGCCATGGGGGCCGCTGGCGCTCTTGAACTGGCAGGAAATATTCCGTCATTCACTGATGGCTATATTCATCCCTGCAAAAAAATTGAAAACCTCGATCCACAATGCGCCATCTCTGGTCTTGTGAATGGTGAGAAAGTTTCTCACGACGTAAAAATTATTTTAAACAATTCATTTGGAATGCTTGGAATTAATTCCACGCTTATCGTAAAAAAATATTAGAGAAGAATTATTCTTAGGAGAAGAAAATGTTATCGAACGAAGAAGTAAGAGCAAAAGTACTAGACATCATCGCGGATATCGCCCTTGATGACGACGTGTCTTCTATAAAAGACGAAGTTGCTCTAAGAGACCAGCTTGACCTGGATTCAATGGACTTTCTTGATATAGTCATGGAACTTAAAAAACGCCACAAGATTGAAGTTCCTCAGGAAGATTACACAAAACTAGCTTCAATGAAGTCTTGTGTTGAATACCTGGCACCTAAATTTAATGCTTAATGAAAGTTGATACCGTGATCATCGGGGCCGGCATGAGCGGACTTGCTGCCGGCATACGGCTCTCGATGTACAATAAAAAAGTTCTGATTGTTGAAAAACATACCATCACTGGCGGACTCAATTCCTACTACGCCAGAGGAAAAAGAAAATTTGATGTCGGCCTTCATGCCCTCACTAATTTTGTGAATCCGGATGACCGTGGCAAACCGTTTAACAAACTGATGAAGCAGCTGCGCATTCCGCTTGCTGATTTCAAACTCACTCCTCAGAACTATTCATTGATTCAATTTCCAGATCAGAAATTGAAATTTACCAATGACATTGATTTTTTAATTTCTGAAATCAGTGAGAAATTTCCGTCACAAATCGATGGGTTCATGAATCTGTTGAATCACATTAAAAATTTTAATGAAACAGACTTATCCAACGAAACTGTGATGGCCAAAGATGTCGTCAGAAATTTTATTTCAGATAAATCACTGGTTGAGATGATTTTTTGTCCCCTGCTTATCTATGGATCCGCCTGGGAAAACGACATGGACTTTTCTCAATTCGTGATCATGTTTAAAAGTATTTTTCTTGAAGGATTCGGCCGTCCGGAAGGTGGCGTCCGCACTATTATTGATCTGCTTTTAAAAAGGCTTGGTGAAGTGGGCGGAGAAATTCGCTTTAAGGCCGAAGTCACCAGACTGATTACTAAAGATGGAAAAATTTCTGCTGTCGAAATTAACGGCGGCGAAATCATTGAATGCGATAATGTCCTTTCATCAATAGGTCTACCTGAAACAATGAAAGTTCTGGATGCTGAGCCTTCCTATACTCCTCGCCCCGGAGCGCTTTCCTTTACAGAAAGTATACTCATAACAGACAAAAAACCGCGTGATTTAGGCGTGGATGCGACGATTGTTTTTTACAACAACCGCCCTGAATATCTCTACCAAAAACCGCAGACGCTTTTTGATAAAGAAAGCGCCGTGGTTTGTTTTCCCAATAACTTTAAGTATGACCATTTTCAGGATGATTATGAAGAAGGCGTACTTAGAGTCACCAATATTGCAAACTACGATCTTTGGAATCAGGAACTTTTAGTTTCCAAAGAAAATTATAAGGCCAAAAAAGAACTGGTCTTTGAACAAAGTAAATCCATTCTTCGCGCTTGCGGATTAAAAGATGGATACACTGTTGCGTTCAAAGATATTTTTACACCAACTACGATCAAACGCTATACCGGTCATTTCGGCGGAACTGTTTACGGGTCCATTGATAAAACGAGAAACGGAACAACGCCAGTAGCGGGACTTTATATTTGCGGAACAGATCAAGGGTTTCTGGGAATCGTGGGCTCTATGCTCTCGGGAATTTCCATGGCAAATCTTCACGTTCTGCAAGGATCATCTTCATGAAATTTTCCAACGTCGTCATCGAATCTTTCGGCTACGCCCTTTCTTCGAACATCATGACCAGCGAAGCGATTGAAAAACGTCTGGCCCCTCTTTACGAGAAACTTAAACTTCCTGAGGGAAGACTTGAACTCATGACCGGAATTAAAGCGAGAAGAACCTGGCCGCCTGGAACCAAACCAAGTGATCTCTCAACAGAAGCGGCCAATACTCTTTTTAGAAAATCAAAAATAAAAAAAGAAGATGTCGATCTGCTCATTCACGCTTCGGTTTGCCGCGATTTTCTTGAACCGGCGACAGCTTCAGTGGTTCATGCCAATCTCGAACTTTCCAGAAAAGCGATGATCTTTGATTTATCCAATGCCTGTCTTGGGGTGATTAACGCCATCGTTGTGGCCGGCAATATGATAGAAAACGGTCAGATCAAAACGGCGCTCATTGTAAGCGGTGAAAATGGTGGACCACTTTTGGAAAGTACCATCCAGGAGCTTTTAAGAAATCCATCCATTGATCGAAAAAATATCAAAAAATATATCGCCAACCTGACCATTGGTTCAGCGGCTACAGCGCTTTTACTGACTCACAAATCACTCTCACCTGATTCTCCTAAAATTTTAGGCGGAGCTGTGGAAACGGATTCGAGTGCCAATCACCTTTGCCGTGGCGACGGCAATACACATTCTCTTGTTATGGAAACGGACTCAGAAGAGTTACTCAAATA
>DJVH01000109.1 GCA_002440825.1 Bacteriovoracaceae bacterium UBA6261 | reverse complement strand
AAGCCATGAAAAAAGTTTGACCCATCCTAAGATTCAACGAGCTATCTGTCAAGAATTTAAAGCGGAAATTTAAAGACATCGGTCTAAATAGACCTTATGATGGGGGACTTATGCAGAGGATGAAATTCAATTCCCGCCAGTTTGTACGCCATGTGGAACACTTCATGAATTCCATGCGGCTCCTCGATTCTGAGAAAAAAGTGATCGTGGCCGTCTCCGGTGGAGTCGATTCCGTGGCCCTCATGTATGTTTTGAACGACATCACCAAAGGTCAGATGAAAGTTCTGCACATCAATCACGGAACAAGGCCTGAAAATAAAGACGAAGAAGCACTGGTTTTAAAACATGCAAAAATCTGCAATCTCGAAGTGGACATTGTTCGCTTTTCCCTCGATTTGAAACAATCGAACTTTGAAGGAGTCGCCAGAAATCTTCGCGCTGGTGTGTATAAACAATATTTGCAAGACGATTTCTGGGTTTACACCGCTCATCACCTCGATGATTCATTTGAGTGGAGTATGATTCAATCCTTCAAGCAAAGTTCACTCGCTTCAACATTGGGAATTCCGGTTTTTAACAAAGGCCTGGTTCGCCCTTTTATGTGCGTAAGTAAAAACCAGATCCGCAAATACGCCAGAGAGCTGGGCCTTCATTACGCTGAAGACAGCAGCAATAGAGACATGCGGTTCGAACGAAATTTTTTCCGCAAATTTCTCACTGAAACGATTCATTCGCGCTACCCGCAATATCTTCGTCACTACGTTGCCCGTCAGACAGAGCTTGCCCGCAAGTTGAATTTGCACCGTTCGCTTTTCATTGAGAAAAAACCGCGCGGTCTGACACTCTTGGTGGAAAGAAGAGAAACGAGTGGAGCAGTTGTTCTTCGCTCAGGTGATTTCAGTTTTCACAAAGAAGAAATCAAAGAGTGGATACATTTTTTTTCACGGTCTCACCGCGGAGAAATTGACCGCGAAGTCGATAAGCTGATTGCTTCTCACAAAGATCTCAAGGAAAATGCTCACAAATGTAAAATGAAGGGCCCGCAGGCCTTTTCCGGTGGAGTGAAAATTTTTCTTCTGGATAATTATCTCCTCATCGCGAATGAGTCTCATCTCGAGTACTACAGAGAAGCGGATGATAAAATTCTCAGTTACCTGAAGCATACCTCAGTTACGCAGATGACTTCCGGCGATAGCAAAAAACAGGGCAAGGCCCTTTTTCCATTCATAACTTTGATGAATAAAGAACACAGCGATAAATCTTCGAAACTGATTCACCCTTTATTTCCCAAAACAACTCAGTGGCTCAAAGATAAAAAAATTCCCTACAACTTTTATCCGCTACTCTCGAAAAAGAATAGACAAAAGCTCCGTCTGCACGCGGTCATACTTGATTCTTCTATCTTGGGTTTATAGAATAGGATGATCGTTTTCGTTTCACCAATAAGGACATAGGAATTAAATGAAACCTCAACAAAAAACTCTCACTCTTTGGATTGTCGTCATCTTGCTCATGGCCCTTCTTGCAAAAGTAGCCATGGTCGATAAGACCAACCACAAATTTATCAAGTATCCGGAGTTCGTTCGTGCTGTTGAAGAAAAACAAGTGGAAGAAGTTGTCTTCAAAGGCAAAGACACCATTATGGGTAAATTCAAAGCAGGTTACGAAAGCGGTTCTCGTTTTTCTCTGACGGGAAATACTGGAGATGCCACGTTTAATATTTTGCGTGAAAACGGAATTATTCCTCAATACGAAGAAGAAGAAAAACAACCATTTTTTACTTCGCTTCTTTTGAACTGGGGACCGATGATTCTTCTTATCGTGATTTTCTATTTCTTCCTTCGCCAGATCCAGGCAGGCGGCGGCAAGGCGATGAGCTTTGGAAAATCGCGCGCAAGAATGCTCAACCCACATGAAAAGAAAATCACTTTTGGTGATGTCTCGGGTGTTCAGGAAGCAAAAGAAGAATTGGAAGAAGTTGTCGACTTCTTAAAAGATCCAAAAAAATACACAGCACTCGGCGGAAAAATTCCTAAAGGTGTTATTCTCGTTGGTCCTCCGGGAACTGGGAAAACTCTTCTGGCCAGAGCTGTTGCCGGTGAAGCTGATGTTCCGTTCTTTTCGATTTCAGGTTCTGACTTTGTTGAAATGTTTGTTGGTGTCGGTGCTTCCCGCGTTCGCGATTTATTCGAACAAGGAAAGAAACACGCTCCATGTATCATCTTCATTGACGAGATCGACGCGGTCGGCCGTCANNATCATCTTCATTGACGAGATCGATGCCGTCGGTAGACATCGTGGCCAGGGCATGGGCGGTGGCCATGATGAACGCGAACAAACTCTTAACCAACTTCTTGTCGAAATGGATGGATTCGAATCTAACGAAGGCGTTATCCTCATCGCCGCGACAAACAGAATCGACGTTCTCGATCCAGCTCTTTTAAGACCTGGTCGTTTCGACAGACGGGTTATGGTTGGGCCACCAGATGTCAGAGGACGTCTTGGCATTTTAAAAGTTCACACAAAGAAAACGCCGCTTGAAGACAATGTTGATCTTGAAGTCATTGCCAAAGGAACACCGGGATTTACTGGTGCTGATCTTGCCAATCTCGTCAACGAAGCAGCATTGAATGCAGCTAGATTGAACAAGAAAAAACTGGGCAACGATGATTTCGAGCAGGCCAAAGATAAGGTCTTAATGGGACCTGAAAGAAAATCTCTGGTAATTTCTGATAAAGAAAAACTGATGACGGCCTACCATGAAGCAGGACACACACTGGTAGGGATGAATCTTCCTTACACTGATCCTATTCACAAAGTTTCGATCATGCCTCGCGGAGGGGCCTTGGGTGTTACTCAAACTCTTCCTCAGGAAGACATGTTGTCTTTGACAAATGATCGTGCAGAAAACTTCATCTCCTTTTTGATGGGGGGACGTTGTGCTGAAGAAATCGTTTACAACCAAATGACATCAGGTGCTTCAAACGATATTGAACGCTCGACAAGCTTAGCTCGATCAATGGTTTGTAAATGGGGTATGTCTGAAAAAATGGGACCGATTAATTACAACAAGTCGGGAATGTCGATTTACACAGGTGGCGGAGATAACACTGATTACTCTGAAAAAACCGCTCAGGAAATTGATGAAGAAATTAACCGCATCGTAGAAAAAAACTACAAGATCGCGCTTAATATTCTGAAGTCAAACAGAGACGCTCTAGATCGCCTTGCTCACGCCCTGGTGACTTGGGAAACTGTGGACTTCCAACAGGTAAAAGATGTCATCGCTGGGATCGATATCGGCGTGCCTCTTAAGCCAGTTAAAAAATCTGATGATGAAACAAAAGAATCTTCATCAGGTGGAATGAATCCAGTTCTCGCTTAAAAAAATGCTGTCTGAATTTAAGAATTGTAAAACGATGGGGGTTATTAACGTAACCCCCAATTCGTTTTCAGACCCCAATAAATTTTTCAACACAACCGAACTGACAAAGGCGCTTTTGACCCTTAAAGACCGTCCTGATTTAATTCTGGACTTTGGTTTTGAATCAACTGCACCTATGAATGCTTCCATTGCCGCAGAAGAAGAGCGAGGCCGCTTTCTTCACTTCTTTGATCTGGTTAAATCGATTGACTTGAACGATCGATGGATTTCTTTTGATACATACAGACCATCTTCCTTTCGCTTTTTTGAAACACGCTTTAAAGAGCGATATAAGGGCCAGGGATTTCTTTTTAATGATGTCTCAGGTGTTCTCGATGATGAACTCGAAGATCTTCTTAAAGAGAAAACTGACGATCCCTTTTTTAAATACATTTTTAGTTTTACGCATATTCCTTCCCGTTCTGAAACAGGAAAACATATGACTTTTCTTCGTGAAGGTGATGTTGTGAAGCAGGCGTTGGAGCATTTTCAAAAGGCCCAGGACAAATTTAAAAGCTGGGGCGTAGATCACAAAATCATTTTTGATCCGTGTTTTGGTTTTTCAAAAAGCTATGAACAAAACTGGGATTTAATCCGCCATTTCCCAAAGCTGAGTCAGAGTTTTTCCAGCGACCGGAGTTGGTTGATAGGTCTTTCAAAAAAATCCTTTTTGCGAAAGTCCCTTCCGCCTGAAACGTCAGATCTTTTTGCTGAGGCCGAAAAACTGCATGAAGATTTGATAGTTCAATTTTTAAAAAATAAATACGGCCATCTGCTGTTTCGCGTACATGATTTTGAGATCGTAGATCGCGCCGAAAAAAAACTGAGAGACGAATATGCCTGATTTTGAATTCTGGAACGAGCGCTGGATCAACAACCAAATAGGATTTCATCAGGGAAAACCTCATCCTTCCCTGGTAAAATTCATCAATGTCTTTCAGGGACATAAAAAAATACTGGTTCCGTTATGTGGAAAAACACTCGACATGATTTTTCTTCGCGATCAGGGATATGAAGTCATCGGAGTTGAGTTTTCGGAACTCGCTATTCTCGACTTTATCAAAGAAAACAATCTTAAAATGACAAAAACTGCTGAAAAGAATTTTCAGGTTTATAGGGGAGAAGGTCTCACTCTTTATCAGGGAGATTTTTTTCAATTGACGGCAGAACACCTTAAAGGCGTTACTGCCTGCTATGATCGTGCTTCTATGGTGGCCTTTGATAATGAAGAGCGAATCCGTTATGCGGAATTTCTTAAAAAAACCGCAGTTGATTTAACAAAGCTTTTAGTTGTCGTTTTCAATTACGGAGCGGTTCCCGGCGGCCCTCCTTATTCAGTCATCGATGATGAAATTAAAAAATTATACGGTGATGTTTACAAATTGAAATTGCTCGCTGAGGAGAGTTTCCCTCTGAGAGAAACTCTCGCAGAAAGAGGAGCTTCTTTTGAAAAAGAAATAACCTGGGAATTCAGCAAGGCATCTGAATCTTAAATTCCGAACCTTGCCCAAGCTGACTTTCAACCCAAATGCGTCCGCCATGGGCCTCGACTATTTGTTTGGTGATAAAGAGACCAAGGCCCAGACCTGCCACTTCTTTTGGATTCTTGATTTTTTCAAAACGATAAAAGATCTTTTCAATATTTTCCGGTGCGATTCCAATTCCATTATCTTTTACAACGAGAAAGATGCGTCCATTGTCCTGTGTGAGTTTTAACAAGACAGGTTTGCCGTTTCCGTAGCGAATGGTGTTCGTGAGTAAATTCATGAGAACTTGTTCAATGCGAACCCGGTCCCAGGTAACAAAAATGGGTTCATCGGTGCATTCAAGTTGCGGCATCGGACACCCTGAAGTGCGGAATTGGTCGCGAAGCATGCCAAGCACTTCGCTGATAAGTTCATTGAGTTCAAATTGTTGTTGTCTCAGTGTGAGTTTGCCGGTTCTGATGCGGGAGATATCCAGCATATCATCGACAAGTCTGTTAAGTTTTCCGACTTGCTTTTCAATCTGATCACAGAGGCCAGTCACTCTTTCTGGTGTCAGTAAGTCTTCACGACCTCGATCCATTGATCTACGGAAGAGCTGACAGTTCAATTTCAAAGAAGTGAGCGGTGTTTTTAATTCATGGGAAGCAATTGAAAGGAATTCATCTCTTGTGACAAGAGCACTTTCGAGTTCTTGTTTTCTGATTTCAAGTTGATCCGAAAGATGCTTTCTGTCTTCAATATCCGTGCACGAGCCGAACCATTTGACAATGGCACCGGATTGATCGCGCATCGGAAGAGCGAGTCCCAGGAACCAGCGATAGCCGCCATGCCGGTCTTTTAAACGATATTCAATATGGTAAGGCTCTCCTGTTCTTAAAGAGCGAGTCCATTTGGTTACCATTTGTTTGAAATCGTCCGGATGTATCAATCCTTGCCATGTTTGAAGCATTTCTTCTTGTTCAGAAAGCCCTGTGTATTCATAAAAGCGATCATTGTAAAAATCCATTGATCCATCTGATCTGGAAGTCCAGATGATATGAGGAATTGAATTGGCGAGCTGACGGAAATACATCTGACTTTCATTCAGCATCGCTTCGATTTTTACCTGTTCATCAATATCAGTATTTGTACCAAACCAACGGATAATTTTACCTTCACTGTTTTTAATTGGAATAGCTCGCGAAAGGAACCAGCGATAGAGACCGTCCTTGCCTTTGATCGGATAAATTTCTTCCCATGGTTTTCCACTGATCAGGTGCCGCTTGAATCCATTAACGACTCTGTCCACGTGATCCGGGTGATGAACTTGCTGCCAGTTCCAGCCATGGAGTTCCTCTTCCGACAAACCGGTATAATCATGCCAACGCTGATTATACCAGGAGACCCATCCATCTCCATCGCTCATCCAGGCCAGAGGAGGAATATTATTGGCGATCGTTTCAAATTTTTCTTCGTGAATGCGTGCCGATTCACGAGCTGATTTTAATTCGTGAATGTCAGTGCTTGTTCCGAACCAGTTTTCAATAGAGCCTTGTTCATCTGGTATCGGAACCGAGCGCACGAGGTGCCAACGGTAGTCATCATTTTTATTTTTGATTCTGCACTCAATAGAAAATTTCGTTCCGCGCTTGATACTCATTTTCCAATTACCCAGAACTGCTGAGTGATCATCCGGATGAACAAATTTATTGAGGTTGAGCTGGAACAAATCTTTTTCATCGAGACCCGTGAATTCCTGCCATTGTTTATTGAGATAAATGATTTTTCCAAATTGATTTGAAACAAAAACAATCTGAGGCATGGAATCGGCAAGAGCGCGGAAGCGCTGTTCGTTGCTGGCCACTGCTTCTTCCTGCAATTTTCTGAGCGTGATATCGCGATAGAAAACCGCTACTCCGCCTTTGTCTGTTTTATTGGCATGAACTTCTGTCCAGATTTTTAAAGGAGCGAAATAGGCTTCAAATTCAGAAGGAACTCCTGTCTGCATAACTTGTTCAAGTTCGCTCCAGTAAACTGATGTTTTGTAATTGTGAATGGGAAAAGCTTCCCATAGTTTTTTCCCGACATGCTCTGATTTTTTTGAGCGCGTGATTTTTTCGTGATTACGGTTGACGAATTCAATTGTCCATTCTTTGTCGACGACAAAAAATGAATCCTGCATGTTTTCCACGATAGAGTAAAGCTGTTGTGATGTTTCATGCATTTTACGGACGAAGAGCTGTTCGCGTTTTTTGGTGTAGTTGATGAGCCAGGCAATGGAAAAAGTCGAAGTGAAATAAACAGCGATGCGGATCAGAGTTCCTTGTTCAGTGTTCATTCCATAAAAATAAACGAAAACAACGGCGCTGGTGAATAGAATGGAGGCAAGTGCAGAAGCGAAATCCAGCCATGAAATAAAAAAGACCACCGGGTAAAGAAACAGGAATTTGGCGTTGTGAATGTGTTGCGAAGCTTTTGCCTGAAGAATCAGGGCAATAAGCGACACCAGAAGTGAAGCTGAAATTCGCCAGATGTGGTTTCTTTTATTCATAATTGTTAACAGGTTTTGTTTAATTTAGTGGCTTATGTTTACTGTTCAAACAGGGGGTTTACAACTCAAGAGTTTCTCTATTTTTTGTTAAGGAGGAGTTAAAAAAGTCATGTAATTTTTTCACTTCTTAATGTTTCTTAACACAAAATTTTTAAATGACGTAAAAGGTGAACCGTTATGAAAACACTTCTCATTTTTTTAGCGGTCAATGCCGTTCTCGTTTCTTCTGCTTTTGCCGGGAAGCGGGAGATCGTTTCTTCATTGCCTTCTGATGTTCCGCTTAATATCTGGGATGATTTTGAATCTTACGATAATAGTGTCAATACCGAAAAAGGTATTTATGGCGATGATAACCGTCGCCTGATTACCGAATTGGATTCAGGTGACGAGCTTCGGGAAATGTCCCGCTCGGTTCTTGCTCAGGTGCCTCGGTGGCGTGTGACTGAGGAAGATAAAATATCCTATACCATTGCAACCAAAAGTCTGGAAAAAGGAATGAATTTCTGTTCAGACGAAAAGTTTGCGTCGCTTCCGCTGGTCTCCAGTTGTTCGGCCTTTTTAATAGGCGAAGATCTTCTTTTGACTGCCGGCCATTGTTTGAAGGACAAGTTTGATTGCCAGAAAAATTTCTGGGTTCTCGACTATGATAATGAACTTGGTTTTTCATTCGACAATCAAAAAGTGAAGATAGAAAAAGAGAAGGTCGTTACCTGCGACAAACTTATTTCCATTCAGGAAAATTCTAAATTCGACTACGCTTTGATTAAAATCAATCGCAAAATAAATGACCGTAAACCTCTGGCCATCAGAAAATTAGGAAAAGTTTCACCAGAGGCCAGTCTCGCTGTCATCGGACATCCCATGGGGCTTCCGAAAATTGTGGCCGGCGATGCTAAAATCCGCAGCAACCATCTGCCGTACACATTTCTGACAAACGCAGACACTTTCAGCGGAAATTCCGGTTCTCCGGTCGTCAATACCGAAACTCATCAGGTCGAAGGCATCCTCATTCGCGGCGACTCCGATTTCCAAATGGACCTCGATCTTGGCTGCAATCGCGCTTATCATTGTGCCAACAATGAGTGCAAAGGCGAGACCGTTATGCGCACTACTGAGCTTCCTTTCAAATTTTTTCCGCGCTTTTAGTTGAATTCCTTCTTTTCATCTCTTAACATTGAAGTATGGAATATGAATGCGGTCCGCTTCTTCTGTATAGTCAGGATAAAATCCGAATGATGGATTTTCTTTCTGACGTCTTCGAGTTTGATGTCGACAGCGTTTCCGACAGCGTTCAACGTGGCCCTCTCTCTCTCAAACTTTGCGAACAAAATGCCGTTGATGAATTTTCACGCAATAAGGGAATTGTTTTTTCCTTCAAGGTCCGCAGTGAAGATGAATTGAGAGAGATCATGAGTAAGTACAATTTCTTTCTGTACCGCAAGGCCCAGGGACCATACGATCTCGAAAAAGTTGAACTGCAAAAATCCGACAGATTCACGACCTTAACGTTAACGGATATCGATCAACGCCTTTGGCGTTTTGAACTTGATCATCGTTCTGACTTTTAAGAGACTTGCAAATGAACACATTTAAAATTATCGATGCCCTCTGCGCGACCAGCGAGGGAGTCTCCCGCAAACAAATTTCCTATGACACACAGTCGGGATTGATTCTTTCTGTGGATGAAAATAAATTTTCCAGAGATGAGGTCGATGATTATTACGGCGATGACTGTCTGCTCTTTGCAGGCATGGGCGATATTCATATCCACGCCCGGGAAGATGTCAGTGGAAAAAATACTTACAAAGAAGATTTTCGTTCTACTTGTGCGGCGGCCAAGAATGGTGGTCTTGTCCACGTGGCCGATATGCCCAATAATCCCGTTCCGCCTATCGATGACGATTCCTATCTGGCCAAAATGAAGCTGACTCAAAAAAGTGATATTCCCATTCTTCTCTATGCCGGTATCGGGCCCAAAACACGTCCACTCACGTTTAAAGTTCCTTACAAAGTCTATATGGGGCCGTCTGTAGGAGATTTATTTTTTAAAAACAATGAAGATCTCGATAACGTTCTCGTTCATTATAAAAATCAGTGGGTGAGTTTTCACTGTGAAGATCCGGAAATTCTGGAAGAGCATAAAAACGAAAAAGACCATTTTTTAAGACGACCGATCTCAGCTGAATTGATGGCCACCGATTTAGCTCTTGCCTTGATTGAAAAATACGATCTCACGGGAAAACTCTGTCATTACAGCGCTGGCGCGGGACTGGACGCCATAAAGAAGGCCAGACAAAAAGGTCTTCGCGTCACTTGTGAAGTGACCCCCCAACATCTTTTTTTAAGCGAAGAAAAAATCCGCGCCATGGCTTCGTCAGAACAGATTCACTATCAGATGAATCCTCCTATCAGACCGCAGCAGGACGCCAACATTCTTCTTGAAGCGCTTAAAAAAGGAGAGATTGATTATCTCGCCACCGATCATGCTCCGCACTCAAAAGAAGAAAAAGAAAAAGGGATGAGCGGACTTCCCGGCCTTGACACTTTTGCGCCATTTACGACCTGGTTGATGGATAGTGCAGGGGTGTCTCCCGAGATGATTGCCCTGGTCGCCGCTGAAAATCCAGGGACATTTTTCAATACATTTCTTTCTTCTCTCAATGAAAAATCTGATCTCATGAAAAAATGGGGCAAAGGAATGGGCTTTATCGCAGAGGGATATTCTGCTTCTTTTACTATTCTTAATTTGAAGAAACCTCTCACAATTACAAAAGAAAACTTGAAAACAAAGGCCCAGTGGTCCCCTTTCCTGGGAGTGACCTTTCCCGGCTCTGTTGAAACTCTCATCCTCCGAGGTCAAAAATGTTAACCGACAGAAAGAGTCAATTGTAAGTATTTGTTAGTGCCCATAGCTACCTTGTCCTTTTAAATTATAAGCTCTCGCAAATTTAAGAAGGATTATTGAATGAAATTAACTCTCGCTCTTACAGTCGGCCTTGCAGTCTCTCTGTCGTTTTCTTTTTCTGCTCAAGCTGGTTTCAAGTCAAAAAAATTATCACCTATTAAAATTGTTCCAAAAGTCATTTACGGACAAGACGACCGCATGGATGTTTTTGAAAGTTCAGATTCTTTGATGAAAGAACTTTCGAGATCAACGGCCGCTCAAATTTTGAATAATAATCTTGTTCAGGAAGGCGATACATACACTGTAAAATCTCATACGCTGGAAGAAGAAGGGATCTGCAAAAGTGAAAGATTTGCAACTCAGCCTGCTGCTGCGAACTGCTCTGGCTTTCTTGTTGGCGCTGATATGCTGGTGACGGCCGGCCACTGTATCAATCAGGTGAGCGACTGTGAAAACCACGCATGGGTTTTTGATTTCGCAAACACTTCTGAAGAAAAGGGCAATTTTACTTTTGATAAGTCTCAGGTTTACCACTGTACAAAAATCATCGCGCGCGAAAAGTCTCCTTCAAACATGAATGACTACGCTGTTTTAAGACTTGATCGTCCGGTGACAGGTCGTACGCCGCTAAAATACAGAACAGCTGGCAAACCAGCAGACGATGCTGTTTTCACTGTTCTTGGTCACCCGACAGGACTTCCGCTGAAAATTACTGCTGCAGCTGATATGCGCGATAACACAAATCCGATTTACTTCAGAACAAACGCTGACACTTACGGTGGAAACTCTGGCTCGGCCGTTGTGGATTCAAGAACAGGTGTAGTGGAAGGAATTCTGGTTCGTGGAGATCAGGACTACCAACAGTCAGATAAAGAATCTTGTCTCGTTTCAGTTCACCGCGATCAAGATGGTGGACGCGGGGAAGATGTCACGCGAATTACCAATATCAAATTTCCAAAAAGATAAATTTTAAAGGCGCCGTTTAGTTTTGTTTTCGGCGCCTTTAGTTTTAGACTGGCCTCTAAGGATGGAGGCTTTTTCTTCGGGCCTTAATACACTGAAGAATAAAGTTTTTCTCCTTTTAGTCCCGCCACCACGTTTTTCGCACACAACATCGCCATTTCTCTTCTCGCTTCAAATGTGGCCGACCCTATATGCGGCAACAAAAAGACATTCGGACATTTCAAAAGTTCAGACGACAGGGGAAGCGGTTCAGGAGTCATGACGTCCAGCCCGGCCCCAAAAATCCGATTTGATTTCAAGGCCTCTATGAGAGCGTCCTGATCGATAACTTCTCCTCTGGCCGTGTTGACCAGGACAGCTTCGGGTTTCATCAGCGGGAACTCTCTGGCACCTATGAGATTTCTGGTTTCCTCAGTTAATGGTACATGCAAAGAGATAAAATCGCTTTCCTTGAGCAATCGGTTGAGATCTGTCCATTCTGCTGGATAGGAAGTGCTTTTTTGTGAGTGAGCGGTGTAGAGAATGCGCATATGAAAGGCGTAATGGGCCATTTCGGCCAGACGTTTTCCGATGCGGCCTAGTCCTATGACCCCTAAAGTTTTTCCTTTTAACGCCGGCCCCAGATGTTTTTGAGGGTGCCAGCTCTTCCATTCACCGGAGTGAACACTAAGACTGGCCTCCTGAAAGCGGCGTGCGGCCGCAAGCATCAGACCCAGAGCGGTTTCGGCCGTCGCTTCTGTCAGAACATCGGGAGTATTGGTGACCGCAATCCCCAGTTTTTTAGCACAGGCAACATCGATATTGTTAAAGCCTACGGCATAGTTTGCGATGATTTTCAGGTGAGCATTCTCGGTCAGAAAGGCCTCGTCAATCTGGTCAGAGAGCATAGTGATCAGAGCGTCGGCCTCTTTGGCCTTCCGATTCAATTCGTCTTTTGACAGGGGAGCATCGTGAGCGTTAACTTCGACGATTAGACCATTTTCCTTTAAAAATTGAGCGCCATCTGAAAGTATTGATCGTGTAATAAATACCCTTTTTGCAACCATGTACTGAGTCCTTCTTGTTCAAATTGAACTGTCGTTCTGACAATGTCTTACAAACTCTCTTCCTAACGAGTAAAAAATGAGCAGTGCTCAAATTTTTATATTCAAGAAATCTAATTAATGCTAGGTTCCCGGCACTACTCAAAAGGAGATGTCGTGAAAATTTTATTACCAATCCTAGCTCTTGTACAACTCACATCTGCAAACGCTTCACTTGTCGGCGTTATGGATTCAGGAACAGATTTATCTCATAGAGATCTGGCCCCAAAAGCTTGGTTAAATAAAAAAGAAAAATTCGGAAGCAAAGTCGATTTAGACGGTGATGGTCTTCCGGGTAACACAAACGGATGGGACTTCACTGAGAACTCACCAAAAGTTTATAACGACAAATACAATTCATTCATCACTGCTGATGTAAAAACATTTTTTAATTATTACAGCAAAATTGACCTCGGAACGATTGCTCCGCAAGAAATGACATGGTTAAGAACTCATGGTTCAGACCAGGTGTTCATGAATAAAGTCAATTTCATCGGTGGTTATATCCACGGAACTCACTGCGCTGGTATTTCAGTGAAAAACGTCAATCAGGCAAAAGTTCTGGCGATGAAAGTTATCCCGACTGTTTATGAAGAACCTGTAGCGCCTGTTCAGACAAACGGTGGACAACAAACTCCTCCTCCAGCTGATACGACTCCAGGTAAAACAATTGAAGAATTTACTGCTGAACTTGTGCAATCTGCTGATCAACAAGTAGAGCAAATGGTTGGTCTTCATGGAATTATGAACTTCCATAAAGTTGATGTTGTAAACCAGTCGTTCGGTATCGGATTCGGCGACGCTGTGAATTTCATCAAAGCTGGTTTCATCGAAGAAGTAAAAAGACAACCAACAGACGCTGAACTTGCTTCTCTGGTAAAAACGTATTTCAACCGCCTTTTACAAGAAGGCCCGAAGATGTTTGCTGCTGCTCCTGAAACTCTTTTCACAATCGCGGCCGGAAACGATTCTTCAAACAACGATTTATACCCTGACTACCCGGCAGATATCCAAGCGGCGAACAAAATTGTTGTTGCAGCAACTCTTGGTTATAAAAAACTTGCCGACTTTTCTAACTTCGGTGGAACAAAAGTTGATGTAGCAGCTCCGGGAGTGGCAATTCTTTCAACAGCGCCGACTCAAGCTTATATTCCACTTTCTGGGACAAGCCAGGCGACTCCATACGTAACAAATATCATCGCAGCGATGAAAGATTTGAACCCTGCTCTTAAGGCCCGCGACCTGAAGGACATTGTTCTCGGAACTGTCGATGTGAAAGACTGGTTGAAAGGAAAAGTAAAAACATCTGGTATTGTCAACAAGCCACGTGCTCTTAAAGCTGCAGAATTGGCAAAAACAATGACAGTAGATAAAGCGATTTCAATGGCGAAAGCAACTATTGCGGATGTTCCAGTTGAGAAGTCTCTTTCCATTGGAAAGAAACTGGATTTCAAACTGAACTTCAAACCAGTTCGTCCAAGCTTGTTAATTAAAAAACCGGTCCTAGAATAATTTTTCATTATAGATTTTGATTCAGAAAACGCCTCTTCGGAGGCGTTTTTTTTTGTCCGATTGCCTGGGCATTGCTCAGGTAAGTTTTAGTCAGAATTCTGAAGTAGACCAAAGTACATTCAGCAGTCATCATTGATAAATTACAAAGAAAAAATACCATTGATCGGTAATTTTTAAGGAGTCAGTGATGACAAAATTTAATTTAATAGCAGCACTTTTATTTTTATCCATTCAGGCGTCGCAAGCGTCCATTCTTGCTGTCGTCGATTCTGGAAACGATTTTAAACATCCTGACCTGGTGAGCAAGGCGTGGGTTAACCCACTTGAGATCGCAGGCAATGATCGCGATGAAGATAAAAACGGCTATCCGGATGATGTCAACGGCTGGAATTTTGCGGAAGGCAACAGCACACTTATCGATTACAAATACGCTTACTCAAACACTGAAGATTCAAGAAAATTTTTCGATATTCAGCTGAAGTCATTTCTGGGAACTATTACTCAGGCGGAGCGCGACTGGGCCCGTGAAAAATTTAAAGACGAAACGTTCGTTAAAAATCTTCAGATTTTTGGCAACTGGATGCACGGAACACACGTGACAGGGATTGCAGTGAAAAATTCTGCTGACGTAAAAGCGGTAGGAATTAAATTGATTCCAACGGAAGTCAAAGTTCCCGGCAAAGAATCGAAACTTGTTCAGCTTGCAGCCGAGAAAGGTATAAGCGGCGGCATTAAAGAAACACTACTCAAGGCAGCTTTAACGGCCCTTGCACAACAACAGACAAAAGTTTATGTAGAAATTGGTGGATACATCAACGGGACGAAAGCAGACGTTATGAATGGCTCTTTCGGGACTTCTTACGAAGCGATCTCTGGTGTTATCTCCCAACTCTACAAAACTTTTTTCAAGAAAGATCCGACTGCAGAAGAATTGAAAACATACACAGATCATTTCTTTGCAGTGAACCTTCAGGAAACAAAAAAATTTCTCGCAGCTTCTCCTAACACTTTATTCGTTTTTGCTGCCGGTAATGAAGGATCAAACAATGACGAAGTTCCTTCTTCTCCAACAAACGTTGAAGCTGAAAATAAAATTTCTGTTGCAGCAACTCTTGGCGATCAGGCACTGGCAACATTCTCTTGCTACGGAGCTAAAAATGTTGAAGTCGCTGCTCCAGGAGTAGGTATTCTTTCAACAATGCCAACGGGCGGTTACCTTGCTGTCAGCGGGACTTCTCAAGCAGCTCCCTATGTGGCAAACATCGCAGCGAAAGTTAAAGATGTGAACCCAAAACTGGGCTTCAGAGACATCAAAAGAATCATCATGGAAACTGTTGATGTAAAACCATGGTTGATGGGCAAAGTAAAAACGAACGGTCTTGTTAACCGTGAACGCGCTATCCGCGCAGCGGAATTGACAAGAACATTAGACGTTGCCCGCGCTATCGCTCAGTCGAAAAACGATATTCTTGCTAAGACTGAAAACGAAAAAGCTATGGGCAGAACTTACTTCCAGGTTCCAAAAGAACTTGTGATGCCGCTTCCGTCTCCAATTGCTTTTAAAATGTAAGACTAAAAAAAAGGGCCTGCCTCGCGATACGAGGCGGGCCCTTTTTTTTTATTCAGAAAGGATTTCGATTAATCCCGTTTCACCATTCATTTTGACTTTCATGCCGCTTTTTAATTTCTTTGTTAATCCTTTGACTCCAACGACAGTTGGAAGGCCCATTTCACGTGCGACAATCGCAGAGTGAGACAGAAGACCTCCGCGTTCAACCAACAGGCCTGAAAGAGACGGATAAAGAGGAATCCACCCCGGATCAGTTCTGTCTGTCACCAGGATTTCTCCATTTAACGTCATATCGTCTTCAGGTCCCATGATGACCTTGATTGTGCCGATCACTTCACCTGGAGAGCAAGGAGTTCCTTTCATCTGATTGGGAAGGAGAGTGCTTTCATCGAAAACAACTTCAACTTCTTTTTCTGTATGAGTGTTGTTCCAGTACACCGGACCTCTTGTCATAAAACGCGGGGCCGGTTCGATATCCTTGTAGCGCTCGTATTCTTTCTTTCTCACATCAATGAGCAGTCGTAGGTTGATGACAGCATTTGTTCCTTCCATCGCTCCCTTTAGTTCTTGAAAAGAAAGATAGAAGATATCTTCTTTTTTATCGATGATATTATTCTTAGCGAAGTCTTCACCAATGGCATAGAACATTGAGCGGACGACGCCGTAAATTCTGGTGCGGGCAAAGCGAGTGTTTTCCCTGTTCATGACGGCCTTGCGTGCATGTTTGAGAGACCATTTGTACATGATTTTTTTCAGACCACTGAGATTTTTGTCCAGAAGCGCTTCTGCGTTTCTTCTGATCGCTTTTTCTCTTTCTTCGTATTCATGGATATCAGTCTGACCGCAATTGATCAGGTTTTTCAAAAAGACAAAGAACAGGGAAGGTT
>DJVH01000064.1 GCA_002440825.1 Bacteriovoracaceae bacterium UBA6261 | reverse complement strand
AAGAATCTTCTTCAGCGTTTTGCAGCTAATTTTTACACTCGTTTTGGTGCCAGCATCGATGATAGTGCTTTCTTCATTATGAAAATGAATTGGAACAGCAATCTGATTTCTTCTCTTTTTGATTTGTTTGAGTTTAATATGGTCGCTCTTCCCATTAACCCGGACATTGAAGTTTGTTATAGAAATGTTGATCTCAAAAAGCTCAGCAGTGAAATGAATTTGCTAAAAAGAAATAAATTTTTAAGACAGGAATTTTGATGAATATACTTTTAACGAATGACGACGGAGTTCATGCTCCTGGAATTAAAATATTGAAAGAAACACTTGCAGGAATTGCCAATGTCATGGTCGTTGCCCCGCTTGAAGAACGTTCGACGACTGGTCATACACTTACTTTGGATCACACATTGCGACTGCAGGAAATCGAAGAGAATATTTATGGTTGCAGTGGTTATCCCGCGGACTGTTCGCTCATGGGGATTGCCCATCTCTATAAAACAAAAAAATTAAAAGTGGATCTGGTCATATCTGGAATCAATCGTGGCGCCAATCTTGGTCAGGATGTGTTTTATTCTGGAACGGTCGCGGCCGCCAGAGAAGCTGTCTTTCACAATGTTCCTGCCATCGCAGTAAGTTCCTGCATGGATTTCAGGATCGCAGAGAAAAACGATTTGTTTTATTATACCGCTTCAAATTTTATTAAAACTCTAGTACAATCAAATATATCGAGTTTTATTCCGCCCATGACGTTACTTAATGTCAACGTTCCTTGGGTCGAGCAAAGTGAAGTAAAAGGGGTGAAGGTCACGAAAACGGGCTTTCGCAATTACTCCGAGGATATCGCTGAAAGAGTCGATTTCCGTGGGAGGAATTATTACTGGATTGGCGGCGTCTATCAGGGATATGCAAACCTCCCGGATTCTGATTGTCAGGCAGTCGAAGATAAATTGATCTCAGTCGCACCTATCAAGTTAATGGACTACGGCAGCCCGCTGGAAGAGTTGATGGGTCAAACACGGAAGTTTCTGAGAGAGGCAGGCATTCAATCTGCTTAAAAATTAAGGACGATTGGTTTAATGACCAAAATTTTTAAAGCATTCACTATTCATATTTTTTTTCTTGCAGTCTTTGCTGTTTCTTGTTCATCCGTAAAAAGCGGACATTATGTTCAGGTCAAGCCTTCTGATACTTTGGAAACTCTTGCCAAAGAATTCAATGTACCCAAAGAAAAAATCCAGGAAGCCAATGCTGGAAAGAAAGTTTCTCCAGGCGAATGGGTTTTTATCCCATTAAAAAGAGGAGTTCTTGTACAGGATTTCGAAGCGCGACCGTTTGATCCAAAAGCCTATTTAAAATCGGGAGAGTTTCTCTGGCCGGTTCCTTCCAGCAATACAGTCAGTTCAGGATTTGGTCATCGTTGGGGAAGGGCCCATGAAGGAATTGATATTTCAGGACGTGTGGGATCTCATATTGTCGCGGCCTCTGAAGGGGTTGTCGTTTATTCTGGAAGTGAAATTGGTGGATATGGCAATATTACGGTTATTGCTCATAAAAATGGATTTTTTACGGTTTATGCCCATGCAAAAATGAATTTTACTAAACAAGGGCAGCGCGTTTATCGCGGACAAGTTATTTCTCAAATTGGGATGACAGGACGAACCACCGGGCCACATCTGCATTTTGAAATCAGAAAGAATGGCGAAGCCATTGATCCAACTTCTTTCCTTGCAATGAACCCTTAGTCTCTCGTTGGTTTCGAGAACATTTCTAGTAGTTTTAAATACATTAAGGCCGTGTTTTTGGCATCTTCAAGCGCTGTATGCTTTACTTCACCCATTCCAAGATAAGACATGAGTTTTGATCCTGAAGAGCATTCTGAAGGGATAAAGTTTAAATCGATGAGCGTATTAGCAGTTGAAGATAAATCCAGGTTTCTGTGATGAAAATACTTGCGCATAAAATCCCAGCCAAGATCTCTATTGAGAAACGGGAGATCAATGGCGCTCATTGATTTTCCGAACAGAATAATTTTTTCTTTGTTCTCATTTTTAAAATAAGCCTTTACTTCTTTGCTTAAAAGATAAGTTTCAAGTTCATCCTTAAAGCTTTCCATTTGCATGCCGAAGTTGTGGGCCTTATTAATCAACTGCTCATTGTGTTCGATAACCCAGGTCGCTAGATTTGGTTTTAATGAATCAAAAGAAGGACATTTGATAAAAAAATTGCGTGCCAATGACTCTTCAACGCGTTTTGTTTCGGTACAAAATGGAATCATACCGAATTCAATAATATAATCATTTTCATTCAGGCCGGTAGCTTCAAGATCAATTGATAAATAGCGCATAATAAGTCCAGGTTGAATATAAAATCTGAATTAAGTTTACTACAAATAAGAGACTTCTACCACTGCGGTTTCCTTGTCCCCCATAAAATCCTTCAGGGAAATCTGACAACTGAGCTGGACACCATTAATAATACATTTTTTACATGTTCCAGCGCCGGCGCAGCTGGAGGCAATGGGAATCCGGTTATTCATAAGAAAATCCATCAAAGTTCCCTGAAATGTTTTAGTTGCTTCAAGCTTTGCAACAATTTTTCCAGAGGCAAGTCCTACGACGTGAATTGTCTGTTTCAAAATGAGCACCTCAGACGAGCGGTAGAACGATCATCAATAAGGAGACTTCTAGAATTCTCGGCCTTGGTAGAGAATGATGAAGCGCCAATAATATCACCCAGCGAAGAGACATGATAAATAGGAAAGTTCATGCTGAGAAAAAAATCGAGCTGCGCTTTTCTTCCGCGTTTGGATTCATAAAGAATGCGATCAGGATTGTTCAAAAAAAGATGTCTCGAAAAGGTGAGTATTTCATGTAAAGACTGTTGAGAGTCTGCCAGACCAATTTCATACGTTAGAAGGTGGCGCAAGTGCTGTGCCGGATAACGTCCTTTAGTAGAAAATAAAAGTGTATCCAGACTTTTTGTCCTAAATTCACAAAAGGGGAGTGGTGATGTTGCTTGAGCTGTCTTAAAAAAATACGTTCCATTTAAATTGCTAATTTTTTCGGGAACAAATGAAGAGACAACCGCTAAGAAAGTATTGCTCCCTTCCATCATCGCAAAATAATGGCTGTTTTTTTTCATCTTATTTTCAAGAAGGTCGTCTTTTGTGACTGACTCTTTATTAATGTCAAAATTGCAATTGGCCTTTAGGGTAAGGCTGGAATCAATCAAATCATATTCTTTTAAGGGAAACTCATTCAAAGCATAGAGATTTTCGGAATTTCTCTTCATCTCTTTATATTTTAACAAAATTTTTTTTAATGAGATTTTTTTAAAAGATTCATGTTTGGTTAAAATTTCATCACCTTTGAAAAATACATCAATCAATTCTTCATTTTTAGAAATTGAATCTCTATGCTCCTGAAGGAATTGTTCAAACGCAGGACTTACATTGATAGACGACGGCATTGTTGAGTCCAGAATATCGGCCAATTTAGACAAGTCAGAAGAAGTCTCGTTATTTTTCAATAAAACTTCCAATCCTTTTATAAATGGCCAGGCTTCAAGATCATCTTTTGACTTAGGTGAAATATCGAAATAAGTGTCTTTTCCTTTGTAGCGTAAAAAAAATTGAATGCGAGTTTGAGGTGTAACGATATCCGGCCTTCTCAATAATTCCATTAACGAATACATCGCTGAACGTTGAACGAAACTGTAAGTTCTATTTTCGAGAACGGATTTAAAAAGAGATGAATAGAATTTCATTGTTGGTTCATCTTCTACAATGAACTGAGTTTTATTTTCATCCGGGCAATAAAGCATCTTTTTTGTCGCTTTTATCGTGGGTGTTTTATTTTTTAATTCCGCTTTTTCAACGATGGATTCGACTTTATTTGAAAAAAAACCGCATCCTGACAGGAGTGAGGTTATTAAGGATAAAGTGATTATTTTTGAATTCATTTAAGCTAGTCTTGTTGTGTGCGATCATCGATGTAATATAGGCCTTCAATAGATTCTTTAACCGCTGATTTAGATTTGATCGAGTCGTGAAAAAGCTCATCAAGATTAAGCTTCTCGGCATCAGCATTGGTTGCCCGAACCACAAAAAGAATCCACATTCCGGACTGTTTTTCTCCAGTAGAGGCCTGAGTATTCACGCTCAAAATTTCATAACCTTTGTTGATAAAGTCATAAAACAATTTGTCGAACTGCTTTTCCCGGTAACCCGTCGATCTTGGCGGAGGCGAAGGGATAAAGAAGGTAAAAGACTGGATTTTAAAGTTATTCTTTAAGTTCTTCTTAAGGCCTAAGAGTGAAAGACATTTATTGATCACGATTTTCTTTTCCTGATAAAATCATTTTTTTAATGATAAACCAAAACGACACCACTTAAAGCATAACTTGCTTTTAGCCTTTTTGTGGAAAACTTTACCTATAAAAAAATTTGCTACAAAAAAATTAAATGCAAGCTATACTTATAAGTGTAAGGGATAGGATGTCCTCTTACTAGTGGCAGGATGCCAAAAAAAATGGGAGCTTTGCAGGGGCTCCCTTTTTTATTTCTGCGAATCTTTTTTCAAAAAAATTCTCTCTATTTACAAGCTGAAATTTGAATAAATGTTGGAAGTGTTTTTGCCAGAACACAAAGATGAGGGTTTACTGAAGAGTAAGCATCCCAATTATCAAAAATGGTCGAGGCACGACCTTTAACAACCGCGAAAACTTTAAATTTTCCATTAATGCTAGCAAATAAAGGTGCGCCACTGTCACCTTCTTCAACTCTGGATGTTGATTTCGAATAAACGTAGCCGCTCCATTTGGTTTTTTCCAGCGTTGCCATTCGTTTTGTATCCATACTTGATTCTGAAAAAGGATTAATTGTAAGGGCCATTAAGGAAGTCTGTGAAAAATTCTTTAGAATAGAAGCATGTTCTGCAGGGGAGACAATGTCTGACACAACAATATCGTTAAATTCAGGAGTTTCTTCATTCCACCAAAGAAGGGCAAAATCTTCAGAAGGTTCAATCGTCGCCTTTTCGCCACGACGGTGAATTTTGTCTACCAGGCCTGACGGTAATTCGATTTGAACATTTTTAGTGAGCCTGTGCTTGAGTGCGTAGCCAATGCGAACGGTTTGTCCGTCGGTTCGTCGAGTGACATATTTGTATTGACCGACATCTATATCAATTTTTTTTATTCCAGAAATATAGGCAAGTTTCACACAATGAGCGGCCGTAACCAGGACATTTTTGTGAATTAAAGTAGCATTGCAAAACCCTGGGGCATCATTGCCTTGGGAATCCGGGGCATCCGAACGGATCTGCATGACATTTGTCCATGAATCTGAAAGCGCAGGTGTGGAGTTAGTGAGAGCAAAAGCACTTAAAGAAAACAATAAAAGAATGCTCGATAATAGAGTTTTCATAGGTCCTTCCTTGTTAGACATGATTTTGCGAAATCATCCCTGACTAAAGGGCCTATGAAAACTATCAATATCAAACATCTGGGACGTAAGTTTTGATAATCTTAAAAGAGCGCTGAAGGATCGATTTTGAGATCTTCTTTTTCTACACCATCAGCAAGTTTGATGATTTCAAATGCCTTGCCATTTGGCTTAAAAATTCCCATTTCTGTGACAACTAAATCCACGACATCCAGGCCGGTAAAAGGCAATTTGCAGAGTGGAAGAAGTTTGGCCACGCCATCTTTGGAGAAATGATTCATCATGATGATAACTTGCTTTGAACCATTCACCAGATCCATGGCCCCGCCCATTCCGGTTACTTTTTTACCAGGTACCATCCAGTTGGCCAGATTTCTCTTAGCATCGACTTCCATTCCACCTAAAACGCAGTAATCGATGTGACCACCGCGAATCATTCCAAAACTAAGAGAGCTGTCAAAAAAACTTGCACCGGCCTTTACGGCAATCGTTTCTTTGCCCGCATTAATTAAAGTGGGTGAAACATTCTCTTTTTTTGGCCTTCCACTTACTCCCATAACTCCATTCTCAGAATGAATCATGATATTCAAGTCAGAGGGAATTCTTTCAGCAATGACTGTTGGCATTCCGATTCCCAAATTGACTGAAGAATAAGGCTTGAAAAATTTAATGACTTCATCGGCCATTTCAATATTTGTCCAAGCCATTTTTAGTTCTCCGTTACCAGAAATTCGATTTCATTTTTATAGTTTTTGCCTTGAAAAATTCTCTGGACGAAAATGCCTGGCAAGTGAATATCATGCGGATCTATTTCACCGACTTCAACCAGCTCTTCAACTTCGACAATGGTCGTTTTCGCTGCCATGGCCATTAACGGAGAAAAGTTTCTGGCCGTTTCTTTGAACCATAAGTTTCCAAACGTATCGCCACGCTGAGCTTTTATGATGGCGAAATCTGCATGTAGGGCAGTTTCCAGAATACAAGGTCTGTCGAACATTTTAACTTCTTTTCCTTCTGCTATAAGCGTTCCGTGTCCTGTCGGCGTATAGAAAGCTCTGATACCCATGCCGGCAGCTCTGATTCTTTCAGAGAAAGTTCCTTGAGGAACAAGTTCAACTTCAACTTGTTTGCTCAGCATGCGCACTTCGAGATCCGGGTTCCCGCCAACATAAGAGCAATAGGCTTTTTTGATTTTATCCTGAATGAGAATCTTAACCAGACCGCGACCGGAATTTCCAATATTGTTGGAAATAACAGTCAAGTCTTTTACATCCATCATTGTTAAAGCGTCGATACAATTCTCAGCAATACCGCAGAGACCGAACCCACCACTCATCAATGTCATTCCAGATTTTAAATCGTGAAGAGCACTGAGTGCATCTGTATAAACTTTGGGATTTTTAGTATTCATGAATTTTCCTTTAAAACTTTAGTCACTTTTGACATCGCCGTCTTTAGCAGTTCTTCTTTCATAATGAGAGGAGGAGCGAGAATGATTCTGTTCGTTTGTGCTACAAGATACAGACCCTCTTCCATGAATTTTTTGCCATCGACGGTTTTGTGAAGATCAACAGCTGCTAACATTCCATGAACGCGGAAATCTTTAACAATGGAAAGCGCTTTTAACTTTAGAAGTTCTTCCGCAAAAACACCTTCTATTTTTTTCAAATTTTCTTGAAACTCTTTCTCTTTAACAATCTCAAGAACTCCTCTCATGGCCGCCATACCCATTGGGTGAGCATAATTTGTCAGTCCACAGCAAAGCAGATGATCTTCATAAAATTGTGCGATTTTATCAGATGTCCAGACAGCACCGAAGGGAATCATCCCACCACTTATCCCTTTTGCAAGGCAAATAAGATCGGCTTCAACACCATAGTGCATATATCCGAAAGATTTTCCTGTTCTTTCGAAACCACAGACGACTTCATCCATGATTAATAGAATTCCAAACTCATCACATAGCGCGCGTAGTCCCTGCCACCATTCTTTAGTTCCAGCATACACTCCGTTTCCGCCAGTGATCGTTTCAATGATAATGGCAGCAATATTTTCAGGATGATTGTTTAAAATGATTTCTCGAGTTTTTTTCAACGCATCTGTTTCAAAAGGTTCAGGAATTCTGACAACCCAACCTTCTGGAGTCATATGGGCCGGATTTCTCCAGTCACCAGTGGCGGCAAGAGCACCAAGGGTGGCCCCATGGTAGGAGTTTTGTCGGGCCAGAACAATTTTTTTCTTCGTAAAGTCTCTTGCGATTTTCAGTGCATTTTCAACACTTTCGGCCCCGCCTGTCGTGTAGAATATTTTTCCATCCTTCTTTCCCATGTACTGAAGCAAGTCGTATGTTGCTTCATTCTTGTGAGGATAAATACCTTTGGGAGAGCTCATCGGTACTGTGTCGAGCTGTTCTTTTAGATATTTGATGATAACAGGGTGATTATGTCCGAAATGTGCCTGATAGCTTATCGACGTCATATCGATATAAACTTTTCCATTCGGAGAAAAAATCTGACAACCATCGACTCTTTCAATTTCAAAAGAGGCCGCATCTTTTTGTTTGGTCCAGGAAATGTAATAGGGAAGACTCATAGGGCCTCTATATTAATTTTTTAAATGATTTTCCATCTAATACGAATTCAAATTCTTTATAATCCTCATCATGTGCCGGACATCCTCTCCAGAAAATATATTTTCCGTTGGTCAAGTCGCAGGCACCACCTCCGCAAGTAAAAGAAGGGTCCTGTGCGCCGTTTTCAAAGTGGGAGCAAATGGATTTCGGAAATTCATCATGATCAGTCAGTAAGTTTTTGAAATCTTCCAGATCTGAGACTTTGTATGTTTTTTTTGAAAGAAGATTATAACGATTGAAGGTTGTAGAGCTCATGGAAGACTTGTCTTCAAGTTTTTCAATTTCAGCCCCCATACAGTGATTTGTATGGAAAATACCTCCGACTTGTCCTTTGGAGAGTGCAGAGACTTTCTCATAAATTGAAGGTGTGACTTCAAGATGTTCACCACCTTCTGGAGAACTGATGAGATAGTTATGTCCTGACGTTACTGGAGCGTGCAGAAGCGCCTGGCGCATTTCCGCAAGTGATTTTTCCTCCAATACTCTTCTGACGAGAAGAGGCCAGATTAAACCAGTTTTAGCGTTATTCGTGTTGATGTTGTTCACACCAATCAGACCGTTTTCGGCATTAACACCCATAAGACCGACACATCCAACCAGAGTGAGAACCAATTGTGCTGAATGCCTGTGCGTTTCAGGAACCTGAATGAGGCACATGTAATTCTTGGCCGATCTATGCATATCCCAGGTTTGACCCGAAAGAACTTCTGTCGGAGTTTGAATGTGCACTGTCGAACAACCTTCTTCAGGCAGTTGAATATCTCTGAAATCTGTATAGTTGTTCAGAATAACAACGTCAGTAATAGACAGGCCCGAGCCTTGAGCAATACCTTCAATCTCATCCGCAATATGAGATGCATACTGGCGGGAAACATGAAGTTGTTCTAAAGCGAGTTCGTCTATTTTTTTTGCCAGCCTTGGATTTTTTGCCAGCATCAGAGCGCGTCTGATTTCTGCAAGTTCTTTAATTGGCGCCTTGAATTCTTCTCCGTGGGCAATGCCCCAGAGTTTATTATTTTGTCCCTCACGATAAATAATATGCGGGAACTGGCAGTTGGTACTCATGAGTTTAAATACTCCTTCATGGCATCATACGATGGGCAGACCACATAGTATTCGCCGTTGTGAACAAACATTTTACTTTTAGATGTTGGAATCGAACCTTTGAAGTAACCGAATCCATTTTCAATTTTCAGACTATCTATTTCATAGCGAGAAAGTTCGTGAACCAATTTTTCATGGAAGGCTTTAGCGGTTTTATTGTACTCATCAACATTTTTCATCACAGCTTTGAAAGCGTGATGGTAGGTCAGGAATGAGAATTCATCTCCATCCCATGTACTGATCATCATCAGTGGTTGTTCGAGATAATAAGCATCGCTTGCAAAGGCCATACCTGCCTGACCGCTGAAATAAGCAAGCCCGGCATCAGGAGCAATATCGGAAAAACATGAAGCGAAGAAATTCTTTTGAGAATAACGATAGAACTGTGAAGCCGTTTCATTATAGATGAGAGCGACTTTATATTTGGTCGAAAGTTCTCTCAATCCTCTTAAGAATTCATAAGGCATTTTTTCCATTGTTTTCTGGAGTACTGGTTCAACCCAGACAGCGAGATATGTTCCCGTTTTAAATTCTGCCTCAACCTGTTTTAAAATATCCGGATAACTTGTTTCCGATGGATTATCGAGTTTCACAACATCGAAATAAGGATCGGAATCCAAACTTAATGATCTGGCCATAGAGGAACCATTGCCAAAAAAGTGACGTTTGAAGGTCATCATTTTTGTAACATGATTTTTCTTAATTTCATCAGAGGACTTGACCCAGATCGTTTTAATAACTTTATCAACGCATTCAGATTGACCAGAACAAGTGTAACCATGTCTTAAGTGCTGAGGAAGAACTTCAATAACTTCTTTAACACCTTTTAGGAAATCTTCGCTGACAAAATTAGAAAGACAAACCTTGTTGACAGCGTAAGGCATCTGACTGCGGAAATAGTCAGGCGAAAGACTTTGTAGTGAAACAGGTATTGTTGTTCCACGCCCAAGGTGAATCGCTGGCCTCTTCCATTCGGCCTTGATTGTGTAGTACAAGACGTCTCGGTAAGGTTCAAAATCTGGATAATCTTCACGAATATATGTTTGTTCAATGGCCCCGAGGGACATATTGATGTTAATCATGGCACCGGCAAGACGGTCGCGATTTCTTCCTTGAATACGCTTCACTCCTTTCGTCAGAGCTAAAGCTGAAAGAGCGTATTTTAAAGATCTGCCTAAACCAGTTCCCTGAAGATCATTGTCCACAGTCACGTCGAGCATGTAGAGGGAATCTTCATCATTATAATGCGGATCCATTCTCACTCCGCGCTCTAATGGATAAAGTTTTAGAGGACCAGCAAAGGCAATTCCCATCAGCTTTTTATCTGAGTTACTGAGAACGCCTAGACAAAGTGCATTTCGATTCAAGACTGTATGCTCAAACTTTTCAATCTCTGTCTGTCTTGCTGGTTCGTAAACTTTTTTCTCGAGATTAATGATGTCTTGTCTGTATTCAAGAAAGTTATCGGGAGAAATGACAATCAATTCAACAGGAGCTTTTTGAGCAACCAGTTTTGAAACAGTCGAGAGTATCTCTTTTGATTCAATCTTTTTACCGAGTGCTTTTGCTAACTTGATATTAATGAGGCAATCATGCCATTCATAAGATTCGTGAGCTTCCGGTGCATCAGTCTCAACATGTGTTGGAATAGGGTGCACTTCATTTAAAAAGAGTTCGCGACAAATGTAATCCAGTCGATCGAACAGGAAGTCGAGATCTTTTGCTCCAAACGCTGTGTTTAGTCTGAAACGAAGAGTTTGTGCTCCTGCCGGGTAGTAGAGAAGACCGTGTTTAAAACGAAGATCTACAAATTTATTCAACAGAGAAGCATCGTGAACATCAAATGCAAAAGCGAGACCATTGACACGAGGGCGAGAGATGAACTGAGCATGTTTTTTTAGAAGGGCATCTAATCTTGGATTCACCTGCTTTTCCATATCAACAATTCTTTGCTGACATTGGTCCAGGCTGATGGCGTGTGCATAGCCGCGAAAAGCCGATGCGACCGAAAATTCTTCACCTTTAAAAACATTTTTAGTTTCGTGATGGGAAAGAACAATTCCGATCTGCGCTTTTTTTGCACAAATAACATAATCAGGATTTAATTGTTCACCAGTAAGGCCGCGAAGATCAAGCTGGCGGTGCCAGAAAAATTCACGTCCAAGATGAAACCCTGTCTGAACTTCATCGTGAATGACCGGAACTTTAAAAGTGCGGGCCATTAGAAGTAAAGCTGTGTGAAAGCGGTCAGAAGAATAGCAGTCGCCACCTTCGCATTGCATAGGTTCAACGATTACTGCAAAGATCTTCTTCGTGAGAAGTTGGTCGCGAACGGCGAGAAGAGAATCAACTTCTTTTTTAATCATCGGATCATTAGACCATTCAGCAGGAACTGAAAAATTCTTCAATGAAGATTCATTCCAGGTCTCGCGCCAGTTGGCAGGAAAACTCACATTAATTTTTGAATCCTGCAGCTCAGGGTATTTTACATATTCAGCAAGATAATTTTTCCATTCAAACGGTTCGCGCTTGGATTTATTCCACGTTGCTGCAAGGGTCACCATCATTCTGCCGTGAAAAGAACCCTCAAAGGCAAGAACTTTGTTGGCCTCCTTATTGACTCGTCTTCTGTAACAGTAACCAAGGGCCGTTTCATTGGCCTCGGCTCCTGAATGGACAAAAGTGAGATGAGTTTTTTTCCAGCCTAATTTACGTCCCAGAAAATTCTGAAAGGAGAGCCGCATATCTTTAAACTCTTTCGTCGTAGCATCATTCATCCACGTTTCAAGAAATTCAGTCGTCCCAAAAAAGACTGAAGGGTTAAAGCCATGACCTAATGTCGCAATCTGTGAGGCGGCATCAAGCAAATAATGAGTACTGCCGTCTTTTGATTCGATACCCATATAAGGACCCACAGAATCCTTAAGTTTTGTCATATAGGTCTTTTTTTCTGCCGGGATCATTTTGTTGGCATAGTAATGTTTTAAAACTTCTGTGCCGTGATTTGCGTCTTCTGCATTGATGATAGGTAGTTTCATAATTTTTACTCTTTTAAAGAATGTCTTTCTTAATAATGTCGCCAATAAATTTCAGGTAAGCGTGTCCGTTGTTTTCCATCATTTTGGGAAACATTGAAATAGGAGTGGCCCCCGGAAATGTATTGATCTCATTCAAATAAATTTCGCCTTCGTTGGTGTAGAAAAAATCGATACGTGATAAGTGACGAAGCTTCAGGGCCTTAAAAGCCTTAATGGCAAAACCTCGCATTTTTTCCACGACTTCTTTGGATAAACCAGGAGCAACAACCTCTGTCGTCGTCTTGCTTGCTGGATTGTATTTTTCCTCGTAAGAATAAAAAGCGGTCGGACAATTAATTTCTCCCGGCACACTGGCGTGAATAGCGCCTTCAAATTCATACGTTGATATTTCGAGTTCTCTTGCTGTAACCATTTTTTCAACCAGAACATATTCAGAATAATTGAAAGCATTTTTTAAAGCAGCATCGAGATCTTCTTTTTTAGAAACGGGATAACAGCCGACGCTTGAACCTTGAGAAGCGGCTTTAACGAAAACTTTTCCATGTTTGTCGAAAAGTTTGTGGGCCTTAGGGGCTTCTTCAATATTTGTTAAAAATTCAAACGGTGTGTTGGGGATATCGAGAGCATTAAACCACAATTTACTTGTGACTTTATTGAAACAGATAAGACTAGCTTCAGGCCCGCACCCTAAATAAGGAAGAGAAATCAAATCGAGGTATGTCTGGATTTCGCCCGTTTCTCCTGGAGGACCATGGATGCAAGGAACGACATAATGAATGTCCTGCTTACCGGAAGGTCCAACCAGCTCTCTCTTAAAATTCAATTCAACTTGTTCTTTGTGACTATCATCCGGACCAAGCAGATAAAAATTTCGATCGTTTGTTCTTGGCGCCCCGATTTCTACTTTGATGACATTGTAGAGACCAATCTCTTTTAGATTTTGTTCAATATACTTTGATGAAACGAGTGAGACTTCGTGTTCAGTGCCGCCGCCTCCGCAGAGGAGTAAGATATTTTTTTTCATGGGGCCAATCCTTCGGTAGTGATGAAAGGGGAATCCATTCCCCCGTCACTTTATGTTTTTCTTGTTATCTTAATTTTGCAGGAATTCTTTCCTCATTTAATTTCAAAAAAGCTTCTTTTAATTCAGCAATAGTCAGGTTCTTTGAGCCCTGTTCACCGTGGGCACGAATACTGACGGCCTTGTTTTCCATTTCTCTGTCGCCTACAACAAGCATGAATGGAACTTTAGACTGCTGAATCTGACGAGTCTTGTACCCCATAGTCTCATTTCTTTCATCAACTTTAATTCTGAGGCCAAGCTCTTTCAGCTCGGCAGCAAGAGTTTTACAGAACTCAAGATGCTTGTCTGTTGACACCGGAACGATAACTGCTTGTTCAGGAGCTAGCCAGAAAGGGAAGATCCCGGCCACGTGTTCAAGATAAACGCCAATAAAGCGCTCAAGAGAACCAAGAAGCGCGCGGTGGATGACCACTGGACGGACATCTTTACCTTCTTCATTTGTATATTTTAAATCGAAGCGATCCGGTAGTTGGAAGTCCAGCTGGATTGTACCCAACTGATGCCATCTGCCGATAGCATCTGAGATTTGAATGTCAATTTTTGGTCCGTAGAAAGCTCCGTCGCCTTCATTGATATGATAAGTCTGTCCAGTCTTGTCGAGAGCTGCTTTTAAAGCTGACTCAGCAATATCCCATGTGGCATCGTCACCCGCTTTGGATTCCGGTCGAGTTGAAAGACCGACTCTGATTTGTTTGAACCCAAAATGGTCATAGCAGATGAAGAACATTTCCATTAGTTTTAAAATTTCTGCTTCAATTCCTTCAAGAGAAATAAAGATGTGAGCATCGTCCTGGCAGAATGAACGGACTCGTGTAAGACCAGCGACTGCACCAGCAGATTCATAGCGGTGAAGACGACCGAAATCCGCATATCTCATAGGAAGATCGCGGTAAGAATATTTGTAGTGCTTGAACATGAGCATGTGGCACGGACAGTTCATCGGCTTAAGGGCAAATTCTTTCTTGTCGACCTGTGAAAAGTACATGTTCTCTTTATAGTGAGCATAATGCCCGGAAGTATGCCATAGTTCGGAATCGAGAAGCATCGGCGTGATCACTTCATCGTAGCCGTACTTCACATAAATTCTTCGCATGAATGATACGAGTTCGTTATAAACGCTCGCACCTTTAGGCATAAAAAAAGGCGAAGCAGGAGCGACAGATTCAAAGTGGAAGAGCTCAAGCTCTTTTCCTAATTTTCTATGATCGCGTTTCTTAGCTTCTTCCAGGAAGTTCAGGTGATCTTCAAGCTGTTTTTTTGTAGTGAATGAAGCAGCGTAAATTCTCTGAAGCATTTTATTGTTGGAATCACCTTTCCAGTAAGCTCCCGCTGTATGCAGAAGTTTAAAGAATTTTGGAAGGTGACCAGTGTTCTCGACGTGCGGTCCACGGCAAAGATCAACGAACTCACCTTGCTGGTACATAGAAATTTCTTCAGTGGCAGGAATACTTGAAACGACCTCAACCTTGAGCGGCTGGTTTTTCTTCTTCCAGAACTCAACAGATTCATCGCGAGACATCACCATTCTTTGAATAGGAAGTTTTTCATCGATAATCTCCTGCATGGTTTTTTCAATTTTTTCCAGGTCTTCGTCCGTGATTTTTACGTCCATATCAATGTCGTAATAAAATCCGTTTTCAATGACAGGACCTATCCCGAATTGCGGATTATGGTCTTTAAAAAGACGATTAACGGCCTGGGCCATGAGGTGAGCAGTAGAGTGGCGAATAGTGTCAAGATCGTATTTGGCCATTTAAGTCTCCGAAATGGGGGAAAGTGATGAAAATTTTACAGTGCTAGATTACCAGTGCCACCCATATAAATCAACGAGTTGAATCTTACTTTTAGAAAAATCTTACAACGGTGTTTTGACGCTCAAAACCGCTTGTGATATGACGTTGCATCTCAACTTTTCTGATGTGAAAAGCGGACCCTATTTTTTGGAGAATGCTATGGTATCTACTCAAGATTTTGGAATTTCAGAAACGCAATCTGAAGGTCATCCAGCGCTTGGTCTTTTTCAGGATGATCTGAAAAAAATTACGAGTGAAATCACGAATTCTGACATTGGTAGGTCTTATTATCAGCTTGGAAAAGTCTATTACGATAAAGCTGATTTAGATAAGGCCGAAGAAGCGTTTGTCAAAGCTTTGTCTTTTGCAGATCCAATCAGAGATGGATTTTCTATTCTGAAAACTTATGGGTTCTTAATTAGAATTGCTTCAGAAAAATTAGAAGACACTAAAGCGCAAAAATATATTCATGAAAGTGAAAAGTTGATGGATGCATTAAGCCGCGCCCTTCCGACTCTTACATCTGAATTCTTTTACAACCTGGGTGTTGTGAAAAATTACAGCGGCAGTTTCGAAGAAGCTAAAGCGAATTTCGAGCTCGCTTACAAAAAATCTTCTGAAGAAAATGAACCTGAACTTCTGTCAAAATGTCTTCTTGCTCTTGCGACAAATTCTTTTTATAGAAAAGATTATGAAACTTCTCTGCGCTTCTTAGATCAACTTAATGATCTCCTGAAAATCATCAAGAAGTTCTACCTGTCGGGTGCAATGTATACTTATTACGCTAAAATTTTCATTGAAATGAATGAAAATGAAAAAGCACTTAACTATTACAAGCTTGCCAACGAATACCTGCAAAGCAAAAAATGCTGGAACCTATACGGATACATTCTTTTCGGTAAAGCGACCGCTCTTAAAAAAGCCGGAAATTTTGACGATGCTCTTAATATGTTCCACCTGGCCCAGGAATCTATCGATACCGCCGTCTTCAAGCGTTTAAATCATTTGATTGAAGCTGAAATTGATGACGTCAACGATTCAACAGTGGATCTTTACCTCGACCGCACTAACAGAAAAATTGTTGAAAGAACTTTAGGAACAATCGATTTTAAACATCGCTTTGTCCTTCTTGAAATTCTTTTCCTTCTTTCAAAAAATCCGGGAACATACTTCGATAAAGAACAGCTTGCGAAGATGATCTGGAAAGACGAATACAATCCGCTTATCCATGACAAATTGATTTACACGTCTGTTTCTCGCTTGAGAAAACTGATTGAACCAGAAGATGGAGATGCAAAACGCAAGTACATCATTCGCGGAAAAGACGGTTACACATTTAATCCTCAGGCGAAAATTCGTTTCCATATGGAAGTGAAGACCAACTCTGAGCGTTCAATTGGTAACGTTGATTTAAGTTCTCCGGTTTAATTTTTACCAATGTCTACTATTTTTAAAAATATCGAAGGCCATGATGCTTTAACCAGCGCCATGGCCTTCGCTCTTTATGAACTTGATAAAAAGTTTTTCCCTACACCATGGTCTATAGAATCATGGTCTCAGCTCTTTCATGGCCATGACCGATCATTGATGGTTGCATTGGAGCATCATGAGTTAATAGGTTTTTCTCTTTTTGATCTGTCGCGCGCAGATTCCTTTGCGCATTTATTGAAAATAGTCGTGCATCCGGAATATCGTGGAAAAGGACTGGCCCGACATCTTCTTGAGCATGATTTAGTCAGTCTTAGAACAGTGGGAATTCATCATTTCTTCCTCGAAGTCGAAGATGATAATCATGCGGCACAAAAACTCTACCAGAATTGCGGTTTTAAAGTGATTCATCGAAAGAAAGATTTTTATGGAAACGGCAGAGGAGCTCTTATTATGACCGCCGACTTTTAGAAAGGCGCATATAAAGAGAGGATTGTTTGCAAATCCCTAAAATTTTGTTATAGTGCTCACGTAGTAACTTTTTATCTATGCACTATTTTTAGAACTTTCTAAAAGGTTACTATCGCCGAAAATATTTAACTGATATCAAGGGTGGACTTCTTACGATTCCGCCCTTTTTTTTTATATGGGGTCTTAATTCATGGTTCTTCGCGGTCCTAGAAGTGGTTTGGAACAAAAGTTTTTCGAGCTTTCTTCAAAGATTTTAAATGAGCAAAATTTAGAGATGTATGATCTTGAGTGGCATGCACCATCCGGTGAATTGCGTTTGTTCATTATGGATCCAAAAACAAAGACCGCCGTTCTAGATGATTGTGTTCGCGTTGACCGCGCTTTTAATCCTTATATGGAAACGGAAACGTGGATTCCTGATAATTTTACGCTTGAAGTTTCTTCGCCGGGGCTTTTCCGCAATTTAACCACAGTGGACCATTTTAGAGGTGTTGTCGGTCAGGACATCACACTTGGATTGAACAAAAAAATTGATGAAACGGTTTATCCGGATTTCCCGAAGGCCCTTCGCAATAACTTAAAAATAAAAGTGAAGCTTGTAGAAGCAAACGATGAAGGCCTTGTGATTGACGCTAAAGGCGTTCAAGTCAATGTGCCTTATACACAAATTAAAAAAGCAAATTTAGAAACAGACTTTAATAACCTTAAAGATTAAGAAATAGCTAGGTAGGTTAAAATGAATTTCTCAGAATTAGGAAGAATGATTGAAACTTTAGGAAAAGACCGCGGAATCGACAAAAGAGTTGTTGTTCGCGCTATTGAACAAGCATTCCTTGTTACAGCTAGAAAAAAATTCGGTATTCAAGGTGAATATGAAACACGTTACAACGACGCCGAAGATGAAATCGAAATTTATCAATACAAAAATGTTGTAGATCAGGTTAAAGATCCAATCATTGAAATCAAACTTGATGATGCAAAAAATCTCGACAGTGAAGTTGAAATCGGCGACCAGCTTGGTATCAGAATTGAAAACCCGAATTTCACACGCGTTGATGTTCAGACAGCTCGTCAGATCATTTTCCAGAAAGTAAGAGACGCAGAAAGAGAAATTCTTTTCTCTGATTTCAAACACAGAGAAGGTGAACTCGTTACAGGTATCGCAAGAAGATACGAGCGTGGAAACGTTATCGTTGACCTTGGAAAATCAGATGCTGTTCTCCCAAGAAAAGAACTTATTCCTGGTGAAAACTTTAAAACTGGTGACAGAATTCAAGCTTACCTTTCTGAAGTTGTCATGACGAACAGAGGTCCAGAAATCCGTCTTTCAAGAACATCGCCGATGTATCTTGTAAAACTTTTTGAACAAGAAGTTCCTGAAATTCTCGATGGCAACATCGAAATCAAATCAGCAGCTCGCGAACCAGGTCAGAGAGCGAAAATCGCTGTCTATACTTCTGACAAAGAAATTGATCCGGTTGGTGCTTGCGTTGGTATGAAAGGATCGCGCGTTCAAAACGTTGTGAACGAACTTCAAGGTGAAAAAATCGATATCGTTCGTTGGAACTCTGATATCGAAACATTTGCAAGAGCTGCTCTTGCTCCATCTGAAATTTCAAACATTATGGTCGATCACAACAACTATTCAATGGATGTCGTTGTTGAAGAAGATCAATTGTCTCTTGCTATCGGCCGCCGCGGACAAAATGTTCGTCTTGCTGCGATGCTGACAGGTTACAAGATCAATATTATTTCTAAAACGAAGCTACAGGAAAAAATCAAGAAAGCTGTTGAGAGTCTGGTACAGATTGCCTCAGTTTCTGATGCCCGTGCGCAAATGCTTGTTCAAAACGGAATCATGGCCATTGGCGATCTTGCTGCTCTAGATGCAGAAACGCTTGGTGGAATCATTCATGGAACTGAAGCTGATGGCGCTCAAATCCTGAAAGATACACATGAGGCCATTGAAAAAGGCGTAATCAATCTTGAGTCTGATGAAGAAGAATTGGTTTCTGCTTCGGCCGTTCCTGCCTACAAAGGTCTTCTTGATAAACATAGAGAGAAAGACGAATCAGGTGATGGAAAAGATAAATTCTCTGAAGCTGAAAAACGCCTGAGAGAAGAACTGGCCGCATTCAAATTGAAATAAAAGTTATGTAAACGGAGTTAATAATGCCTAAAAAAGTTTTTGAACTGGCAAAAGAATTAGAGATAGGCCCGCTAGATCTGGTCGAATCTTTAAAAGCAAAAGGCTTTAATGTGAGAAATCACATGGCCGAGCTTTCTGATGAAGATGTTGCCAAGTTTCTCTCTGATATCCAAAAGGAAAAAGAAGAAACTCAGGCGGCTGAACCAAAGAAAAAAGTTGTGCGTAAAAAAGCGCCGTCAGCCGAAGCTAAAACAACGGAAAAGAAAACTGTTGTGACGAAAGCTGCTGAGAAAAAAGAAGAGCCTGTTGCGGAAGCCACAGAAGGTGTAGCTAAAAAAGCAGCTCCTGCTGTGAAGAAGAAAGCGACAGTTATCAGAAGAAAGACTGATGAAAAAGAATCAGCCTCTGAAGATCTTCATGAAGAAACTCAGGAAAGAATGACTGCAAGGGCAGCCTATCCTGAAGAATCTGAAGAAGAATCGCATGAAACTGTTTCCGCTAGAGAAGAAACGATTGAATCAGCAGAAAAAGCAGCAGCTTCGACTGGCGGTTTACGAGTCGTTTCTAAACCTGTGGTGAAACCTGAAAGTGCAGCCGTTGAAGAAAAACCTGCAGCAAAAGTTGAGGAGAAAAAATCGAGCATCGATCGTCCTCACCGTTTTACTCCAGTGTACACTCCTTCTAAGGATCCAAATTTCAAAGAACAACAGGAAGCTAAAGCACGCGAAGAAGCTCGCAAAGCGGCTGCAGCTAAAGTTGGTGGACCTGCAATGACTGCGGAAGAGGAATTAGATTCCAAAAAACGTGGTGAAGAAGAAGAAAATAAAAAGCGCATGGGTGGTCTAGCTACTATGATGACTGGTAAAAAAGTTATCGCAAGTAAAGCACAGGCCCTTACATTATCTCGCGCAGAAGAAGAGTTGCGTTCGTATACTACTCTAAGCGGAACAGGTAGACCGATCTACACTCAGATCATGAGAAAAAAGGATTACGTGGGACCAACTCAGCAGACAGAAATTACAGAAATGAAAGAATCAAAGCGCGTTGTTCAAATCCATAAAGGTGTTGAACTTGGCGAACTGGCAAGAAAACTCTCGATGAAGTTTAAAGATCTCATCGATGAATGTTTGAAGTTGGACCTTCTTGTTAAAGAAACAGATTACGTTGGTCCAAAACTGGCCGCTGATATTTGTGCGTTGTTTGGCTACAGAGTTGAAGATAAAGCATTCAATGAAGAAAAAATTATTCAGAAGGGTGGAGCACTTTCAGAGGAAGAAAAAACAAAACTTCCAATGAGACCGCCGGTTGTTGCAATCATGGGGCACGTTGACCATGGGAAAACAACTCTACTTGATACAGTCAGAAAAGCGAAAGTAGCTTCTGGTGAAGCGGGTGGGATCACTCAGCACATCGGTGCTTACTCAGTCACTACTGATGAAGGAAAAAATATTACGTTCCTGGATACTCCTGGTCACGCAGCTTTTGCGGCCATGAGACAACGTGGAGCGAATGCTACTGATATCGTTGTTCTGGTTGTTGCCGGTGACGACGGTGTTATGCCTCAGACGAAAGAATCAATTAAGTTCTGCGAAAACGCAGGCGTTCCTATCATCGTTGCCGTCAACAAGATGGATAAGCCGGGTGTAAATCCGGATAGAGTGAAGCAGGAACTGACTGAGTACAACTTGATGCCCGAAGACTGGGGTGGACAAACTCAATACGTTCACGTGTCAGCGCTGAAAGGCGAAGGCATTGATGAGCTTCTTGAAGCGATTCTTCTTCAGGCGGAAATCCTCGATCTTCGCGCTAATCCAAAAGGCGTAGTCGATGGTGTTGTTATTGAATCGAAAATTGAACCTGGTCGCGGGCCAATCGCTACGATCCTTGTTCAAAACGGAACATTGAATAAAGGTGATTACGTTGTTGTTGGTGAAACGTTCGGGCGCGCCCGTTCACTCATCGATCACAAAGGTGAAAACTTAAACTCAGCAGGACCATCTACTCCTGTTCAGATTCTTGGTCTTGAATCGACTCCAGCACCTGGAGACCGTCTCAATACAGTGAAAAATGAAAGAGAAGCGAAGAAGATTGCTGAAAACCGCGTAAGCGAAAGAAAGCTTCTGACTGCAGCTCCTGAGAAGAAAAAAGTGTCTCTTGAAGACTTCTTTGCTAATGCTTCGAAAGAAGGTGAAGAGCAAAAATTCCTCAACCTTATTATTCGTTCAGATGTCCAGGGGTCATACGAGGCGATCAAGTCTGCACTTGAAACTCTTGGCAACAGTGAAGTTGCCGTTAAAGTTGTCGCAGGCGGTGTTGGTCCAATCGTTGATTCTGACGTTCAGATGGCATCAACCTCTGGCGGATTTATTATCGGCTTTAACATGAGACCGGTAACTTCTGCTCGTAAGATGGCAGAAGACAAAGGTGTCGATATTAAAAACTATTCAGTCATTTATGAACTGATCAATGATGTAAAACTAGCTCTTGAAGGTCTTCTTGATCCAGAGTTTATTGAAGAATTTATCGGTCGTGCTGAAGTTCGCGAAGTGTTCAACATTCCAAAAGCGGGTGTTATCGCGGGCTCTTATGTCATCGACGGAAAAATTGCTCAAGGATGTAACATCAGACTTCTTAGAAACGGTAAGATCATGCACGATGGTAAACTTTCTTCTCTTAAACGTTTCAAAGACGATGCGAAAGAAGTTAAGAATGGCTACGAGTGTGGTATTGCTCTTGAAGGATATTCTGATATTAAACAAGGTGATATCTTTGAAGCCTATATGATGGTACAGAAGAAGAGAACGCTTGATGATGCTGCCGGCTTAACGTCAGCAGGCTCGAAAGAAGCCAGACCACTACTGTAATCGGAACTTATGGCCAAGAAAAACACATTTAAAAAAGAAAAATACGAAGAAAGGCTGTTGAATGAAATCAACGGCCTTCTCCGTTCCACAATTAAAGATGCGAGACTATCTCGTGTTTCCATCACAAAAGTTGAGCTCTCTCCAGACTATGGATACGCCACTGTTTCATGGGATACGTTTGATTCTCACACTCGCGGTGATGCAAAAGCTGCGATTCAGGCCGCTGCAGGGAAAATCCGCACTGAACTTGCAAAAGTTTTAGAAGTTCGCCATGTCCCAAGCCTGACATTCGTCTACGACAATCAATTTGAAGAAGAAAAAAAGATCATGGATCTTTTAAAAAGCGAAACAGCATCGGACTCTGATCAGGACGAATAGTCATTTAGTTCATGGACTACAGAAAAATTCCTCTCGTATTCAACGTTTATAAACCGGTGGGCGTTTCTTCCTTTAACGTAGTTTACCATTTTAAAAAAAATCTTAATTTTGATTTTGGAAAGATTGGTCATTTCGGCACGCTTGACCCGTTTGCTGAAGGTGTATTGCTGATTGGTATTCAAGGCGCGCAGAAAATGAACGATTACGTTCATGAGCTTCTTCCTAAAACGTATCGGGCCCGTGGATTGTTCGGCCCTCGCACTGAATCGGGTGATTTAACCAAACCTGTACTTGAAACCAAAGACATCGATAGTGAGTGGCAGAACATGTCCAAAGAACGCGTCGAGGAGTTTCTTTCTAAGAAATTTTTAGGTGAATATTGGCAAAGGCCCCATATGGTTTCGGCCACAAAATTTGAAGGAAAGAGACTTTATTTGCATGCTCTGGCCGGGAGAAGAATTGAAAAAGAAAAAGTGAAACGACAGATCTACACTTTTGATGTTTTGGAGTTCAATTATCCCTATATTGATTTTGTCGTCAGCGTTTCCAGTGGAACCTATGTACGCAGTCTTTTTGAAGAAATGGCCGCTGGCTTTGGAGGCCACGGTGCGCTTGAGAAACTCGAAAGACTTGCCGTTGGTGCTCTCGGCGTGGAAAACGCCCTTCTCAAAGAAGACTGGCCCAAAAAAGGGGATGAGTCTTTTGATTTAGAGAAAAAGGGCATTCCGCTCGATCAACTTCTTTATTTAGATGAATTTATTTTAAATCCCGATCAAACCAAACGTTATTTACAAGGCGTTCGTTTAAGGCTTACAGACATTGAAAAACGGGCCAATTCTCAGCTAATTTGTTCGCAGAATTACTTTTGGGTTTACCATGAGCAGGGCATTTTACTAGGCCTTGCAAAAACTGTCGGTAATGAATTACACACCATTTTCAATCTTCCGCTTTCCGTAGCACAATTTTGCTAAACATCTCATAAACTTATGCTAAAATAGGTAAGTTAATATTTGATTGTTTGACTCGTTTTTTCATTGAGGAGTTTTTGTGAACACGACGTTTATTGCCATGGCCGTGGCGATTTTAATGGGGTTAGGTTTATTAATCGGACTTGGAGTCCTGAGCTTACTATCCGGCGCTCTTAACTTTTTATTCGTTAAACCCAAACTGGAAATTTTAAAAAGCCAGCTAGGTGAAACGGGGTTTGCTTTTGCTTTAACATGGGATCAGAGTGCTGAACCTGTAAAGTACGACAGAGTTCGTCTGCACCTTTTTAATCCTTTCGGAGCCCCAGCACAATTAGATATCCAACGCGAATTCGATGGAAGCTCTGATGATTTCGCCCGCGATATTGAAATGGGACCAGCAATGAAAGAACTTCTTGCGGCCACTAATCTTGATCAAGCAACGATGGAAGTTGAAATCATTGCTACGAGAGATCAAACAACTCATAAAATTACAATGAAAGGTTCTGAGTTTAAGGCAAGACTTGAAAATGCAACTCAGACTGCAGAAGAATTAAAAGCAAAATTAACTGTTGTTAAAGAAAAACCTCGTTTTGAAATTCCAGAACGTACGTTTATTTCACCACCTCTTCCTAAAACAGCTAAACAACTTAAGCTTGCAACAAATCCTGTTTTTGCCGGAGATTTTGCTGGCGCTGCGGCCGGCGGCGGAGCTGCTGCCCCAGCAGCAAACAATTTTTCTGTATCAAAAGTTTGGATTGAACCTGGCTGTATCGTTTGTGATGCCTGCGAAGGTATTTATCCTGAAGTCTTTGATGTTACTGATACAACTTGTGTTATCAGACCTGGAGCGCCTCTTGATGATGGTTTGAAAATTCAAGAAGCAGCTGAAGCTTGTCCGGTTGAGGTTATCAAGTTCACTAAGGCTTAATCTAAACCGACAAAATCTATCGGACTACAAAATCATTAATTTAAAAAAACCCGCTCACAGCGGGTTTTTTTTTGTCGATAAGTATCAAGACTATCTTAATATTGTCTCTATATGTAAAAAGGAGTTTGGCATGCTTTCGCGTGTTCAATTAAAACATAAAATTTTTATTGGTTTTCTTTTAGTCGCTTTGTTCACACTCATCGTAGGAGGAACAAATTATTTCTATCTCGGAAAGGTCATCGGGAAATTTGATCATGTGGTGAAAATCAACATGGGAAATCTCGACAGACTTGCTGAAATGCGTGACAGCGCCAGAACCATTCGTTCGAGAATGTATTCTCTCGTCGGATCAATTAAAGGGCACGATGATGAGAAGGCACTCGCGTTTGAAAATATGACTAAAGAAACTCAACGTTTTGAAAAAAACAATACGGCCTACAAAGAGATTGAATTTGTCGACGGTGAAGATGAAATTTATAAAAAAGTTGAGGCCAACTGGAATGCGGTTAATGGCAAAACAACTGAGCTTGTCGCCATTTACAAGGCCGAAGGTTCCAGTGAAAAATTTCAGCAAATCTTTTTTAATGAATATGAAAAGTCCACTGATGAGCTCTTTGCTTCACTGACAGCATTGATGGACTTTCAACATAAGGAAGCAGACAAATGGTCCGCAATGTCTGCTGATATAGCCGAGTATTCTTCAATCGTCTCTGTTTGCCTGATGATTATTGGCTTTGTGATCAGTGTTGTTCTTGGCACAGTTCTTTCACGAACTATTACCAATCAACTGACCATGGCCATTAATGAACTTAATAAAAGCGCACCTGAACTTATTCAATCGGCAACCGATCTGGGGTCAATGAGTTCTGAACTTTCTTCTTGCTCAACCGAGCAGGCCGCCGCTGTTCAAGAAACAGCTTCAAGTCTCGAAGAAATTTCTGCAATGATTAAACGCAACTCAGACCATACTGAAAATGCTCTCGCTTCTTCTTCTGAAAGTTTAAGTTCCGTTAAAAAAGGACAGAATGCTGTTTCAAATATGATTGAGGCCATGAATGAGATCAATCACAACAATGAATCCTTTTCGGATTTTATGAAAAAGAACAACGATGAATTGCGAGAAATGGTCAATGTCATCACTAATATTTCTGAAAAAACGAAAGTCATTAATGACATCGTTTTTCAAACGAAATTGCTCTCATTCAACGCTTCTGTAGAAGCAGCACGTGCTGGTGAGCAAGGTAAAGGTTTTGCCGTTGTTGCAGAAGAGGTCGGTAATCTTGCTCAAATGAGCGGTAATGCGGCCAATGAAATAAAAGGTCTTCTTGAAGAGAGTATTGTGAAGGTCAACGATATCGTGACCAATACAAAATCACAGGTCGAAAAACTTGTTCACGACGGTAAAATCAAAATAGAAACGGGAGTAGATCGCGCTAAAGATTGTGATGTAGCTCTTTCTGAAATCAATGAAAACGTTTCCAGAGTTCAATCACTTGTTTCAGAAGTCTCTCTCGCTTCAAGCGAACAATCGCAGGGAATCGGTGAAGTCAACAAGGCCATGGGACAAATTGATGAAGTCACAAATCAAAACTCTGTTGCCGCTCAAAAAGTAGCAGACAATGCCTCATCTGTTATGCAGTTGTCCCAAAACGTAAAAGAAACTTCAGATAAACTTTCTTCACTTTTATTCGGTGCTCATGCTGACGTGAAAATGCTTGTGGAAAACTCTCAACCGAAGAAGAAAGCTGTAAAGGCCATGGACGTACCGGTTTCAAAACTTCAGCCTAGACCGGCCTCAAAATCTGAAAGTCCTGCTATGGTTAAATCGTCCCCTGTGGCAGCACCTGCGAAGGCTTCAAAACCAATGGCCACTGCAGCGGTACCTGCACCAGCACCGGCACCAGCACCGAAGAAAGAAAAATTAAAAGTGGCCTTTACAGAGGAAGAAAAGATTTCGACGGTAGTGCCGACGAGAAAGAAAAATGAAGCGTCTGTCCCTTCTTACGACGACAAACGCTTCGAAGATGTTTAACACTTAAATGTATCGATAGTTCGTGTGGTAAAGAGTTTTTTAAAGGCTTCTTCATTTTCTTTCCACACGGATTCCAAAGTCACCGTTTCTGAAAGCACCGGGCATTCAAAGGTGAGAACAGGGCATTTTAAAACCTGAGGTCCATATTCTCCAAGGGAACCCGGAGTAGGATGTGTCAGAAAGTCTGCTTCAATCGGATATTTGTTATAGCTCGCCAGAAAGTCGGCCACTTCTTTACAGGCCCCGTTGTAATTGATAACCGGGTACCAGGAATGGAAACTGATGATGAACTTAGGCGGATATTGTTCGAAAAGAGAAACGAGGTATTTATTTTCAGGTTCTGAAAGCGGCGCCTTGCCTGGATAGTATTTTTCTTCACGCGCTTCAGGTGTCCACTCAGTCGAAGGAAGATTTCGGTTTAAATCAACTCCATTGCCGTTTACACGCGTTTTTAATTGAAAGCCGTCTACATTTACCACCGGCACGACAACTACTGGCAAATCGACTTCATTTGTTTCCTGAAGCCATTTGAATAGTTCAGAGGCAAGGTGCGCACCTTCCACTTCGTCACCGTGAACAGCACCTAGAATATAAAAATATTTCTCAGCATGCTTTTCAGTTTTATACGAACGGATGAGATTGCCTTTAACGCTTGATCCTGAAGTAAGTTCTACAAATTTCATTTTTTATTCCTTTAAAAAAATTAGTCTTGTGACAATACAAAAATGGCGGACTGACCCGGAGTTTCTTCAACTTCGACTTCGAGTTCTTTAAATTCAAAATTAAACTTTGCCTTGACGGCATCTTTGATCTGATAGGCCAGATAACAGGCGATGCGTTCAGCAGAGGTATTTTCAATCGGAAGAATGAGAACATCTGTTTTAGGAATGCTGAACTCACTTTCATCCATTGTTCTGAAGATAAAATTCTTTTCGCGCTCTTCAATGCGAAGTTTGGAGTTGTCTCTCGGAATCAGTAATTTATGGTCGAGAGAATTGCAGATATCACGGACGATCGGTTTGATATCCAAAAAATCAAAAACCATGTCATTGTCGAGCTCAAGAGCATTTCCCTTGATCTGTACACGGTAGTTGTGACCGTGAAGAGGTTCGCGCGATCCATCCTTAAAAAGCATGAAATGCGATGACGCAAAATTGAAGTATTGTTTGTAGACGCGAATTGAAAATGCTTTATTCATGGCGAATGTTTTAACATAAGCGCTTTAAAAAGAATAGCAATGACGTTACAATCTGCTTCTATGAAAAAATCTGAAATACTTAGAAATCTTCGGAAGTTGGACGCTGTTTTTGATGGTGATGTTGAGGCCCGGGAGGCGATTCTTCTCTTGACAAAAAAGGCGGAAGCTTTGCCTGAATCAGTCCCTGGTCCGAAGACTGATTTTGAAAGCAATGGACCGTTTCCGCTGCCCGATGAAATGCGGGAACTGAAAAGTGCCTTTGCCATTTTTGCCGACGGAGCCTGCAGGGGGAATCCTGGTCCGGGGGCATGGGCAACCATCATTCAGGATGCGAAAGCAGAAGTTATTCTAAAATCTTCCGGCGTGGATGTGCCGACGACGAATAATAAAATGGAGCTTGAAGGAGTGATCAGAGGACTAAAAGGACTCATTGAAAAATGGATCGAAGAAGGATTTTCTGACCGCGAAAGCCCGGTTTTTGTGTACAGCGATTCTAAATACGTTATTGAAGGAATTGAGAAATGGGTTCCCGGTTGGAAATCACGCGGCTGGAAAAAAGCGGACAACAAAGAACCGGAAAATCTGCTTTTATGGCAGGAACTTGATCAATTGAGAAATAGTTTTAATACAATTTCATTTTTGTGGGTCAAGGGCCATGCTGGTCATCCCCAAAATGAAATGTGCGATAAAATGGCCAATCTAGCTCTAGATGAGGCCGGTTTTTAATAATTAAATTTGTGACTTTTTTCATGGAGAAGAAAATGCATTCTATAAAGGCGCTGTTTTTCAGCGTGGTTCTTGTTTTCTCGGTTTCTTGTGCTCATCAAAAGGAATCAACCTATCCTTCAAACACAAGAGAATATCAACTTGGCTCTTATCTCTGGTTTCAAACCAGCGGAGAGTTCCGTGCACTTTGCTATCAAGCTTATAACCTGGGAAAAATGAAGCTCGAACGCGATTTGGAAAACAAGCACAATCGAAAACGCGCCGTTGTTTTTGATATTGATGAAACCGTTCTGGATAACTCCTTTGGCGGAGCTTATGAAGTGCAGAACAATATTCAATGGAGCCAGGATTTGTTCAACAGATGGGTTGCTTTAAAGCGTGCCGAAGCGATTCCCGGGGCCAAAGAATTTATTGAATTTGCCACAAAAAATAGAGTTGAAGTTATTTTCATTTCAAACAGAACTGAAGTCCAAAAAGAGGACACACTTGAAAACTTCAAGAAACTTGGGATACCTGCCAAGAAAGAAAATTTGTATTTTTTAGGTGGCAACTGGAGCAAGGAAAAGCGCAGGGAAGCAGTCCTTTCAAAGTACGATGTCGTTCTTTATTTTGGAGACAACCTGGGCGATTTTCATAAGGACTGGGACGATAAAGCGTCGGAAGAGCGCCGTGCGTTGGTCGATCAACATAGAAAAGATTTTGGTGAAAAATTTATTATTCTTCCCAACCCTTTATACGGAGATTGGGAGAAGTCATTACCAAAGAATATCAAGCGCACCGATCTGTTAAAAACCATCCCGGAATAGAATTGGTAACTTGATCTTTTTCGTCTTCGGCATTAACGTTATAGAGATATAAATAATTTCATCAAACTCACAAAGGAATGAAAGAATGAAAAAAAATGTATTCGCAAGTTTGACTGTTCTTGCTCTGGTTGGAGTAATGGCAGTTGGATGTTCAAAAGGCAAGGATCCTAAAACTGAAGAAGAGAAAACGTTTTACTCTATCGGAACAATGTTCGGTTCACGTTTAACTCAACTTCAAATGTCTGATGCTGAAATCGATTCTCTTGCTCAAGGTTTAAGAGACGCTGCTAAGGGTGAAAAACAAAAAGTTGATCCAATGGCATACCAACAAAAAATTCAAGATATGTTCAAAGCTCGTATGGAAAAACAAGCTCAGGACGTAAAGAAAAAAGGCGCTGAATTCCTTGAAAACTTCGTGAAGAAAGAAGGAGCAACTAAAACGGCTTCTGGTCTTGCTTACAAAGTTGTTAAAGAAGGAACAGGACCTCAACCAAAAGAAACTGATATCGTAAAAGTTCACTACCATGGAACTTTAACTGACGGAACAGTCTTCGATTCATCTCGTGAGAGAGGAAAGGAAGTGTCTTTCCCACTTAACAGAGTTATTCGTGGATGGACTGAAGGCGTTCAGACAATGAAAGTTGGCGGGATTACAAAATTTGTTATTCCTTCTGAATTAGCTTATGGCGACACTGGTGCACCTCCAAAAATTCGCGGTGGCGAAACTCTAGTGTTTGAAGTTGAACTTCTTGGAATCGAAAAAAATCCAGAAGGAACTCCAGCTCCAGCAACAGCTCCAGCTAAAAAGAAATAGTACTTCACAAAAAAGGGCCTCATTTGAGGCCCTTTTTTTTTGTTTTTTTCAACGGGAGAGAAGGATGAAAGTTTTACTAGCAGGTGCTTCAGGATTAGTGGGGAACCATACCTTGGAGTTTCTCATTGATGATGCGTTAGTAACTGATATCGTTCTTCTCGTCAGAAGCAAACTCCTTCTCAGTCATGTAAAAATCACGCAAATTGTGACCAATTTTGATCAGCTTGAAACCCTTTCATTGCAGGATTATGGAATTGATCGTATCGACAGTGCTCTTTGTGCTTTAGGATCGACGATCAAAAAGGCAGGTTCGCAAAAAGCTTTTCACATGATTGATTGTTCCTACGTTTTAAACTTTGCTGATTTTGCCAGAAAATATGGCGCCACTTCTTTTGCCGCTGTTTCGGCATTGGGAGCGGATTCACGCAGCACCGTTTTTTACAACAGAGTCAAAGGTGAAATGGAAGAAGGACTAAAAAGAAAATCTTTCGATACACTTACGATCATCAGACCTTCGCTTCTTTTAGGTGAGAGAAAAGAACATCGTCCCGCTGAAAAATTCTTTATTCAGATTTCACCACTGATTAATAAAACGTTGATAGGACCTTTGAAGAAATATCGAGGTATTGAGGCAAAAAAAGTGGCCTCTTATCTCGCTCGTTCAATTCATTCGCAAGAAAGAGGCCACATTATTGTTGAAAATGATCAGATGCTTTCGATCTAAATTAGTTTAAAGATTTTGGTTGGAACCAGCAAAGTGGACGAAGACCATTTTTATCTCCGTTGTTCTCTGTACAAGTTCCTTGATTACCGTCTGTATCAGACACGTCTTCGTTTACGCTTTTATCACAAAGAGAACCCTGGTAATAGGTATCCAGACGGCATTGCGCTGCCGGGTGATTGTCGTAAGTAACGTTAACAACGGCCTTGTCTGGCGTTGTAAAAGTAACGTCTGTTTTTGTCCCCATAAGAACTTTGAAAAAGTTTCCAAGATTAAGTCCTGCCATTGAAGAACGTTGGCAAACAGCAATTTCATCAGCGTTAGCAAAACTTTTCTTGCAAGCATCAGTTACCGCTGCAGGAACTTTTAATTTTGCTACAACGGCTTGATTGTCCATGCCGGCAAAATAATTTCTTAGACATTTTAGAGTTGAGAAATAATCAGCTTGACCTTCATTTGAGGCCCATCTGATATTGCCCATAGCATCTTTCTTTTTTGGAAATCCACCAAGGTGGTGACCAAGTTCGTGGCAAACAACAACAGCAAAACCGTCTTCAGTCATTTGTGGATGGCGAGCAAGGCCTCCGAACATAGACACGTACCAGATTTTACCAGTTTCGTCGTCGCGGTGTGCATATGCGTTAACTGTTCCGTCGGTCCAGTTTCTTTCAAATTCTAAAGTTCCGCCTAGCTGCGCAACAACTTTCGTGTAAAGAGCTCCTACGCGGTCAATGACTTTATTAAATTGAATTTCATTGATCCCACCCATGGCCTTAATGCCCGTAGGAATATTTAATTTGTTATCCGGAACAATTCCCGTTTTTCCGTGAATGTCGCATGCAAAACTCGCTTGAGTAAGTGCTGCAGATAGAGTGAAAATAGTTGCGACGAAAAGTGATTTCATTAACCCTCCAAGGTTAGGGAATGTATTTGACTAAAAAACTCGGATGTTGTGAACTTTCAAAATCTGACTGTCAGAAGATGTGAGGAATTTTGTGTTTAAAATTTGCTTCTTTGTTCCCTTAGAGCATGCTGAAAAAGTGAAAAGCGCGATGTTTAACGCTGGTGGTGGTAAAATTGGTCAATATGAGTGTTGTTCCTTTGAGACTTTGGGCATCGGGCAATTCAGACCTTTGAAAGGTGCGAATCCTTTTCTCGGACGAGTCGGAGAAGTTGAAAAAGTCAGTGAACTCAAAGTAGAAATGGTCTGCGATGATCACGTATTAAAAGCGGTGGTGAAAGCGATGAAAGAAAATCATCCCTATGAAATGCCTGCTTACGATATAATCAGACTCGAGGAACTGTAAGATAAAACTTTTGAGGAAATGATCTGTATGAAAAAATTCTTTGTGCTGATTTTTGCCTTAACATTTTTTGCCACTGCATCTTTTGCTCAATCACGCCGTGAAGAACTGGATGCTGAAATCAAGGCGATCATAAAAGCGCGCGATGAACTGATGAGATCGCTGCTTGAAGATGATTCTTTCTCCAATTTCGATAAACGCTTTAATGATTTAATAAAAAAATTTGATGATGATTCCTTTGGTGGATCAATGCAGGGCCTGCAAATGGGCGCTGTCGTCGGAGAGTATGACTGGCGTGAAACAGAGACTCACCAGATTCTTGCAGTTAAAGTCAAACAGATCAAAGACCGGCCTCTTGATATCAAGATTGAAAAAGGATTTGTTCGCTTGAAAGGCGATGTTGAGGAAGTGCTCGATTATCCTTCAAGAAAAGGCGGAAAAAAAGTTTCCAAAGTTCATTTTGAAAGAAGTTTTTCCATTCCTGAAGGAGTGGATCAGGCAAATCCTGAATTCGAAAATAAAGACGGAGAGCTGCTCATTAAGTTTAAAAAATTAAAACCAATGAAAAGCTCTCCGGAAAAAAAGAATAAAGTGAAAAAAGAAAATCAGGATTCAGAACGCGAACCGGTTGAGCGCGACTCTGAAGACGCCATCATTTAGCGAAAGAAGCAGCGTTTTGCTTTTAATGTTTCATAATTTTTCATGAGGGCTTCGTTGCCTTGTGCTTTTTCTTTCAATGTTCTGTAGAACGCTTCTTCGGTTGTGACATTGTCTTTTTCTGCACGGCTTGCAACTTCATTCAGAGTTTTTGTCCAGCCGTTCATGTCGGAGGCCGACATGTCATCAGCAACAATTTTCCAGAATTTTTGCGGGTTCTTAGGATCAATAATGTTGGTTTTGCCATTTCTCGTTGAAACTTTTTTTATCGCAGAGATCAGTGCTTTTTGATCAGGCGATCCGCTTTCAGCAAGTCCCAGAAAGAGAGCGAGAGATTTTTCTTCCGAAGGTGCAACAATGTCAGGTGTGACTTTTGAATAATCCCCAAGGCCTAATCTTCTCATGCGAGAAGAGATAAACGTGTTGAGTTCAACGGGATTTTTGGGAAGAACTTCATTGAGAACTTTTGCAGCACTGGCATTCTTGATGTTTTCAACCGTGAATTTGAAACCATTCTTGGCAAGGTTGTCATTCACGCACTCAGCGCACGTGATAATGACAGATTTTCCGTGGCGGTTGGCCAGATAGATAATGTTGTTCACTGTCTTCACAACATCTTCTTTTGAAAGTTGCCCTTCCGATTTATCTAACAAGAGCTGCAGTTCTTTTCGAACGTTGGCGTCTGCGCCAGTCACTGGAAGCTTGGCTATCGCTTGTGAAAGTTCCTGTTTTGTTAAGTTCTTTTTTGAGGCGAGAGCGGAGAGGGCAGAACCCACATAACTTTCAACCATCTTGGCATCATTGCCGTTGATTCCATATTTGCCGAGGATTTCGACAATGCCGGATCCTGAGACGACATAGTCCACGAGTTTGGCCGAACCGGCGTGCGCATTGAAGGAGAGAACAGTTGTGAGTGAAAGTGTGAGTATTGTTTTTTTCATAGAGATTCCTCGCTTGGCTTAAAATAAATTTGTGATGTATGACCAGACTCGCATCCAGAATGAATCCTTTGCACTTGCAATGGCCCTGTTCGCCTGAACTTCTGATTCTGCTACTACCGGCACATCCAGAATGACTTTAGCCGCTTCCGCTTGAGTGATAATGTTATTATCCAGAGCTTTTTGAGTCAGCTCCTGGCGGAATTTCGGATGGGCCACGTTGATCAATTCAACAGCTCGTTCTGAAAGACTTTTTCCTTTCAGCATAGCAATCCCGTATTCAGTCACGACGTAGTGTACGCTTTCTGCCGGAGTTGTCACATTCCCTTTGTAGAGATCAAGACCTATTGTTGAGAAGGAACCATTCTTTGCAGTTGAACGAATGGCGATAATCGATTTACCCCCTCTCGATCTTGAAGCGGCTGACATAAATTCGACCTGCCCACCGGGAGAAGAAAGTCTTCCTTCCGGTCCCATTTCTGCGTTAACCGCTCCACGAAGATCAACTTGAAGAGCTGTATTGACAGCATGAAATTTTTCCGTGTTTTGAATTAAGGCCGGATCATTTACTTTTTCTGTCGAGACAAATTCAACGGCTTTATTGTGATTCAGCCATTTATAAAGATCTTCTGAACCGTAGGCAAAACCGGTTTCCGCTTTTGTGGCAATTCCCCGTTCCATGAGGTCTTTTAAACCATCACCGAACATCTCTGTTGAAATGCTAAGACCTTGTCTGTTGTTGGCCTCGAGACCATCAGCGAGGCCTCCAAAAATATTTCCGATACCAACCTGGAGAGTCGCTCCGTCGTCAATGAGTTTACCGAGATTATGACCGATGTTTTTTTCAACTTCTGTAAAAGGAACAACTGGAGGTCCTGCCAGCTTCGCTGTACTTTTGAAAACTCCGGAAAGCTTGCTGGCGTGAATTTTGTTCACTCCGTGAGTATAAGGAACATTGGGATTTACTTCCGCAATAATTTTTATGTTTGGTCTCGCTTCCAGAATGGCATGTATCATATCGTAGTTGGGACCAAATGAATGGAAACCATTTTCATCAGGAGGACTCACGCGCACAACAATGGCATCGTATTGAAAATCTTTCATTGAAGGGTCACGCATATAGCGTGGGAAATCTGAAAGATATCCTGGGACATAAGAAATTTTTCCTTCGTTATGAAGTTTTCTCATGTTGCTACCAACGAAAAGAGAGCGGAAGCGGATTTTTTTATCCGGAAGTTCTGCTGCTGTTCTCAGCGTGCTTTCGTTGATACCGTTGACAAGAATGGAAATATCAAACCCTTTTTGCAGTCCACCTGCTCTTTGAATAAGAGCACTCATGGCCTCGGGAGAAGCACCGGCCGCAATAGGGAAGAAGATTTTAGCTCCGTCCGGAATCTGATTCACGGCCTTCATCAACTCACCCTGAGGATCGTGTCCGAGACCTTTGATGATATTGGTATAAGGAATTTGCGGTTCAGGTGGAAGGAAATTTCTGAGAGACGTTTTAAAAGCTTCCGTTCCTTTTTCACCATTGACGAAAACAACGACACCGGAATGGCGTTGGTCAGCAGCGTGCATAAGACGGCGACCGATTTCGTAATGTGCACTTGAACGGGAAACGCCCAGTTCATTAAATAAATAGCGGCGCTCTTCTGCTGTCGCTTCTTTTTTGGTTGTTCCTAATTCAATGCTCGCCGTCCATGCCACGCAGTTGTCAGATTTGCAGGGACCACGCTGATCCGGATTGGCGAGAAAGTGTTTGACGTTTTTTGCTTCGGCAGAGTCGAGTTCCATAATATGGGCGTAACCCCACACCGGATTTTTCATTCTTTCAGGGTAGCGATTGAAACCGCCTTTGATCATCCATTCTTGCGCCCAGACATCGCGGGTTAAGTCTTTTTTACCCCAGCGGTAAATTTGTGCTTTGGGATCTGATGAAGTCCTCAAGACACCAGAGACATATTGATCAGGAACTTCGTAACCGAACTCAAGAGCGAGTACAGGGTTCTGGTCATCTTCCAGGTTAAAAGCTTTCAGATATTTTTCGACCATCGCCTGATCATTCATATCAATGGCGACAAAAAGTCTTTCGACTTTTCGTTGAGGGGGACCGACTTGTAAGACTTGCCACGGCAGATTGTTTTCATCTGCAAACGTTTTGAGCTTGCTCATGAGATGAGCGGATTCGGAGTAACCTTGTTCCGCTTTTCTCGCTATCAGTTTTTCCGCAAGGGCAATACAGCTGTCTGCCGCAAATGATTGCGTGAGAAAAAGTGAGAGCAGAAGAAAAATTGAAATGAATTTTTTCATCATAAATTATTCCACTGGTTTTTGAGGTCCGGTCGGCCAGGATGTAAATGCTCCTTTGGCCTCATAGACGCCTTTATTAAAATTTTCTTTATTGGCAGCTTCATCATAGACGAGAATGGCGCTCACGCGTTTATTTCGGGCATCACCCACGCCGTAATCGCTGGTGACTCCCAGGTCTTTCAGCACGCGATTGTAATTTTTTGAGCCATCATAAGAAACAAGCCATCTGATAAAATCAGCTTTTTTCTCCACTGTGTTTATGGACGCTGGATATTGTCCTTCAAAAAAGGCCAGGATCTTCGGATGAGTGGCAAGTTCCGGTGCCAGCTGATTCGGGTCATGGCCTAAGATAAAATCTTTGTATTGATTCAATTTTTCCTGAACTTCTTTTTTTGAAAGATATTCATCCGGATTCTGCAACCCCATTGCTTGAAGTTTTCCCTGCAGCTCACTGATGTGTGAACTCACGGCCTGGGCCTTACAAAAAATAAAACAGTGCTCGCCACCGGTATTCAGAAGAAAAGGATGATCTTCGCTTTTAAAATCTTTAAAAGAAAATTTTACCCTGAAAATAGCTGCTCTTCGAATCCGTTGATAGAAATCGACGATCTTTTTTTCTTCAGGAGTGAGAAGGTAGGCGACTTCAAGAATTGTTCCTGATTGAGTCGTTCGTCGGGATGTGTAAGACCCAAATTCTTTCCAGGCCAGTCCCGTTTTGTGAAGTTCACCATAACCGCGATAGCCGGGAGCATCTACATCGATAATAAAATTTCCAGTTCTCATCAATCCATGATCATTTCCGTAACCTGGTTGAAGCGCAACATCTGTTCCGTAACTGTTCTCGATAAAATTTTTAAGTTTTGGTGCTGATTCCCGATTGACCAGAACAAAAGGAATGTCTTCACCATAGGCATTTTGCTTCATAAAGACGGGGACACCATTTTTCTTGGCAAAGGCCGCGACGAAACCGCGATGGTTTACGTGGGCATCCATGTTGATCTTTTTAGCAACGTCTCCATCGATTTTTGTCATGAGATTTTTAATCAGATCGAGACAATTGTCCGCGGTAAACGCCGATGTGGAGACGAGAGTACCCGCAATGAGCGCAAATCTCACAAAGGAAGAGCGTAATTGTGTTTTCAAAGTATTCACCTCTTGAAAAAAGAGTACCTGTGCGTATCGGTCAATTATTACGTCTTCATTAATATAAAAATAAAAAGCGCCGATAAAACAATGTCTTAGTTTCGAAGTTTATAGTGAAAGGAGCGTATGGAGATGAATAAAGTTTTAGGCGTGGTGGTACTACTTGGTTTAACCGCTTGTGCGAGTTCTCCCCGCAAACCTTCTTCAACCATTTTTACATGTCACTTCACTGAAAAAATTGGCGAAAGCGAAAAGCGTTTCGAGTTTGTTCCTGATGATCATGCTCTTATCATTGATAAAACTGATATCGCTATGGTTGAAAGTGATTTTGCATCAGGTGGTTATGTCTACCGGTCCTCCAAAAAAGAGAAGGACTGGAAAGCTGAGCTGATCTTTACCTCTTATGAGCAGCGGCCACAGATCTATTTGAAACTTGAAAAATCACCGTTAAGTCCATCTCCCGTTACCCTTTTTAAAGAGTGCGAATAAGCCTGATTAAAGTTTTTTGGTCAGATAACCGATAAGCCTGGCAATAGCTTTTATTGGCGAGGTTTCTATAAAAACTCGAATGCTTATTGATTTAACTCTTTTTACGGCCATGCTGGCAGCAGTGCCTGCTTTCGCTCTGGAAGAAACTTATAACAAAGAACGAACGCTGGATGTGCCTTACCGTGAGCAAGCAGTCATTATCAGCAAAGAAGGTTTTTATCCCAACCGACTTGTCGTTTTTAAAGGTGAGAAAGTCCGCTTTTTTGTGACGGCCGTTGGAGTGGATTCGGCCTGCTTCAATATTCCTGATAAAAATGTCTATAGCACGGCCCGCCCTGAGAAAATTGCAGAGGCCGAAACCTTTTTTGATAAAGTAGGCGTTTATACATTCAATTGCCCCAATAATACTTTCAGCGGAAGAGTCATGGTTTTAGAAAAACCTTCCGATAGAGAAGAGACCATGAGACGTGGTCTTGCTTCCGATACTGTCAAAGTGTGGAGGCCCAAAGATACGCCGACTGAATGGGTACAGATCCGCCGTGAAGAGCTTAAAGATTTAAAAGGAATGGGCGATGTCATGGATCTGGATGATAAAGAAAATTAAAAGGAAAGAGATCAGACTATGTCTTCAGTATTTAAGGACGCCATTGACCAGTTTCTCTATCCGATCAAGGAGCTCCTTGAAGATGCCGGCGTTTCTGAAATTATGATCAACGGTCCGAAAGAAATTTTCGTTGAAAAGAAAGGTCTC
>DJVH01000014.1 GCA_002440825.1 Bacteriovoracaceae bacterium UBA6261 | reverse complement strand
GGCATTGAAGGTTTTCAATTGCGGCTCAGCCATTGGAGCTTCTGGTGCAGCTTCTTCTTTCTTCACTTCAGCAACAGGAGCCGAAACACCGCTGATGACTGGTTTGCGATTGAGGTATCCATACTGCGGATGAAAACACCCTTCCCCCATCGGAATACAATTGTCCTGATAAGTTGTTTCACCTTGAGCGAGCATGGAAAATGCTTTGGCCGAATTCATCTGATCAATTTGCTGAATCAGCTGAGTCACTTTTCCTTGGGAAAGAAAAATCATTTCAATTTTCTGCGGAGTCGCCCACGCGCTAAACGGTAACAACGAACAAAGCAGAAAAAGATTTTTCATATATCCATACCTTTCATCTTAAAGTACTGGAAGAGATTGTTGCCCAGATCGACAATCAGATCTCTTTCTTCCAGTTTCAAATTCAGGAACTCTGTCATAAAAGCTCTTTGTCTTGGCGTGAGGCTTTCCAGCTTTTCTCTGATACTCAGCTCTGCAGTGGATTTCGCCTTATCTTCCTTGCGCTGATTAGGCGCACGCGTTTCTGTCACTTCTGCTTTAGGCGATTCATTATTATCGCCACCGGCAGTTGTCGTCTCCACACTATTGGGATCAAACTCGCTGTCGTTCAATTCGTCTTTATAAAACTTCACCAGACGGATAAAGCGGTCAGCAAAATCCTCTTCGACAAAATCAATCATTTCATGGAGAGGAATATTGAGTTTTGCAGTGATCTTTGCAATTAACTGAGGATTCAATTCAGACGATTTCTGAGAGAGAAAACGACTCATTGTCGAGACTCCGACATCTGTCTGTTCAGCTAATTCTTTCTGCGACATGGCCCCACGCACTTGCATGTATTTTCTTGTAACCCCAAGAAACATATCGAGTTTATCTTTTCTAAATTCGGCCATGGCCTTCGCTCCTCTTAAAAAATGTCCAGCTAACCCGTCTAAACCATTATCGGATTGCAAAAATATTTCTTGATGCAATTTTATATCTTGACGCAATCGGTCGGGTTTGATACTCTTGGAGCATGAAACGAAGCCTTTTAAGGGCTCGAAAGGAAAAAGAAAATGGAAACCTTAACAATGTTTATTGACACCCTTTACGCTCAGGAACTGGGATCAGAGTCCTACCAATTGATCGAAAACAAGGCTCTGGTTTCAATGACTTATAGTGAACTTGCGCTTTCTGGGTCACTTATTAAGGAAACCGTTTTTGAGGATGTGATTTTCGAAGATTGCACCTTTTTTGGATCAACTCTGGAAAATTGCCTGTTTATCAACTGCTTGTTCATTAATTGCAAGTTTCAATTCTCTAAGTTTTCAGATTGCAATTTTGAGAACACTTCATGGGAAAATTGCAAGTGGGGATTGACCGCCCTGAATGATACGGAAATCATCGCGAGCGAAGGAAAGAACAACTACGCGTTCATTACAGAAGCTCCCGTGTCCGGAACTCAAACTCTTTCACTGAATGAATTTTTAGCTTTGCCTGCTTAAAAAATAAATCTACCGATTCTCCCCTCAGGGATTTGAAGATCGTCTTGATCAACAGACGAGGGGCCTGACTTTAACTTTGAAGAATTTCGATGAGGAAAGAATTCACAAGCGCACTCATCCCACCACGCATTCATGGTCTCGAATTTCGAGGCCATGAATACCATCTTAACTTTTGCGGTAGAAGCAGCCAATGGATTGAGTGTTTCTTCTGGAAGCAATAAGAACTTGTTGTCCGACTTCAACAGCATTGCGAAGACCAATCAAACTATCGACGAGACAAGCATCTTTATAAAAACGATTAATCTCATAAGAAAGTTCATTGAACATAGCTTCAGCGCGAGAAAGACGATCTTTTGAACGAGTGAGACCCACGTAGTTCCACATTGTTTGTTTTAGTGTCTGCCAGTCCTGGTGAATCAGGGCCGTATCAACTTCTTCGGTTCCATCAATCCAGTTTTTAATCATGTCGCTGGAATAGATAATTTCCTTATCTGCGTTCGCGATAATATCCATCGCTGCAAAATGGCCGAAAGTCATTCCTTCAAGCAAAGAAGTTGAAGCGAGACGATTCGCACCGTGAAGACCAGTACAGGCGACTTCACCGACAGCATAAAGATTTTTTAAAGAAGTTCTGCCTTTCAAATCCGTCTTTACTCCGCCGCACGTATAATGAGCTGCGGGAACAACCGGAATAGGCTCTTTGGTAATATCAATTCCGTGCTCGAGACAATGGTTATAAATTGTCGGGAAACGGTTTTTAATCCAGTCCGGTTCTTTGTGAGTGATATCGAGATACACGCAGTCCGCCTGAGTCTCAATAATTTCATCTGCGATAGCCCGTGCGACGATATCGCGTGGAGCGAGTTCCATATCGGGGTGATATTTCCCCATAAAGCGTTTGCCTTCAGAATTGATCAGCATTCCACCTTCGCCACGGACAGCTTCACTCACCAAAAATCTTCTGTGAGTAGCACCTCCATAGAAACTTGTCGGATGGAATTGAATGAATTCCAGATCAGTGAGAATAGCCCCTGCTCTTTTGGCCATGGCATGGCCGTCACCGCGTGCGCCTTCTGCATTGGTGTGGTGAAGATAGATTGCACCGACTCCGCCTGTAGCCAGTATGGTAAATTTTGCGAGGATCTTAGCAACAGAACGTGTTTCTTGATTGAAGACATAAGCTCCGAGAACTTTATTTTCTTCATAGCGCTGCTGGATTGTGACTCCATGGTGGAGAGCTGTCAGCAGGTCTATGGCCGTGTGGCCGGTCAGAAATGTCACTTTGTCGGCAAAATTTGTTTTCAGATAATTCAAAAGCGTATTTTGAATATCTTTACCTGTGTAGTCTCCGCGATAAAGAATTCTCGGTGTGGAATGTGCAGCTTCCTTGGTAAAAAGAAGTTCACCACTTTCGTCGCGCTCGAAATTAGAATGGGCCTTATGGATAAGCAGATCTTCAAGAATAGAACTGGATTCATAGGCAACGACTCTCGCCGCTTCCAGCGAAGACGTACCCGAGCTAGCTTTCATAATATCTTCAACAAGTGATTCTTCTGAACCTTTGGCGTAGATAATTCCACCCTGGGCCCAGTTTGTATTTGTCACTGTCGGTTCTTTTTCTCTCGTCACAACAGCAACGCTCAGACCTTTTTCAGCAAGTCCTGCTGCCGCAGAAAGTCCAGCGATACCGGTTCCAAGAATAAGAACATCAAATTCATAATTCAATGTCATTTGCCACCAACTGTTTTCATTTTCATAGATAAATCAACGTGTGGGGCACTATGAGTAAGTGCACCGATGCTGATTGCATCGATTCCTTTAATCAGAAACTGGCCGACATTATCGAGCTTAATGCCGCCGGAGATTTCATAAGTCATCCCTTCTTTCTTCATTGTAACTGCTTTCAAAACATCTTCAGTTGAAAAATTATCGAGCATGACATGCTTCACCCCAAGTTCCATTGCAAGTTTCAATTCATCAATTGAATGAATCTCAACAACGATTCCCTGATAATGTGTCTGCATATTTTGAAAATAGTCCCAGGCTGGTTTTAAGCCGCCAAAGAAAGTTTTGTGATTGTCTTTGATCATCCAGACATCTGCCTGCGAAAAACGGTGGTTGTAAGCTCCGCCAACTCTCACTGCATATTTTTCAAGTGAGCGAAGTCCTGGCGTTGTCTTTCGGGTATCGAGAATATGGACGCTGGATCCTTCAGCTGCTTTCACAAATTTTTGTGTGAAAGTCGAAATAGCACTCGCACGTTGAAGTAAATTCAAAGCGACTCTTTCGCCCGTCAAGGCAATTGAAAAAGGAAGTGTGAAAGTTATAACTTCACCTTTGGCAAAATTTTTTCCTTCGTGAATTTTAAATTTGTCGTAATTTAATTTGGCGCCCAGATAATTGAAAGCTGCAACAAAATACGGAAGTCCTGAAAGAAGAACATCTGATTTAATTTTCAAAATGCATTCAACAGGTGTTTGGGGAAGCGAGTTCAGATAATAGGCATTGCCTTGAAGATCGTCTTCTTCAAAATAACGAGCGAGGTCAGCCTCTATTCCTTTCTCCAAAAGTCTCATGGTCTGTCATCCTTTTTTGACCGCGATGTCAGGGAAATTAAGTGTTCGCCCCTTTTTAACTCTGAACTCTCAAAGAGTTAAGTTTTTTATGCTGTACAGGACCTTTCATTGGGAGGATATGAAGTTTTTTCTTACCATTTTCATCCTGAGCGGACTCTTGCTGGCCTTGAATAACCCGTTTGGAAGGCCAACCAGCTCCGCAAAGCCTGAAAACTCCTCGATTCAGAGGGTCCTTCCCTCGAAAACGGCCCTGGTGGAAACTTTTGAAAAATCCAGACACGGGATGCTCCTCTGGGCCTTTTTAACAGGGGAAACGCAAGGGCTCTCCCCTAAACTAAAAAAGCAGTTTGACCAGCTGGAGCTCGGCTTTCTCTTTTCACCATCCGGACTTCATCTCAGTGGTTTTTTTCTGTTCTGGTTTCTCCTGATGCGCAAAGTGCTTCATAAAAAAACTGCAAAGAGAGTAAAGCTGGCCATTACTCTTGCCTGCTTTTTTCTTCCTTCGCTGTCTATCAAAAGAATAGTCATCCTTCGTCTTCTCATTTTCTTAAAAATGCGTTTAAAGAAAAAATGGAAAATTGAAATTTTATTTCTGGTCACTTTTGGAATTTCTTTTTTGCTTGGCCATTATTTTACATCTCCCGCAGGATTTATCATGAGTTTTCTCTTTATGGGGACTTTCATCTCGCTGTCACAATACTCAAGATGGCAGATGGTTTTGGGGTTATTTGCGAGCCATTTACTTCTCTCTTTTTTCAGCGGCAGTACTGTCTCGCTTTTTGCACTTCTGCTGGATATTCCTTTGTTGTTTTATTTTTCAGGATTAATGGCCGTGTCCGGTTTCTATCTGATGACTTTCCCATGGATCCATTTCAACTGGCTGGAAAAACCCATTATGCTTTTTTTATGGCTGATAAAAAAATCGGCTTCGCTGACAGTTGGAAGTCATGTCAGCGCTTCTTTCTTCTTACTGCTTGGGATGTGGATTCTCTTTTTAAGAAAGGACAAGAAACTTCTGGTGATTTGTTTTTTCCTTCACACCAATCTGGCTAACTCGCCTTCTTTTTTTGTTTCAGGATCATGGACTCAAGCGCCTGCACGGTCTGTTGATAAATGACTTTGTTGTATTTTACGCTTAATTTTTGAAGAATGCCGATGAGATCTTCCTGTCTGGGTTCGTGAATTTCCAGAAATTGATCTACAAAACTTTCAACAACCATAAACATCATACTGAGAGGAGCAATAGAAATACTCAATGTTTCAGGAAATCCCATTCCACTTTTTGAACCATGATGTTCTTTCAAAATCGTCCCGATTCCCAGTGGCAATTTAGGGAAGCGCTCTACGATATTGGCAGATTCAAGCGCATGATTTAAAACTTGTTTTTTTTCTTCGCGCGAAAGCGATGCCTCTTCCAACAATTCTTCCGAATTAATTTTCATCAAATCCGAATTCTCGAGAGAGATATCATGAAAGTAAGCGAGGTATGTCATTCGGTCTTTCATTTTTGTAGAGTCCCATTCAAATTGATCGATGATCTTGTGAAGGATCAGGCAAATGAGATAAGAATGTGCATAAGAATAAGAGAGCTTATTAGCGCGCATGGCATGAAGGAATTGCGTGAGCCCATGCATATTTTTCAGAGATTGCTCCATCGCCTTGATACTTTCATTGACGAGCTCAACAGTGAGTTCATCTATCCCAAGAGAATGCAAACGATCGAGCGTAATCTCGTAGGCATCGGATTGTCTTTCCATTTTGGCATTGGCAATATCACCAGTGAGTTTTTCAGTAACAAAATTGACGAAACTGGTGAATTGTTCTTTGGGAATATAAAATTCCTTGAGACCCATTTCGCGGTATTTTTCGACATCACTTTGAAGAAAGAAATCACCAGCATGCAGTCTTTTGACATAGTGAGATTCATTTTCATTTTTGCGAACTCGGATATAAACGTCGCACTCAAGAGAATAAGAAGAGATGACATTAAAATAATTCAAACTGACTGGAACATATTCTGCCTGAATACGGTTTTCCATAAAATTGACATTTAAGCCAAGGGCCTGCCCCGTTTTCATGACAATATTTTTCCAGGAGTCTTCAAGCTTCATGATGATAAGAGGAATATTGGAGAAATGGTGTGAATCGCTATGACGACAAATAACGTGATCGACCGAATGTCTCGATAGAAACGACAAAGCTTCTGCAGCTGAGCCAGCTTCAGTCACGTCACAGCCAATCGATCTCATCAGATTGAGTTTTAAAAAGGCACCGGTTTTTTCATCAGGTTCAACAAGAAGGATGTGTTTCATGCCTTCCGGATCGACGTTTTTTATACGTCTCTAAAGAAAAATTACAATTGAGTTTTATCGTCTGATAAAGGTCGTAAATCCGGCTCAAAATTAAATAAATTCCTGTCCAGCAGATGGGATAATTCAATATTTGAAAGAGCGTTGGCCATTGATCGTCTGATGTCTGGAATTTCTTTTTCCAGATCGTTGATAAGCTTGGTCATTCTTTCTCTTTTTAAGCCGTCCTGAGATCCGCAGAGATTGCAGGGAACGATGGGAAATTCCCAGGCCTGTGAAAGTTCAACAATGTCTGATTCTGCAACAAATGTAAGCGGTCGAATAACAATATTGCGATGATCGTTTGAATATAACTTTGGAGGCATGCTGCCTAGTTTTCCTGAATAAAAAAGATTCAGCAAAAAAGTTTCTAGCATGTCATCGCGATGGTGGCCTAAGGCAATTTTTGTGAAGCCATTTTGAAAGGCATAGTTGTAGAGAATCCCTCTGCGCAGGCGCGAGCAAAGCGAACAATACGTTCCACCTTGTTCAACTTTATCTTTCACTATTGAATAGGTGTCTTCCTGAAGAATTGTTAGTTTTATCTGCTGATCTGCCATGAAAGAAGCAAAAGCACGGGCATCGAATCCAGGCTGCTTTTGATCGAGCATCACGGCTTCAAAAGTAAAAGGCATCGGGGCTTTTTTCTGAATGGCCTTCAGAAGCAAAGTCAGAACAGTGGAGTCTTTCCCTCCGGAAACGGCCACCATGATTTTATCGTCAGGAGCGATCATATGGTAATCACTCAGAGCACGAGTCATCTGTTTTCTGATCTTAACGGCAAGGGGTAATTCTAAATCTATTTCTTTCATAGGCATTTCTCTATCACATTTAACGGCAAAAGACCCGAAACGAAGGTAAAAATTACACCTCAGGAGTGTAATTGAAAATACTTTAGTTCGATGGGAAAATAAGAGTGATTTTTAATCAGGAGACCTTATGCGTTCATTGTTCATTTTTTGCTCTTTGATCCTCGCCACTTCGGCAACTGCGGCAGACTGGACAGGCTTTCAGGGCTGCGGACTTTACGAAGTTAAAGGCGTGGTCAGATTCGTTAAAAATATTCCCACCATGATTATAAACGAGGGCACGAAATCGGAAATAAAGCTCTCTGTTCCCATTGAAAATGAACCCAAGCTTTCCCCTTACATAGACACACCTTTCATTGCAGACGTGGAACTCAAATCAAAAATGAACGGGTCGCTCGGAACCGGCACGGTCGTTAAAATTGAGACACGTCTTCCACATCCTCTCAACCCGAAAGATACAGGAATGAAATTCTTAAAGAAAAGCGAGTGTGCAAAATGAAAATGAAATTATTTGCAGCCCAAGTTATTGCTTTTAATCTTTTAGTTTCTCTCCCGGCCCAGGCAGATAACTACATGGTGATTATGGGAGCTGGGGGTGAAGAAGCCAAGCCAGGAACGATCTTTGACGGTGGAATCAAAAATCTGGCGACATATGTTCGAAACTCTCCGGGGCTTAAAGTCGACGTGGCCCTGAATGGCGGTCACAGCGAAACAAGCCAGATTATTGAAAATGATTTTCCAAGAGGAACTCCGACGTCTCAATTTCGTGAAGTTGATTATAAACGTCTCATACAAAAATACACTCAGATGCTGAACGATAATCAGATCAAAACTGGTGATCAATTGATGATTTATATTGATTCTCACGGTGGTGAAAAAGAAGCGAGCTTGAAAACTCACCGCATTTCGACTGCGGAAGGAACAGCGGTGAATCTGGACAACCTTCAGGGATCCGAGACGGTCAGTCTTGATGATCTTGAAGCCTTAAAAGATCTTGCTCGTACAAAAAATGTGAAAATGGCGATCATCGATGCAAGCTGCCACTCAGGGAACACTATTGCTCTGGCGGATGAAAATACCTGCGTGATTTCTTCGTCGGGACCAAATCACTATGGATATACTTCATTTGGTTATGCTTTTCCAAATGCCATGAGCAAAGGGAAAACTCTGGAAGAGGTGTTTCTGGAAGTGAGAAATAATGAAAACGCTCCGAGCTTTCCTATGATTTCTACCAATGAAGGGATGGCTGTCTATAATGAGCTTTACGCCAGACTGACGCCTTTTCTTTATGACTACGATGAAAAAAATGACAAGCTCACGCCGTATCTTCTCCGCAATAGTGGTGAAGCTCAAATGTGCCTGACTGATGCAAACTTCAAATCACTCATCAACACAATTGATAGCATTGAAGAGATGAACACCGTCACAAAAAAGATTCTCTGGTTCACATACAAAAACAAAGAAGTGGATTTCACTGAATTAAAGCGATTGCTCACTGAATACAAAAAAACACTGGATGAAGCAGCCTTAAAAATGCGCGAGATCGGTGTTGAGCAATTTAAAAACAAAGAGACCATTCCGGGATTTGCCGGTGAAGTGACATGGAAAGATCTTCTGATGACGGATTACAATGCGCTTATCTCGAAAGCGAGCGAGCGTTTAGCAACTGAAACCAATGAGAAAAAGCGCAGAGCGCTTGCCAGCAACATTGTTTACTACACCAAGGCCAATGAAAAGAAACAGGCCTTGTTGAGTGCTGATGCTGGCCTCGCCGTCGTGGTAAACCGCCAAAAAGAACTTATGAGATCTTTGAGCGACACGAAAACGCTGTCTGGCTCCATTGCCCGGGAAGAACGCAAGCTTTACGACATTATGTATAAGCAAGCCCAGAAGAGTAATCCTGACAAATCAAAAAATCCGTGCCATAACTTCAAACTGTGATGAAATACGATTATTTATTATTTGATGCCGACGACACTCTTCTCGATTTTCGCAAATCGGAGGATGTGTCGTTTCAGATTGTCCTGAATAAACATAACATTTCGGGAAATTTTAAAGACCTGCATACGAGCTACAAACAGATTAACGATCTGCTTTGGACTCAACATGCTCTGGGACTGGTCAGTAAAGATGTCTTGAAAACTGAACGTTTCAGAAAATTTCTCGAAGTGAACAACCTCGACGGAAACGCTTCTGAAATGAGCGACGATTATCTCAACACTCTGCCTTCCCAGGTCTTCCTGATTGACGGTGCTGTTGATCTCTTAAACTCGCTTTTTAAAAAAATCCCGCTGATCATCGTCACCAATGGTATCGGCCATGTCCAACACAAGCGTCTGAATAATTCAGGGATCAAAGAACTCATCAGCCTGATGGTCGTCAGCGAAGAATGCGGCTTCAGCAAGCCTGATAAGAGAATCTTTCATCATACATTTGGTCTTCTGCAGGCTGATCCGGAAAAGCATCGCTTTCTCATGATTGGCGACAAGCTGGAAACTGATATTCTTGGAGCAAATACGGTAGGAATCGAATCCTGCTGGTTTAACCCGGACCAAACAAAAAACACTACTGATATAAGACCAACTTTTGAAATCGATCGCCTCCAGCACATTCTGGATCTTCTATGAAATCGTTGCGCTCTTTCACTCCTGCTCTTTGCGAATTGCTGGGAATTGAAAAGCCGGCGCTCGCTACAGAAGAAAGCTATCTCAAGACAATTCATCCAGTCAGCAAAGCGCTTATCTTCTGTCCGGACGCTTTCGGGAAACATGCTTTTAAAAAATTCCCTGATCTTTTGGAAGAAATGAAAGGAGGCAGCAATCGCACTGTCGAACTTCAGGCCGTCTTTCCATCAGTGACTCCTGTTTGCTTTGCCTCTCTTTTTACAGGTGGCACTCCTGAGGAACACGGAATTAAACAATACGGAAAACCTGTTCTCACGTGCGATACTCTTTTTGATGCTCTCGTCAGATCCGGGAAAAAAGTGGCCATCATCGCTGTTAAAAATTCCAGCATTGATCTGATTTTTCGCGAACGCACTCTCGATTATTTTTCTGTCGATTACGATCCCCTCGCCACAGCTAAGGCGCTGGAATTAATTGAAAAAAATGAACATGATGTGATTGTCGTCTACAATCAGGAGTACGACGACCTTCTTCATGAAACAGGTCTTTTCTCTGATCTTTCTATCTCGGCCCTCTGTCATCATGTCGACACCTGGAAACTTCTCAATCAGGCTGCACAGAAGACCTGGAAAAAAAATTTCTGTGTTGCTTTTACTCCGGACCACGGAGGACACACTCTTGAAAACGGTCTGGGAGATCACGGCGAAGACAGGCCCGAGGACATGGAGCTGTTCCACTTCTTCAACATTCGTTAGTCCAAAATTTGCAAATTTTTTAATTCATGATTATCCTAAAATTACCAACAACCCCTTTTGGAGGATTTCATGGCTGTTAAAAAAGCAAGAACAACAAAGAAGAAAGCAACTAAGAAAGTTGCAAAGTCAGTAGCTAAGAAACCAGCTGCTAAGAAAGCAACAAAGAAAGTTGCTAAGAAAAAAGCTGCTAAAAAA
>DJVH01000117.1 GCA_002440825.1 Bacteriovoracaceae bacterium UBA6261 | reverse complement strand
CGTACTCCGCGACGTTTACTCCCAGGCTTGAATTGATCACAATTGGCGGCAGATCGCTCTCGCCACCCATTTCATCACTTCTTTCACCCTCAGCTTCAATGTATTGCTGAACATGATATGTGAGAAAAAGTGCAACGACATGACCGCAATGATTTTTTTCCGTCCAGTGATGGCAGTCGCAGTTGGATGACAACGGACCTTCGGGCGCATCTTCCAGTCTTTTCTTATAAACGATCTTCGTCTCATGCGCGCGATCATCTCGTACAATCCCGCTGACAATATAATACGTTTCAGGTGAACCTTTTTTAAAAGATATCGAAACGCGCGACAGTTTGAAATATTTTAAACCTGTTTGAATTAAAGCAGGTGAGAAGAATCTCTTGCATTCTTCGTTGATACTCTCGGGAATTGTCCAATTGCGTTCGTTCATAGTGCTCTAGGTTTGAAGCCTGCTGGCGTTTTCGATCAAGAGACTATTATACGTTATTCCTTAGTAAATTGAAGGCACTATATTTTCGAACAGTGCAGATATTGTGCTGGTCAAAACGTGAAATCTGTGAATGGAAAAAATGTAAAAGTTTTCCAATCAACTATTAATTTAGTAACAACTTTGATACTTTTGTTTAATGGCAAGTTTTCACCCACGAATGACCGATTACGCAAAAGAAGTGAAGGCCCGTTACACGACGCCTTTCAGCTACGTTCTCGCCCTGATGGGGTTTGTGAATGCCTATATCTATTTTAAGCTGAACGCACACATTCTGGTCTGGGCGTGTGCTGTGAGCGGTGCTTTGGCCCTCCCCGTAAAATTTTTCCAGGACAAAGTAAAAAATCATATCGTGCAGGCGAACTACATCATTACCCTGTTTTGCATCTGCATCACTTTTATTGCCTTGTACACCGGTGCCGTTCATTCCAACGCAATCTGGTGGCTGGGAACGATTCCACTCCTGGCCTCTTTTCTTCTCAATGCCTTCTTTGGTGTGGTCTGGTTTATTCTCATTTCAGGAATTTTTTTCACCTCACTGGTTCTTGAATCCAAAGGTCTTGTCCCGGCCAATGTGCTGATCGATGCCGATCTAACAGGAAGGATCATTATCTCTTTCACCTTGAATTCAAGTTTGATTTTCATTCTCTGCATTCTCACTGAACTCATTCGCGATAAAGCTTTTGAAGATAAAGAAGAGCTGAGCGCCAAGGCTTTTCAATTAAATCAGCTTGCTTCTTTGGGAAAACTCGCCTCTGGTGTGGCCCATGAAATTAACAATCCATTAACAGTTATAAGAGGAGCACAGCTGCGCATAGCTCGTCAGATTGAAAAAAATGAAGAAGTTGATAAAAAAGTCATCACAGATTACATGGATAAAATTCAAAAAAACGTTGCGCGTATCCAGGAAGTCACAGGACTCATGCGTTCAATTTCTTCCAATGCGGCCAACAGAACAATTTCGGATATCGATATTAACAAAATCATCAGCGATGTGATTCAAATGTTCAGTGAAGAAATTCAGCAAGGGCATATTGAATTCATGACTGAACTTCCCCGAGATCATGTCTTCTTCAAAGGCATTTACACTGAAATTTTTCAAGCTTTTTTCAACATCATTGAAAATGCAGTTTATGAATTGATGGAAACAAAACAGGAAAGAAAAATTATTATGATCCGACTGGATAAAACCAGCGATTCCATTGTGGTCATTATTAAAGATAATGGCAGGGGAATTTCTCCATTAGTTCGCGACCATATCTTTGATCCATTTTTCACGACAAGAACCGTTGGCCGCGGACGCGGTCTTGGTCTTAGTTTTTCTTATAATGTTTTTAACAGCAATGGGGGAACTCTTGAACTCGTTGAAGCCGATAATGGTTCACTGTTCAAAATTACGTTGCCAATTTAATTCTTAAGTCCCCAGCGCTTGAAGAAATCAATGATTAAAGCCGTTGCATCCGGTCCTTTCGGATCATTGTAGGGAACAGTCCCGACACCACCAGACCATGCGTGCTCAAGATCATTGATCATGTAGCGCTCAATCAAAACATCGTGATTAGGATTCACAAGAGTGTATTTGTTGTAGCCGTAAGTCTTTCCTGCTCCGGAAAAAAACTTAACGTCTTTTGAAAGATAATAAGATGTGTCGCGTACACCATTATCGAGAAGATCATTGAAAATTTTAAATTCGTTTTCGATGGCAAAGGCGTGAGCAGGGCTCATGAGTGGGCTTTTCATCCCATGGAAAATAATAATCGGCATCTGTTTTGGTCTTCGGACGACAAGCGATGAACAAGCATCGCCTATAATCGCGGCAGAAGGAGCATCGACTGATGGTCCATAAAGAACAACATCAGCAAAATCCAGACCTGTGCGAGTTGAAGCGTATTGAGTTCCATCGTGTGAAGCCAGGGCCTTGAAACGTTCCGGGTAACAGTTTCCAAGAATATTAACCATTGATGCACCGGAACTCATGCCAGCTGCAAAAACATTATCTTTATCGCCGTTATATTTTTGTAAAACAGCGTCGAGCATTTCTACAATAACTTGTGTTTCACCTGTGCGGGCATTATTCACCGGCAAAACCCAGTTCCAGCATTTATAAGGATTGTAGATCACATTTTGCTCTGGAAGCAGAACAATGAATTTTTCTTTATCGGCCCATTTTACAATTCGAGTGCCTTCCGCAAAGAGCGAAGCATTTTGTTCACAGCCGTGAATCATCACGACGACAGGAGCTTTCTTAGTTTTATCAAGTCCTTTGGGAATATAAACTTTGTAATTTCTCGTTCCAAAAATGCCCGTGTAGCTACCAGTTTCAAAAATATCAGAAGCAGTGGCCGTGGCCATTGAAAATATCGAGACTATAAAGAGAGCGCTTATCAAGGCTGAGATTCTTGTCTTCAAAAGTGTCTCCGTAAAAGGATGAATAAAATTAGTGGCAGAATATTAGTTTAGTTTCCTCGTTTAGTCGAGGAATTGCCTTCTTACGAAATATTTACAGAGTAGAGGTGGCAACCCATCCGAAAGATGATATTTCCCTCCTAAACAATATCCCTGAAAAAATCTAGAGAGAGAATTATGCAATTTAAACTATCTATGAGCTCATTGCTAGTCGCGTCTTTTGTGTTCGCTGGAAGTGCGTCTGCCGAAGTAGAAAAATTGACCATGAAATTGAGCAACGACCGGGTGGTTGCAGTTGAAATCGTTAAACCTAAAAACGCCAAGATGCCGACGTTTCTCTTTCTTCCCGGTGTAAACCGAGGGCTTATCGCGAATGATGACGCTCTGGAAAAACTCACGCAGCAAGGCTTTGGTGTTGTTGCCATGAACTTCAGTGTTCAGCCTTTCTCTGTCGATGCTCTTGAAAAAGGCATCAAGCCTGCTTTCCGTTCAAAATCATTTTCATTAGCTGAACTTGGTCAGGAAGCCGATACTCTTGCTGCTCAAGTGAAAAAAGCTTACGGTATTCAAAATATTGTTCCTGTTTCGATTTCATATAGCTCTGCGGTTTCTTCTACACTTCAAAATTATCCTTTAATCATTGATGTTGTTCCGATGACTTCTTCAGCGGCGGTTAATCCGCAACTTGAAGCTTACCGCGCTACTTTAAAAGCAGGGGAGATCTGGAATCCGATTTTCGGACCAGGAATTACAAGATCAATGCTTGATCAAGCTTACTACTCACAATGGAATTCTCAAGTTGAAGCGATGATTGAAACTTTTAAATTAAATGCTGGTCGCAAATCCGACATGGTTGAAGGCTACACTGTTTTGAGCCGTGCTGCTGAAGGATTTGTCTGGGATGCTTCTAAAACACCAAAGACAACAAAGAGAGTTTTCATGCTTGCTCATGATGATTCAGAAAGTCTTTTAAAAGATCAGCTTCAATTAGTTTCAAAACTTCTTTCTGCAAACGCCAACGTTCTTGCTTTTGTTGTGAATAAATCTGGTCACGTAATGCCAGCTGATCAACCGGAAGCTTACGCTTCAATCATTGCTTCAGTGACTACCGGGACGATGAAAGATGCGACTGGAATTGTGGAGTTTGATCCGGGTTCTGGGAAAGCGAAAGCTTTTAAAGGAGCTGAGGCTCAGAAGTACATTCAAAGCATCATAAATTCACTTTAAATAAAAAAAGCCCTCGAAAGAGGGCTTTTTTTTTGCCTATTTTTTGTTTCTCACCTCTCTTTGCTCATATCTCATGACCTGTGTTATCTTAGGGGAAACCCAAGATTTTCGGAAAAACCAATCTCATGAAATACATAAATCAAATTTTCTTCAAAGGCCTGATTGTTGTCTTGCCTATTACACTGACGTTTTATCTTCTTATATGGGCCAGTTACAAAATAGAGTCACTCTTTGGTTCAACCCTGGAGATGATTATAGGAAAATGGCTTTATATTCCAGGTCTCGGAATTGTAGTGAGCTTGCTCTTTATTTTTCTGGTTGGACTACTGGTAAATAACTATATCACCGGCAGATTTTTCTCCTGGCTCACCCGCACTTTAGAGAAAGTTCCTCTTATTAAAGTCATTTATAATCCTTTGAAGGACTTGATGGCCTTGATTCCGGGAAGAAGTTCCGAGAAAGATAAACCACAAAGAGTCGTTTTGGTTCCCCTTGAGGCGATGGGGGTAGAAGTTTTAGGTCTTGTGACCAATGAAGAACTGAGTGAGCTACCTGGCAGCAATTTAATCTCCGTTTATGTGCCATTAAGTTACATGTTAGGCGGTATCACGGTTCTTATATCCAAAGACAAGGTCAAAAAAGTTGATATCCCAGTTGATCAGGCCCTCAAACTTTCGGTGACTGCCTGGATTAAGGCGAAGGATAACCGGTAAATGGAGTGTCCACTTTGTTTTGGTAAAAAAACCGAGCTGTTCAATCAGGACAAAGTCAGAAGTTATTTCAAATGTCAGGTCTGTGAGCTGGTTTTTGTAGGAAGAGATCAGCTGATTTCTGATATCGAAGAAAAAAAACGCTATGAATCCCATCAAAACTCCGAAACCGATCCTGCTTATCAAAACTATTTGTTCAGGCTCGCTTCTCTGGCAGCACCTTTTATAGAAAAAGGTGAAACTGGCCTGGATTTTGGCTGTGGTCGAACTCTTGTTTTGGAAAATATTTTAAATCAGATGGGCTTTTTGACAGAATCTTATGATGTCTACTTTTATCCCCAGCGAGTAGCACTGACTAAAAAGTATGACTTTATCATTTTATCGGAAGTCATTGAGCATTTGCGCTCACCAAGAACGGATATGCTGGCCTTGAGAAGCCTCCTAAATCCAGGGGGGCGATTTTTCATTAAAACTAAAACTTATCCGGGTGATCCTAAGAGTTTTTCTCAGTGGTTTTATAAACGAGACCTGACCCATGTCCAGTTCTTTAATCCAAGGGCCTTTCAGGAATTAAGCCTGATTTGTCAGTTGGAACAGGGTCAATTTCTAGGCGAGGATGTTTATCTCTTCAAGGGATAATAGATGTTAAGTAGGAGTAAAGCTCGTCGACGATTTCTTTATTCAGCTTGAGTTCCCGATACTTTATGCCAGACATATCAAAGATTCTTTTAGCGATTTGGTTTTCTACAGTGTCCTGATATTTATCTGAAAGAAAGACGACCTCTTTTACCCGTACAGTTGCGATCATTTTGGCGCATTCATGGCAGGGAAATAGAGTCACATAACATCGCGAGTTTTCTAAGCTGGCCTTCGCATGAAGTATGGCATTGGCTTCGGAGTGAACCACGTAAGCGTATTTCTGTTGATCAAGCGGAACAGTTTTATTATTTCCCCAGGGAATTTTACTTTCATCAATTCCGGCCCGTTGCCCATTGTAACCCATGGA
>DJVH01000048.1 GCA_002440825.1 Bacteriovoracaceae bacterium UBA6261 | reverse complement strand
TAATCGTTCTTGCTGAAGGCCGTCTGGTTAACCTTGGCTGTGGAACAGGTCACCCTTCATTCGTAATGTCGAACTCGTTCACAAACCAGGTTATGGCGCAAATTGAACTTTGGATTAACCATAAAAATTATGAAAACAAAGTTTACGTTCTTCCTAAGCACCTTGATGAGAAAGTCGCTCGTCTTCACCTTGAGAAAATCGGCGTGAAGCTAGATACTCTAACTTCTTCTCAAGCTGAATACCTTGGGATTAAGCCAGAAGGCCCATACAAACCAGACCACTACAGATACTAAAAACGTTATGAAAAAAATTGTCATTGGTTCAGACCATGCAGCTTTTGAAATGAAGGAAGCCTTAAAAGGCTTCCTTCAATCAAAAAATTTAGAACTCATCGACGTGGGCACTTACTCCCTTGACCGCGCTGATTATCCTGATTACGCCAAGAAGCTGTGTCACGAAGTCATTCACCAGAATCTTGAAGGCATTCTTATCTGTGGATCTGGCATCGGAGTTTCGATGGCCGCCAACAGATTTAAAGGCATCAGAGCAGCTCTTTGTCGAAGCCCGCATGACGCTGAAATGTCCCGCAAGCACAACAATGCCAATGTCATTTGCCTTGGCTCCCGATTCAACACTCAAAAAGAAATCGAAGCGATTCTTGAATCGTGGTTCACCCACACATTTGAAGGTGGCAGACACAGTGAACGTCTTGCTAAATTTGAAAACAGTGGAGAAGAGTGTTGAAAGAAGTTCTGGGAAAATTATTAATCTTTGAAAGAATCATGTATCCGTTGCTGGCCGTATTTCTCGGTCTGGCCATTTACGTTTCTCATAATGACATCGCTCACTTTGAATCGCAAATGGCCGCAGACGACGGTTTCTTTCAATGGATGATTTTCTCGACATTGGTTTTTGCTGCGATCATGTGTTTTTATCGTGCCAATATTTTAAAACCTTTCCGCGGTGGAGTTTTTGCCACTTGTCTTATTATTGCCGGAATTGTTTTTCTTTGCTTTGCCTTTGATGAAATCTCCTGGGGACAACGCATATTTAACTTTGAATCGACTCCCTTTTTTGCTTCTCACAACACCCGACAACAGATGAACGTTCACCATCTGGTCATCTGGGGATTTCATTTAAACAATATCGTTTTCACTGTCGCAATCAAGATCCTGGCGACACTTTATTTTATTGTTCTTCCTTTCTTTTACACTAAACTTGAAAAAATCCGTGCTGTTGTGAATCGCTTTGCGATTCCTCTTCCGCGCTATACTCAAACCGGCGCCTACGTGATTCTGGCGGGACTTGTGAGCTTGATTCCCTCTGATCTTCGCTATGTCATTTTCGAATTCGGCTTTTACTGGATTCTGGTTCTGATGATGTACAATCCGCTCAATGATGAAGTGTTTTCGCGCATATCACTTGTTCGATAACGTTAACTTCAACTTTGCATTCAACATTTCTGAATAATTTAAATGCGCCTGTGCACTTTGATGGTATTCACCTGCAATAATTGGCAGAGGCTTGATCTCTTCTTTACTGAACACAACCATTTCAATTTTTTCTTTTTCCAGTTCCTGTCTTAAATCCTGCAGGTGTCTGGCCGCTTGTCGGGCCGTATAGGCCGGATTAAAGGAAACGATAAATCTGTTTTCTGGTGATGTTTGCGCCAGATAATGTTTTTTGATTTCAGCGAGCACTTTAGCCGTGAGGACGATGTGTTCATGATTAATTCTGGGTAAATTGGGAAAAAGAATTTCATTATAAGGAAGTTTGTTTAAAAAAAGATAAAACCGGGCGAGCCAGTAATCTTCAAAAAAACCAGCGTAACGAACTTTGCCCTCTTCGAGAATATAGCGGGGGGCCTGTTTACTCCAGGAAAGAAAGACTTTTGAGCCAATCACGCGGTCAAACAGATGGTGATGAAAATCGTAAATCATTATTCCCTTTCTGTTTTTTTCCAGCAAGGGATCCAGCTTATAATTTTCCAGAAAATACAATAAACTGCTCGGCCCTTCTCCACCGAGACCCATATTGATTACTTGTTTTGCCGGAAGCATTTGAGCAAAACGTGAGGGAAGTGTTTCTTCGTCCGCCACACCGACACCAAACATATTGGAATCCCCTGCAAGGATAAGGTGCTCTTTTGCTGAAGCTGACGTTTGGGTTTTTCTAAAACCGAATTTCCCCGTGTGATAGACCGTGGAATAAATTTTTTTCTGGCTAGATAGAAAAATCATCTGATCATAAACGACAGCGTCGTCATGAAAAACAAAAGGGTTGAAATGCAAATAATTCGGATCCGAGGGTGTATCGGGATACATAACAGTAACGGTTCTGCTTTTATCTTTATGAATAAAAGTATTTTTTTGAATAAGAGTTTTGGCGAAAGCGGGGAGCGAAAAAAACAGAATAAAAATTATTGCTGTTTTCATCATTCTTTTACAGCGATCCCAGCATCTTTTTTAAACGCAGTCTGAAAACTGCAAAAACAGCTTCGACAATAATCCCGCCGCCCATTTTTGACTGGCCGTCTCTGCGTTCGTAAAAAATGATCGGCACTTCTTTTATGCTCAGTCCTTTAACCCAGATTTTATAATTGAGTTCCAGCTGAAATGAGTATCCGTTGGAGATAATGCGGTTGAAATCCAGCGACTGCAGCGCTGTTCTCTTAAAGCATTTAAAACCGCCAGTCGTATCAAAGACCGGAATGCCGGTAATTGCTCGTGTGTAAATAGAAGCGCAGTAAGAGAGAAGAAGCCTTCTGAACGGCCAGTTGATGATTCTGATGCCGTCAATATAACGGGACCCGATAACGAGATCATTCGACTGAGCAGCTTCCAGAAGATCGGGAATTTGTTTTGGGTCGTGTGAAAAATCGCAGTCCATTTCGAAAACATATTCGAAACTTTTTTCCAGGGCCCATTTAAAGCCAGTAATGTACGCCGTTCCCAGACCCAGCTTTCCTCTGCGTTCAATCATATAAAGAGTTTTAAAATCATTTTGCAGGCGTTTTACGACCTGAGCTGTGCCATCCGGTGATCCATCCTCGATGATCAAAATTGAAAGGGCAGGATAGAGCCCGAACAGAGTGGTGATCATTTTTTCAATATTGTCGATTTCGTTATAGGTCGGAATAATGACCAGTGTTTTTTCAAATGGCAGAGACATAAATTGATTCCATAATTTTAAATTTTAAAAATTGTATCATTTTGGAATCAAAAATGTCTCTTGAAAGTTTTAATTTCCGGCCGCAGTCGCCTGGGCCGGAGGATCGACTTGCAGAAGTCTTCTTCCTGAAAGCTGGTAACGAAGCGAGATAATTTCGAAAATCGGCTTATCCGCTTTTGAAACTTGCGCCGCTTGTCTTTCAGCTTTTTGAGCAAACTCCAGAATTTTTCCGGGAGTTGCGGCATTTTTCTGGTTAGGGTTCAACTTGCCCAGAAAATCGTTAACGTCACTCTTCTTTTCCGGTTTCCGGCCCCCGATGCCAAGTCCGTTTCCACCGGAGAAATCGACGATATTGGATTTTTTGCCTGAATAAGATGAAAGATCAATGGCGGCCGGAGTACCGAGGCTCGCCACTTTTGTTTTTGCTTCGGCCATCGCACCTGCTGGAGGAGGATTGAGGGCCATCAGTCTTGCGGCATTGCCCGGTATTCCTTGTGAAACAAGCCCGTCGTAAATTTCTTTTTGCGATAATGTCAGAGGACCATTTCCACTTGGAACTTTTGCTGCAAGTTCGGCAAGGGCCTTTTTGGCAATGGCCGCTGCTTGCGTCGCTGCAGTCCCATTAATTGTGGAAGCTTCAAGTCTCCCATGAGCAAGGGCCGCAATCGGTCTGAAAGGAGAGTTGGTATAGCCAAGTCCCAGTTTCAAATCGGAATAGCCTGGTTGTTCAAAAATTTTATCGAAACATGTGTTTGTTTTATCGCATGTACAATTTCTGTCCGCCTGCATTTTGTTGTCAACGCAAGTGACTCGCGTGAATTGTGCAGCGGCTGCTTGTCTCGCCTGAATCTGCTCCATACAATAACGTGTATCGTTTTTATGTTCTTCTTCTGCACAGAAACAATTATTTTCCGTGATCGGATTACATTGACCAACACCTGGAAGCGAGTTGGCGATTTCTCTTACTTTGTCGCCATAACCTTTATTGGTGCTGACTTCGGATTGATAGAATGTTCCAAGAAGAGTCGCGGCTCCTAATTTTACAACCAGGGATGTATCAACGGCGAAATCTCCAGACGCTGCTTTGTACGCGTAACAAGCCGCACTTCCGTACCAGCCGACAGCTTGAAATTGTGCTTGTTTCGCTCTCGAATCGTGGCTCTTGGCTGCTTTGAGAAGCATTTCTTTTTGAGACGTTTCTCCACCGTTATTTGTTTCGGCGTCCATCTTTTTAACAGCATCAGATTGATAAAATTTTGCAAGAGTTTCGGTGACTGTTGGAATGTATTTGCAGTAATCAGAGGCTTTTTTATCTTTGGCATTTTCGGCCGCATCTCCAGCTTTGTCTTTTGCTTTTTGAGCAGCTTCTCCGCCCTTTGCTTCAGCGGCTTTCGCGGCGGCATCAGCTTCTTTTGAGGCAGACTCCGCAGTCCCCATTTTAAAGGCTTCTCCAGATCCTTTACTCACCGGCATGAAATCGCCCATTGCCCCGAACATCGCATACGCCTGCGTGGCCATCTTAATCATTACCGGACTCATGCCCATGACTTTGTGATCGACTTCTTCACCAGCGCAGGCATTTTTCATTTCGCCCACACATTTTTCTTTGATGATTTTGCTGGAGCCCGCCTGATCCACGTAAGTATCGACGAGTTGTTTTTCCTGATCTGTCAGATTAGCTTTCGCTGAGGCTTGAGCTTCAGCATTGGAGCCTTTTAAAAATTTATTGGTCGATTGTGTGTAACCGGATTTTTTAAGATACTCTTCCGACTTCGCTGCATTGTCGAGCAAGACACCATTTCTTGCAGCTTCACCTGAAACAGAAATGGAACCATCGGCCGTGCTTGTGGCCGCAGTTGGAGTGACTACAGTCTGCGCTGCCAGTTGAGTGGACAAAAACAGAAGGGGAATAAGTCTAAGTGTCTTCATATCCCTCTATTCTACTATAAGCCTTAAAAAAGCCTGAAAAACAGCGTTGAGAGGCAAAAAAGATCAGGTCCCAAAGCTTATAAAATCAATAAGATATCAGTGCTGCTTACCGGCCTAATCGATTGAATTTACTGCCCGCTTTTAAAGGCATCTTCCCCTTTACGGGCACAGGCGAAATTGGTACTTTCTAAACATCAATTTGAGGCAGAAAACAATTTTTAGAAAAAGCAAACTAGCTGGAAGACAATGAAAGAAACATCAGAAAACGAGCTTTCCCATTCAATGGTTCACTATCTTTTGACTATTCATAAGTTGAAGGAAAATCGCGGTTTTGCGAGAGTGACTGATATTGCCCGTGATCTTGAATTGACCAAGGGATCTGTTTCAACAATGTTGAACAACTTAAAGAAGAAAGGGCTTATTCAGGAAGAAGACGATTGCAAATTTGTTGTTCTGACAGAACTCGGTCATGAAGAAGTTCACCGCATTCTTTCTTCTCGCACGTTGCTTTATTATTTTCTTCGAGACTTCGTTGGAGTTGATGAAGAAACTGCTCATCATGATTCATGTCAGATGGAACATTTAATGAGTCCCAAAACGAGTCAGAAATTTTTTGATTTTATGAAAGTGCTTGCCTGCACTTGCGAAGACCTCGACAAAAAAGGGCAGCTTCCGAAATCATTTCAATTCAAAACAACCCTGGACCTTTGTGCTTACAAAACTTCGGATGAGTTTGTTCACCACCAAAAAGGCGACACCCATTTACCGACTAAGTAAGCTGATCGTCACTTCGTCTCTTCTGATTTTGTGCGCATCAGTTTTTGCACAAACGGATCTCAATACCTTTTGCTTTGAAGACGATGTCCGCTTGAGCAGTGTCCAGCAATCCATTTCATTTCTTCTGCTTCCCAGAGACACTGTGAATTTGAGGGAAGAAGATCATTGCATTGATATCGTCGCATCGGTCGATAGAGGAAAACTATTTGAGAAGTTTCTGGCCGGGCGCTACAATCTAAAGCGGGCCCGCGAGTCAGCTCCGGCGGAGCTGGAACATTGCACGCTTTCATTGAAAACGACTGTGAAAAATAAAAGTGACACTGACTCGGTAAAGGTGGGAGAAAAAAATGCTCTCAAAAAATCCGAGCAAACTTCAGTCACCACGAGCCTGATGGAGTTTGTTTTCGGGCAGGGTATAACTGGTGAAGTAGAGGCCGGTGCTGAGAAATTAAAAGTTCTCTGTCGCTTGATTGGATCCGATAAAGCAAACCTCCAGTTTTCTTTTTATGAAAAAGGAAAAGGCGGCGTAGCTTCGGAATATTTATTGAAGAGAGGAGAGTGGCTTAATCTGGGCTCCGTTCTCAAAGACTTGAATGAAAAAAATAAAACGCTGGGAATTCCACAGACTGAAATGACCACGACAACCGGAAAAACTGAAACTCAATATGATCTGCAGATTAAATAGGAGAAATGATAATGACTAACATTCTATTGCAAAAATTCAACACACCTTTCGAAACCGTTCCTTTTGATAAAATTTCTCCGCATGATTATTTACCGGCGTTGAAAGAAGCGATCGCTATCGCAAAGAAAAGAATAGAAGAGATTAAAACAAACAAAGAAACTGAGACTTTCAGCAATGTTGTTGAGGCCCTGGAAAACAGCAGCCCTGAACTGGATTTAATTTCAGGTATATTTTTCAACCTTCACAGCGCTGAAACCAATGACGATATCCAGAAATACGCCAAAGAAATTTCTCCACTTCTGACTGAGTTTGGAAACGATGTGAGCATGGATGAAGTTCTTTTCGCTAAAATCAAAATAGTCTGGGACAACAAAGAAAAATTCAACCTCGACCAAGAACAGTTGATGTTGCTTGAAAAGAATTACAAAAGCTTTGTCAGAAACGGTGCTCTTTTGAATGAAGCAGATAAAAATAAACTGAGAGAGATTTCAAAAGAACTTTCAACTCTCGGGCTTCATTTTGGTGACAACGTATTAAAAGAAACCAACGACTATATGCTCGTTATTGAAAAGAAAGAAGACCTTGAAGGTCTTCCTGAAGATGTGGCTGAAGCGGCAGCCTTAACAGCAAAAGAAAAAGGGAAAGATGGGAAGTGGGTCTTCACACTACAATACCCAAGTGTCATTCCTTTTTTAACTTACGCAAAAAACAGAGAGCTTAGAAAGGAGTTGTTCCTTGCTAACTCAACAAAAGGATTTCATGGCGATGCTACCGACAACCAGGAAATCGTAAAAAAGATTGCTCAGCTTCGTTTTGAAAAAGCGAGACTTCTTGGCTATGAATCCCACGCTCATTTTGTTCTTGAAGAACGCATGGCCTCCAATCCCAAAACTGTTCAGACTTTTATTGAAAACATCGTCAATCACGCAACTCCAGCTGCTCAGAAAGAAACAGAAGAGCTCAAAGAGTACGCTAAAAAAATTGATGGCATCACAGATTATTCAAAATGGGACAACATGTACTACGCTGAAAAGCTGAAGAATGAAAAATTCCAGATCAGCGATGAAATGCTTCGTCCTTACTTTAAACTGGAAAAAGTTATTGAAGGCGTCTTTCAGGTGGCGACAAAGCTTTATGGTCTGACTTTTAAATTGAGAAATGACATTCCGGTTTATCATCAGGATGTAAAAACGTACGAAGTTCTGGATGAAAAAAACAATCACGTAGCCGTTTTCTATGCAGACTTTCACCCGAGAGCAGGAAAGAGAAACGGTGCCTGGATGACCAGTTTCCGCGGCCAGAAAATGGTCAATGGAGTAAACGTTCGTCCTCATATCGCGATCGTTTGCAACTTTACAAAACCTACTCCAACAAAACCGTCACTGCTTGGTTTTGATGAAGTAACGACGCTTTTCCATGAATTCGGCCACGCTCTTCACGGAATGCTTGCCAATACTAAATACGAATCTCTTTCAGGGACAAACGTTTATTGGGATTTCGTTGAACTACCGTCACAGATCATGGAAAACTGGGCCTATGAAAAAGAATGCCTGGATTTGTTTGCTGAACATTACCAGTCTGGAGAAAAAATTCCTGCGGATCTGATTAAAAAAATCAAAGATTCTTCTTCTTTCCTTGAAGGAAGAGCGACTTTGCGCCAGTTGAGTTTTGCTTCGGTGGATATGGGATGGCATTCATCAGATCCATCTGCAATTAAAGACATTGAAAAGTTTGAATCTGATATCACCGCTAAGATGGATTTCCTTCCATCTGTTAAAGGCACGAGCATTTCCACCGCCTTTTCTCATATTTTCGCCGGCGGATACTCTGCGGGATATTATTCTTACAAGTGGGCTGAAGTTCTCGATGCCGACGCTTTTGAGTTTTTTAAGCAAAAAGGGATTTTCAACCGCGAAGTGGCAGACCGTTTCAAGAACAATGTTCTTTCTCAAGGCGGAAGCATACATCCAATGAAACTTTATGTTGCGTTCAGAGGGCAAGAGCCTAATCCGGATGCACTTCTAAGAAGAGCGGGGTTATTAAAATGATTACAGCAACAATTTTCAAATGCATTCTTCTTGCTAAAACACAGGTGCTCGTTCTGGAAGCACCTGTGAATGAATATGCCATGGCAACCATCGCTCAGGATCACAACGGTGTTCATTTTGAAGGGACGGTCGTTGAAGGACGAGTGAACTCTGTGAGTATCGAATACTTAAAAGGCGGACCGAAAAGCATGAGCTATTCGATTAAAGATTACGGGCAAAGAAGTTTGTCAGTAACTCTTGATCACAAAAAAGATCACGCGAGCCTTGATTGTGAATTACTAGATTTGAACTAGAAAAATTTCCAGACGGTCATTTTGTCTGGGCCTTCGCTTGGCCGGATATATCCGGCCAGCGCCCATTTTCTCAACAAAGATTCAGCGCCGAATTGAGTCAGTTGCAACAGTTCAATAAGCTGTGCCTTGGTAAATTCTTTTTTCTTCTTTTTTACAAATTCCTGCAAACCAATAACCTTGAGAGTTCTTGGAACGACAATGGCCGGTTTGGAAGGCCAGTTCAGCCTGACGTTTTCATTTTCCTGAACTATCGGAATGCCTAGTTTGATCAGCGAAGTGACCAATGCCCTGGCTTCATCCACTGTCTTATCCAGAAACTCGGCAATGGTCTGAAAAGTTGTTCCAATCAACTGGCTTGCCAGTAGAAAGGACAAGCAATTTAATTCTGAAATCAGCAGATAGCTGAATTCTCCGCGATCATTGATGAGGCCTGAATAAAGGTCGAGAAAATTTTCTTCATCCAGTGCGATTTTTTTATAGTGCGAAGGAATCAGAACTTTATTTTTCAACAACCAGCAATCAAAGTTTTCTTCGCTGTGCTCGTAAGTGTTCAGTTGGGATTTTTCCAGCGCAGTTCTTGCTTGAACGGAATTCAGAAAAAAATTGTTTCCCATTAAAAAAGAGAAAACGGATTCGGCAGGATAGAGGCGTACAAAGCTATGAATTTTTTCATCAACGGGTAAACAGCGAAATTTATCCATCCAGTAATAAACCTCGAGCATTTCATCAAAATGCTGGCCCATTTTGAAATTCTCAATAGCTTTTTTTAAAGCATGTTCCTGTTTTAAAAAATAGCCCTGCAAAAAATGAATCCATCCGCAATAGAGTGGTATTTCAAGTTTCAAAAGGGATTCGCTCATGGATTTGAGTTCAGTGAAATGAGTTGTGGAAAGTGCATTCTGGTAATAATGGCCCACGAGATGGAGCAGGGAGAGAGCTTGTTTCATTTCGTGAGAATCGTGAAGCAAAGACTGGCAATCAGTGATCAGAGCTCTGGCCGATTCATGATCTCCCATTCTGTGCAAACTGTAAGCAGAGTCCAGTAGAACAGGTAAATCTTCAGAAGCCGCGACCTTTTTTTTTGTACTCATTTAGCTCTAAAGGTTAATGCTGATCAGGGTTTTTGTCCCCATAAGATATGCTTTAAATGTACAACCTTTTTCCTACTGATTTTATCGGAGAATGCATTTAATGATTTAGAAAAAAGCGCCGATAGAGTCACATATGAATAAAATAATTTTCATTTTTATTTTGTATGCCCAACTACCTTCAACACAGGCCTCTGATGAGGTGGATAAGCTGTATCTTTTCACTGAAGATATCAGAGATGTTGTTCTGAAATCACCTGGCGGAAATCCAATGCCCGAGCGCGAATTTCAACTGACAACTCATCAATCTGATCAGATGAAGGCCATCTCCAATCTCGACGATTCGACCAGAGAACATCTTGAAGTCATCAAGTCCAAAAAAGATTGCGACAAACAAAAAACTTCTGAAGCAGATAAACAACTTGAACAACGAGTGGACAATAGATGGTTTTCCCTCGAGGCTGTTGTTTTTTCAAGTGATAAAAAATTTGAACAGAATGCGCTCGGGCGCTTTATGAGCGACGATTATATTGCTTACATGGGTAAGCTTTATAATGAAGGAAATAAAAAAGCATGGGATATCTATTCTGTTTCTGCCCTCGAATCAAAATACAAACAGGCCAATCCTGGAAAAGATTTAAGCAAACTCAGTCTTTCTGAAAAAGAAAAGCTTCTGAACGATTATGCCAAATCGTATCTCGGCACTGAGCTACCGAACGGATTGTTGATGAAAGAGATGGCCTTTCAACGTCTGATCAGCAACTCAACTGAGTGGCAGAAAACTCTTGCTGAAGCCAAGGATAAGCTTTCGTCTGAACAAAAAATCGCACTGGTTTCAAAGCTGGGCGGTACCATGGGGAATCTTTATAATTATGCCCGTCGCGATGCTGGTGATAAAGCTCGTGGCGAATACATCGACACAGTCGAGTTGCTTGATTCCATCAAGAATGGTCAGCCTGGCGGGATTTGCCGCGACATCGCACTTGCGCAGACTCAATTTTTAAAAGAACTTGGCTTCAATCACAATTATGTTGTGGGCTATAAAACCTTGAGCGGCAGACATGCTGTCGTTATTTCAGAAGATCCAGCAACAGGAAAGATTGTTAAATTTAATTATTCTGAAACAACAGAGATGAAAAAAGGATCGGGAACTGAAGCTTTGATTCAGGATACATCGATGCCTGATCATGGATTGGGTTACAGTATTTACGATTCAAATGGAAAACCTGTCACAAGGGTTCCTTCTGAAGTTGCTCTCATGTTGAAGGATACGGCCGGTGGAGATATTGAGCGCGAATTTAATCAGCGCAATTTCAAATTGAATAAAGTTGGTTTCAGCAGTCCTTATGTCGATGGAAATCTTTTTACCGGAACGACTTCTACCGGTGAAAATCTTTACGGCGTTGCTCTTTATAAAACGACTTCAAGCGATTACGTCTCAATGGGCTGGGGAGCTTCTTACTCGAAGCTTGAAGGCAATAAAAGCTTACTGCATATTGAGCAGGATCAATTGTATGCGAGAACCAATCTTGAATTGAGTACACCGAAATTAAAGCTGGCCAACACAGAATCAAGTGCCTTCGCTGGGGGGAACGCGGAAGTTTT
>DJVH01000030.1 GCA_002440825.1 Bacteriovoracaceae bacterium UBA6261 | reverse complement strand
GTTTGTAAACACCGTGAACGTTTCCGAAAGTCGCCGCGTACATGAAAGTCCCGATAGGGCGAAGCGCGCGGGCAATTTCCACCATTTCATCCGGAGTTGTATAGAGTTTATCAGCTGGAGCATGTTCATTGTTGTGACCATCTTCTTCACCGCCGACAACACCTGTCTCAACTTCAAGAATCAGTTCGCTTTTGGCAAAGCGCTCAAGAAGAGCTTTGGATTGTTTGATATTTTCTGTTAATGGAAGTTCTGAACCGTCGAACATATGTGAGTTAAATAAATTGGGAAGACCTTTCGCTCTTCTTTTTTCAGTTTCAGCAACAAGCGGAAGCATAAAGCTGTCTACGTATTGCGGGTGACAGTGGTCCGTGTGAAGAGCAATCAGCACATTGTATTTTTCGGCCATCAGGTGAACGTGTTGTGCCAATGAAATAGCTCCAAGGGCCATATCTCCAACCCCCTGGCCGGAAGCAAATTTTCCGCCGCCTGTAGACACTTGAATGATGCCGTCGGACTTTTTATCAGCAAAGGCCTTTAAAGCAGCATTTGCCGTCGACATAGACGTGACGTTAATTGCTGGGTACGCATATCCATTCTTTTTGGCGTTAGCGAGCATTTGTTTATATTGGTCCGGTGTTGCAACTGGCATAATCTCTCCTTTGTCTAAAGCGTTAGATGTGCACTTTTTAAGTCGACAAATTGTAGAATGAAAAAAATTTTGTTACCATAAAATACTTAAAAATTTTTCGGGGTTTATATGCTTACAAAAGTAGAAAAAAAATATTCGGTAAAATCGACACCGAAGGCGACGCTTAAAAAATGGTACGAGCTGATGACTCTGGGAAGAATGCTCGACGAGCGCGCGCCAAATTATTTAAAGCAGGCGATCGGCTGGTCATACCATGCTCCTTATGCAGGACACGACGGGATTCAGCTTGCGATTGGTCAGGCTTTTACCAGAGGCGAAGATCATCTTTTCCCTTACTACCGCGATATGCTGACAGCTGTGTCTGCAGGTCTTAGCGCGGAAGAAGTTATCCTGAACGGGATTTCTAAAGCTACGGATATCGCTTCTGGCGGTCGTCACATGAGTAACCACTTCGCAAAACCAGAATGGAATATTCATAACGTTTCATCTTGTACTGGAAACCACACTCTGCACGCTGTTGGTGTGGCAAGAGCGATGAAGCGCTATAAGCACAAAGGTGTCGCGATTTCTTCTCAAGGTGAATCTTCTGTTTCAGAAGGCTACTGTTATGAAGCTATTAATGGAGCTTCATGTGAAAAACTTCCGGTGATTTTTGTTTTCCAGGATAACGGTTATGGGATTTCAGTTCCTAAGCGCGACCAGACGGCAAACGAAAGAGTAGCGGATAACTTTACAGGCTTTGCCAATCTGAACATTATCCACTGCGATGGAAAAGATGTTTTCGATTCAATGAGTGCGATGGAAGAAGCCAGAAGAATTGCCATTGAAAAATGTGAGCCGGTTATCGTTCATGCAATGTGTGTTCGTATCGGAAACCACTCGAACTCAGATAAGCACGAATGGTACCGCGATGAAGATGAAAGAGCTGAAGCAAAAGCTCAGGATCCATTGCCACGTTTTAGAAAAGAGCTGATCGATGCAAAAGTGTTCACTGAAAAAGAACTTGTGGGCATCGAAGAGCAGATGAAAGAAGTCGTGCTTGAAGCACATAAAGCTGCGATGAAAGCACCAAATCCAAGCCCTGATTCAATCTTTGATCACCTGTGGCCGACTCCTTACGTGTCGACAAAATATCCGGATGGAACTCACAATGAGACAAGCGAGCCGGTGAAATTCATCGACGCTATCAATGCTCAGTTGAAAAAAGAATTCCGTCACAACCCGAATACTTTCATCTGGGGCCAGGATATGGCCAACAAGGAAAAAGGCGGGATCTTCAACGTTTCAAAAGGAATGCAGCAGGAATTTGGAAAAGAACGCGTGTTCAACGGGCCGATTGCTGAAGACTTCATTCTGGGAACAGCAAACGGGTTCTCACGTTTCAGAAAAGATATCCGCGTGGTTGTTGAAGGTGCTGAATTTGCCGACTACTTCTGGCCTGCGATGGAACAATATATTGAATGCTCTCACGATTACTGGAGAAGTAACGGGGCCTTCACTCCAAACATTCTTATCAGACTAGCTTCTGGTGGTTATATCGGTGGTGGTCTTTACCACTCACAAAACCTTGAAGGGTCTTTGACAGCGATTCCAGGCGTAAGAATCGTTTGTCCTTCATTTGCTGACGATGCAGCCGGACTTATCCGTACGGCCATGAGAAGCGAAGGTCCGACTCTTTATCTTGAGCCAAAGGCCCTTTATAACTCAAAGCAGGCCATGACTCCAATTCCGGAAGATTTCGAAGTGCCTTTCGGTAAAGCTCGCGTGAGAAGATCGGGTAAAGACTTAACAGTTATCACTTACGGGAACACAACACATATGTGTCTTGAAGCTGCAGAAAAACTGGCAGGAGAGGGATACGATGTTGAAGTTATCGATCTTCGTTCGCTGATTCCACTTGATGAAGAAGCGATCATCAATTCCATCAAGAAAACGAACCGCTGCCTGATTGTTCACGAAGATAAGGTCTTCGGCGGTTTCGGTGGGGAGCTTGTCGGTATCATCAACGATAAGGCCTTCGAGCATCTCGATGCTCCGGTTAAGAGAGTGGGGTCTCCGTTTACTCCAGTCGGGTTTAACCGAATCCTTGAACGTGCAATTTTGCCGGATACAGAAAGAATTTATAATGGAATGGTTAGTCTGCTAAAATACTAATGAATGAGAAAAACACTTGTTGTCTCTGACAACGAATTCATTAATCTTTTGTACGTACTCAACCTAGAGGTATATCTCGCGGCCGAAACTGTGCTTGTCACATCTGTTGCGGCCGCGATTGAACATCTTCTGGCGAAAAATAAATTCGAACTCATAGTCACGCTCGAGACAGTCAATAAAGAACCGGCCGCAACAGCGCTCAGTGCTCATCTCAATGCTTACGGTTTAAAAATACCGATGGTCGTCACCGGCGCTTCCAAAGACGAAGTCATCCGCGAAAACGTTTACGGTGTCACCGGTAAATTCAATATTCAGAATGTTTTAAAGACTTCAGCAAAAATTTTGGGTGTGACGGCCAGGCAAATGGCCGAACTCAATGTGGGCTCTTATTATCCGGTTTCCTTTCCTCCATTGAAAGGTCTGGGAGTGGCGCCTTGTCCGATTTATAAAAAAGAAGGAAACACTTATAAGCTTCTGGTACGCAATGAAGATTCCATGGCCGAACCACTTAAGTCATTAGAGCAGGCCGGGATAGATCATCTGTATGTAAGCAGCTCAGATCGTTTAAAGATTATCAATAAAATCTCGCTCACTATTATCGAGAAAATAACTGAATCATTGAAGAACCTTGAGGGAGCCACTGCAGAGAAAAAAGTTTCATCGCTGGCAAACGGCTATGAATTTGCCGCCGCCAATTTATTTTCAAGCGACGAAATCAAGCAGCAGATGCAGGAAATTGCCACTGCTTCTGCTAAAGTCATGGCAGATGTTTCTCGCGAAAGCCCGGGACTTAAATCACTTCTTTCTATCTTGATGGCCAATAAAGACGGTTATATTTTTTCTCATTCAATGATTACCGCTTACGTGGCTTACCACATGATAAAAAATGTTACGTGGGGTGGAGAATCTCAAGTCGAAAAAATCAATTTCGTTTTATTCTTTCACGATATTTTTCTCGCTCCGATTTATCTGAAGCATCAGGATCTTTTTATTGAAAGAGATCTGATTGAAAATGACAAACTGACTGAAAAAGAAAAAGACGATGTTCTCAATCATGCTAAACTTGCTGCCGAGATGGTTGTAGGATACAAGCGTTGCCCGATGGGGGCAGATGTTCTGATCAAGCAACATCACGGGATGAAAAAAGGCAAAGGCTTCGTAAAGTTCTATATGGAAGATCTTTCGCCTCTGTCAAAAGTGATCCTGATTGCAGAAATGTTTGTCGAAGAGTTTCTGAAAGCTCAAAAAGAGAAAACTCAGTTCAGTACTAAAGTGATTATTCCCAAAATGATCAGTGAGTTTAAAACGCCTTCATACACCAAGATTGTTCAATCACTGGTGAACGTTCCATTGTAATTCACCTGCGTTGTTGAATTGCTCAATCAGAGAGCGATCAAGAGATTCCGCTCTCACTAGTTTTTCAAACATCACAGTTTGAAGAATATTCTGTTTCAATGAATCGCATTCTTCATCTTTGCAATCCCGGTTATCTTTTAAAAGACCAAGTGAAGGAAGGTGTCCGCCGTTTTTCATGATGAAGGCCGTTTTGATTCCTTTAGCGACATTCTGGAAGTGGGCAAGACCTTGCTCAAGCGGAGTGGCCCCGTCTGTTTCACCCAGGAGATAACTTACAGGAACTTTGACCGGATACATTTCGGCCTTAAAAGGTTTTGCTTTCAGGTAAGCATTCTCAAGCTTTAGTGGTTTGCATAAGGCTTCTCTGTCCACATTGTTGTGATCGCTGACAAGCTTTCCGTTTTCAAAAACAGTTGTCAGGCTCATCAACGGGTTTGACATGCTCATCTCTCGACAGCCAATCATTCCCATCGTAATGTCCCCAAAACTGAAATTTTCTTCGGGCTTATTGGGATCAGTAAAAAAATTATTGATAAAAGAGGGAAGGTCCATCTCGTTGCTTGAAAGAATTCCTTCCAGAAAAGTTTTATAGGCCGATGTTCCGTTGTTCAGATACAACATCATTTTTCCAATTTGAGAAAACCATGAAGCAGGAACGGAATGTCCTGAAGAGAGATCGAGAATTTTAGCCTGCAGTTCAGGTGAGAGTGAATCGAAAACAGATTGTAAGAGCTGATCACGCGTTTTTGTCAGCCAGAGCGTTTCGTCTGCGTGATAAACGACGCCTTCAAGAATGAGCGTTCTGGTGACAGAAGGAAAAAGAGAAGCAAAGACAGTTGCGGGTATCGTTCCGTAAGAATGACCGTAGACGCTCACCTTTGAAATAGTCCATGCCCGAACAACGGCCAGCGCATCTTTTGCTGTATTTTCTGAGCTATAAAAATCCGGATTTAAAAACAGTTCTTTTGTTGCCGGCCGCGAACAGGAAATCCCACGTTGTTCAAAGAAAAGAACGTTTGTTTCAGGCAGAGAAAATTCGGTTGATCGGGAGCTGACGCCGGGGCCGCCGGTAAAGAAAATGACAGTCGGAAGATCTGGATTGAATACTTTTTTGGTGTATGCGTAGATTGCCGTCTGACCCTTTGAAAGATCCGAATAATCGACCGGAACATTGATCCATTTAAAAAACTCACCCTGACGATCTGAGGAATGTTCAGCGCAGACTTCAGCACCCGTTTTATAATCTTCCGGAAGAATGAAAGCGTAAGCTCTCACGGTAAGGGCAAGGACCAGCTGGAGGATAATGATGAAGATTTTCATACGTCCTTTTTATGATAAAAAAGGACGCCATAGGGAAAACCTGTAAATTTAACAGGTGAAGATTTAGAGCTTGCAGTTCTCTTGTCTGAAAGCGGTCTGGATATCAATAGCTTCCCATTCCAGGCTTTCATCCGAGAGGTCCCAATTCTGATATTTGGTCTGCAAATAATGTGTCAATTCATGTGCAATGGAATCATCCATACAGCGCGAATGTTTGCGGTAATAATCGGCATCGTCCAGGATATAAACTTCGTTATTGGCCACGGCAAAGGCATTGGTAAAGCTATCCGGTCTGAACCCCCATTGTTTTTCAATGGCATCCTGAAATTGCTTTAAAGGCGTATTGCTTTGAAAGTAAAACTTGGGAAAGGGAACATCGTCTCTTTTATCGAGATGTTTTTTTTCAAGCACTTTTTCGAAGATAAAATCGATGGTGTGCTGAAGTTTAGCAGGCGCTTTGGCCCAGGCTGAAGTCGACGTGGTAAAGGCAATAAGAATTGTAATGATTAAATTTTTCATGAGGAGACAGTAAAAGGAAAAGATTTGATAGACAATTTTCTGTCCCAAATATTCTCTTACATTTTATTTGTGTTCTATTTTGATCATTGTCAGTCCGGGTCTTAAATTCCTTGCCGTTGTGAGGCTGAATGGACAGGAAAGCCTTGAAATTAATTCAAGTTGCTTGGCGGAATAAAGTTTCCGGCCGGAAATAAAGGAATCATGAAGAAACGCATAATTCAAAGAGAGTAAGCTTTTCAAACCGCCGGATAGAATCATGAACAGCAGATTGAAGAGACCCCTATAGCCATCAACTCCTAAGAAGGCCTTGCTGGAAATCTTGAAAGAACCGGCCATGATTCTTGAAAGCTGTTGAGGAGAAAAATGGTGAAGGCTATGCAGACAGAAAACAACGTCAAAAGAATTCTCCGGTAGACTGTCCAGTTGGAAGGCATCGATCTTCACAAACGTGATGGGGGAATTTTTTCTGCGCGACTCATTGTTGGCCTCATCCAGGTATTTTTGAACAATATCTGATCCTGTCAGTTCAAATTGCAAGTGAGAGCGGGAGAGTTCATTGTATAAAGCAAAAGAGAGCTTTCCGCTGCCACTTCCAATTTCAAGCAATCGGGCAGGCCGGTTTTCTTTCATATTGATTTCTTCAATCATCGGCGCAACTAGTTCAATCATTTTTTTATAAGTACCGAAGACCGTATTTTTCATGTGAAGACCGAGGACAATTTCGCGTTTTAGATTTTCATCAAAGTCAGGGATATCGATGAGTTCAGTTTTTTCCGTCCAGAGTAGTGAGTCCACGAAATGACCTATGTGTTTTTTCTTGAGAGCTTTTCTTTTTTCAGAGATAAATTGGAAAAGTTCGACGGGACAGAAGTTGGAGCTTTTTAAACGATATTCTTCGTAACATTTTTCATAGAATTTTGTTAACTGAAGCATTGTTTTTCCCTATATAAAAAAAAGCCCCGCTTGCAAGCGGGGCCACTTTATACTGGAATCTTTTTTGTTCTGCCAGAAATTTATTTCGATTTATGAGTGTAAGTTCCATCCCATCCTGGCGGAGGCGGCACTTCAAGAAAATCTTCACAAATATGAAGCATGCGTTCAAAGGATTTATCTTCAGGAAATTTTTCATGAAGTTGGCGGAAAATCTCAGTGGCCTCAGCAAATTTTTGCGTCAGATAGAGCTGGAATGCAGTTTCATATTTTTCCAGTGCATTTTTCTCACTATAGAGAGGATGACCTGGATGAAGAACTTCATAAATTGTTACAGCATTTTCTTTCCCTTTAACTTTGACTTTATCGAGAGTTCTGAAAATAAACTCTTTCGCCAGTTCTGGAGGAATGGCCTTCTTAGTGTATTCAGAAATGTTTAACTGGACGCCATAGAATTTACATAATGATTCGAGACGAGCTCCAAGGTTCATGTTGTCCCCGAGAGCAGTGTAGGAAAAAATCTGATTGGAGCCCATGTTCCCGACAGAACATTCACCGGTGTTCAAACCGATTCCGTGCTTGAAGAGAGGAAAACCTTCTTTTTTGAATTCTTCATTAATGGAAGGAAGTCGTTCAATCATCTGAATGGCGCCTTTGACGGCCCAATAAGCATGGTTTTCAATTTCTACCGGAGCTCCCCAATACGCCACCATCGCGTCACCGATATATTTATCCAGAGTCCCCTGGTGTTCGAACAACGTGTCCGTCATCATGGTCATGTATTTGTTCAGACAGTGAGTCAGTTGTTCCGGTGTAAGCTTTTCCGAAATGGATGTAAAATCTCTTACGTCCGAGAAGAACACTGTGATGTTTTTCTTTTCACCACCGAGGCGGACTTTGTCCGGATTTTTCAACAAGTCATTAACAATCGACGGAGCAAGATAGCGCGAGAATGTTCCTTTGATTTTTTTCTTTTCTTTATTTGACTGGTAAAAATGCAGGAACGTAGACCACGAATAGCAGAGCACGACAGAGAGAAGGCAGAAGAACAACCGGATGTTGTAGCCTTTGGGAATAAAGTAATACGTATCGATATACAAGAAAGCGAGAATCAGAATATTGACGACAAAGAAATCCAGGATGGCGTTGCCGAGAAGCATGACTCCGATAATAATGGCCGTACCGACGATGAGAAAGTACCAGGACATCTTGGCCGAATCATAATCGCTCACGAAAAATTTACCATCGAGAAGCATGTGAACCATGTTCATGTGGAAAACAATTCCCGGCAGAGCTGAATCGACCGGTGTGTTTCTTAAATCGTGGGCTCCAAAGGCAGTTGATGCAACAAAGGCGACTTTGTTTTGAAAAATTTTTTTCATTTCAGGATCATCATCGCGAGCTTCAAATATTTTTTGAATTGAAACCTGCGGAAAGTGATCGAGACCCCCGAGCCAGCGAATTCGGGCCTCTCCGATGTTGTTTAAGTAAACAGTCCCATGTTTTGACTTGAGGTAGGCCATTTCCGGTGCAGGAATTTCAAGAGTTGTTTTATCACCGGTGAAAAACTCGTAAGTCTGGAGCGCAAAGGAAGGAAAATAAATCGAGTCGATATTGGCAACAAGAGGGTAGTGGCGAAAGACACCATCTGAATCTGAGTTGGATTCAATATGAGAAATTCCCACATCAGTGTTGGCAAGAACCGGAATGGGATAAACTTTTTTGGCGACAAGCTGCGGTTGCAAATTCGCTCCCTGGGCCTGTTTGGTATCAAGGACGAAATTCAACAGTTGATCAGGAACATCCTTGAAGTAGTACTCTTCATCTATTTTATCAGATTCTTTTGCTTCTACCGAATAAGGAAGAATGATTTTATTTCCAGGAATGGCCTGGAATTTTTTGATACTTTCAGCGAAAACATTATCAGGTGATTCAGCGTTGCATGCAATTTCCGGTTCAGAGTAGAAAACGTCGAACGCCACAATTTTTGCACCAAAGTTGCGAAGCTTATCGATGATCATTGCGTGTTTCGAGCGCGTCCATGGCCATCTTCCGATTTTATTCAATGAATGATCATCAATAGCTGCCAGAACAAGACGGTTGTCTTTCTTAAGAGGATCAATTGTGAATCGCATGCGCAAATCATAAAAGCGGTCTTCAAAAAAGGAAGCATAAGTGATGAGAAAAGATTTTTCCGCCTGAGAAGTCAGATCTCTTTCATTCGTGGCAAAGAAAATACTGATTGCGCTAAAAAGAACGATAAGACAAATTCCAAAATATTGGAAGATCCTGAAAAACATGAGAACTCCTCACTAAGAATTAAAAGCTATAACGGAATTCAGTACTAAAAACGCTTTTTGTGTATTTGTAATCCGCTTGTCTTGAATTACTTTTAGTAAAATCGTAATTCACACCAATTTTGAATTTATCACTGACCTGTTTCGAAAGATCGAGCGATGGATTGAGACTGAACTCAGTTCCTCTCGCAGCTTTTTGCTCTTTGGTATCGGTAATGGTTGAGGCCAGCGCGATATCCAGCGTGTAAGAGGGAATGATGTCTGGAATAATATAGTCAAATCTCGTCAGATACGTATTAGTATTGGTCGTTTTATTGTTGTAGTTGTCGATATAGTCCGCTTCAAAAAAAGCAATTAATAGATGCTGGATAGGAAGCAGTACTGTCTGATCGGCGCTGAAGCTGGTTGTGCGGTTGCTGATAGCGGTGTTTTCGCCTTTGTAGTCCTTGAATTTCACTTTAAATGAAGTATCGCCAACACTGAAATATGAAAAAATCTCTCCTAAACCATAAGAGAAGGAATCCGCATAGTGTTCACGAGTATGTTTTTGCTGCCAGTCCTTGTAGTTGCGACTGTATTCGAGATCAAAGAGCAGAGAGGCCGGCGCCGCAAACAAAGTATGTTCATACTTATTTCTTAAATTTGTATTTATGGAGTAAGTATCGTTCTGATAAACTTCAGGAGAATCCTGGTCGCTGTTTTGAACAAAATTTATTCTCGCTTCCGGAGAGACGATGAATTTCTTTTTAATAACGAAATCGTATTTACCATAAACTTCAGATTCAAAGATATAAGATTCTTTCTTTGATTGGGTAACGTTGTTTTCTTCATTTGTAAGAGTGATGTTGTCATCGAATTTAATTTTTTGGACTATGTAGGCAGAATATCTTTTCTCTGAAATTCTTTTCCCGTTTGCCAGAAGATTCGGATCGAGATTGAATTCTTTCTGGACTTCGGCAATTCTTTGCTGGATATCGTTGGCGACGGACGTGCTTTTATCAGTTTTATAAGCCTGTTTCATCAGAGGAAGAACATATTTTTCAACGCCTTTTTCAAGTTTCTCCGGCGCGATTTCTTTTTCTCTCATCATCGCGAGTATTGTTTCCGCGAGTTGGAAACGTGCAATTTGCTTTATCTTTGAATCAGCATCCTTGTCTTTAATTAAAGCAGTATAGCTGTCTTTTGCTTGTGGGTATTCTTCCAGAATTTGTGAAATGTGAGCGACGTAGTAGGTGGAAGCCGGTGTATTGAATTTTCTTTTGGCCGATTCAGCAAAAGCAGCGCGGGCCTTTTTTAATTCATTGGCCGCATAGAGCGCTTGTCCGTATTGATAATAAATATCTTCGTGAGTATTGCCCGCCTTTAAGGCGAGATCGTAATTCAAATAAGCTTTATCAAATTCCTGAAGCTTTGAATAACATTCACCAAGGAGATAAAATTTTTCACCATTAGCGGTTTCGGTATTATCAATTTTTTCAAGAGAAGAGATCGCCTGAGCATACTGACCATTTTTATAGAATTGCTTGAATTCTCCCATCGCCGGAGACTGTGCATAAAGATTTAGACTTAAGAGAGCAGCAAGCGGCAGTCCCGCCAAGAAAACTGGTTTCTGCATTTTTCCTTCCATAGAAAAAAAAGAAGCGCATTTTCATGCGCTTCCCTGATATTTAATCTCTTAAATATTATAAATGATTATTAATTACTGTGCATTGAAAATAACATGAAGTTTCGTATTAGGGTTCACTGTCCCCAGGTTGGTTGCATCTTCTCTTTTCTGAGTAGTAGAGTCAATTACTGCTCTGGTGTCGATTTTTGGCATCGTAGGTGGAGGAGGTGCCGTAGGCGAGAATGTATTTACGAACGTAATCATTTCTGGTCTGCTCATCAAAGGCTGAGGGATTGCCATTGGGGCCACTGGAGCAGGAGCACCTGCTGGAGCCTCTGCACTTGCTGGAGCGCGAGTGCCTCCTTCTGTTGAAGCGACTTTATCATCTTTTTTGTCACCCTCTTTTTTCTCGCCTTCTTTCTTGTCACCTTCTTTTTTGTCACCTTCTTTTTTATCGTTCTCTTTATTCGCCTCTTCCTTGCTGCCTTCTTCTTTTTTCACTTCGTCTTTGTTGACGGCTTGAGATTTAGCAAAAGCATCAGCATCGACAAGAATAAACTTTCCATCAGTTTCAAGTTTTAGTCCTGCTGGCGCTTTATATTCACCTGTAGATTTATCAACTTTACCGAATGTTTCCGGAACAACATAAGTATTGGTGTTTGGATCAAACACGGCGTTGACCGGAGGAGGAATAATATTGACTGTGTTTAAGTCGATAATTGAACCGGCAGGCAATTTATATTCACCAGTTTTTACATTGAAAAATCCATTTGGATCGCTGTGATTTTTTTCACCTGTCGTGGCCGCAGGAATTCCTTTTTCAGCTGTAGCCGCCGTAAAAAGGGCGCTGTCTGCTCCCGGCGGAAGCGGATTGCGGAATTGTTTTTGGTCTTTTTCAGTAGATTCTTTTAAGCCTGTCTCGTTGCCTTTTAAAGCTTCAAGCTGAGTCACACTCAACGTTGTTGGAACCATGGCCCTTTCGGCAACGTTCATGTTGACGGCAGAAACTTTTTTGGCTCCGACGAGAACGGCTTTGTTGCTGGAAACAATTGTTTCAAGTTTTCCCTGATCAAATTTTGCTTCACGGTCATTGCGATCAATATGCGACATGGCCACTTTCCCTTCATAAGTAATGAGAGAAGTGTTTTGGTTTACAGGGTTGAAGTTGACCTGAAAGACTGTCCCGCGAATACCCATCGCTGCTGTCTTTGTTTTGATGTAGAGCTTTGATTTACTCTTGTCATCCATCTCCATATAGTCTTTGGTGACTTGAGAGCGGATCTGTCCTTTAACCAGCGTAATGATCCCTGCTTCCTTTTTAGGAAAAGCATTGATGACCATCTGTGAATTAGGACCAAGATTCATTTGAGATTTATCAATGAAGATCAATTTGACGAAACTTTTATCTGCCGTCTGAATGATTGCCCCTTCCGGAAGAGAAGAATCAGGCTTCACATCCATCAATGTACCATTGCTTAGTTTTGCTTTGACCTGTCCTTTGAGAATAACAACTTTAGCAACGTCATCTGCTAAAACGTTAAACGATTGTAAGGCCAGAACGGTTACGAGCAATGTCTTTTTTATTTTCATAAATTTCCCTGCATCAGAAGGCAATGAACTAAACAGCTCTTCGTTAATTATAAGAGAGTTCTTTAGAAGATAATTAACCCATTAAATTACTTGGTTAAGCTCGATAGGAAGACTAATCATTGACCAGAATACTTGCTTGGCAGGAGGTAAAAGGTTGAAATCTAGAAGAGCGTAATTCCTAATCGGAAGATGAAATAATGACCGCTGAAATCTTTAGAGGCGCCTTTTTTTATGGTCTTAACATCTTTAAAATCACTGGCGTCCACAATGAAAATGCGATGCGATCTCATGTAGCTGTAGCCCACTTCAAAAAAGGCCGGATGAGTTTCTTTGTACGGAACAATTTCTTCCACACCGATGTTCAAGCTTCCGCCACGGTTTTCAAAACTGATTCTTTTTTTGTGATCAAAGTCTGAATTGTTTAAATTGTTCTGAATAATAAAAGTGTGAAGCGACCAGGTTGGACCTGCACTGGTATAAATGTTCCAGCGATTCCAGATACTGTAAGGTGAGTAATAACGGACTAAAGGGCTTAATGTGAACACTCTGAAACTTCCGTCGCCTCTGACTTCCTGATTTTCTACTTTGAACGTCAGATCATTTAGTTTTCCAAAGAGCGCATCAGACGAAAAGAGAACTTCCCAGCTGCTCCATTTGTATCCAACGCTTGTGTTGAAACCGAAACCAGTATTTTCCGAATGAGATTCGTGTTTATTCTGAGTGGGAAGCAAGGCAGATGTTTGAAAGAGGCGGCTTAAACTGAGGCCTGTCTTTAAATTGAAATTGTCTTCAAGAGGATTGCCTGCCAGGACGTTCTGAGAATGAATTCGAACTTGATCAGTGTCTTTTTCCGCGGCCAGCGCCGAGACATGAATCAGAAGGAAAAAAATGAAGAGGTAAGCTTTCATCAGTAGCTCATCTCCATTCTGATCATCGCGCCTTTATCTTCTTCATTGTATTTGGGAATAATAAAAGTGCGTCCTTCGTAAAATGGAAATAGAGTGGCCGGATTCAAAGCGTGGCCGATGATCTTGCCGATCGTATTTCCTGAATTGAGAAGATACATAGAAGCATTCTCGATTCCATAGCCAAGAACAGTTCCAAGAACCGGAGTCTGATAAAGATCCTGAACGCTTGCCGGTTCAGTGAAAATTTCCACAGTGAGTTCAAACAGGGCCGAAGAGACAAAAGTCATTTCAAAAGCGCTGAGGCGATCGTAACCGTTGGCGCGATAAAGAAGATACAATTGCGAACCGGAAAGTGGATGAACAAAATCATTCCAGAAAGGTTCGTCCTGATCAAAAACAAGTTTTCCAAAATTATGCTGATACTCTTTCACACCACCGGCGCCGTGAAAAACTTTTGGCTGAACGATAGGATAGAAAAACCAGGTCAGACCATAGACAACTCCGATAGTTCTCACATTTTCAGCAAAACTATGTTCGCGATCATTGTAGCCGTATTGATAAAGGGGAAGACGTTTATGCGTTTCGGGATCAGCGTAAACCTGATCTTTAAACGCTTCCTTAAATTCCGACGTGACTGCATACGAGCTTGACCAGGAAAAGATTCCCAAAAAAAGCGCAATCGGCAGCAGTTTCGTCATCAGTTTAAGGACAAACTTAGTCATACTGTGGTATCGGTAGAGTGATAATAATGAGGCTTTTTAACATATTGCCTCCCCCTTGGAAACGCGAATTATGAATCCTAACGAACTTGACCAAAAATTATCTGAATCCAAGAATGAATTTCATGCTCATGTAAAAAATCTGCAAAATAAAATCACACAAGAACTCATCAAAATTGATCCGCAAATAGAGTTGATTGAGGACCCGTGGGAGAGAGTGGATTTTAAAGGCGCACCGGGGGGCGGGGGGATTACCCGGGCCTTCAGAGGCGACGTTATTGAGAATGCAGGAGTCAATACGTCGATGGTTTACGGTGAAATCGATCCGGAGTTTGCCAAAAAGCTGGGCGGCACCGGGACAACGATGTGGGCCGCCGGAATTTCATTGATTATTCATCCACGAAATCCCCGCGTTCCGACCGTTCATGCCAATTTCCGTATGATCGTCGCCGGAGAGAAATTCTGGTTTGGCGGTGGAGCGGATCTCACACCCTTTTATCCTCATCCGGAAGACTTTACTTACTTTCATGATACCTGGAAGCGCGCGTGTGCCCCTTACAATTGCTATGAACAGATGAAAAAAGATTGCGATAAATATTTCGTCAACACTCACAGATCTGACCCGGAAAAAGGAGCAGAGATGAGAGGAGTGAGTGGTATTTTCTTTGATCACATGAATTCCGGTCATTTTGAAAACGATTTTAAAATGGTGAAAGATTTATCTGAACACTTTATTGAATCGTATTTTCCGATAGTCCGAAAAAGAAAAGATGAAGCTTACACGGAAGAGGATGTCGATTTTCAGCTGCACCGTCGCGGACGTTATGTTGAATTCAATCTCCTTCATGACCGGGGAACAATGTTCGGTCTTCGCACTAACGGAAGAACGGATTCCATTCTCATTTCTCTTCCGGCGAGAGCGAAGTTTTCATACAAATATAAACCGAAACCAGGTTCACCTCATGAAGAGATGATGAATTATTATTTCGCTGACGGAAACAAATGACCTCACATATTTTCCTTTTGACATTGTCTTCAGCGATCTGGGGATTTGGATTTATTGCAACCCGATGGACACTGACGACGTACGATTCTTTTTGGGCGACAGCCTTGCGCTTTACTCTGGCGGCGACGCTTTCACTTCCTTTCTTATTGTATAAAAAATCCTTCACGCGAAAAAATAATATTCTGCTCAAATCAGCGATCAGTTCGGTTTTTCTGCTTGGAACTCTTCTGTTTCAAACGTGGGGATTGAGCTATACCACTGTCGCTAAAAGTGGTTTTATCACAACGTTATATGCGCTTCTCATTCCACTGATCACCATGCTCTTTGCAGGAAAAAGATACCGCAGCAGTTTCTGGATGCTGATACTTTTGTCGCTCATCGGGATGGCCTTCATGTGCAACCTCGAAGTCAAAGATCTTAACATTGGTGATTTCCTCACCCTGTTATGTTCATTTTCAGCTGCTTTTCACATCATGTACATCAGCAAGGTCGCAGCTCATATCGATTCACCCATTGAGTTTAATTTTTTACAAAATGTATTTGTCGCTCTCTTTTCTTTGGGACTCGCTGTTTTTCTCAAGGGAGGAGTGAGCCTGGCTCCGCTGTTGATATTTGAATCGCCGGCCGTCAAAGGGCTGCTGTTTCTGGGAATTATTTCCAGTATGATTTCTTTTTCAATACAGGTTGTCGCTCAAAAGAAAATTCCTTCGCACATTGCGGGACTTATTTTTTTGATGGAGTCGCCGTTTGCAGCTGTTTTTGGTTATTTTGTGTTTAAGGAGAGTTTGAATCCGCTGAATATCGTGGGAGCAGTTCTTGTGATGTTGTCAGTGATTTTAGTGCCGGTCTTAGGGAGAGAAGTCACGACTCCGAAGAAAGCTTCGGAGCCGTGAATATTAGGCTAGTCTGAACTCTAATGAAGTGTTTTCCTTTTTACAGTTTTCACAACACGTAAAAAGGCTCCACTGGAGCCTTTTTTCAGACTAGTTAAACTTGTTATAAACTTTCATCATGGCAGCTTTTGTTGAACCAGTAAGGTTTAACATAAGAAGCACACCAGCGTTTTCACCTTTTTCGTCGTTACCAACAAGTGAAATTGTACCAGCAGCTTTGCTGTTTACGTAGTATCTGAATGAAGCGATAGCTCCATCTACACCAACTTGTGCTGGAACGAAAATACCAAACACGTTTTTACCAAGGTAAAAAGACATGTTGTGGAATTTTTCAATTGAGAAAGCAACAGCTGGAAGTGAACCACCAGAAACGCCTGGAAGGTTTCTTCCGCCTGGAAGTTTTTGTGGATCAAGTTTGTCTAAGTTACCATCAACGATATCTTTCAATGAAACAGAGATACTCATAAGAGTTCCGTTTGATTGAAGATCTGGAGAAATTTCAAGGTAAGAGTATTTGTACTTTGGAATATTGTAACGAAGACCACCATCAAGTTGTACGTTTTCAAATACCATATCGATTTGAAGATTGTCTTGAAGAAGAGTTACCTTCGGGCCTTGTACGCCGGCAATTTGAATGTTCGATCCACTGTTGTTACCACATGAAGTTGCAAATCCGAGTGTACAGATCGCGATTGTCGCAACTAAATACGTTTTCCATTTTTTTAGCATAAAAAAGTTCTCCTGTTGTGTGTGCTAGGAAGGGAAGTAGTTTTGTTGCTAATTCGGAAAACGTTTAGCAAAAGCTTAGAATTTATTTTCTTCGCTTAGCCTTTTTCTTAGGTGTTCGATGATTTCTTCATCGCTTAGGTTTGGATGTTGAGTTTTTGAGTCAGCTATCATGGACTCGATTTTTGAAAGGATCACTAACAGGAGATTGCTATTTTGAATGACCATATGGCCTCCTGTTTTAATAATAATCCAAAAGTTTAAGCTGTCAAACTAATTTTTATCATTAAATTTTTGCCTATGAAAAAC
>DJVH01000032.1 GCA_002440825.1 Bacteriovoracaceae bacterium UBA6261 | reverse complement strand
ACTTCCGGTGGATCCATGGATGCGTCCAATCTTTTAAAACCAGCGCTCAGTTCCGGCAGATTGAGATGCATTGGAAGCACGACTTACGAAGAATACAGAAAGCATATTGAAAAAGATGCTGCCTTCAACCGCCGCATGCAGAAGGTGGATGTCAATGAACCGACACTTGAAGACACATATAAGATTCTGATCGGCCTTCGCGGTAAGTTTGAAGAGCATCACAACGTGAAGTTCTCCAATTCAATCATCAAGCTCATCGTCGATCTGGGCAATAAGCACATTACTGACAGAAAGAATCCGGACAAGTCCATCGATATTCTGGATGAAGTGGGAGCAATGATCAGGATTATGCCTGAACAGAAGCGCCATACTAATGTGACCAAAAAAGACGTCGAAACAATTGTGGCGGCGATGGCAAAAATTCCTAAGATGTCTGTCCATAGTGACGAGAAGGAAAAACTGAAAAATCTTAAGTCCAATCTGAAGCTTTTGATCTTCGGACAGGACGATGCTGTTGAAAAAGTGTCCGATGCCATTTTGCTTTCCCGTTCAGGTCTAGGTCATGAACACAAGCCGATTGGTTCTTTTCTTTTCACCGGACCAACCGGTGTAGGGAAGACCGAGCTTGCGCGACAGCTGGCCCGTGAACTTGGCGTTCATCTTGAAAGATTCGATATGTCTGAATACATGGAAAAGCATTCGGTCGCAAAGTTGATCGGGGCTCCTCCCGGTTATGTTGGACATGAAGGTGGCGGACTTTTGACAGATGTAATGAAGAAGCACCCTCATGCAGTTCTTCTGCTTGATGAAATAGAAAAGGCGCATCCCGATATCTTCAACATTCTTTTACAGATTATGGATCATGGGACTTTGACCGATTCTCATGGCAGATCAACCGATTTCAGAAATGTTGTCATAATTATGACATCAAATGCCGGCGCAAAAGAGATGGAGTCTGGCTCAATTGGAATCAATAAAGAGTCCGGAGCTCAAAGTTTCAAGCGCGATCAGGCCATTAAAAACTTTTTTACGCCCGAATTCCGCAATCGCCTCGATGCTATTGTTCATTTTAACAAGCTCGGCGATAACCAGATCCTCAAGATCGTCGATAAATTCCTCATCCAGCTCGAAACAAGACTGGCAGAGAAGAATGTTGAGCTGAAAATCGACGATAGTGCACGCAAACATCTTGCCAAGATTGGTTTTGATCCTCAAATGGGGGCCAGACCTCTCGCCAGAATCATCGATACTGAAATTAAGAAGCCACTTTCGCACGAAATTCTTTTCGGAAAGCTCGAAAAAGGTGGTGTTGTTGTCGTTTCATTCGATGAAGCTCACCAAAAAATCGCCTTCAGCTTCCCGAATTAGGCACTTTTTTACCCTTCAACCAACTTTTTTTTCATCTCGAGGTCTTCAGTATGAGGCCCTCGAGAACTTTTTTAAAAAAAATTTTTAAGAAATTTTTTGGATGTGGAAAACGAATGAAATATGCATGAATAAAGCATTTCATCGATTCTTCCAGAGGAGAGTTGAAGCTTGAAAGAGTCGTTTTATAAGCTCAGGATGAAAAAAAAATTAAAGCTCTTTAAAAAAAAATACGAAAAATGAATCAAACATGTAATTTTTTGTTTGCACGAAAATAAAAAAATGTTTATTCTTAAAAAAAGAATAAAAACTTTTGGAGGATTTTATGGCTGTTAAGAAAGCAACAAAGAAAGCTGCTAAGAAAGTAGCAAAGAAAGCAACAAAGAAAGTAGCTGCGAAAAAAGCTACAAAAAAAGTAGCTAAAAAAGCTACAAAAAAAGTAGCAAAAAAAGCTACTAAAAAAGCTGCTAAGAAAGCTTAATTTTTTAAGCGACCTAGTTAAAAAAGGGACCTTCGGGTCCCTTTTTTATTTGTACCGAAGCCACAGACAAGCCCCAATAATCTGATTTTCACCACCCTTTTCCTGTAAATCTTGCCAATGGCCCTCACATTACGTTTACAAGCAACCGTCAAACTGTTACCTTCCATGCCACATTCATTTTAACGTAGCTGATAAGGCTTTTTAACAGGGTAATCTTATGGCAACAGGTCTTGGTACTAGAGGCGAAGGTCCTCGCGAGCAATCTTTAATTGATCCGGTTACAGGTGAACGAACAGTCGTCATGGGCGATCTCGTTTTTCCACCACGCAAAGTCTGGATGAAAACCTTTGGATGTCAGATGAACTACCACGATTCAGACAGAATCGTATCCCATCTGGCCGATTTGAACTTCTCTAAAACGGAAGAACTGGATGAAGCGGACCTGGTCCTCTTCAATACATGCGCCGTTCGCGACCTATCCAACAACAAATTCTACTCTCAGCTAGGCGAAATGAAGCACGCTAAGAAAAAGAAGAACGGCCTGGTGGTCGGTGTAGGTGGTTGCGTGGCCCAAACAGAAGGTAAGGAGCTTGTAAAAAAATACAGACACCTCGACTTCGCTTTTGGAACTGACGTTATCGATACGATTAACGACATGGTCTTCAGAGTTTATGCCGGAGACAACAAATTCACGATCAATTCGTGGGATAGAAGCGAAAACTTCTCGATTGAAACGAAAGTGACGGGAGATTCTCCACAGGCTTTCGTTAATATTATCAAAGGGTGCAACAAATATTGCACGTACTGTATTGTGCCTTATACCCGCGGAAAAGAAAGATCACGAAGACTGGCGGAAGTCGTAGAAGACGTCACAAAGCTGGTGAAGTATCAGGGCATTCAGGAAGTGACTCTTCTGGGACAAAACGTAAACTCTTACGGCAAAGAAAATGGGGAGTCTCTTGCTCAGCTGATCACTGAACTCGATAAAATCGATGGTCTGGAAATTATCCG
>DJVH01000049.1 GCA_002440825.1 Bacteriovoracaceae bacterium UBA6261 | reverse complement strand
GCCCAGGTGCCATCGAGATTGCGGTAAGATGAAGGTGTTTTGCTTTCTGCAAAGAAATAATTTTTAAATTGATTGATCGTGACAAGAAATGAGCCTTCAGAGCTCTGTCCATAGAGTTTCAGAAGAATCTGATTTTCAAGATCTATACTTGAACCTGATAAAATAAATCCTTCAATTTGTTTATGCATATGTTGTAGAATAACATGCGACATTTTCTAATCCAATTGAATTTCCGCGGGAGCTAGCTATGAAACAAATGTATCCAGAAATTGAACCATACAGCACTGGCTTTTTAAAAGTCAGCGATCTCCACACAATTTACTTTGAAGAAGCCGGTAATCCTAAAGGAAAACCAGTTGTCTTTCTTCATGGCGGACCGGGCGGCGGAATCATTCCTAACTATCGCAGATATTTTAATCCGGAAAAATGGCGAATTATTCTTTTTGATCAAAGAGGATGCGGGCAGAGTAAACCATTTGCTGAGTTGAAAGAAAATACCACATGGGATCTTGTTTCAGATATTGAGAAATTGAGAAATCATCTTTCGGTGGCCAAGTGGGCAGTTTTCGGCGGATCGTGGGGATCAACACTCGCGCTTTCCTATGCGATTAAACATCCTGATTCAGTGACTGAACTTTTTCTGCGAGGAATTTTTTTGTTGAGAAAAAAAGAAATCGACTGGTTTTACCAGGACGGTTGTTCAAAGATTTATCCCGACGCCTGGGAAGAATATGTTAAACCGATTCCTCCCGAAGAAAGAAAAGATTTTGTTCAGGCATATTATAAGCGTCTCACCTCAGAAGATATTACAGTGAGAAAAGCTGCTGCCAAAGCATGGTCTATCTGGGAAGGATCGACTTCAAAACTCATTCCGGATACAGACGTGGTCGCTCGTTTTGGCGAAGATGAATTTGCAGACGCTTTTGCAAGAATTGAATGTCATTATTTTACCAACAAAGGATTTTTCACTGAAGATAATTTCCTTTTGAATAACGTCGATAAAATCAGACACATTCCAACTGTCATCGTTCAAGGCCGCTATGATGTTGTGTGCCCGGCCGAAAGTGCCTGGGATCTTCACCGCGCCTTCCCTGAAGCGGAATTTTATCTTATTCCGGATGCAGGTCACTCACTTTCTGAGAAAGGAATTACAGATGCTCTCATCCGTGCAACGGATAGAGATTAGGAGATTTAATGTTCAAAAAATTATCACATCCAATGATGTACGTGACTGATCTGGACCGGGCAGTAAAATTTTATTCTGAGAAATTAAATTTTCAGGTCCGCTTTCATCACCCCGATGCCTTTGCTTCGCTTTTTCATCCAGGCATGAATCAAAGACTTGATCTTCATCCCACTGAAGCTGATTCAAAGGATGTCGGCTACGGTCCGATCTTCTATTTTTTAAGCGATAATCTCGACCGCGATCTCGCCTTACTGAGAAGCTCGGGCGTGAAAACCGGCGAACCCAAAAGAGAAGGAAACTCTCCGCGCTTCGTGACCTTTTGGGATTCAGAAGGAAACGCTCTCGGTATTGAAGAAGAAAGCAAATAACACTCATTCATTTTTCCAATAAGACAAGCTGGGCTTGAAATGTTACTCAAGCCCAATCAATCTTACGGAGGACTAATGAAAACTTTTTTCATCATCGCTTTATGTCTGGGGTCAATGCCGCTTTTTGCTTACGATCCATCATTGGCCATCAATGTTCAGAAAGTTTCCTCTCTTCTATCACGAGCTGAAAACCGTGGAATCAATCCTTCCGGTATTGCTTGTTATGTTGAATTGCGAAGAATTGAAGATGGTTTCTATACTGTCTATACTGCCAGTGAAAATGAACAGCTCTTCATCGGTCTGGATATTGAAGCTTACGGAAAAATTCAGTCACATTGGACCAGAAGATCATTCACACTTCTTCAAAGAGGCTTTGAAGGCATTCAGGAATTAAAAATAAAAGAAGAATTCAGCACGAGACATCTGACTGTCCATTCAAGAGAAAGTGTGAACGGAAAGCTTCTTGAGACGATTTGCTACTTGCCGTTAAAATAAGGCAGGGCTTAAGCCCCTGCCATTTTCTCTAAAGTTTCTTTGCACCATTGTTGATCTTCAGGGGCCATCTTGGCAAAAGCTTCCTTCATGCACTTCACAGCTTCTTCACGCCCAAGATGATTCTTTCGGGCGTCTTCGATCTGCCCCATAACTTCCATCCCAAAAAATTGCTCGAGTGGATCATTGCCATGTTGAGAGATCATTTCCAGACAGCGTTCAGCGTGAGAGTAGGCCTTATCAAGAATGTCCGCCTTCAAAAAAGTTTTTGCCAGTCTGTACTCCGCTCTTTCAATCTCGAGCCAGGTCCCGGCAATCTCCCAGAATTTTCTTGCAAGAAAAGCTGCATGAATCATCAGGTTGATTTCTTCGTGCGACAGAGAAGGTTTTTCTTCCAGAGCACTGGCAAGGTTGTTTCCTGCAATCGCAAGATTACGGTGAGCTGGATCTTTTTTATCCAGGACTGAATGGCATAATTTTTCTGCCTGATCCAGATACAATCCCGCACGGACAATCTCATTTTGAGCCGCGAGGGCCGAAGCTGTCATGGAATAGATGCGAACGCGATCTGAATTACTGAAATCTTCCAAAGAGAAATTTTTATCGTCACCCAAGGCCAGGGCCGCAATGAAACGGTTGAGACCGCTTTTATCTACAGCTTGTGGATGATCGCGAAGCTCATTCAGCAATTGAATACCTCTTCCCCATTGTCCCATGTGCTCACCGCTCACATGAGCAATGAGATGTCCCATCTGGTTGATTTCATCCGTTGAATGAATCAGTGAAAATTGTTTTTTAAAATTGTCGAGAAGCTCAGGCGATTCAGAACCATGTCTTGACCAGGCATCATTTAAGTATTCTTCAAACGTCATAGAACTTTCCCCCTCGCTATGATTTTACTGTTTCAGAACGACAAAGCATCGCCTTTTTTCCAAAGAAAAAAAGATGGCGATTGATAGAATAAACTTATTCTTTTTCTACAATCACACACATGAAGGAGGCAAGTTTTGAAAATTTTCCGAATTTATACGGATCGAGAGTGCGAAGAGCATCGATAGGTTTTAAATCTTCTACTTTAAGAATTTTAAAGCCTGCCTTGATCAAAGGATTAATGACTTCTTCAAAAGAGCGGTAATAATCCGGCATCGTAACGGGTTCGTCTGTAAAGCCTTTCCAGCTGGCTTCCACATATTGAACTCCGAATGCACTTTCCGGTTTATACCAGTTCCATGATCCCAATGGATGTTGAATCGTAAAAATAAACTTTCCCTTGGGTTTTAAGAGACGGTGAAATTCGGCCAGAGGAACGGACCAGTCTTTTATATAATCAATGGCCAGTGAAGCAACGACCATATCAAATTGCCCGTTGTATTCCTGCGCCAGAGGAAGTGGATGTGCTCCATCAGCGACAAAGAAAGTTGCATTTTTGGGATTGCGTTCTTTGGCCAGTTCAATCATTTTTGGACTGACATCAAAAGCAACGACCTTCGCTCCTTCATGAATAAGATATTCAGCAAGAATTCCCGGCCCACAACCGGCCTCAAAAATTTTCAACCCGCGAACATCTCCGACGGCTTTTCTCATCGCAGGTTGTTCAATATAAGCATTCTCTGCCTTTACCGGAGCAAGCTTGGAAAATGATTCCGCCAATTTCTCATAAGCTTCCAGAGCAATTGGTTTTTTGTCTTCACTCATTTTATTTCCTTCTCACTAAAAACATACCGTCTCTCACCGGCAACAAAGTTCCGTAAAGATCTTCACTGGCCGCGATATAATCATTCACCTGGCGGATGAATTCAGTGTTGCCGTCAATCAGCTTATGCCCTTCTTCGGCAGAGTCAGGAACAACTCTCCCGCTCCACAAAGTGTTGTCCAGTACAATCATCCCTTTGGATGAAAGCATCGGCACTGTCATTTTTAAATATTGAATATAATTTTTTTTGTCGGCGTCGATGAACACAAAATCAAAAGTGCCTTGAAGAGAAGGAATAATGTCGAGCCCGCTTCCCAGTTTGCTTTGAATTTTATGGCCGTGCTTTGACTGGCTCCAGAAATCCTTTGCGAGTGCGACGGTTTCCGCGTTGACATCAACAGTGATCACTTCTCCCTCTTCAGGTAAATGCTCTGCCATCGCCAGGGCCGAATATCCAGTGAATGTTCCCAGTTCCAGAACTCTCTTTGCTTCAATTGAGCGAAGAAGAAAACCCATGAATGAAGCTTCCATTTTCCCGATGAGCATTTGAGCGCCATGAACATTTGCTCTGGTATACGTTTCAATCCTGTCGCAATCAGGTGAAGGTAAATTACTTTTAGCGATACAATAATCTTCAATTTTTTTATCAATGAAGCCCATAAGGATTCCTTAGTGTTAGAGAGAAATGACAACGATTAGACCCCCTTAACAATAGCTCAAAAAGAGAGTAAGGTATAGGCATGAAAATAGACTCACTCAGCTCCTGGATTCCTGGTTACAAAGAAGGAACTTCTCCCCTTGTCATTGCAGGGCCATGTTCTGCTGAATCGCAGGAACAGGTTCTTTCAACGGCGCGTGCGCTCAAATCAATTCCTGAAGTAAAAATGTTCCGCGCGGGCATCTGGAAGCCCAGAACCAGACCGAATAATTTTGAAGGTCTTGGTGAAATCGCCCTTCCCTGGCTTGCTGAAGTCAAAAAGGAAACTGGTCTTCTTACAACGACTGAGGTCGCCACAGCAAAACATGTTGAACTTTGTTTGAAACATGGAATAGATGTGCTCTGGATCGGCGCGCGCACGACGGCCAATCCTTTTTCTGTTCAGGAAATTGCCGACGCATTAAAGGGAGTCAACATTCCTGTCATGGTGAAAAATCCGATCAATGCGGACCTGCAATTGTGGATCGGCGCACTCGAAAGAATCGGCCATGCCGGCATCACGAAATTGATGGCCATTCACCGCGGATTTTCTGTCGCTGATAAACTTGAATTCAGAAATGATCCTCTGTGGAGAATTCCCATGGAGCTCAAAGTAAAATTTCCAGAGTTGCCGCTTCTTTGCGATCCTTCGCACATCACAGGAGAACGCGAGCTTGTTCAGAAAGTTTGTCAGAAAGCGATGGACCTGGACATGAACGGACTTATCATTGAAACCCATCCTGATCCAAGCAAGGCCTGGTCAGATGCCGCTCAACAAGTCACACCTGAGAAATTAAAAAACATCCTTTCGAATCTATCCCTCAAGCACGAAAGTTCGACCGATGTCGATTACAGCATTGAACTCAACAATCTTCGGGCCCAGATCGACCGTCTCGACAATGAATTGATTCACACTCTTCAATTGAGAAAAAATGTTGTTGAAAAAATTGCTCAGGCCAAGATCAAGCAAAATATTACAGCGTTACAGTTAAAACGTTTTGAATCTTTGATGAACGAACGTATTGAAGCCGGGAAAAAAGTCGGTCTGGAAGAAAACTTTATTAAAGAAATCTTTGATTCCATTCATGAGCAATCTGTAAAACAACAATCCGATCTTTTTGAAAAATCCAAAAAATGAAGGTGATCCTCAATCACGACGGCCAGGTTCTCTATCAGGAAAATTACACTGATGAAACGATGGACGATCTGTTGAGAGATGTCGTCTGGAGAAATGATTCCATTATGATGTTTGGTAAAACTCATCCCCAGCCCAGAATGACGGCCTGGCATGGAGAGAAAGGACTCGCCTACACCTATTCAAAAATAAAAATGATTTCTCCCGGATGGACGCCCGCCCTGCTTCGCTTAAAAGAAAAACTCGAAAAAGATTTGAACGCCAAATTTAATTCTGTCCTGGTGAATTATTACCGCGATGGCAATGATCATATGTCCTGGCATACAGACAATGAAAAAGAGCTTGGAAAAAATCCGGTCATTGCTTCATTGAGTTTTGGAGAACCAAGAAAATTTACGCTTAAACATCGAACTGATAAAAACATCGATCCTCTGGTGATGGAGCTGCCTTCTCAGTCTCTGCTGGTTATGAAAGGTGAATTGCAGGAACACTGGGTTCACAGAATTTCAAAAAGCACGCGGATAAAAAACCCCCGTCTCAATCTGACATTTCGCTATATTTATTAGGAAACTTTTTTCATGGAGCTTTCTTTTTTGAGCTCACAGTAGTGAGAAAATTCCTTGCGGATGTGTCCGGGATCAAGAATCTCTACTCTGTCTTTCATCAAATAAAGCCATTGAAAAATATCATCACACATTTCCAGTGTTGCGGCCCAGATCATATCACCTTCTGTATTGGAAGTGACAAAAGGATTCCCAAGAAAGTGATGACTTGGAAGAAGATCGGCTTCGTACTGGCTGTAGACTTTTAAAACAAGACGTTCTTCTTTACCGTTAATGAGTCTCAAGTGACAGATAAATTCGTTCACTTCAATCTGACTTAAATTGGGTTTGTATTCAACAGAGAATTCATCAATGGATTTGATATCTTCAATACCAAAATAAAGCAGAACTTTATCATTCACGCTTTCGCCAACAACGCACAGAATTCCATCCAGAAAAACCAGACGGTGCGGAAAAATCACGCATTCTTTAGTGTTGAAAAAATGAAGTTTGATGGCCTTCTGATAACAGATATCGTAATCAATTCTTTTCTTTAAATTTTCCAGGTCGTAAGCATGAACCTTAATATTTTCCGGTCTTTTGAAAAGATTAAAATGTTCAAACGCTTTTTGAGCGGCAGAAACTTTATTCTGAATGATTTTCTGGTAGTAATGATTGCTCTCACCTTTTCCAAAATTAGCCTGAAGGGCCAGCCATTCAACCAGAGAAAATTCCATTTTGATTCTGCATTTATCTTTGAGAGGATAAATGAATTGTTCGTCACTGGTGCACATGACATCCATCTGGTTTAGAAAATTCACGAATTCAGTTAGCGTGTCTTCGTCGATATTCAAGGTAGAGCAGAAAATCGCCTTATCCTTCTTCTCTTTCATTTCTTCCAGCGATACGAGAAACTTCCAGAATGTATCATTCAAAATCATTTGCTGCTCAGACATCGAATTTCCTAATGTGAGAGTTATAAAAACTTACTGGACTTGTCGGTTATTCAAATGAGCTTCTTGAGATGGTTTATAAAAAAAGTCGGTCTTTCTTTATAACCCTTGAAAATTTGTGGGGTCACAACCAAAAGAAAAATCTTTTCCCTGATAGCTGATTTCGTAATTGCTGGCATTTAGGTAAAGCCGGGATGCCTCTTTACCTCCATAAAATTTATCGCCACGAATGGGAAATCCGAGGTGCGATAGCTGGGCGCGGATCTGGTGGCGAAGCCCCTGAATGAGTTCGACTTCCATTAAGGTGACATTATTTTCTTTAATGAATCTGATGGGTTTCAATTTAAGTGAGCCGGGATTTAATCCTTCATTTTTCACCAGAACCCGTTTCCCTTTTTCTTCACCAGAGGAAAAATAATGAGTGAACTCACCACTTAGTTTGCAATCACCTTCAACCAGACAGTGATAAATTTTCTTCTTTGCTGTTGTTTTAAAATGCTCACGAAGAAAACGATAAGTTTCTTCATTCTTCACATAAACCAGGACTCCGGAAGTTTCAAAATCAAGCCGGTAAAGCAAACCGCGATCATATTGAATTTTGTTCACCTGAAGCAATTCTGGTCTTGTCTGTCTTAAAAAGCTGAGAACATTATTCTTTTCATCATAAGAAAGAGGATGAACAAAAAGATCAGGTGGTTTTCTCAAAACCAGAAACAATTCATTCTCGAACAGGATTTCAATCGCAGGGCCTTCATAGACGGGATTAATTTCACCGTCATTGATAAAATCCATTGGAAGATTCAAGGACTGTCGGGCCTGGAATGTTTTATTCAAAAATGATTTATCGAAATATTTTTTTAATCGCGAGGAAGAACAATGAAACGTTTGCTTTAAAAAATCTTCAACAGAAGAAACGGATTCAAGAAGGCAAAATTGCGTGAATTTTTTTTGAGTCATTAAAAAGAAAGCCTAGCATAGGCTAGGCTTTTTAGTAACAAAAACCAAAAGTCCTACTGACAAAAGGTCTTGTAAACAGCACCAAAACTTAGAAATTTGAATCGAGATAAGCGAGTACTCTTTTTCTCAATTCCGTCATTGTCATCTCAGTGACTTCTTCGTCGCCTGAAAGCAATTCCCTTTTAATGTAGTCCACTGGAAATCCAGTTAACTCTGCCAGGGTTCCCAGCGAAACAACTTCTTCCGTTGTAGCGGGATTAGATACATCGTGTAAGCCTTCTAGCCCGATTGCACCCATGCAACACTCCTTTGTCTAAAATCCTTCGGCCGAATCCATGGGTTCCCCGTCCTATCCTTAGTCGGAGATCCAGAACTTTTTATCCTGGCCAAATAGTCAATTACTATGACGCAAAAAAATCATATCGAGTTAGGAAATTGCATGTCAACGATTGGGGCTAATTAATCAGTAGATGTAAGATTTTATTAGAAAACAAACAAATTTAGAGGGTTAGAGCATCTATAAAGCTGTTATGTTTGTAAGTCATCTCTTGAAATTCTTCGTCTGCACAACTGAGAAGCGTAATTCCTCCTCCTGCTTGATAGCACAAGGTTCGCTGATCATTGTGAAAATTTATTTCAGCAGAACGAATATTGATGGAAGCACTTTTCATTTTTCCAAACATCAACACAGTAGATCCGCAGTAAAAACTGCGCTCGCGCTTTTCAAGGCGCTGAAGAATTTTCATCACCCGCACTTTGGGAGCGCCAGTAATGCTTCCTCCTGGAAATAAACTTTCCAGAATTTTAAGCAAAGTCACTTCTTCACTTAAGTGAACATCAATTTGCGAATACTGATGAAGTAATCCCGGCACAAGTTTGGGAAATTTTGCTTTCACAATCTGCGCTCTTGGTTTTTCAATTTTAGATAAATCATTGCGAAGAAGATCACTGATCATAAAAAGCTCTGCCTGGCTTTTTTTATCGTTGGTCAGTTTTTTCCACAAGAGTCTCCAGTCTTCATCTTCAGAGCGCTTTAAAGTGCCTTTAATGGGCATTGAAGAAAGTATTTGATCCTTCAGCTGAAACAAACATTCAGGTGAATTAGAAAAAAACATTTTCTTCAATGACGGCAAATAGGTGGCCGATCCAAAAGCTCCGCGAACAGACTGCTTTTTCCAGAGAGCAAAAATAAAATCGTAAGGAGAGAGACCTTCTTCAAATTCATAGAGAAAGGGATAAGTGAGATTGAACTGATAACAGTTCCCCTTGAGCAATTCTTCATAGCCTTCG
>DJVH01000089.1 GCA_002440825.1 Bacteriovoracaceae bacterium UBA6261 | reverse complement strand
ACCGCAATCTCGATGGCACCTGGGCTGAAAAAATTGAATGCAGGACGATGAATGAATTGAAAGAAAGAAAAGCGGATTTTGAAAAGAAAGGTCTGCGCACTTTTGAAGCAGATATCAGACCGCTTGAGCGCTTTCTTATGGATCATCGACTTTATGCACAGGTTTTGATTTCAGGCGAAGCCGAAATGAAAAATGGTCTTCTGACTTTTATGAATCCTAAATTGTCCCAAAGCCATTTTTTTCCAGATACTAAAATTATGTCTTTTGATATTGAAACCGGAAAAGACGGACGTCTGCTTTCTCTGGCCTATTCTCTTCGTTCAAAAGAAATCACGGAAGATAAAGTTTTTATGCTCGGTAACGGCGAGCCTGCTGAGGCCATGCTTTATTGTCCGACAGAAAAATTCATGCTCGAAGCTTTTCAAGCTGATGTACAAAGACTGGATCCCGATATTTTTACAGGCTGGAATGTCGTTGGATTCGATTTTCATTTTCTTGAGAAAAAATCAAAACAATTGCGGTTTCCTTTGATACTGGGACGAGGAAAGCGCCCGCTGGAGTTATATCAAAACGCCAGAGGCGAGTGGACGCTCAACATCGAAGGACGAGTGATCATTGACGGACCCTGGGCACTCAAATCCAACTTTTTTTCTTTTGAAAGTTACAAGCTCAACAATGTCGCGAAACTTGTTCTCGGAGAAGGTAAAGATATTGATGAAGATGAGATCCATGACAAATGGGGCGAGATAGAACGACGTTTTCGCGAAGATAAACCTGCGCTGGCAAAATACAACCTCAAAGATGCACAGCTTGTACTGGATATTTTTGAAAAGACAAAAATCATTGACCTGCTGATCAATCGCTCTTTGATTTCGGGATTACTTTTAGACAGAGTCGGGGGTTCCACGGCTGCCTTTGATCATTTTTATCTGCCTCCCTTGCATGACTACGGTTATGTCGCTCCCAATGTCTCTGATGTTCTGTGGTCACGTCAGGCAAAAGGAGGATTTGTTTTAAATCCGGTCGTAGGGGTTCATGAGAATGTACTGGTCATGGATTTTAAAAGTCTATATCCAACAGTCATTCAAAGTTTTCTCATTGATCCTCTTTCGCGGGCCGAACATAAAACCAATCCGCTTTTTACGCCAGTGGGATTTTCATTTTCCCGCGATCATCACATTCTTCCCGGAAAAATTGCCGAACTGCTTGAGAGACGGGCCATGGCGAAAAAAGAAAAAAACGCCAATCTTTCACAAGCTGTAAAAATATTAATGAATAGTTTTTATGGGGTCATGGGTTCCAGCGGTTGCCGCTTTTATCAGGAAGATTTACCTGATGCAATTACCGGAACAGGACAATGGCTTTTAAAAACAGTTGTTCAGTTTTTACATGAGACTGGTTTTGAGACCTTGTATGGAGATACCGACTCTCTCTTTGTTCAGCTTAAGGACTATGAAACTCATGAAGAAGTAGGAAAAGAGCTGGTTTCAAAAGTAAATCTTTTTCTCAAGCAAAAACTCCACAAGGACTTCAATGTAGAATCACGGTTGGAAATTCAATTCGACAAGTTTTTCAAAAAACTTATTCTCACTTCTACAAGAGGCGTGGGCGAAGGTGCAAAGAAGCGCTATGCTGGTCTCAAAGTCAGCGGTAAAGATGAAGAAATCATACTGACAGGCATGGAATACGTCCGTTCAGACTGGAGTGCCCTGGCCCGGCATTTTCAATACGAACTCGTCAGAAGAGTTTTTTATAACGAAGACATTCAATCATTCATTGAACAAACATTGAAAGATCTTCTCGACCGGAAACTTGACGATCAACTGGTTTTGTCCAAAAAACTGACGAAACCTCTCGATGAGTACATTAAAAACATTCCTCCTCACGCCAAAGCGGCCATGATTCTTGTCAAAGAAAAGGGGATTCTCAAGCGTCGTCCTGAATATGTCATGACCATGAGAGGAGCTGTTCCCATTGAACTTCCTCATGATGACATCGACTATGATTATTATATAGAACGCCAACTGGCCCCTATCGCTGACAGCATTTTATCTCTTTTTGGTAAATCCTTTGAGGCCATGAGAAGCCCCCAGCTGTCGCTTTTTTAAGTTTTAAATCGGCGCAATTTCCTTTAGCATTAATCTCATGACTGCAGTTTCAAAATTTCTGAAAGACGCTTTTTCCAATCTCTATCGGGGGGCCATTCTTTTTTATAAAAAGAAGGGAACCACTCTTGCGTCTTCATCAAGCTTCTATGCTTTAATTACCTTTGTTCCTTTTGCATTGTTGATGGTGAGAGGGATCGGGTACTTTCTGGGCAATCTGGATAAAACCCAGCGTTACCTATTTATTATCGGCTCTCAGTTTTTCCCTGAAGTTGCTCCCCAGCTTCTTCTGAAGCTTCAGACGCTGATCAAAGGTCCGCTGTTTGCCGGAGCCAATTTTACATTGCTCAACTTTTTTATCCTCGCAATTTCCGCTATCACATTTTTAAATTCAATCTGGATGGGGATTTTCTTTATCACTGATGATAAAAGCATTTTGACTCTCTGGAGAATTTTAAAAGGATTTGTCATTATCGGCATGACGCTTTTGATGCTCGGCCTTATTTTTATCCTTCCGCCCGTCATTATTTTTATCGCCAAATTTCTTCAGACGAACTACCTCACACGCTTCATCTGGGACAATTTTGAGATTTTGAGACCTTTCATGAAATTCGTGCTTAAGATCAATTTGAAAAAATCCTATTGGTTGAATTCAAATTTTCTACATATCACAATTTTGATTGCCTATTTCACTGCTCTTTACCGCTGGTTGTTCTCGTGGAAGATTAAACTGCATGAAGCCCTGGTCGCTGCCCTGGCGTTTTCTTTTTCGGTTTTTATTGGGAAATCTCTTTTCTGGGTTTATATTTATTATGTTCGTACGAGTCTCATGAGAAATTACGGCGATCTCTATACTTCAGTTGTGGGTGTTATCTGGCTATTTTATCTCATGTGCTTTTTCTTTTACGGCGCTTGTGTTTGCCATGTTTATAAAGAGAGAAGAGAACTGGGGCTGGGAAAATGAGTGTAATAAGAACAATACTGCAATTTTATATTTATATTCTTATTGCTGATGCAATCTTGAGTTATTTTCCCGAGCTGGAAAGACATGAGTGGAGAAGAAGGATTCGTCAGATCTGCAATTACACATGTGCCCCTATAAGAAGAAGACTGCCGCCGAATCTCCCGGTGGATTTCTCTCCGCTGATCGTGATTCTGTTGATTCAGCTCTTAATGTTTCTTTGGTAAAATTTTGATTACATAAATACTTGTCAAGAAACGAATTTTACTTTTACAATAATTACTGAGATTAAAATTTTTTCATTCCATCATAGGATTTGATAGGTAAAAATGAACGAATCTGATTTAAGTTTAGATACACTTTTGCAGGAAACGCTTGCACTGTCGGAATATCTCCGTGCAAGTACACTTGAGCCTGCACAGAAAAAAGAATCCGCCGTTCAGCAGAACTTCCTTGATTCTCATTACGAAGACGATTATCTTTTCGATCTTGCCGACAGTCTTTGCACCGAAACCGAAATTGAAACAACAGCTGAAACTGTTCAGGAAATTTTAGTAATGCCAGAAATGGAAACCCGCGCCCTTCCAGAAGGACCGGGAATTATCTATAAAATCGACAATGGAAGCAGCACTTTTTGCGTGCGTGGCTTTTCTGCGTCCAACATCCGCGAAGCTTTCAAAGAGATAGAAGACCTGACTGCGACAAAAAGAATCGTTTTGAAACTCGACAAGGAATCATCTCTGGAAGAAGTCTTGTTTTTTGAAACAAAAAGCTTTGAACTGGCCGAAGCGATCCGTGAGCAGATTGTGAACAGACGTTTTCCGCACCAGGAAGATGCCGTTTGCAATATAAGTGATCCGGGCTACAGCTGGTGGATGAATCTTTTGCCTCATGGCTTTGAGATTTTTTTCCGCTCCCATGGAATCAACCGTGCCGAAAAATACATTCAACTTGGTCCTATAGGTGATGGGGGAGTGGCCGCTCTCAGAATGAATCAGGCACGCACTCTTCTTCGCAGCTCATTTCCGATCAGCGAATTCTCCTGTGATGACAAGAGCTTCACGGTGACATCGACAAAACCTGAGCATTTAAGTTTCATATCTTTCAAAAATATTTTCCTCGAAGGCATCAATCAGACTGAGCTGGAAAATTTTCCGGAGAACAGTGTAGGACGAACATTGTTCTATTACTTCCATGAACTCGCTATCGTTCGCAAATTTTGGATTGAAGTCAAAACCAAGCTCGGCTAACATAGAATAAAACAGGATGTTTGTAACTTTTCCCGACAGGATGTTTGCTTGGAATTTTCATTTGACCGTTCAAACGATTCGCACTTACGCAATACCACTCAGACTAAAGCTGAAGTGAAGCCAGAGCCTGTCGCTGCTCAGCCCGCAGAAAGTTATGATGATGGAATTGATACTTCCACAATTCAAAATGAAAGATTAAGAAAGGCCATTGAAAGAAATCGCGCAAGACAGGCGGAACGCTCACGCCTTCGACCTGAACCAGTTCAGGCTGCGCCTGCACAGCCAGCTCCCCAGGCCCAACCCGCTTATCAATCTGCTTATCAACAACATTACCAGACTACACAGTCTGCACCTTCTCCTGTTGAATCTCATGTCGAAGCTCAACCGGAACCGGTTCAGGAACAATCTTCATTGTTTGAACCAGCAGCTGAACCAACTGCTACCGAAAGACCCCGCACCCGCATGCGCATGCTCGCAGGATCTGGGACCGGCAGCGCTCCAAGAGGTGAGCCGGTTCAGGAAAGTGCAGCAGCATCGTCTGCCGCTCCAACGTCAGCCGTCGTCACCAGAAGAACGGTCGCGCGTCCTGATGAAACTGATTTTACTCCGACGAAGAGACCTCCACGTAAAGTTTCTTCTCAAATAAGTTATGCAACAAATGGATCGAAGAAAAAGGCAAAGCCTCTTGATCCGACTCTCGTTACTTATCTGGTGAAAGGATGCTGGGTTTTCTGCGCCATTATGGTTTTAAGACTTATTTTTGCCAACGGTGGAGTGACGGATTTTTACTCAAGAAAATCAATTCTCAATGACCGCCTGAGCGAGCTCGACAGGATCAAAAAGGAAAACATGCAGCTCGTTCGCGAAATTGAACGAATGCAGTCAGACACTTCATTCCAGAAGAAGCTTGTCCGGGATAATCTCGGCTTTATTGCTGCTGACGAGTTTTTGATACTATTTCCGAAAGAGAAGTCGGACCAGTAAACTTCAACACATCATTTGCTTTTAGCTTTTTAGAAAAGGGCACGCCGGCCTTTGTTTCAAGAACAAACTGGGCGGTATAGGTTCCGGTTTTATAAATGACCGGAGGTTCCTGCATTCCAGGGTGCGCTGGAACATTGCTCTCAATGGCCACAATCTTCAGGTCGCTGTCCAGAAAGATTATATCCAGATTAAAATAGGTGTCCGGCATCCAGAAACGTCGAACGCTCATTTCAGGATTCACGAAAAGCATCCCTTCAGTGTTTTTGAAATCTTTAGCTTTCAAACCCGATAGTCCTTTTGTGTGCTCAGCTTTAGTCAGGGCCAGGCGCAACTCAATTTTATTTCCCGCAGGATTTTTAAGGCGAAAACCCTCTTTTCCCAGTGAAATAAATGAAAATGAGAGGAGAAAGACAGCAAGAATTAAATTTCTCTTTCCCTGGGATTGCGATATAGTGAACATGTCTTGATTCCTTCGTTTCTATAGGGGAATTGTCTAAAATTTTAGATTAGTTTGCAATTGGAGATTATCGTTTGGAGAATATGATGAATGGCGCTATCAAAGGATTACTGAGAACTCATCACTGCGGAGAACTGACAGCGAAAGATATCGGCAAGACAGTGACTCTTTGTGGTTGGGTAAACAAATATAGAAACCTCGGCTCACTTCATTTTATCGATGTGCGTGATAAGTTCGGTCTTACTCAGCTGGGTTTCGTAAACTTCAAAGGCAATATTGAAGAATTGAAGAAGTGTTCGCTTGAATCTGTCATCATGGCCACTGGTGAAGTTGTGGCCCGTCCAAAAGAAGCTCTCAATCCAAACATGGTCACGGGAGAAGTTGAAGTTCAGGTTACGTCGCTGACTCTTCTTTCTAAATCAGACATCGATAATATTCCTTTTCTTCCTTACGGTTCAGTCGAAGCGACAGAAGATCTTCGCTTGAAATATCGCTATCTCGATTTAAGAACAAAAAAATTACAGGATATTCTTCTTCTTCGTTCAAAAACGATGAATAAAATCAGAAGTCTTCTCGTTGATGAAAACTTTGTCGAAGTTGAGACACCGATCCTGTATAAGTCCACACCAGAAGGCGCCCGCGATTATATCGTTCCTTCACGTGTTCATCCTGGTCAGGTTTACGCTCTTCCTCAATCACCGCAGACGCTGAAGCAATTGTTGATGATTGGTGGAACAGATAAATACTTTCAAATCTGCCAATGTTTCCGTGATGAAGATTTAAGAGCTGATAGAC
>DJVH01000025.1 GCA_002440825.1 Bacteriovoracaceae bacterium UBA6261 | reverse complement strand
CCGCAGCGAAAGCCAAAGCCCAGGGCTGCTGAACTTTCCGGCTCATAAGAAAAAGAAGCATCGTTCAACGCCAGCTTCTCTAATGCATCTTTAAGATTTTCATAATCAGTAGACTCAACAGGGAAAATCCCACAAAATACCATGGGCTTGACTTCCATGTATCCAGGGACATTTGGAGTCTCTTTTTTGTTGGCATGAACAATAGTATCGCCAACACTAACGTCACGAATAGTTTTAATACCACAGATCACCATTCCTACTTCGCCAGCAGTGAGCGAATCGAGTTCAGTAAAAAACGGCGAGTTCACCGCCAGTTTTAATACTTCATATTCCATTCCGGCATTCTTCAAAAAGACTTTGTCTTTCTTTCTGATAGTTCCTTCGACGACTCTGACGAGAATAACTACCCCTTGGTAGTTATCAAACCATGAATCGAAAATAAGGGCCTGCAGATCTGTATCAGGTCTCCCTATTGGTGCTGGAATTTTAGCGACGATTTGCTCAAGAAGATCATCGATCCCAATCCCCGATTTTGCTGAAACTAAACAAGCATCGCTTGTATCGATGCCGATAATATCTTCGACTTCTTTTTTTACTCGATCAGGGTCAGCATGAGGTAAATCGATTTTATTAATAACTGGAAGAATCTCAAGATTGTTATCAATGGCCATATAAACATTGGCCAACGTTTGCGCTTCTACACCTTGAGAAGCATCAACAACCAGCAAAGCACCATCGCAAGACGCGAGCGAACGAGAGACTTCGTAAGAGAAATCCACGTGGCCCGGAGTATCGATCAGGTTGAAATAATAGGTGTTACCGTCTTTTGCTTTATAGGGAATGCGCACCGCCTGCGCCTTAATAGTAATTCCGCGCTCGCGCTCCAGATCCATATTGTCGAGTAATCTGTCTTTCTTTTCTCTCTGACTAACGGCCATCGTGGCTTCCATAATCCTGTCCGCGAGAGTCGATTTCCCGTGGTCAATGTGAGCGATGATAGAAAAATTTCGAATAAACTTTTGGTCCATTTCAGCCTGCATTTTGATTGTATGTGAAGACGAAAAAGCATATCATTAAGTCTTCAAATCAGGAAATCTTTAAAGCAGTAAATCATATGAAAATAAACTTTCGCATCGAAAATATCGACCCTCTTGGCCAAGGCGTTGATAAATCCGACGGCTCAATTACTTTTATCAAGAAAACACTTCCGGGAGAAACAGGCGACGCCCTGGTTTTTTCTGAAAAAAAAGGAGTGCGTTTTGCAAAATTGAGCGATATCGCCACTCCTTCACCGGAGAGAATTGCAGCGGAATGTGAACATTACTCCAGCTGCAACGGCTGTGATTATCAGCACACTACCTATGAAAAAGAACTCGAGTATAAAAAAGCCGCATTGGCGAGACACTTGTTCAAATTCGGGACTCCTGTGATCAATACCCATGGAGCAAAACGTCGTTTCAGCTATAGAAATCGCATACAGCTTCACTACGATAAGAAAAAAAGACTACTGGGAATGATGGATGAAAAAAATAATATTCTTCCCGTTCCTAAGTGCAAAATCATCGATCCGAGCGTTGCTTTTGAATTGCGCCGTATTTATGAAAACAATACCTGGTTGAATCTGGTCAAAAATCAGCCTCCGCAAGGACATATTGAAATCTATGCCAAGGATCAGGATAAACCTGGGCACAATGTGCAGATCTCAGTGAATAAACCTTATGCCGATGGCGGATTCACGCAAGTGAATTTTGAAATGAACGAAGTTCTTCGCAATTGGATTCAAAAAAAGGCCGTTGAAGTTATTCCTCCCAAGGCTGTTGTTTACGATTTGTTCGGTGGAAACGGGAATATATCCAGAAAATTCATGAACACAACGCTGGTTGTGGATAAATACAGAAAAATACCGGATGCTTTGAATCACCAGAAATTTTTCTCTATCGATCTTTACGAGAAGAATGCCGTGAAGGCCCTGATCAACCTCGGAAAAGAAGGACATCCTAGACCAAACTGGCTCGTTATTGATCCTCCTCGCTCAGGACTAAAAAATCTGGAAGAGTTTTTGACTGAATTCAAGCCAGATGGATTCATCTACATTGCGTGTGAACCGACCAGCTTTGCCAGAGATACTGTGGGCGCTCTTAACAATTATGAACTCGAGACTGCCGAATTATTCGACTTATTTCCCTCTACAAAGGGTTTTGAAACAGTCGGGATATTTACAAGAAGAAAATAAAGCTTGTAAACTATAGTCTAAATCATCATCTTTAGAATAAGAGGTTCTAAATGAAGCACCATGGAATTATAGGATCACTTCTTTTTACCGCTTTTCTGGCAACTTCCTGCGCCAATAATCCAAGCGCAGAGTTCGCAGAAAAAAGCGTCGAACAGAAAAAAGCTGAAATTTATTATTCTCAAGGTACGAATGACCTTGTGAAGAAAAATTACTCTCAGGCACTGGTCAATCTTCTCAAGGCCAAAGAATTCGATTCTAAGGATTCGCTCATCAGAAACAATCTTGGAATGGCCTATTATTTCCGCGAGCAACCTGATCTGGCTGAAAAAGAATTAAAAGAAGCCATTAGCCTTGATGCAAAAAATACGGACGCAAAAGCCAACCTGGGCACCATTTACATGGAACGCAACCGTATCAAGGAAGCGCGTGCGCTTTTTGATCAGGCAGCTCAAGATCTCACTTACTCAAACCAATTCCGCAATTACTACAATCTCGCCATTCTTGCTTTAAAAGAAGGTGATCGTGCCGAAGCGTATGAATTTCTCTTTAAATCGATCAAAGAAAAAGACGATTACTGCCAGGCTCACTTCAAGTTAGGCGAGCTCTATACTGAAGAGTATAAATTCAAACAAGCTCTGGACTCGTTTCGCGAATCTTCTAAAGGAACATGCGTAAATGAACCAGCTCCTCATTATCAGCAAGCGCTTGTCCTCATGAATCTCAGTCGTTTCGAGGAAGCCCGAGCGAAGTTTAAACTTGTTATTGAAAAATTTCCAAAAACAAAGTTTGTGGCCCTTTCAAATCAGCAGCTGAAGAAACTCAGCAATGAAATAAAAGAACAGAGTGCTAATAACAAAAATTTCCAGACGGAAATTATTAAAGAATCTCAAACAATTGAATCACCAAACTTTTAAACTATGACAGACGAAACAAACACAAACGACCAGGATTTAATAAACGAAACAGAAAGCGTTCCGCATGGACCTGTGCTTGATCCCAATGCAGATCAAGTCAGTGAAAGCGCACAGGCTAAAGTCAATGTCACTATCGGACAGCTTTTAAAGTCAAAACGCGAAGAGCGCGGTTTAAATCTTAAAACAATTTCTCAACAGACAAAAATTCATATGGGTCTGCTTGAGCATCTTGAAAATGATGATCTGGCAAAACTGCCGAGCAAGACTTACGTCAGAGGATTCGTAAAGTCAGCTGCAAAAATTCTTGGCATCAACCAGGAAGAAGCGCTTGATGTTTTAGAATCCACATACAGCCGCGGAAGCAAATCAGTAAAAAAAGAAAATACAAACGTTGAAATTAAAAACGAAGCTGTTAGAAATACCTTAACACCAATGACTTCAACTCCACTTGATACTGTAAAAAGTGTCACTGCTTCTTCGACTGCTTTTTTAGCTAAGGCTGCGGTCGTGATCCTCATTGTGGGAGTGGTCGGTTTCAATATCAAAAACCTGATGGATCGCACTGCCGAAGATAAAATGAAGCTGCCTCAGGTTTTAAGTACGATCCACCAAAAAACAAAATCAGCTCCAAAACCAAAAGTTGCTCCTCAACCAAAAACGGAAGCAACGACGACTCCGGCCGAGCCCATTAAAGTCAATATCATTCAGGATCAGAAACTAGCTCATCAGAATACTGAAGTCGTTGTAAACGATGTGAAACTGAAAACTATTTCTATTGGTGAGAAACAATTTGCTGAAGACAATTCACTAACAAAAGAACAATACGACGAATACCTTCCGTCCCGTTATCGCGTTCCCGCTACCAAAGGCGTAGAGACTGTTTTTATCAATGCAGTTGATGGCGATTCATGGATTACTTACAAAGTGGATGATAAAGAAATTAAAAAGTATGTTCTTCGCCAGGGCAGAACAGTTTTCATGCGTGGAGCTTTGATTCGACTTTTTATCGGAAATACAAAATCGGTTAAAGTGTTCTACAACAATAAATTACTGGCATTGAAAGGCACGACAAAGAACGTAGTCCTTCCTGAAGAAGCAAAGACAAAGTTCATGGTTCCTCTTTTCATTTTCAACAAAGATGGATCAGCTGAAACAAGTGATGAAGCTGCAAAAAAATCACAGCCAGCTCAGCCGGCACAGCCTCAGACTCAGGCGCCAGCAACTAATCATCCTGCCCAATCTAATTTACGATAAAAGTAAAGGCCAACAAAAGCAAAGAGAATGCTCGGAGCGAAGTTGGCCACCATTGGATCCAGGACAGCTTTTTGCGCGAGACTGATCAAAAAGAAATAAACTGCATAATATCCAATTAAGATAAGAAGCGCCTTCGCTGTGCCGTGGCCTCCGCCTCCTCTCCCTCGCTTAATTCCCAATGAAAAGGCAAGAAAGATAAAAAGCACAATTTGCACAACGGTTGCATAGCGGCTCATGAGTTCGACTTTGGTCCGGAAAAAATTCAATTTGAGGTTTTTAATTTCGTTAGGTTCAAGCTTTTTTTCAGCAGCAGCTTTTTCAAATTCCTGCTTTCGCTGTTCAATTAAGCGGCTCAGCTCGCTGTTGGATTTCATGCTGTCTTTATCGAGCATTGTCGTCGCGATGTCTGAATTGAAAACTGGAAAATCATATTCTTCAAAAAGAACTTTTTCGACCTGCTCGCCTGTTGGGTTGAGCTTAATAATGTTTCCATCTTTTAAATGCAGCCTCAGACTTGGAGCATGCCATTCGTCCGCATAAATCTTGATCAGTGAGCCGGTATTGGCAAAAATAATTCTTTGTTCAGATTGTTCTTTATTACTGAGATGGAGAAAAACTTCCTTAAAATTATTGCCGTCATCCGTCACTTCTTCCGCAAAAAGAGTCGCATTCGGGATGTCTGTAAAAAACTGTCCTGATTTGATACTGTCGATCATTCCTGCAGAACCCAGCCTGATCACTGTGTTCTTGAAGGCTGCATTTGCCTTGGGAATAAACACACTTGATAGAGAGTTGACCGTAAGGGCAATCATCAGGCTGCAGATAAGAAAAGGAAGATAAATTTTTATTTTAGTAAGACCAAACGATCTCATCGCTATAATTTCTGAATCTTCACTGAGTTTATTCAACGTATAAATAGTCGCAAAGAAAGCAGCTAGCGGCGCGGCCAGAGGAAAGAATGACACGGAGAGATTCATGACCATTGTCAGAACGGTGATTAAATCAACGCCCTTGTTCACAATAAGTCCGATGATGCGAAACATGTAAAATGTGATCAAAAAGGCTACGAAGAAAACAAAGCCCATAATAAAGGGAGGAATGAAGTTGGATGCTAAATACCTGGTAGTTACTTTTATCATAGACTCTGTTATATTAGCCCCAATTCGTTTTTTTTAATACAGTAAACCAACCTCGGGAGTCTCATGAAAATTCATTTATCATTTGAAGCAAAATCCTCAACTACTGAGCTTCATATTTTCTCTTGTTTCAACAAAGTGCAGGAAGCGAAAGCTTCTAAAGCAACTAAAAAAACTTCTGCGAAAGAAGCACCAAAAGCAGAAAAAGTTCTTTCTCGTTCACACTGGAGCGATGATCTAGCTGAAGCATTCGATCACGCTGTTGCTTCTCGCCATTACAAAGGCGAAGTTGGCGAACTTTTCAACCTCACACTAGTGAATGGTTCATCGGCAATGATCGTAGGTCTTGGTGACAAAAATAAACTCACAAAAGAAATTGTTCGTCGTCAAATCGCTCACGCATGGAAAGCTGCTCACAACAAATTCACAGACGCTACGATTTACATCGATGGTTTCATGGTAAAAGGTGAAGCTGAAGAAACAATCACAGCTATCGTTGAATCTCTTCACATGACTTCTTATGTTTTCGACCGTCACCTTGCAGTTAAGAAAAAAGCAAAATTAGAAACAATTGTTTTAGCAACTGAAGAAAGAAAAACTTCTGCGAAAAAATTCGAAGCTGCGATTGAAGAAGGAAATAAAGTTGGCGAATGTATCTCTGTCGCTAGAAACTTCGTTAACGAAGCTCCTAATCTTTTGAACTCTGAAACATACGCAAAAGAAATTGAAAAAGACGTTAAGAATCTTAAAAACGTAAAAGTAAAAATTCTTGGCCGCGCTGAAATGAAAAAAGAAGGAATGGGAATGTTCCTTTCGGTAAACGCTGGTTCTGCTTATGAAGCAAGACTTGTTCACCTGACTTACACTCCGGCAAAAACAACTTCAAAAACAAAACACATAGCACTAGTTGGTAAAGGATTAACTTTCGATACAGGTGGATATTCATTAAAGCCAGGCGCTTCAATGATGAACATGAAATTTGATATGGCTGGATCTGCAACTATGTACGCCGCTTTCAGAGCCGCTGTTCTTCTTCAGCTTCCTGTAAAAGTTTCTTGTTACCTGGGAATTACTGACAACGCTGTTTCTTCACTGGCAACAATGCCTGATTCAATCGTGACAGCAAGAAACGGAAAAACCGTAGAAATCTTGAACACAGATGCTGAAGGCCGTCTTGTTCTTGGTGACGTTGTTAACTACGCTTGTGATTCAAAGCCAGACGCTCTTATCGACGCTGCAACGTTGACTGGTGCAATTCTTGTTTCTCTTGGTTCAGAAGTTTGCGGTCTGTTCTCAAACGATCAGAAGCTTGCTAATGACCTTTTAAAGTCAGCTAAAAACTCTGATGAGTATATGTGGCAACTTCCAATTATAGATGAACACAAAAATGATATGAAAGCAGTTGTGGCCGATTTAAAAAACATCGGTTCAAGCGGTAACGGCGGTTCAGCAAAAGGTGCTGCTTTCATCGAAAACTTCGTTGAGCCAGGAATTGCATGGGCCCACCTTGATATCGCTGGTGTTGGTGATTCTCAAGGCGGCCACCTTCCATACTGTCCACCAAAAGGGGCTTCTGGTCTGATCATCAGAACACTTGTTGATTACCTGAAGAATGTCTAAGTTTAAAATCGTATTAGTCGCGCCTGAAATCCCGGGTAACACCGGGAGCATCGGGCGCACATGCGTAGCTCTCGACCTGGAACTTATTCTCATCAAACCTCTCGCCTTCGACATTTCTGAAAAAGCGGTCAGACGTGCAGGTCTCGATTACTGGAAGCATGTAAAGCTGACTGTCTATGAGAACTGGGAAGAGTTCATGGAAAAAGAAAATCCCGAAAAGGAAAATTTGTTTCTCTTTTCCAGATTTGCGACGAAATCTCTTTTCGATGCTGTCATTAAGCCGAATTGCTATTTGGTTTTCGGATCAGAGACAAAAGGTTTGCCTGAAAATATCAAAAACAATTTTATTGATCAGCTCGTCACTATGCCAATGTATAGCGAACATATTCGCTCTCTCAATTTATCAAACTGCGCGACTGCTGCTGCCTACGAAGCTCTAAGACAAATCGGATTTTAATGTGGGCGCCTAATTAGGCGTCTGTAAAATGACATTTGTCATATTCATAGCACTTTAGGTTTCCTTGATATTCATCGATCAGTTCTTCAACAAGGTGAAAATATGGAAACTATCAGCAAATGGCGTAGCGGGCTTCGAATAAAACTTCTTCTTTTGGGGGCCGTCCCTCTCTTTCTTTTACTTTTTATTTCTTATTGGTCCATCTCCAAGTTGGATTTTTTGCAGAATACTTCAGTTCAACAGTTTATTGAAAGAACTGATCTGGTCAGGTTGAGCGGACAAATGAATTCATCCATTAACTCCATGGGAAGATGGATTTGGCTTGCCTACGCTTCCAAACAAGACGAAGGCGCGAGAAAAAAATTTACTTCTTTTGCAGTCCAGGAAATTAATAAATTTGATGAGGCAGCGGCATCTTATTCTGGCTTGGAAAAAAACAACGAACTCAACTCAGAAATGCAGAAGATACTCGCTGAGTGGAAGCTGGCCAAAGAAGGTGTGCTCGAAGGATTGAAATCTTTCGAGAAAGGTTCTGATGCAGACTTTGAAGCAGGGAAAAAATATATTCTTGCTAATGCTACACCTCACCTCGTTCCTATTACTCAGGACATTCAGACACTGATTGTGAAAATTAAACAAGACTCTGAAAATCAAATTGCCATTCAAAGAAAGCAAACAAAAGAGAATATAAGAGTGCTTATCTTTCTTGCTGTCGCTGCCTTTATATGGACAGTTGTATTCACAATAATGATTGCGCGAAAACTCGTAAAAATCTTTTCTACACTTTCAGCTTCATTGACAAAATCGAGCGAAAACGTGGGAACAACTTCGGCCCATATTGCTTCAATTTCGTATGAATTGTCTGAGACGGCAACGGCCCAGGCTTCTGCTCTGGAGCAGATTTCAGCTTCGCTTGAACAAGTAACGGCAATGGTTGGTAAAAATACTGAGAACTCAAAAAGAAGCGCTCATGAAGCTTCTCAAGCCTCCTACCGCGCTCAGCAAGGACAGGAAGTCGCAGAAAAGTTAGTCAATTCAATTGAAGAAATTGATCAAAGTAACAAAGAGCTGGTCAACCAGGTTAATGCCAGCAATGAAAAATTCAACGATATTGTTAAAGTCATTAAAGAAATCGAGAGCAAAACAAAAGTTATTAATGAAATTGTTTTTCAGACTAAACTTCTGTCTTTCAATGCTTCCGTTGAAGCTGCACGCGCAGGAGAAAACGGAAAGGGGTTTGCCGTTGTTGCCGAGGAAGTTGGGAAACTTGCTCAGATGAGCGGTAATGCCTCAACTGAAATTTCAACGATGCTCACTCAAAGTATTGGTCATGTGGAAAGTATTATCGGTCAAACGCGAAGCCAGGTGAGTGTTTGTGTTGAAGTCGGAAAAGAAAAAGTTGAATCAGGCTTAACGATTGCTCACGAATGTAAATCGGTCATTGGAGAGATCAAGCAAACGATCGAAACAGCTTCTCACGTTGCGCTTGAAATTTCAGAAGCCAGTGAAGAGCAACGAATGGGTGTTGGAGAAATTTTAAAAGCTGTGAATCAGCTGGACCATGTGTCTCAAAAAAATACGCAAACATCGGAACAAGCTTCCCGTACAGCAAGACAATTGGAGAAATATGCTGACAATGTTACAAAAGATGTTAATACATTCATGTACACTGTGGACGGTGGATCTTTAAAAATTGCTCATTTCCCTTGGTCTGAGAAACTTATGCTAAATGTTTCCGATATGGATAATCAGCACAAAGATCTGGTCCAAAAAATGGATAAGTTTTTTCATTGCCTGAATCATTCTTCATTGGCAGAAGCGAAAGTTGCTTTCAAGCAAATGGCCGACTCGACTGTTTACCATTTTCAGGAAGAGGAAAAGTTTCTCGGGACGATTCATTATCCCAATCTGGAAAAACATAAGCGCATCCACGGTGATCTTGTAAAAACAGTATTGGAATTTGGAGAACAGCTCGAGCACGGGAAACTTGATAAATACCAGGTTGCAGATTTTCTTAAAAACTGGCTGAGCTTGCACATTATGGGGCAGGATCAGCACTACTCGCGCTTTTATCACGACAAGGACCACCATTAGAAATAAATTGAGCGATAATGGGAACTTCAAAAACATCGCTGGAAGCGAACCGTTCAGAAAAATTCATAATCTGAATGAGTTCAACTTCAGCGGTGTTGGGATTTTTTCTGACGATAATATCATTCTGCAATTCTTCACAGGTTTGTTCCGGATAAGAATCTCGCCTACTGATAATTAAGATGTCCCCCTCATTATCAATTGAAATCAGCATGTTTTTTCTATCCATAAATCACTTCTCCTTCAATTGGACTTCGAGAAGCATAGGCATTGGCAATCCATAACCTTTCCTGAGCGTTGTCAAAATGAACGACGACCACAATCCATTTCGGGCGCTCGTCGACAAAAATTTTTTTTATCAGTTTATATTTCCTTTCTTTCAACAAAACATAGTCTGGATACACAATGGCTGCTTCGAAATCGTCCATCAGCCGGGTCACCATTTCAGGGTGAGCGTAAGAAATCTGCAAGAATCGGTTTTCAGAAAATTCAATGACATCATCGAGAAGAAGACAAAAATAATTCCAGTGCGGTTGGGTTTGCATAAAAGCTCCTTGCCCTTTTTATTGGCAAAGCTCCGCAAAAAGACAAAATGGTAACGCCTTTAAAATAAAAAGGGCCGCAAAAGCGGCCCTTCAAATTTTAGCTATAGCTTGAAATTATCTTGATGACTTAGGAAGTAGACAGCCTGGTGTATTCAGATCAACCTGGAAATCAGGTGTCAGACATGAATAAACATTGAAAGTCTGCTGACCGTATTTTTTGTTTTTCAGAACGGTGATTGACCCGTCTTCAGAAACTTCACATGGGTTGTTTACAGTACAACGCTGGCCATCTTCGTTTGCTGTGTTGTTAACAGCAATAACTGTACGCGTACCTTTTGCGATGATTGGCGAACCAGATGTTCCGCCGATTGTGTTACAGCCATCTGTATAGCGGATTGAATCTTTCATCAACCAATCGCCTTCTTTAAGTTGGAAAACAAATGAATCGATGGCGCATGTATAGCCACGATCCCAGTAACCAGAAACGATGTCGATGTTAGTGCCGACCATTGGTCTGACTGTATCAAGATCGAATGGAGAAATTTTGTATCTTTTTTGGATTTCTTCGAATGATTGAGTCAACTCATAAAGAGTTACGTCAGTGTCAGTCATCGCTGCAAAAAGGATTCTTGTCGCTGTAATGGGGAAAAGCTTCATGTTTTTGTCGTAGATCTTCATCGTACGGCCGGAAGCTTTGTTAGAAATAACTTCACCTGGTTTCAGCATCCCGCCGAATGGTCCAGAAGAATAACAGTGACCGTTCGTCAGAACGAGGGCCTTCGCCGTCATCGGTTGACCAGATAAACGGATGAGTGAACCAGAGCAATTAGAAAGCTTTACGATTCCTTCGAAATCGTAACCAGAAACTGCATCCAGATTAATTTCACGTTTAACTTTAAGAGCATCGAACGGAGCTTTCGGAATTGCATAAGCAGAGGCTGCCAGCGAGAGCGAAAAAACGAGTGCGATGAATTTCATATTGACCATCCTTGGAAGAACTTTAGTCGACTATCATATGCTCTTAGGTCCCCTTTTAAAACTAAAACGGCTTACAAAAAGTAACATTTGTAAAAATGTAAGATTAAAATAAAAAGGCCAGGGAAAATCCCTGGCCTATGTCATGAAAAATCATGGTTTTGCGATCTGAGAAGATTAGAACTTGTAAGTCATTGCTACAGATGTTTCTAAGTTGTCAAAAGCGAGAGCTCCGGTGTTTGTGTTAGATCCCACTGCACCAGCTCTAGATCCAGAAGTTGCGCCAATTAAACCATCAACAGAGAATTGTCCAAACTTCAAAGTTGCACCAGCATTGATTTTAGTAGAATTGGTAATTGTAGTTTTTCCCGATCCACCGTAAATTCCAGTGATCAATCCACTTGCAACTCTGTTTAAACGTGTTCCAGTTGCGCCAGTATAGTTGTTAATGTTCTTATTATCTCTAGTTCCCCAAAGGTTTTGAACAACAGATCCGCGAAGAGTCAACCACTCTAGTGCTTGTGCTTCGTAACCAATTGTTAGAGGAAGAATAAGATTGCGAACTTCTGACTTATTAGAAAATTCTAAGTTAATATCAGTTTTCTTAGCGGCCAATGAATAGAAAAGTCTATCGGTTGTATTCACATCATACTCTGAACCCCAACCTAGGTAATAAGAAGTAAAGTCGCCCTTTACAGTTCCTTGTTGACCACCGATGCCTGTACCAGCTGAAGCCCCTAAGTTAATACCATTAGTTGTCGCATAACTGGCAAAGTTATCAGTTTGCTCCCAACCATAGTGCTTCACATAACCAAAAACTCTGTTTTTCCCAGAAAGGATATATGACCCGCCAACGTGGAAACCAATACTACCTTTGAATTCATCAC
>DJVH01000022.1 GCA_002440825.1 Bacteriovoracaceae bacterium UBA6261 | reverse complement strand
AGAGGACGCGTTCTTCCGATTGGCGGACTAAAGGAAAAGCTTCTTGCGGCAAAACACGCAGGAGTGAAGACTGTAGTCATTCCGGCTAAAAACGTAAAAGATTTAGCTGATATTCCTGATGAAATTAAAGACGGAATTAATATCCAGCCTTGCGAGCATGTGGAGCAGGTTCTTAAGATCGCTCTCGATCTGAATCAACCTGAAAAATTCATGCAAGCAGTTGTGCCTACACTTACTGTGGTCGACGGGGACCGCGGTATGGAAGTCGCAAACTAAGCTTATATATTAACTCTCTCACATTAGTTACGGGGCCCTCAGCAATGAGGGCCTTTTTAATTTTTCTACTCCCTACTTTTCTCAGATAAACCACACTGTTCCAAATTTCTTGATATAATCTTAAATTATGAGCAGTGTTTTAATTGTGACCGATGAAAAAGAACTGGGGACGATCCTCGCCGGTAAAATGGAACCCAAATATGGTTTCCAGGGAATTTTACGTGCGTCTGGAACCGAAGCCCTTTCCATGCTTCAAATTCTTCCTTTCGAATTAATCATCTGCAAAGAAAAAATTGGCGTTGAATTTACTGCTTTTAAAGTTTGCGAATATCTCATCACTAACAAAGATGACTTTGATAAAGAAATTCCGGTCATCATTCTTGGGAAAAGTAATCTGACTGGTTATGCCAGGGCTGAAGCCATTCCAGCCAATCTTTCTTACGATAAAATTTTAGCCTACGCAGGTTTTCTTCTCGGCAAAGAGAAAATAAAGCCCTCTCTTGAGGCACCGCCAGCTCCGGAGCCAAAATCAGAAGACCGGACAACCGTTTTTGTTCTTCCCAAAGGCGGACTTAAGGCCGAAGCAGACAAAGCTCCTGAAGCAGTCAAAAAAATAGTTTCCAAATTTTATCCCTTTCACGTTCGCTACCTCATGCACTTGCCGGAAAATGTAAAAGTCGATTTCGGGATCTACACCCGCATGAAAAAAGGTGATGAATTTGAATACAATCTTAAAATTCCTGCAGGAAATATTGTCAGCAAGGCAGATATCGACAAGCTTTTAATGAGAACGAGCAAAGATCTCTACGTCACTAAAGAAGAAGCTGCAAAAGCTTCTGAATTTTTGAACAAATTCTTCATAGAGAAATTTCGTAGAAGTGATCTTGATATTGAAAAGCGGTTGATGATTAACTCAGATGGATTTGAAATTCTTCTCGAATCTTTCAAAACTTCCACTTTTGATAAATTCTCTGTAGAAATTATCAAAGAAATGGTCAAGTCGATCGACACTCTTATGAAAATGCCCGATGGCCTGAACCAGTTTAAAAACTTCCTGGCCACACATCGATTGTCATATGGCTACACACATATGCATTTTACTTGTCTGATGATTTTTTCCATCGTCGATAAGTTTGAATGGGGGAAAGAGCAGTCTAAGAACAAGATTATTTATCTGTCGCTGTTTCATGACCTGTGCCTGGGCAGTGATCGTCTAATCAAACTTCATCATAAATTCTTTGAGCAAAAAAATCTGAATGAGGAAGACAAGCAATCTATGCTGGAGCACGCGAACGCTTCTGCTGTCATTCTCGAAAATATTGTAAAAGCTCCAAAAGAATTAACCTCTCTGGTGCGGGAACATCACGGAATCAAGTCCGGTAAAGGATTTGCTGATTCCAAATCCATTTCCATTGCCTCGCTCAGCATGGCCTTTATCGTCGCTGAGGACATAGTCACGCACTACCTTGATATGCAGGAGAAGCTGGATGGCACGAAAGATAGAGTGCCCTCTAAAGAGGCCCTGACAGCGTATTTCTCTGACATGATGAAAAAATACGACAAGCTGACCTATGCCGACGCCGCCCAGGCATACCAAAAATTGTTTTTATAAGCCTGATTTCAGGGGTTAAAGCTCCTCAAAAAATGGAAAAAAGTGTTTTTTGAATTGACAGAGTTTCAAGCTTTGACTAATTTAGACAGCACTTAAGAATTCAAATGGGCGTTTAGCTCAGCTGGGAGAGCGCTACCCTTACAAGGTAGATGTCGGGGGTTCGAACCCCTCAACGCCCACCATTTTAATTTCTTTTTTTCTCATTTTCACCTCACAATCATTTCTTTTTCATCCCACTATTTTTGTATTAAATCAGCGGATCAGTTCAGCTTATCAAAGTTCATGATGACATTTTCGGCATATCTCCTCTGAGAGACGCGGTTGTATTTTTTACAATTGTTAAGATGAACGGACAATTTGTGATAAGGCAGAATAAATAAAAATAGGCGGAGTCACTTATGAAACAACTTATTCTTTTAATTATTATGCTGACCTCTTCATTGGTCTCAGCGAAATGTCCGATTGAGAGTGAGTCTGAACTGAGCAAAGAACAGCTGCAGGTAAAAGCTCTGTTGTCTTCTGCTTATAAATTAAAAACTCAAGGTATCATCAACAGAAATCTTTCAGACTTTACAATAAGCATGAGAGAGAAATTTTCAGCGGTTTCGGAAAGCCTGACCCAGGAAGAGATCGCCTCTTTAATTGTCGAACAAGATCTAAACGATAAGGTCTGTTCAAATTCAACATATCCAGGAACAGAAGCTTTTACATCGATTGTTTCAGAAATAATTATTGAAACATATTACGGTTGTGGCTGTGAACATTAATTAAAAGCGGAAGACCAATGATAAAGCTCGCGACGATTTTCTTTTTAGTCATGCCTGTCTATTCTTCCTATGCCGAAGTCGAATGGAGCAATCCTCCTGTTTTGTGCTCGGAAGAATTGCTGCCGCGTGGATTTACCTGTCCGGATTTTTCTTCTGTTAAAGATCCTTATACTGAATTTCCCTCAACTCTTACAGCTGAAGAAATTAAAGATTGGACTACCAATAAAACAACAGACTTGAGGTTGTGCCGCAATCTCGAAATCATGAAGCGAGAAAAAAATAAACCTGGAAGTTATTCAGAAGCAACCATAAAAGGTGCCTGGATGATTATCGATGGCGGAAAAAACGCTAAAGCAAAATTAGAAGCGATCCAAAAAGCGAGTCAGCAAAATGGAATTCCTCCGCAGATCTTAATTGGGGCATTAAAGCAAGAGTCAGGCTTTTCTTCTATTGGAGTTGCACCTGATGGCGGAAATTATTCTTGTGGACTTGCTCAAATGAATATTCAGGAGTGGTGTGAAAGCGTGAGTCTTCTCTCTGCTGAACGAAAAAAAGAACTGGGCTGGCCTTCAATCAGTTGTGACTCAAGTGTTCTTCCTACTGACGTTGTGAAACCTCTCTATGAATTCGCCTTAAAGAGAATTGCAGGAAAAAAACCAAGCTATGCGATGACTGCAGAAGATTACGATGGTCTTTCAGCTGAACAATTCGGAATGGAGACTGCAAAATTCACAGCAGCTAACTCTTTTCTTCATCATTGTCAGAATGCAACACTGGGAATTGAATTTAAAGCAAAGACGCTAAGAAATCTTTATGATCATTTCGTTCCCAAGTCATTAAAGGAATCGGAAATCTATTCAGATGGTGAAAGTTTTCAAAGACCATGTACGACTCCTTATCCAGTCAAGGCCTATCCGCTTCATACCGGATGGTTGCTTGCCGTAGCGATGTACAATGCCGGTCCGGTTCAGGCGAAATTGGTAGGCCATTATTACCAAGTGAAAAATAATAATTTTCCAGAAATGAATCCTCTTCATTTAATTGAAGCTCTCCATTGGGGAGGAAAATGGATCCCTGGAACCGATTCCGTCAGTTTTGAAGATCAAAATGGCAAAGCCTATTCTCAGCGCTGGTTTAAAAGTTGTATTGTTCAAAGGCACGTGGCCAGAGTCATACAACATGTAACTGTTCCAACTGAATCCATAGCGCGTCCACTTGATAAAGACGGATGCAAAATGACAATCCCTGATTATCGAAAAATTTCTTCTGGAATAAAGGAATCACTATGAAAAAATCTATCCCTTCATTGGCATTCGTTTTCTTTTTTTTGATGACGCTGCAAAATGCTTTTGCCCTAGAGTATGGAATTGACCGGATCAATGAGCCCGCATTTGCAGGAATGTTTGCCGGTAAAAGACTTGCCGTTTTAACTCATGCAGCTGGCGTTTCAAAGAATGGTGAACATTTAATTGATCTTTTAAACAGATCTTATAATTTGAAAAAGATTTTTGCTCCTGAACATGGTCTTCGTACAACAAATGATGATTATGTAAAAGACACTGTAGACGAAAAAACCAATTTACCGGTCATCTCTCTTTACAAACAGGGCTCGAGGGCTCCCCGCGCTTCTGATCTTGCAGATATCGACGCCATTGTTGTGGATTTGCAGGATGTGGGCCTTCGTTATTACACATATTTTTCAACGATCGCAGAAATTATGAAAGTCTCCGCTTCCCAGGATAAAGAGGTCATTCTTTTAGATCGTCCTAATTTACTCGGTGGTGATGTGATAGAGGGGAAAACTCTTGATCCAAAACTGGCCGGAACTTTTACGGCTTACCATACAGTTCCTACGAGACATGGGATGACTCTTGGAGAGCTCGCCCGCATGATCAATGTTGAAAATAAAATGAATGTAAAGTTAACGATCGTCCCAGTTCAGGGGTGGGCCCGCGAAAGCATTATTTCTACTTTAGATCGTCAATGGATTCCACCTTCACCGGCCTTGACTGAAATTGAACAAGTCGAATACTACGCACTATGGGGTTCGCTCGAAAATTTTAATGTTGCTGTCGGCAGAGGAAAGACAAATGAAGAAGCCTTTAAAATTCTCGGAGCACCATGGATCAGTGTGGAGCAATCAATTGCCCTGGCTGAAAAATTAAATGCCTTCCATTTTGATCACATTATTTTTAAACCCTATTCATGGGTTGTCTCCAGAGAGATTTTTGTTGGCCAGCAAGTCAATGGAATTCGCATGGAATGGTCAGGAGGAGAAACAAGAAGTGACGAGCTTACTTATAAAGTTGCTCAACTTCTGGTCCAGATGTTTCCGGACTCTATTAACAGTGCAAAAATGTCTTCTGCAACTTATGGTTCTAAAGAAATCATTGAGGCCATTCGAAATAATGTTCCATGGGAAGAGACGCGGACTCTTATAGATAAAGAAATCAATGATTTTAAAATCCGAAGACAACCTTATTTGCTTTATTAATTTATGAAATCATTATTATTTCTTTTACTGATTTTTTTTAATTCTTTTCAAGTATCAGCTCATGATTGGACTGAAGTCAGAAATATCGTAAACAGCGCCATTGAACAGCAGACCTTGCCCGGTGGAGTGCTGATCGTTGGGAATAGAGAAACTCTATTGTTTTACGAGGCGTTCGGTACAGTTGATACCATCACGCCCGTGAAAAAAGATGAAACTTTATACGATATAGCTTCGTTGACAAAAATTGTCGCGACTACGACTTCCATAATGCTCCTGGAAGAAAGGGGTGTTCTCTCACTGGAAAATAAAATTTCAGATTATTTTCCTCTTTTTACAGGCAACGGGAAAGAGAATGTCACCATCGAGCAGGTCATGCGACATGAATCGGGATTAGCTCCATGGATGGCACCAAAAAATAATGAAACATTCGAGAGTTACTTTGAGAGAATTTTAAAAGCGAATCTTTCAGCCCAGCCGGGAACCAAATTCGCTTATTCGGATCTTGGTTTTATTCTCCTTGCCCAGATTGTTCAAAAAATATCAGGAAAAACTATTGCCGATTTTGCTCATGAAAATATTTTTTCTCCATTGGAGATGAACTCCACATTTTATCATGTGCCTGATTCTTTAAATAAGGATTGCGCTCCAACTTTAAAAACTCGACAAGCATGCCTTCCTAACGATCCTCTCGCGTATCAATTTTCATCCGTTGAATTAGGTCATGCAGGTCTTTTTACGACTGCCGAAAATTTGTCTCATTTAGTATCGATGTACCTTAATATGGGAAAGTATAAAGAGAATAATTTTTTAAAAGAAGAAACGGTTAAAAAAATGATCTCATTACCTTCTGGCAAAATGCGGGGATTGGGATTTGATTTAACCAGTCCTTATTCGACCGCTCCACGCGGCGGCATTTTTCCTGTCGGGCTTTCTTTCGGTCATACCGGTTATACCGGCACCACAATCTGGATTGATCCAGCTTCCGGCACATACTATATCTTTTTATCCAACAGAGTGTTCCTGGGAGATGAATTAACTTCCAGTAAATTTTCAACACTCAGATTTGACTTAAGCACTGCCATTGGTAAACAAATTTACGGAACGGATAAGCGTTTTGACTAATTATTGTCGAGCCCGAACAACACCTGTCTAGGGTCTATCTAATTTTGTAATTTTTCACTGTCTGCAATGATGAGATTCAATTTGTTACTCCTTGTGAGGGGATCATGAAAAGAATCGCAATCATCGGATCAGGCATTTCCGGGACATCGGCTGCTTATTATTTAAATCAGCTGGGCTATGATGTCTCACTCTTTGAATCCCAGGGATATTTTGGCGGCCATACTAATACTCAGCAAGTAACTATCGCTGGAAAAAATTATCCTATCGACACAGGGTTTCTTGTCCACAACGACCGCACTTATCCAAATCTTATAGAATTTTTTAAAGAACTTGAGATTGAAGTACACAAAAGCGAGATGAGCTTCAGTGTTCAGAAACTTTCCGACAACATGGTCTGGGCCGGAACCAATCTGACTTCGTTGTTTGCGCAGAAAAAAAATCTATTCAGTTTTAAATTCTATTCTTTTATTTTTGAGCTTTTGCGCTTTAATCGCAATGCAGCCTCCTATCTTGAGCAAAGCAAGCGCAATACCGACCGGACTTTGGGTGAATTGCTTGAAGAGCATCGTTATTCGAGAGAATTCCGCGACTGGTATCTTCTTCCCATGGGAGGGTGTATCTGGTCTTGCCCCACAAACGAAATGTTGCAATTTCCGGCCTACACCTTTTTAACCTTTTGCATGAATCACGGTTTACTCCAGATTTTCAACCGTCCTCTCTGGAAAACGGTGGTGAATGGATGCAAAACCTATGTTGAAAAAGCGCTGGTTCCAATTGAGAAGAAGTATCTGAGCGAGCCAGTGAGAAAGATTCTTCCTGAAGAACATAAGATCACTATTGTGACAGATAAGAGATCGGAAGAATTTGATTATTGCCTGATCTGCTCTCATCCTCCGGAAGCTCTGAAGTTGGTCGTCGGGCTTGATCATGAAACTCATCAATTGCTGTCTTGTTTTAAATACCAGAAGAACAAAGCGGTTCTTCATTTGGATGAAAAAGTGCTTCCTGGAAAACGTTCCGCCTGGGCAGCCTGGAATTATGTTTCTGAAAATTCTTCTGACGGAAAAAATGCGGTCTCAGTCAGCTACCTGATCAATAAACTGCAACCACTGCCTTTTGATAATCCGGTCATTGTCACACTCAATCCGGTCAGGCCTGTTGATGTCAGGAAAATAGTGAAAGAAATAAATTATGAACATCCCGTTTTTTCTGCAGAGGCCATTCGAGCTCAGGAGACTATGATGGATGTTCAGGGACGTCAGCGTTTATTTTTTTCAGGAGCATGGATGAGATACGGGTTTCATGAGGATGGAATTCTCTCCAGTAAAAAAGTTCTCAATAAAATTCTCGAGATGGACGGTCGTTCTGCTGAAAGGATCAATATTTTATGAAAGGACTATTTAAAGCAAAAATTTACCACAAACGATTTCATCCAAAAGTGAATGAATTTACTTATGGTGGTTTTTTCATACGCTTTCAACTCGATAAAATGAACTCAATGTCATCGCGATTTTTCAGCATAAATCGTTTTAATCTTTTTTCTTTTTATGAAAAAGATCATGGAGAGAGAGATGGCTCATCTCTTTATACATGGGCGCAAAAAATGTTGGCCGCGGCAGGACTAAATCATTTTAAAGGCGACCTTGTTTTGCAGACTTTTCCGCGAGTTCTTGGTTACGTCTTTAACCCGGTGAGCTTCTGGTATTGTTACAGCGAAAACGAACTTCTTGCGGTCATTTGCGAAGTGAATAACACATTCGGTGAATCTCATAATTATGTCTTAAAGAAATATCCTGGTTCACAAGTTAATACATTGGAAAAACAATTTCACGTTTCGCCTTTTTATCCTGTGTCCGGCAAATATGAATTCAACTTTAAAGATCAAAATTTTATTCATATCAATTATTTTGATCAAGGCAGGTTGCAACTTGCGACGAGCGTGCAGGGAACGGAAATCGAATGGAGTGATAAAAACTTATTGAAGCTTTTTATCCAATATCCATTTTATACCTTTTTTGTTGTCGTTCTGATTCATTTTCAAGCTGCAAAGTTATTTTTTAAAAAAATAAATTTTTATACCAAACCTCAAAAGTTAAATAAGGAGCTGACATATGAACACATTAAATGAAGTACTGTTGGCCGATAACGAAAAACAAACTTTCGGAATGCAGCTTCTTTTCAAAATGCTTGGTCAAATTCAATCCGGCACACTTGAAATTCATAGTCCTGCAGGTCAGAAGTATTTTTTCCAGGGAGTTGCTCCCGGAGTTCGCGTTACACTACAGGTGCGAGACTGGTCTTTTTGTGAAGATTTGTTTTTAAAAGGCGATATTGGTCTTGGCGAATCTTATATCGCAAAAAAATGGGATTGCGACCATATTGAAAATCTCATTATCTTTGGCATAAGCAATAAAGACCAGCTTGAACAATTTATAAAAGGATCCATTCTCCGAATCTTCTCTTATAGACTAAAACATCTTTTCAATCGGAATACAAAAAATGGAAGCCAAAAGAATATTCATGCTCATTACGACCTGGGCAATTCTTTTTATTCTCTCTGGCTTGATTCAACGATGACTTATTCAAGCGGTCTGTTCCTTTCGGAAAAGGATTCTTTGGAAGAGGCGCAGACAAGAAAATATGAAGCCATTTTGAACAAGCTTGAATTGAAAGAAGGAGATCATATTCTTGAAATTGGGTGCGGTTGGGGAGGATTTTTGGAGCATGCTGCGAAGAAGGGAATTCGTGTGACCGGCGTGACCATTTCAAAAGAGCAGTACGACTTTGCTTTAAAGAGAATTCAATCTTATCAAAACCTGGCCGATGTTCAGTTCTGTGACTATAGAGACTTGAAAGGTAAATATGATCATATCGTTTCCATTGAAATGTTTGAAGCAATCGGGGAAGCGTATTGGAAAACGTATTTCAGAAAAGTCCATTCGTTGCTTCGGGCCGGTGGAAGTGCTGTCATTCAAAGTATTACCATCAATGAGCAAGATTTTAAATCTTATCGTAAGGGCACGGATTTTATTCAGCAGTATATTTTTCCCGGAGGGATGCTGCCTTCTCCTGAACGTTTTAAAATTGTCTCGGAGGGATGTGGTTTAATTCTCAATGACCAGCTGGACTTTGGTAAGGATTACGGTGAAACATTGAAAAGATGGGAAGTTCTGTTTTCATCAAAAATTGAGTCGGTCAAAAAAATCAATTTCGATGAACGATTTATCCGGACCTGGCGCTTTTATTTAAAATATTGTGAAGGGGGATTTGCTGCAGGAAAAATTGGCGTCTCTCAATTTAAACTTACAAAACCCAAAGCGTGAGAAGAGAATAGTTATGATCAATCTGAATGCCTTAAAAAAATGGTACGAAACTTTAAATACACAGTCGCTTCATGAGATTGAAACTTTCTATAAAGAAGAAGCCTTCTTTAAAGATCCATTCAATGAAGTCACTGGGCGGGAAAAGATTGAAAAAATTTTTGAACACATGTTTGAAAAAATGCAAGATCCGCGTTTTGTAATTGTTGAAATGTTTCAGGAGAACGAACAAGCTTTTTTAACCTGGGATTTTGTTTTTACGATGAATTCAAGGGAATACAAAATTCATGGAAGTTCACATCTAAAAATCAGCGAGAGTAAAATTATTTATCACCGCGACTATTGGGATGTAGGAGAGGAACTCTTGTTAAAATTACCTCTTGTCAAACAGGTCTATGGTTTTTTTCAGAAACAATTAAGCACCAAAATTTAAGATTTTACTCTTCTATTACAATTTGTTGGTGTTTTTAGCACTATGGTTGAGGCTCACAAAAAATAATTTTGCGGGTATCACATGTCAAAGCAGATTCTTCCGGAACTTAAAATTAGAAATAAAAAAATCAACGTGCCAGTTATACAAGGTGGAATGGGAATTGGATTATCCAATTTTAATCTTGCCGGTTCTGTCGCAAGAGAAGGAGGCCTCGGCGTTTTATCGTCCGCTGCTCTTGATCGCATTGTCTCAGCGAGAAAAGGACATAAGGTCAACTCACGCGAAGCTGCTCGGCTGGATGTTCTTGATGCCAGAGAAATTTCCAATGGTCATGGTGCGATTGGTATGAACATTATGGTCGCACTGGTGAACAGTTATGAGGATTCTGTTCTCGGAGCAATGGATGGAGGAGTGGATGCCATTATCAGTGGAGCTGGTCTGCCATTTTCATTATCTGAAATTGCCAAAAAGCATCCTCGCTTCGAAGAAGTCGCTCTTATTCCGATCGTTTCTTCGGGACGGGCCGCAGAAGTCATTTTAAAAAAATGGGAAAAAACAAATAGAATGCCGGATGCTTTTGTGGTTGAAGGGCCTCTGGCCGGGGGGCATATTGGTTGGCGGGACGAAGAAACGGCAATGGCCCCAGAAAATCGTCTGGAGAATTTAATTAAAGAAGTTATCGACGTTTGTTTTGCCTGGAATTTGGATATACCCATCATCGCAGCGGGCGGTATATATTCACATGAAGACATTCTTCATTATCTGAGCCTGGGATGCTCTGGTGTTCAAATGGGCACTCGCTTTCTTGCCACTCATGAAAGCGGAGCCAATGATGAATATAAAAAAATGCTGGTCGACTGCAAAGAATCAGATATTGAACTTGCTTCGAAACCTGGATCTCCCTGTGGAATGCTTTTTAGAGTTTTAAAGGCAAGTCCTTTTTATCAAGAAGCTCTTGCTCATGCGCGCGTGCCAAAATGTGATAAGGGATATTTGCTCAATAAGGGAAAATGTCCGGCCAAAGAAAATAATGAAACAAGTTTTTGCATCTGCAATGGACTTCTTGCTTCAGTCGCACTGGCACCGACAGAAAAAAATCTTTATACTGTCGGGCAGTGCGCGGTCAAAATTAAAAAAATTGATACAGTTAGAAGTTTAATGCTCGAACTTCAGGGGGCGTGAGCATTATAAAAAATTAATTCTTCTCGAAAAGAATTTCATTTGTTCCACTGCGTCCGTCAGTGTGAGAAATAAAGCTGTGAATGACTTTAATTTTTCCTTCACCGGCATCCATCAGTTTATATTCTTGTTCGAAATAAAGTTTTTTATCGTCAATGTTTCGTTCACTGAGAATGATTGCCTTTTCATCATCAACTGAAACTTCTTTTTCTGTAATCAGCTCTGCAGTTCTTTTCACGCCGAGGCAAACTTTTATCGGGTATTCGCTAACTTCTTTACCAACACATTTTTTGTATTTAAAAACTGAGCGCTCATTCTGACCGATACAGAAGTTCATTGGATCAGCATTGTGGAACTTGACGATAAATCCACCATTTGCGCATGCCGAGTTATTCAGCTCAACTGATTTGTACATCAAAGGATCATTGTTTCCATGTTCTTTATTAGTATAAAGTCCGTTTTCAAGGGCGAATGTATTGAATGAAAAGACAGATAAAACGACTGCTAAGGAAAGAGTTTTCATAGGTTGCTCCGTGGTGTGTATAGGTCATTAAACCACGAGCAGGAAAGATTACAATCCACCCTGTGAAGTTTACAGAGTTCTGTCAAAAATTTAGTCAGTGAGCTTAAGGAAGAAGGAGATTTTTTTTCATCAGCTTGATAGCAATTGCCAGCAGAATTGTTCCAAAAAACTTTCTTAAAATGATGCTGCCTGTGACGCCCAATTTTTTTTCGATGAAGCTTGAAGATTTGAGAACGATATAAACAAACACAAGGTTGAGCAGAATGCCGAAGATAATATTGATTCGGACAAATTCCGCGTTCAGAGAAATCAGGGTGGTCATTGATCCCGTTCCTGCAATCAACGGAAAAGCGAGAGGGACAATTGGTGAGTTCACTTCTTCATGAGTATCGTGACGGAAAATTTTGAGGTCCAGGACCATTTCCAGGCCGAGAAAAAACATGATCAGCGCGCCGGCCACTGCAAATGACTGAACGTCCACACCAAAAAGCGCAAGAATCTGTTCACCAATAAAGAGAAAGGCAAATAAAAGCACACCTGAAACGAGTGTGATTTTTCCTGCTTCGATATTTAAAAATTTTCTTTTGATATCGATGATGAAGGGAAGAGAGCCAAGGATATCGATCACTGAAAAAAGAATCAGAGTAACTGAGAAAATATCCTTGAAGTTAATCCCGTTCATCAGATTAAACATTCAGATGATCCGGCGTAAAAGAAAGAGGCATTAAATCTTTAAAAGGCATCGAGGTCTCTTTTCCGTTTCCGTCACCCATGATGACTTCGAGATCAGGAGCAGCGAATTCGCTCATGACCTGTCGGCAAAGACCACAAGGCGGCCATCCTTCTTTGGTATAAATATAAATCTGTTTTAGTTTTAATTTTTTTTCAGAGACAGCTTTTGTGATTGCGACTCTCTCTGCGCAGATCGTTCCGCCGTAGCTTGCGTTTTCGACGTTGCAGCCGGTGTAAACTGATCCGTCCTCTGTCACCAGGGCACAACCTACTTTGGCGTGGGAATAAGGCGAATAAGCGTTTTCAGAAGCGTCTTTTGCAAGTGATCTTAACTTGGTTTTTTCCATGGACCTTATCCTTAAAGTTTTCCGAATTTTTCAATTGAATTGTTGAGAAGGGCAGTGAAGTGATTCATGGCCTTCATCGCTTCGTCTTTTATATCTTCATGTTTTAATTTTTGATCGAGAATACCGGCGCCCATATTTGTAATGCAGCTGATGCCGCAAACTTTTAAACCGAGATGGTTGGCCGCGATACATTCAGGAACAGTGCTCATGCCGACCATGTCGCCGCCTAGTGTTCTGAACATTCTGATTTCTGCCGGAGTCTCGTAAGTTGGACCAAGCACGCCCACGTAAACGCCTTCGTGAATATTGTGGCCCAGTTCGAGCGACACTTGTTTCATGATGTCATTGAGTTCCGGATTATAGGCGTGGCTCATATCAGGAAAGCGCGGACCCATTTCATTGTTGTTCGGCCCGATCAATGGATTTCTTCCCATCATATTGATGTGATCTTTAATAATGGATAGATCACCTGGTTTATAGTTCAGGTTAACACCGCCGGCAGCGTTCGTGAGAATGAGAGTGTCGATGCCCAGAATGTGCAGCATGCGGACAGGAAACACCACTTCATCCATCGGCAAGCCTTCGTATGCGTGAAATCGTCCTTGAAGAACAGCGACCTGAACACCTCTGACAGTTCCAAGAATAAGTCTTCCTTCATGTCCTTCAACAGTTGTTTTTTTAAAGTGAGGAATATCGCTGTAAGGAATGATTGTTTTGTTTTCAATCTGATCGACAAAAACACCCAGACCAGAACCAAGGACAATCCCGACTTTAGGATTCGTGGCCTTGACCGATTGAACATATTGAGCAGCTTTACCTAATTTCTCGTACATTATTTTCTCTTTGTTTTAGCTTTACTTTTTGGTGCAAATTTCGTCTGCACTTCAATAATTAATTTCTTTTTAGTGCGCGGTTTTGTCGCCTGAATCGTTATATCCTTTTTTGTCACTGAATCAGAAATAGATTTTGCAATCTGCATTTGATTTTCGTGGCAATGGATTGTTAACAGAACATCGCCTTTTTTTATTTTATCGCCCAGTTTTTTATTTAAGACAATTCCGACAGCGTAATCAATGCTGTCTGAAGCTTTCTGTCTGCCACCGCCCAGGAATACACTGTGTAAACCGAGGGCCTTGCAATCCATTTTTGTAATGAATCCGTTTTTGGTTGCCAGAACATCGTAGGTTTTTTTTGTTTGCGGAAGGAGAGAGTAATCGTCGATAACACGCGCATCGCCCCCTTGCTCACGGATGAGCTCGCGGAATTTTTCCAGGGCTGCACCGGAGTCAAGCGCCGCTTTAGCCTTGGCAATTCCTTCTTTGTGAGTTTTTGCAAGACCAGCGATATAAACCATTCCTCCGGCCAGTGCCAGAGAGAGTTCTGTTAAATCGGCAGGGCCTTTATTTTTCAACGTTTCAATACTCTCGATGATTTCCAGAGAGTTTCCGATAGCGAGACCAAGCGGTTCGTTCATATCAGTAATCATTGTCATCATGTTTTTGTTAAAACGTAGACCGGTTTGACGAATGCTTTCCGCTAATTTTTTGGCATCAGAAAGCTTTGCCATGAATGCACCGTTACCGGTTTTGATATCCATGACAATTCCTTTAGCACCTTCAGCAAGTTTTTTACTCATGATGGAAGCTGTAATCAATGGAATCGATTCAATCGTTGCAGTGACATCTCTCAGCGCATAGATTTTTTTATCTGCTGGAGCAATTTCCCCCGTCTGACCGATGAGAACAACTCCGCGCTCTTTTAACAGGCGCTCAAATTCCGGAAGGGCAATATCAGTTCTGAATCCTTTAATGGCTTCGATCTTATCTACTGTTCCACCGGTGTGCCCAAGGCCTCGGCCGGCAATCATTGGCACTTTCACTCCGCAGGCAGCGGCAATAGGGGCGAGGATGAAAGAAGCTTTATCACCGACACCGCCTGTTGAGTGCTTATCGATGAAAATCTGTTCCTCGAAATCCAGAACTTTTCCAGAGTAAAGCATAGCATTTGTCAATGCAGCGGTTTCCTCTTTATCAAACCCATTGAGATAAATGGCCATGAGTAGAGCACTCATCTGGTAATCGGCGATTTCGCCTTTGGTGAGGCCATCGATAAACCAGTTGATTTCTTCTTTGCTAAGTCTTTCCTTATCTCTTTTCTTTTGTATAATACTATAAGCTGTAAACGGTTGCGGCATGAGCTGATCTCTCTTTTTTACTGATAATGAAGAGGGGTAGTTTATGCAAAAGACGCACAAAAATCAAATTAACGCAGAGTAAATCTATGAATAAAATCATTCGCCTAAAAAAACTTTTTTCAGTTATTCTTCTCTCGCTGACATTAATCACATTGACTCCATCGATGACTTTTGCAGCAGACGAATCACAGAATGCAGGCTTGATTGATGAATCCATCAGAGACATGACAATTGTTCTGGGCTCCGGGGCCGTAGGGGCGATTCTGGGTTTATCAACTCTTTCTTTTGTCGAACATCCATCCGATCACTGGAAAAACGTTGCCATCGGCGGCGCTCTCGGGATCGTTGTCGGGGTTGGGGCCGTTATTTTCAACGCAGCTTCACGTTCTTCTACCATGGCCATCGGGCAGGCGACGGTTGTTCCCGTGAGTCCTGAGAAGTTTGCCATGCTCTCGCGCCAGGATTTTTCAAACTTCAGGATTGCAAAACAATTCTTTAAAGAGCCAAGTTTCGGCTACACTTTCCAGTTTTAATCCCAGTTTTAACCTTATTTAACAGATTATTGTGCTCGGTCATTTAGGCAAGGAGCGCCATTGTCTTAAGTCTTTTTACGTCTTGAGTAAGCTTTGCTAAACTGAAAGGGATTTATATTTTAAAGGACTTTTTTAATGGCTAAACAATTAATTATCAACCAGACACTCAACGAGTGTCGGGCAGCGCTCATTGAGAATGGCGAAATTCTCGACTTTTTAATGGAGCGATCTCACGAACATCGTCAGGAAGAATCAAGAGTCAATTTTCCCTTTGTCGGCGATATCTATAAAGGAAAAGTCGTGCGCGTTCTTCCCGGAATGCAATCTGCTTTTGTGGACATTGGCTATGAAAAGGCAGCCTTTCTTTACGTCGATGATGCTTATATTCCTACGATAGAAGAGCAAAGAGAGATGGCGGAAAAAAGCCGCAAATCAATGGAAGAAGGCCACCGTCAGGGCGAAGTTATTCCCGATGAACTTTCAACTTTGAGCGAAGCCGTCAATATGCGCTTTCGTCCGGACATCAGCATTGAATCGTTTATCAAAGAAGGCGATGAAATCCTGGTGCAAGTTGCAAAAGAGCCGATTTCAACAAAAGGGCCTAGAGTCACAAGACATATTACGTTTGCCGGAAGACATATCGTTTTCATGCCTTTTATAGAACACACTGGTGTTTCAAGACGAATTGAATCTGAAAAAGAGCGCGAGCGTTTAAAAGAAATTCTCGAAACCATTCGCCCTGAAGGAACGGGAGTTATCGCGCGCACAGTGGCCGAAGGGCAAAGTTATAAAACGCTTAAATTCGACTACAACATGCTGGTGAAAATCTGGAAGGATGTTCAGAAAAAAGCCTCGAGTGGCAAAGCTCCTCAGGTCGTTCATCAGGATTTGAGTTTTATTCAAAGAGTTCTTCGCGATATTACAGATGAAGATGTCGATGAAATTATCGTCGATACAAAAGACAATTTAAAAGAAGCTGAAAAGTTTGTTCAGAAATTTCTTCCAACGATGAAAGGCAAGTACAGACTTTACACTGAAGAATCGACTCCGATTTTTGAAAAGTTCGGAATTGATCTTGAAATAGAGCGCGCCATCGACAACAAAGTTTTTTTGAAGTCCGGCGGCTCTCTCAATATTGATCAGACTGAAGCTCTCGTTTCAATTGACGTCAACACCGGTAAATACATCGGCCGTAAAACGTTTGAAGAAACAATTCTAAAAACTAACCTGGAAGCAGTTAAAGAAATCGCTTATCAACTTCGCCTGCGCAATTGCGGTGGCATTATCATTATCGATTTCATCGATATGGAAAAAGAAGAAAACAAGCAGACTGTGTATACAGCTCTTCTTGAAGCTTTAAAAAAAGACAGAGCGAAAACAAATGTTCTTCCGATTTCAGGTTTAGGTCTGGTGGAAATGACCAGAAAGCGCACGCGCGATACCTTATCGCGAATCATGTGTGAGCCTTGTCCGTATTGTGAAGGTACAGGAAGAGTGAAATCAACTCTCACTGTTTGTTATGAGCTCATCAGAGAACTCAATAAAACGCTGGCCAAAACAAAAGGGGCGAAAGTCTTTATTTACGCTCACCCTGAAGTTACAGCGACGCTGACAAGTGAAGATTTCGACCTGATCGAAACACTTGAAGAGGCTCACGGTAAATCCATACAGATTAGGTCTGAAAACAATTACCATATCGAGCAATACGAAATTTTCCCGCAAGAGTATTAAGTTCGTGGTTTGACCTCGACCAACATTGGGCAAGCCTTTGTCGAGGTCTTGTCTCAGTGCTTTTTTCACCGCATTGGCTTAAAACAAGTTCATGAGGTGAACTTATGTTTCCAATAAATGTGGTTGAAAAAGAAACTGGCATTAGCAAATACCTATTGCGCATGTGGGAAAGACGCTATTCCTTCCCTCGTCCAATCCGGGACCCCAAAGGGGAGAGGGTTTACACCCCCACAGATGTCGAAAAACTCAAACTGGTTAAATCCCTGATGGAAGAGGGCTACCGCCCGTCCAAAATCATTAATCAGGATCTGGAGGACTTAAAAAGCCTTCAATTGAGCTTTGCCGAAAGCAACTCAACTGCGGGTTCCAAGAACTATGGCACCGTTATTCTCATTACAAATCCTGAGCTGGAGCACGAAGTCCGCTCGGCCATAAAAAATCACCTGGTTAAGAAGATTATTGTGGTTACCAGCCGGGAAGACCTGGCCAATCTCGCCCTGTAAAGAAAGCAGGCCCCCTAGACATCGGCCATAGCCTTTTGATAGGGTGGGGCATCTTTTTTTAGGGGGATTCATGAAAGTTTTAGTGGCCTTAACTCTGTCGATTCTTTGCCTTAATTCTTATGCAAAGCCAGTGTCTGTTGTCGATAAACTAACTTCTTACTTGCCTGTCGGGCTTTACGAAGGTCGCAACGATCGCGGTGAATTCTGCTCAGTTTTAGTAAGTGAAGTGAATTTTCCAAAAAGAGATATCACTGTTCGCGTGATGAACCCAAAAACTGACCTGACAAAGCTTGTAGAAGAAAATTCTGAAGCTGGTTATAAAGACTATAAAAGAGAATTCATTCAGACTGAAACAAACCTTATCGGTTCTGATTCATCTCAATACGTAGAAAGAATTTTAAGAACTGTAACTGCCGGAGCAAACAAGCAGTACGTTGTGGTTTCATGGTCAATCGTGAGCAACCGCGAGAGACAAACTGAAACTGCAGAATGTATTGTAGATCTTCCTTATTAGAAAATATTTCAAAAGATAACCATAAGAAGCCCGCTTTTTAGCGGGCTTTTTTTTGTAATTTTTACAGATTTTCCCTGCAAAAATTTACAGATGTTATAGTCCGGTCATCTACTCAAGTACCCAAACAGGAGATGACTATGAAAGCATTAGTATTGGTTCTTGCTCTTACAACTGCATTCTCTGCAAACGCGAGAAGTATTCTTTTTTTTAAAACAGTTTCAAAATGCGAAACTATCGAAAAAGTGAAAAACAAAGAAGTTCTTGTCGACATCCAGAAAGCACAAGACGGACAGGTTCAGCTTGTTATTACTTTTGAAGGACAACAAGAACAAAAAATTCAGGCAAGAGAAATGCTGGCCCCTAAGATGAGGGCCGGAGCTCCAGTAAGATATGTCGGTAAAGATACAGGAACTGATAACAATGTTGTTCTTGCTGTGTCTTCTGGATCAGCCCCGGTAAAAGTAGGCAAGACAGTAGGAAGAAGATCGACTCTTACAATTGAACACGTCATTAAAGAGTTGCCAATGGTGTGTGCTGCTGTTCAATCGAAATAATTTCTAATCTAATTTAGCGGCCAGGTTCTGGGCCCCCAGAACCACGGCTGCAATTCCCTGACCCGGAAACTGGGTATCTCCAATCAGATAAAAATTCTTATAAGGCGATTTGGCCTTCAAATAGTTCAAAGGGCTTCTTTTTAAAGAATGTGGTATTCCTCCAACTAATCCTCGAAAACGATTCGTGTATTTAACGAAAGTCTTCGGTGAGCCGGTAAAAATATTAGCGAGCTCATGGCGATCGAGTTGAAATCTTCTGCAAAAAATATCCAGGATAAAATCTTCCGTATTCTTTTTCCGTCGAATGTATTCCTCCTGCGAAAGAAATTCCCAATTCTCCGGTTTGGTATGGCAGGAAATGGTTACGGTCTGTCTGGTGTGTGATCTCATTTCATCATCAGGATGTGACAGCGACACAAAGAATGATTTCGATCCGCAAAAAGGAATCGAATCACAATGAACCTGAAAGTAGAGTCCTTCTCTGTCCGGTTTTAAAGGGATTGTCATGTACAGCATGAAAGCTGACCAACAATCTTCTGATGATTTTTCATTAAAGATTTTTTCATTGAAAAGATCATTGTGGTTCCATTCAGGGAGAGTAGAAATCAATTGTCTGCAGGTGAACGTGTCTTTGTTTGTTACGACAGTGAATCCCTCTTTCGTTCTTTTGATTGAAGTGACTTTGTGTTTGAAAAAGAGGTTCGAGCATTTCTTTTCAAGGGCCGTTGCAAAGGCTTTCATTCCACCTTTTACATAATAAGTATCATCGGTATAAGTGAGCCCCATGGCCCCCATCAACATGGGCGTTTTCTTTGCCTCATTCTGGGCCGTGATAAAAAGTAATTCATTGATCAGGGCCTTGTAGTCCTCGTTGTGAATCTTATTCAACTGCAAAGCTTCTTCTACGCTTGTTAAAAGCGATGGTAGAATTTTTAAAGCGCCTATTGATTGTGATTTTAAAAGCGTTCTGACTTCACTCCAGTTCGTAAGCGGCAGCTCAGGGAAATCAGTAGAGAGTTTCCAGCCTGCGTGACTGATAGAAAAAATCCTGCTCCACACTTTTTCATTGTCGATATCGGGGAACCTGACATTAAGTTCATCGATCCATTTCCTTTCGTCAGCATAATGACGGATTTTTTTATCCGGAAAAAGCGATACAATACCGGGGGCAATTTTAATAAGATCCAGTTCGAGAGATAATGTTTGAATGAGTTTGCTGATGGGCCTTCCAGGTTTTAAACCGGAAAGCGTCGTGGCTCCGGCATCAAAAAGGTAACCCTGTCTTTCGAAATAAGAAGCGCATCCTCCACTTAAAGAATGAGCCTCGAGCAGAGCAATGCTCTTGCCTGTGCCTTTGTATTTTTGCTCCAATAAGGCCGTGGTAGAAAGCCCGGCAGCCCCGGCGCCTATGACTATAGTGTCGAATTCCATGTGTTGATTATAGTGGAGAATGAAAGAGAGAAGAAGAAAAGGAGAGCGCGTCTAGCTTGTGTCTGATTGGCCAGACGCGCTCTAAAATTGAGTTAAACTTTTTTCAAGGTGATTGAGAACTTACCGTTATCAAGATCGGTTTCGTGATCACCCTTTGCCGAAGCCTGAACCATATCTGCGGCAAGTGTTTCGCCGGTAATATAGTCTTTGAATTGTTTTGCAATGGCCGCAAGTTCGTCATTAGCACAGAAGGCAATGGCGATTCTGTCACTGACGTTGAAATTCATGTCTTTTCTAGTTTTCTGAATGAAGCTGACCATTTCTCTTGCCACACCTTCGTTCAGAAGGTTCTGGTCAGGTTTGGTGTCAATGTCGATGGAAATGAATCTGTTCGACATCGCTTCTGTTCCTTCTTTGGCTTCTCTGAAAACGAGAATTTCTTCAGGTGAGAAAAGGACGCCGTCAATTCTCAGCGCTTGCTGTTCTTCAAGTTCAGTTAATTCTTTGCTTGTCAGTTTTTCAATCTGCGCTTTGAACTTGCCCATATCTTTGCCCAGTTTTTTACCAAGCAATGGAAGATTTGGTTTAGCGTAAAGCTTAATGAATTTATCTTCTTCTGTTGAGTACTCAATGTTTTTAATATTGAGTTCTGAACGGATGTATTCAGAAAGTTTTGCAATTTCATCCAGCAACTTCTGGTCTTTGTGAATGATGGTTAAGCGCTTAAGAGGTGTCTTAACTTTGATCTGAACCTGATTTCTTTTTTGTCTTCCAAGAAGAATCAATTGTTGCATTCTATCTACGGCGATTTCGAGATCTTTGTTGATCAGATAATTGTTGGCTTCAGGGTAATCGCAAAGATGAACGGATTCAGCTTCTGCAGGATTCATTTTGCGGAGTTCCTGAAACACGTATTCCGAGAAGAATGGAGAAAATGGCGCCATGGAAATTGTGAGCTCGCGAAGGGCCGTATAAAGAGTCGAGTAGGCTGCACATTTATCGTCAGTCAAACCATCCCCCCAGAAACGAGAACGGTTGAGTCTGATGTACCAGTTTGTTAAATCTTCAATAAAAGTGAAAAGCGCAGGAACAACATTGTAGAGATGGTACTCTTCCATTTCACGTGCAATATTTTTCTTTAATGTCTGAAGATTCGAAATCAACCAGCGATCGACGATGTTGTCAGAGGTTTTGAAATTTTTTACCGGTGACCAGCCATCGACTTCAGCGTATGTCTGGAAAAATTTAAATGAGTTGTACCATGGCAGAAGCGCTTTTCTCACCATGTCTTTTACACCGGCATCAGTGAAGCGTTGTTCCTCCGCTTTTACCAGGCCGGAGTTGATTAGATACAATCTGAGCGCGTCTGCGCCGAATGTTTCCATGAGTTCATCCGGTGCCGTGTAGTTCTTCAGACGTTTCGACATTTTCTTTCCGTCTTCGGCCATAACGATACCGTTGACGATAACGTTTTTAAACGCAGGCTTGTCGAAAAGAGCTGTTGATAAAACAGTAAGCGTGTAAAACCAGCCGCGGGTCTGATCCAGACCTTCAGCGATGAATTCAGCTGGAAAACCTTGTTCGAACATTGCTTTGTTTTCGAACGGGTAGTGAAGTTGAGCGTAAGGCATTGACCCCGATTCAAACCAGCAGTCCAGAACTTCCGGAATTCTTCTGTATGTTCCTTCTTCACCCGTGTGAGTAAAAGTGAGGTGATCTACATTTTCTTTGTGAAGGTCAGTGACTTTTACACCTGTGCGCTGGAAAAGCTCGTCGATTGAACCGATGCAAATCTTGTTGCCGGTTTTATCGTTGATCCAGATTGGAATAGGTGTACCCCAGACTCTGTTTCTTGAAATAGACCAGTCTCTTGAGCCTTCAAGCCATTTTCCGAAGCGTCCTTCTTTGATGTGAGAAGGTGTCCAGTTGATTTGTTCGTTTGATTTCATCAAGCGATCTTTGATCGCTTCGACCTTTACGTACCAAGACGGAATCGCTTTATAGATGAGCGGAGTATCAGAACGCGGACAGAATGGATAACTGTGGACAAGAACACCTTGCTCGTAAAGTTTTCCTTCGTCTTTCAATCTTTTGATAATGTCTTTGTCCGCAGTCTTGACGTGAACGCCGGCCCAGTCAAAAACTTCTGCTGTAAATTTTCCGGCATCATCGACAGGACATTCAATCGCGCCAATACTTGCTTCTTTCATGACTCTGTTATCGTCTTCACCAAAAGCAGGGGCAATGTGAACAATCCCCGTACCGTCTGAAGTCGTAACGTAGTTGTCGTTTAAGACAACGAACGCACCAAGAGCTTCATCATTTTTGAAATACGGAAAGAGTGGTTCGTAGCGAAGGCCTTTCAGTTGAGCGCCAGTATAAGACTCAAGCACTTCGAAATTTCTTTTCTTCGAATAAGCTTCCAGTCTGTCTTTAGCGATGATGAACTTCAGGTCTTTATCTTTATCGTGAACTTTTACGTATTCAATCTCAGGGCCCATACAGAGCGCGAGGTTGGATGGAAGTGTCCAGGGAGTTGTCGTCCAGGCAGCGATGTAAAAATCCTGATCTTTCACTTTGAAAAGAACAGTGATCGCAGGATCCTGAACGTCTTGGTAGTTTGAAGAAGCTTCAAAGTTTGAGAGAACAGTTCCGAGCGCTGTTGAGAATGGAACAACTTTCGTTCCCTGATAGATTAAATCTTTTTTCCACAGTTCACTGATAACCCACCAGACAGATTCCATGAAATTGGCATCCATCGTTTTGTAGTCATTTTTAAAATCAACCCAGCGGCCGATTCTGGTGATCGTGCGTTCCCATTCTGAAGTGTAACGTTGAACGATTGAACGGCATTCATCGTTGTAACCTTTGACTCCAAATTGCTTAACAGCATCTTGAGCTGACATGCCGAGTTTTTTATCGATCTCGTGTTCGATCGGAAGACCGTGACAGTCCCAACCAAAACGTCTTTCAACGTAGCGGCCTTTCATTGTGAAGTAACGAGGTACGATGTCTTTCAATGTTGAAGCGAGAAGGTGTCCATGGTGGGGAAGACCTGTCGCAAATGGAGGGCCATCATAAAAAATGTATGGTTTTTTTCCTTTGGTGTTTTCCAAAGTTTTTTGAAAAATCTTATTTGCTTTCCAAAAATCCAGAATTTTGTGTTCAGTTTTTACGAATGAAAATGAGGTATTTTCTGATTCATTTAGTTCAGTATTTTGAACATTTGACACGTGACGGCTCCTTCTTTGTGATCACAAGCGGAAATATTAGCACTAAGCCCCCGAAATGAACAGGGAGAAGCTTCATTTCAGAGGGAAGAATGCCGAATAAAGCAGTATGAAAATTCTCTTCCTCTTGTTTATGCTGGCACTCGCTTCCTTGGGCATCGCTCAAGAGGCGCAGAACAATGAAAAATCCACTGTCCTGTTTAAAGACCAGACTCGTTCTACGACCAGATGGGGAGAAGTTAATCCGGATTCCTTTTTATCGTTTAAGGAATGGAAAGAGCAGATCGATGAAAAAGCGCTGGTGCCTGAGTGGGAGAGTATCGTCCGCGAGCGCAATCATCGGGAAATCGTCGGGCGCTTTTTCCAATGCGTGGGTGTTTGTCGCATTGACCGCGGGCAAAGTTTTTTCAATCCCAACTTTCGCACTTCTCTTTATGAAGGGGATGAAATTCAGACGATCGGTGAATCTTACGCGTGGATTTTTTTGTTTGACGGCACCATGGTCAGACTCTCGCCGGAATCATCCATCAACCTCAATGAACTCAACATCGGTGTTAAGGAAAATTTCATTTCAGCGCGTGTGAATGCAGGAAATGTTCTCTGGCTTTCAAGACATGAGGCGCTTTTTGAAGAATATAATATCCGCGAAACGGACGTGCTTTTTTCACCGCTCGCTTTGTATGAAGCTCAGCCTGTACCGGATAGAAAACCGTATGATGAAAATGCTCTGATTGAATTGGTGGAAGAAAAGCAAACAAATCTGAATCAATACAAAAATCTCAATTCGTTAATTGAAAAAAATAACAAACTCACTAAAGGGAAGCCTACCTACGCATTCATCGTCATGCCGAACATGACATTGATGGGATACAATCCGAGTGTTGAAATTGTCAGTCTCCTCGGGGGAAAAACGTATTTTAAAAGGCGTTCACCCGAAACACTTGGTCTTAAAAAAGGTGGCGCAACTGGTGACGAAGAAGAATTATTTTTGCAGATCCGCGGGTTTGAAAATAAAGATCTGACTAAAATTCAAAGTGATGAATGGCTGATGATGGATGAAAAAGGCCGCAACTATGCCAGAGCAACTGAAAATCTTAACTGGCTTTTGATGGGCGAGTTTATCACCAAACGCATCCCGAGCCTGATGGTCGCACGGGAGTTGATGCTTGAGCGCTATTCTGAGTTTGCGTTTCAAGACAAATACGATCCGCTGGTTCTGGCCACACAAAATGGTTATCGCTTGTGGGGCAGTCTCAAAAAACCGGAGACAGACGATGCAAAGAAATCCGATCTTGAATTGCGTCTGGATTTTCTGAAGGAATACTTCCGCCGTATAGAAACGACAAACCTGACAGTCTCTTCGCATTTCAGCGATCGATTGAAAGAAAGAGGTGAGTCGCTTCGAACGATGGAATACGGCAATTATTTTTTTATCAAAGCGCTCGACAAGTATTATTCTTTTGAAGAATATAGTGACGAAAAAGAAAGCGGCGAAATTTTAAATTCAACAACAAAAACTTTGTGGAAGCGAATGCATGGTATCCGATAAAAAATGGACTCTCATTCTTGGGAGTCAAAGTCCCAGACGAAAAGAATTATTGTCGTGGCTGAATGTCCCTTTCAAAATCGTCACAGCTGACCTCGAGGAAGTTTCTCATGAAACAGACCCGGTGGAAGTTGCCGTTGATCTCGCTTCTCAAAAAGCGCATGCGGTTTTCGAGAAACTGAGCGAAGATGAGAATGGCTTTGTCATAGCTTCGGATACAATCGTCGTTCTGGACAATAAAATTTACGGCAAACCAAAGGACAAAGAAGAGGCGAGAACTATTTTAAATGAATTGTCTGATCGCACCCATCAGGTCGTGACGGGCGTTTGTTTTCGCTTTAAAGATTTATCGACTGGAAAAATCCGCGAGCATCGTTTTTACGATTCAACAGAAGTTACGTTTAATGAAATTAGCAGAGAGTTAATGGATAATTACATTGATACAGGCGATTCACTTGATAAGGCCGGGGCCTATGGCATACAAGGGCCGAGCCTGACTTTTATTTCTCGGGTGAATGGCAGTTATTCTAACGTCGTGGGATTTCCTCTTGATAAAGTCGTGACTGAGCTGGGTATTATCCTTGGCGATGGATGGAGAAAACTTTTTTGAGCCACCCTCTGACAGATTTTTTTCAATCAAAAAAATTAAAAATTCAGGTTATTGAAGAATCGCCCAAAGGTGTGATTATTGAGTTTAATGTTCAGGCGAAGCCTGCCGCGCGTGTGGAAAAAATTTTCGTGAATGAAGAAGGGAATCTGGCGATACAGACCAGGGCCAAGCCAGTGGATGGAGAAGCCAACCAGGCCATTATTGAATGCGTTTCTGACCTGGTTGGAGTTCCAAAATATCAGGTGGAAATTCTTCGCGGTGACAAGTCAAAAAATAAAAGAATAAAACTTTTGGTGGATATCACCGCGAAAAAAACAGTCGATTATTACAAAGAAAAAATTTCTGCCAAACTTGAAGACTAACGAGCTTTAAGACCCATTGGTTTCATGCTGCCATTTTTTTTCACCGAACGGGTTGGCCTCAAGCTCAACGGCTTTACAGCATTTCCTTTGCGCTCTTCTAATTTTGAGCAAAATTTTGGCTGGTGATTTTCGTTTTTAGTAAGAAGTGAAGATTGGTTTTCAGTAGTTGTTGTCGTCGTCATAGTCTGCCTCATGTTTAAAGTTTTTGGTTGTGATTCAGTTGTTGTTTAAGCTTATCGGAATTCTTCCTTACGCTTAATTCGGGCAACTCTTCCCAGCCATTAACAATGAGACGACTCTCAGTGCATGCGGTGTTGGTGAAAAGCTACCTCTTGTTTAAAGGTGTTTTCAATACGTTTCCCTCCAAAGATCATCCGACTGAATTATTAGGTCGTATCGGAATGAAAATTAAAAACCTTGAGGCTATTGTAGCATGGAGTGGGATTTTAATCTACAGGGGGAGAAGGGGGCAAAGATTGACTGTTTTCCCCGTGTTGTAAATCATTGAAATGTAGGGCATCCTAACATCTAAGACATGTAGAATTTATCTCATTAAGGATGCTTTTATGAAGAGGCGCTGCCCACTCTTTGCCCTGGTGTTATTTTCTTTAGCTTTCAGCTCTTGTTCCTTTAATCAGTTAGCAGTCAACACTTCTTCAGGATTACTTCTGGAAGCCAGCTCTACGGCCGAGACGGAAAGCAATTTCGATCTGTTTAAATCGTCTGTTCCCGGGAATCTCCTTTTAATGGAAAGCCTGCTTTCTCAATCTCCTGAGAATAAAGATCTGCTTGCCTCTCTGACCAAAGGATATGCGGGTTATGCTTTCGCTGTGAATGAACAGGATATGCTGAATGAAGAATGGGGCGAGTTAAAGACAGAGGCCGGCAAAAATCAGGCTTTATTTAATTATACGCGTTCGTTGAATTTCGGACTTCGTTATTTAAAACAATCACAAATAGAATTTAATGATCTTATCGGAAAAATGAATGAGCCTCAGGGGATTACGCATCTTCTCGACAAACGTCTGAGTGATGACAAGCGCGATCTCGAGTTAATTCTATTTACGGCGCAATCACTGGCAGGTTTGATCAATCTGCAAAAAGACAATATCTCGCTTGTCGCCCAACTACCGGTGGCAAAGTCGATGTTTGATTGGGTCTGCATGAAAGATCCGAAAATCAACTACGGCATGTGTGACATTTTTTACGCTGCTTATGAAGCCGGCAGACCAAAAATGCTCGGCGGAAATCCTGAAAAAGGAAAAGAAATTTTCCTTAGAGCGATTGCAAATCATCCACACAATTGGTTGATCAGAGCAAGTTACTTGCAGTATTATCTAATTCCTCAAAACGACAAAGATGGATTTGATCAGCAAATGGCTTTTTTAAAAGAGCGCGATGAAGCTTTCAGTAAGTTTCATGTCTATACGGCCGATCCTGCTCAAAAAGAAGCCGAGTGGAGCAGAGAACCTCGCCTGAGATTTTTCCAGGCCATCGCTTTGAAGAGAATGGACTTAATGAACAAATACCAGAAGCAATTTTTTTAACAGACAGTTCAAAGGAAAATATATGAAATCAACTTTACTTGCATTATCACTCTTCTGTTCTCTCAGTGCCTCCGCTGCCACTATTAAAGTCGGTGTCCTCGTTCCGGAAGGAACCGGTTGGGCGAAGATCATCAAGAAAATGACGACAGAAATTAAAGAAGCGACAAAAGGTAATGTCGAACTGAAAGTTTATTACGGTGGTTCTCAAGGCGATGAACAGGACGTTCTTAGAAAAATCAGAATCGGCCAGCTTCAAGGTGGTATCTTCACCGGAAAAACTCTTGGAGATATCAACGGCGATATTCGCGTAATGGAAATTCCATTCACATTCAACAACAATAGAGAAAAAGCTCTTAAGACTCTTCAGACGATGACTCCATACTTCGCTTCGAATTTTGAAAAGAAAGGATTTAAAAATCTTGCGACTTTTGAAATTGGTCAGATCTATCTCGTCTCTCAGAAAAAAGTGACAAACCTTGAGGGCATCAAATCATTGAAGATCTGGTCATGGGAAGGCGATCCGATCGTGAACACGCTGTTTGAATCAATGAAGTTGATCGGTGTTCCTCTGGCCCTGCCGGATGTTTTGTCTTCGCTTACAACTGGTGTAATCGATGCAGCTTATGCTCCGGGAATTGGAATTATTTCACTTCAGTGGAACACAAAAATTAAATATGTTGTGGATTTCCCGATCGGTTATTCAGTCGGTTCATTCGTCGTGACGGAAAAAGCGTGGAAAGGCGTTTCTCCTGCTGATCAGAAACTTGTTCTTGATATCTCCAAGAAATATGAAAATGAAATCAACAATACGAATACAAAAGACAATACCGATGCCTTCAACAGCATGAAAGCGCAGAAAATTGAATTCATTAAATTCAGCGACAACGACATTAAAGTTGCTCAAGGATACAGACAAGAAATTATTAAAAAATTGAAAGGAAAACTTTTCTCAGAGGAAGCTTTAAAGAAAATTGAAACCGAACTGGCTAAGAAATAATGATTCTTTTTAAGAAAATTGATCAAGGGTTAGAGAAGCTCACAACATGGTTGCTGGTCGTCAGCGTTCTTTCCATTCTGTTTCTGAGTTCTCTGAATATTGTTTTGCGCTGGATGCATATGAACATTACCTGGGTTGATCCCTTTGTCAGACATATGGTTTTTCTGGGAGCTTTTCTCGGTGGTGTTATTGCGACCGGCAGAGGGACTCATATTGGTATTGACCTGATTGGAAAATTTGTCGAGTCTAAGGGATGGCACAGTCTGCGCGCGGCAATCAATCAGTTTATCATGCTTGTGTCAGTTGCTGTTCTGTTATGGATGATCAAATCCGGTATTGATTTTACAAAAGTTGAACTCGAATTTGGTAAAGAAGAATTTTGGGGAATCAAAAGCGGTCATCTGGTTGCTCTGATTCCGATCGGTCTTGGATTAATCGCTTTTCGCTTTTTTATACTTTTTATTCTTTCATTTTCAAAAGAAGAGAGGGCACAAAAATGAGTGCTTCTATCGCCGCTTTAGGAATTGTTTTACTCGCTGTCATTGGCGTTCCGCTGTTTATTATTATGTCTCTGGCCGCCCTGGTCGCCTTTACGTATTCTGGCGTGGAAATTTCGGCAGTGTCGCAGGAGTTTTATAGAATTGCGTCTGCTCCGACATTAATGACTATTCCGCTTTTCACTTTTGCCGGCTATCTCATGGCCGAAAGTAAATCGCCCAAGCGTCTTCTCAGACTTGCAGAAACAGGTTTAGGGTGGATGCCTGGAGGTATTTCCATTGTTGCTCTTGTCGTCTGTGCTTTTTTCACCGCCTTCACCGGAGCTTCAGGAGTAACGATCATCGCTCTGGGCGGATTAATTTATCCCATCCTTAAGCAGGACGGTTATTCTGAAAAATACACACTGGGAATGATTACGGCTTCAGGGTCACTCGGGCTGTTATTTCCTCCTTCACTTCCCATCATTCTCTATGGACTGGTCGCAAAAGTAGATATCGATAAATTATTCAAAGCGGGAATTGTTCCGGGATTTGTTATCATGGTTATTCTTTCTCTCTGGGCGATTTATAATTCGCCGAAGACAGAAAAGAAGAAACATAAATTTAACATGAAAGATTTTGTCGATGCTTTGAAAGATGCGTGGCTCGAAGCTATCCTTCCTGTGGCCGTTTTAATCGGGATCTATGGTGGATTCGTCACCGTGACTGAAGCAGCAGCTTTTACGGCTCTTTATATTTTTGTCATTGAAGTTTTCATTTATAAAGATCTTTCGCTTACTAAAGACATTCCCAATATTATTCTTGAATCGATGAGCCTCGTAGGCGGGATTCTTTTGATCCTTTGCTGTGCCCTTGGTTTTACCAACTTCCTCGTTGATGAAGAAGTGCCGATGAAAATTTTCGCTCTGATGAAGATTTATCTGAAAGATAAATATTCATTTCTTTTGTTCCTGAACGTTTTTCTTCTCATCGTCGGTTGTTTAATGGATATTTTCAGCGCGATCGTTGTGGTCGTGCCACTGATCATTCCTATTGCCAATGACTTTGGAGTGGATCCGGTTCACCTGGCCATTATCTTTCTGGCCAATCTGGAAATTGGTTATCTTACTCCTCCGGTGGGAATTAATCTCTTCATTGGAAGTTTCCGTTTTGGAAAGCCCATCACCGAGTTGTATAAAGCGGCCATACCGTTTTTGATTTTATTAATTGTCGCGCTTGTTATTATCACTTATGTACCGAGCCTGAGTTTATTTTGGTTTAAATAAAGAATGAGAAAGCTTGTCTGCACATTATCTATGACTTTTTTGTTGCCCCTGCAATCGTTTGCAGCGTCGACAAAAGAGATGAGTGAGGGCGAAGCTCTTGAACGCTATTATGATAATGTTTATGTCGGCGAGAGAAGAACGCCCAATTACTTCGGGCCTCTTGATCCGCGGGCCACATTTAATTCGCAAAGTGGTGAACTCTGGCTGCTCGATGACCAGTTTAAGTCTAATTATCTCAGCCGTGAAGTTCAGCAGGAGACAGCAGAGCTCAACAGTTTCTGGGTAAAAGAAATCGTTGATAAATCGAATTGCCCTGATGTGACTCTCGGAGAGAATTACGATTACGTTCGTTATTTATACCGACTGGTCTCGATCAGTTATTTGTTTGAATCGATAAAGCTCAATCACAAAGCCGCTAAAGAAATTTCTGCAGGAAAAAATATCTGTTCTATTTCATTCAGCGATGTCTTTGGAAAATGTTCTCCTAAAACTGATGATATGAAAAAGTTTTATGAGAGAGCGCAGGGGAAATTTGCCAATGATTTTTCCAAGATCTATGTGGCGCCTTTTGGTAAAAAAGAACTCTCTGACTGGTATGAGAATTTTCAACGGACGACATCCTTAACTATTGATCCTGTGTTTGCCCGACTGCATGACTGGTGTCACGCTGAAAAGAAAAACTGCCGTACGCTTTCTCTTGATGAAATAAAAAATGCACTTGGATCCATCTGCAAAGATGATCAGGCCCTGATACAGAATTTTTGTTCAGAAAAAGATTCTCTCTACGGAGCTTCTTATACTGAAAAAGCAACAGAGCTCATTCAGTCCTCCAACGCTTTTAATCTCATTAACCGCGGCGGAATGGGTGAGGAATGTCTGAGAAGATTCGTAAAAGCTTTTTCCCCAAAAGAAACAAAATATCCTACCGTTGGCCGGCTTTTTCCTTTGATTCACGCTTCGCTTGTCCGTTCTGAAAATCGTTTTCCTCAAGGGGAATTATTTTTACCGGGAGCTTTGAAAGAGTTTGATCAGAAGGGATTGAGCGACTTTCTCGCTGCTTTAAAACCGCCTAAGGTTGAACCTAAGGTTGTGATCGTCCCCAAACCCAAACCTAAGCCTAAACCGAAACCACCAGTTGTCGTGGCGAAGGTCGAAGCGCCTAAGCCTGAGCCGGTAAAAATGGAAATACCGGAACCACCTAAGCCGAAAATTTCTGAATTTGAAAGCAGAGTGGCCGAGCTCGAATCCAAAAAACTGGAAAGCCTTTCTATTAACATGGATGTTTTCAGAGATGATTTTGAATTCACTCAGCAGATGTTAAATGATCTGGCGGCGCCGATAAAGAAATTCCAGACCCGCGCAGCTTTGAATGATATGAAGTCTTACGATAATCTTGGCTCGGCAGAAGCGCCGGTCGGGTTGATCTTTTTAAAATATCTTATCGATACAGAAAATCACCAGGGCCTATACAATATCACCACAGTTCTCGGAGATAAATTTTTTGTGAACAATGATATTGAGAAAAAAGAAAAGCCGGTCTTTGTTGAGCTTCGCAACGATGCCACGACAAAAAACAAATGGCAGATTATTATTCTTCAGACACCAAAAATTAAAATCAAAAAATAGATGCTAAAAACTAAAAAACCCCGGATGAACACCGGGGTTTTTTATCATAGGTGGGATTTCTTACGTATTAGTTAACTGATGCTTTCAACGTTTTCTGAGCTGTTGAGCTAGAAAGGTCAAGCATTAGAAGGATACCAGAGTTTTCACCGTTAGCGTCTTGTCCTACAAGAGAGATGTTACCAACGCGAGTAGAGCTTACATAATATCTTGCTGTGATGATTGAGTTACCGATTCCAAGATTTTTAAGTGGAATGAATACACCAAAAAGTTTTGGACCAACATAGAAGCTCATCCCTTTGAATTTTTCAATTGAGAAAGCTACTGCTGGTAATCTACCAGTTGCTACACCTGGAAGTGCGCGTCCACCAGGAAGAGATTGAGGGTCAAGAAGTTGCAGGTTTGTGTTTGCAACGTCTTTAATCGAAAGATTGATCGCCATAAGAGTTCCGCCTGACTGAAGGTCAGGAGAAATTTCAAGATACGAATTTGGATACTTTGGAATGTTGTAACGTAGACCACCGTCCAACTGAATAGCTTCGAAAACAAATGAGATAAGAACAGAATCGTTGTTCAGAGTAATAGCAGATTTCTTAACACCAGGAATCTGGATGTTCGAAGCGCTAGTACCATTACCACATGACGTTGAGAAAAGACCCAGAGTGAGAAGAGCAGACAGAACCAGAACTTTCGTTTTTGTGAAGACAGACTTCATAGATTTTCCTAAAAATCTTGTCACAAATTTTCTTACCAATTGTTTGGGCGACAGCATACGTACCACAGAAAACTTGTAAACGTTTCAACCGTAGACAAGATTAAGGGGTAAATCCAGTGTGATCAAGGAAAGCAAGCGTTTGAATAAATTCGGGGCTTTAAAGAGTGGGCACGATCTGTGAAAGTGCCCACTTTTTATGTTTTTCGAGAGAGAAGACTAGAAATTCGCGTTCAGAGTCAAGCTACCAGCGTGATCTTTGTTATCGCCGAAAAAGCGGCCGTAAGCTCCTGCGAGGTTCAGGTTTTTTGAGAATGCGTATTTTGCAGTGGCATCTAGAACTGAATTTTTCTCAATTGTGTTTCCAGCTGCTGCAGTAAGAATGTGAGCACGACCACCACCAATACTTGCAGTGAATTCTTGTGTGAATGCTTTAGTGAATTTCACCATGTGAACATATTCATCTTTCTTGGTTACACCAAGACCAAAACCAATTGTTCTCATTTTAATTTGCGATTGATTATGATCAGGCGAATTGTTGATGATACTTGAAAGTGTATCAAAACCACCTGCAATCAAACCACCGCGTTTAGTGAATGTTCCTTCATAATCAGCAGTAACTACTTCAAGATCTTTTGTTAAGCGAATAGCTGCTGCATGGTGGTCGTTTTTGTAAAGTGCTGTTCCACCCCAGAGGATTGTGTAGTAGAGGTGATAGTCGATTCCTAGAAGTTTACCTTCAAGTTGTGGAGTGAATTGTTTAATGTTGTCGAGGTTTGTGAAGTT
>DJVH01000125.1 GCA_002440825.1 Bacteriovoracaceae bacterium UBA6261 | reverse complement strand
TACCGTCCACAGTTCTACTTCAGAACGACAGACGTTACAGGTTCAATCGAACTTAACCCAGGTGTAGAAATGGTTATGCCAGGTGACAACACAACTTTCAAAGTTGAGTTGATCGCAAAAGTAGCAATGGAAAAATCTCTACGTTTCGCGATCCGCGAAGGTGGTAGAACTATTGGTGCTGGTACTGTTGCTGAGATTTTAGATTAATTTTTTTCAAAAAAGAACTTGCGGTCCTTGACAAAGGGCCGCAATAAAAATAAAAAGTCAAAAACAAAAATAAGGACCGACGTATATTATGAAAGCTACAAGACTCAGAATCAAGCTACGTGCTTATGATCACAAGCTTTTGGACACTTCTGTTAACGAAATCGTTCAAACTGCGAAAGAAACTGGTGCAAGAGTTGCGGGACCAATCCCTCTTCCAACAGAAGTAAACAAATTTACAGTACTTCGTTCTCCTCACATTGATAAAAAATCACGTGAGCAGTTCGAAATGAGAACTCATAAGAGACTAGTCGATATTATCGAGCCGACTCAGCAAACTATCGATCAACTAATGAAGCTAGATTTATCTTCAGGTGTTGACGTAGAGATTAAGTACTAGTAAAACAAATAAAATTTTTTGGCCCAATTAATAATAACCATGTACGCATCCCTTAGACTAGGGTGATGCTGTGGAGGAAAAGATGTCTGATGCAAAGATAGCTTTAGACGCTGTATTCGGCGTTAAAGCAGGAATGACTCGAGTTTTTGATGAAAACGGAAACCACATTCCAGTTACTGTCGTTAAAATTATCCCAAACCTAATCACACAAGTTAAAACATCTGATAAAGATGGCTATAACGCTTACCAAGTTGGTTACGGTGAAAAACGCGAGTCTCTACTTAACAAGCCTACTAAAGGTATTCTTGCTAAGGCTGGCGTATCTAAAAACGTTACAAATTTTTCAGAAATTCAAGCAGAAGCAGTTGATGCTTCTAACCTTGGTAAAGAAGTATCAGTCGATACTTTTGCAGCTGGTGCATACGTTGATGTAACTGGTGAATCAAAAGGTAAAGGCTTTGCTGGTGTTCAAAAAAGACACAACTTCCGTGGTGGTCCAGCTTCTCACGGTTCTCACTTTCATAGAAGAGTGGGTTCAATTGGTAACAGAGCAACTCCAGGCCGCGTTTTCAAAAATAAGAAAATGCCAGGTCATATGGGTACTGATAACGTTACAGTTCAAAATATTGTAGTTGTAGAGGTAAATCTTGCTAAGGGATACCTCCTTCTTAAGGGATCTGTTCCGGGAGCTAAGGAAGGATTTATTAAAATTTCTAAAGCTCTTAAGAAGCAATAAGGTAGAGGTCTAAAATGACAGAATTAAACGTACTAAACAGCAAATTCGAAAACAAAGAAAAGATAAAAGTTGATTTAGACTTCTCACCAGAAGCAATCAACGTTCCTGTTGTACACCAAGTTGTTAAAGCAACTCTTGCCGGAAGAAGACAAGGTACAGCAGCTACAAAAACAAAAGCATTCGTAAGTGGTGGTGGTAAAAAGCCATTTAAGCAAAAAGGAACTGGTAACGCTCGTCAAGGGTCTACACGTTCTCCACTAATGCCAGGTGGTGGTACTGTCTTTGGTCCACAGCCAAGATCATACGAGCAAAAAGTTAACAAAAAAGTTATGCTTAACGCTCTTAAATCAGTCATCGTTGATAAGCAACTTGCTGGTAAATTGATCATCGTTGATACGCTTGTTTCAACTGGTAAAACAAAAGAAATGGCTGCACTTCTTGAGTCTAAAAACCTACTAAACGCTTTAGTAGTAACTTTAGATCCAGCAAGTCTAGCAGTTAGAGCAACAAAAAACATTAGAACTGCAAAAGCACTAGGCGTAGATAGCATGAGTGTTTATGAAGCGGTTAAATATGAAAATTTAATTATTGAAAAGCAAGCTTTCGAAAAGCTAGCTAAGAAGTTGGTGTAATCATGGCTGCAATAAATGATGTAATTGTTAAACCTCTTATCACTGAAAAGATCTCAGCTGACTCAGACGCTCACAATCGTTATGGGTTCGTTGTAAACCTTAAGGCTAATAAGAACCAAATTAAAAACGCAATTGAAACTTTTTACGATGTAAAGGTTGTGGCAATCAGAACTGCAATCATTCCTGGTAAAACAAAAAGAACTGCAAAATCTGTAAAGAAGACTTCTTCTTACAAGAAAGCGCTTGTTGAGCTTGCTCAAGGGCAAAAAATTGAGTTCTTCAAAGGAATCTAGTTTTAAGAAATTTTTTTAAGGATATTTTATGGGAATCAAAAAATTTAAGCCTACGACACCGACCCTTAGAAAGAAGCAGGTTATGGATAGCAAGGACCTTACAAAAGGCGTGCAAATTCCAAGTAACCTTCTTGAAATCAAGAAGAGTCAAGCTGGCCGTAACAGTGCTGGTAGAATTACAACTCGTCACCACGGTGGCGGTGTAAAACAAAAATACAGAGTCATCGATTTCAAAAGAAATAAGACTGACATTCCTGCAACAGTAAAAGCTATTTGTTACGATCCAAACCGTACTTGTAACATTGCTCTAGTGGTTTATGCAGATGGTGCTACAAGCTTCATCCTTGCTCCACTTGGACTTGCTGTTGGTGATACAGTTATTTCATCTGCAAACGCGGATATCAAAGTTGGGAACGCAAAACTTCTTTCTGAAATTCCAGTTGGTACTCTAGTACACAACGTTGAACTAAGCCCAGGTGCTGGCGGACAAATTGCTCGTTCAGCTGGTTCTTACGTTCAAGTTATGGCGAAAGAAGCTGACGTTGTTCTTCTAAGAATGCCATCTGGCGAGTTAAGAAGAGTAAAAAGCAACTGTCGTGCAACAATCGGCCAAGTTGGTAACCTAGACCACGAAAAAGTTAACCACGGTAAAGCTGGTATTTCTAGAAAACTAGGTATCAGACCAACTGTTCGCGGTGTTGTTATGAACCCTGTAGATCACCCATTGGGAGGTGGTGAAGGTAGAACTTCTGGTGGACGCCACCCAGTATCTCCTTGGGGTCTTCCAACTCGTGGATACAAAACTAGAAAGAACAAAAGAACAGATAAATTTATCGTTAAGAGAAGAAAATAATTTAGGGAGAATTTTTTATGGCTAGATCGCTTAAAAAAGGACCTTTCGTAGATACTCATTTGCTAAAAAAAGTAATGGCTATTTCGAATGATGCCAACAAAGCTAGCAAAGTAATTAAGACTTGGTCACGTCGCTCAACTGTAGTTCCAGAATTCATCGGAGTTACATTTGCTGTTCACAACGGGAAGAAATTTATTCCTGTTTACGTAACAGACAACATGATTGGCCACAAGCTTGGTGAATTTGCTTTAACAAGAACTTTCCACGGTCACGGCGCTGACAAGAAAGTTGCTAAGAAATAATTAATTTGGAGAGGGGCTTATGGCCATTAAAGTACAAAATAACAACGTCGGAATTGCACCAAGAAAGATCAGACAAGTTTGTGATCTTATCAGAAATAAAAAAGCTTCTGAAGCAATCAAGATTTTAAGATTTTGCGAGAAAAAAGAAATCGCAATCGTTCTTACAAAGTTGATCAATAGCGGTCTAGCGATTGCTAACGAATCAAATAAGTACGATCTTGATAATTTAGTTGTTGGAACGATCTTTACAGATGAAGGTCCGATGCTAAAGAGAATCATGCCAAGAGCTCAAGGGCGCGCATACAAGATTAGAAAAAGAACTAGCCACGTAACAGTGGTTTTAAAAGAAGCATAGGTAGGAAATAATGGGACAAAAAGTACATCCTTACGGTTTTAGACTAGGGTATATCAAAGGTTGGCACTCAAGCTGGTATGCAAAAGATAGATATGCTGAGCTTCTACATGAAGATCTAAAGATGAGAACTTACATTGAGAAGAATATGAAGAGCGCTGCTGTTGCAAGCATCGACATCTCTCGTACTTCAGATCAAGTAAAAGTTACTGTTAATACAGCTAAGCCTGGTATCGCAATCGGAAAGAAAGGAACAGGAATCGAAAAGATCAGAAACGATCTTAAGAAAATGACTACTGGAACTTTAATTTTCAATATTGCTGAAGTTAAGAGACCAGACGCAGACGCAAAACTAATCGCTGAAAACATTGCTCAACAGCTTGAAAAGCGTGTTGCTTTCAGAAGAGCTATGAAAAAGGTGATGCAATCTGCTTTCAGAGCTGGCGTAAAAGGTATCAAGGTTAGAACATCTGGCCGTCTCGGTGGTGCTGAAATGGCAAGAACTGAAGGGTATGCTGAAAGAAAAGTCCCTCTTCATACACTAAGAGCTGACATTGACTACAATACAGCTGAAGCGATGACTACTTATGGAATCATCGGTGTGAAGGTTTGGGTTTATAAGGGCGAAATCTACAAATAGATATTGTTTGTAGGTTTGTAAAAAATAAATAGAGGTTTCTCATGTTAAGTCCTAAAAGAGTAAGATTTAGAAAACAACAAAAAGGAAGAATGATGGGCGCCGCAACTCGCGGAAATAAGCTCGTTAATGGTGAATATGGTCTTCAAGCTACTGCTTGTGGATACATCACAAATAGACAAATTGAAGCTGCTCGTATCGCTATTTCAAGACAGATGAAGCGTGGTGGTAATGTTTGGATTAAGATCTTCCCTGATAAGTCATTGACTAGAAAGCCAGCGGAAGTACGTATGGGTGGCGGTAAAGGCTCTCCAGAAACTTGGGTTGCCGTAATCAGACCAGGAAGAATTCTATTTGAAGTTGGTGGTCTTGACCAGGAAACTAGTACAGCAGCTCTTAGACTAGCTATGTATAAACTCCCTATAAAAACTAAAATAGTTAAAAAAGAAACCTTGTCTAACTAAGAAAAAAATGTAATAAGGCGCAAGCCGATAAATTATTTTGGATATTATTATGATCACACTTGATGATGTAAAAAAACTTAATCAAAAAGAAGTTGCTAAGAAAGTATTGGATTTAAAGAAAGATCTACTAACTTTTAAAATTCAATCCGCTGTTTCAGGCGCTGAAAAGCCGCACAGAAAGCAACAGATTAAAAAAGATATTGCTAGACTTCTTACTTTTAGCAAACAGCTAAACAAATAGGACTTTGAAATGAGCCAAGAAAAGAAATTTAAAAAGACGCTTGATGGAATTGTTGTAAGTGATAAAAACGACAAAACAATTGTTGTTAAAGTTACTAGAAGATTCAAAGATGACGTTTACAGTAAATTCGTAAGCACATCAAAAAAATATCATGCACATGATGAAGCTGGAAAAGCTAAAGTTGGTGACGTGGTAACAATTATTGAATCTCGTCCGTATTCGAAATTAAAGAAGTGGGAATTGTTCAAAATTAATTAAGGGATAAAGTTATGATCCAAATGCAGACTAATCTAGATGTTGCAGACAACTCTGGAGCAAAAATGGTTAAGTGTTTCAAGGTCCTTGGTGGTTCTAAAAGAACTAGCGCGGGCATTGGTGACATCGTTGTAGTAGCTGTTCAACAAGCTGTTACTGGCGGAAAAATTAAAAAAGGTGACGTTAAAAAAGCCGTAATCGTAAGAACTGTTTATCCAGTTAGAAGAGAAGACGGTTCATACATTCAATTCGATACGAACAGTGTAGTTATCATTAACAATGCTAATGAGCCTGTTGGTACTCGTATTTTTGGCCCAGTAGCTAGAGAGCTTAGAGCAAAAAACTTTACAAAGATTTGTTCACTGGCTCCTGAAGTATTATAGGTATTAGGTAGAGACATGAAAAAAATTAAAGTAAATGATGAAGTAGTTGTTACAACTGGTAAAAATGCTGGAAAAGTTGGAAAAATCATTTCTTTCAACAGAAAAACTAACAAGGTTACAGTTGAAGGCGTGAACGAAGTTAAAAGATCGATTAAGCCAAGCCAACAAAACCCTGAAGGTGGATTCGCAACAAAGAACCTGCCAATTGATGCAAGCAATGTATCACTAATCAGCCCGAAAACAAAAAAACCAACAAAAGTTAAGTTCGCTCTTGGAAAAGATAACACTAAAGTTAGAACATCTAAGAAGTGTGGCGCTGTAATTTAATAGGATAATTTATGAGCAGAATGAAAGACACATACAAAAAAGAAGTTGTTCCAGCTTTGGTTAAGAAATTTGGATACTCGAACGTTCACATGATTCCTAAGATTGAAAAAATCGTAGTTAACTGTGTAACTAAAGACGCCGTTTCTAATTCAAAAGTTGTTGATTCAATCGTTAATGATCTTGCGGCAATCACTGGTCAAAAACCAGTAATCGCTAGAGCAAAAACTTCGATCGCATCATTTAAAGTTAGACAAGGAATGCCACTTGGCGCTTCTGTAACTTTAAGAGGCGAAAAAATGTATGAATTTCTTGATAGATTAATCTCTATTTCTCTTCCGCGCGTTAGAGACTTTAGAGGAGTTTCTCCAAAGGGGTTTGACGGAAAAGGTAACTACACTCTTGGCCTAAAAGAGCAAATCATTTTCCCTGAAATCAACTACGATAAGATTGATAAAATCAGAGGTCTTGGTATCTCAATCGTCACTACTGCAAATACAAATGACGAAGGAAGAGAACTACTAACATTGATTGGAATGCCTTTTAGAAAATAACGGAGTGTTAAATGGCTAGATTAGCTAAAATTATTGCAAACGATAAAAAACCAAAATTCAAAGTAAGACATAGAAACAGATGTGAGCACTGTGGAAGACCAAGAGCTTTCATCAGAATGTTTAAACTATGTAGAGTATGCTTTAGAACTCTTTCTTTAAAAGGAATGGTTCCTGGTGTAACGAAGTCTAGCTGGTAATTGTAGGATTAAGAGGACGATATATGCAAACAGATCCAATTTCAAACATGTTAACTGTTATTAGAAACGGCGTTAGCGCTGGTCATGATAAAGTAGAGTTTCCAGCTAGCAAAATTCAAGCTGCTATCTGTAAAGTTCTAAAAGACGAAGGATATATTAAATCTTTCAAAATCGTAGCTAAAGCTCCAAACGATATCAAAATCAAAGTTGCTCTAAAAGAAGGTGCAATCGTTGGTTTGAGCCGTGTTTCTAGACCAGGTCTTAGAAGATATAGCAGCTATGACTCTTTCCAAAGAGTAATGTCTGGTCTTGGTGTTTCAATTGTTTCTACTTCAAAGGGAGTTATGTCATCTCGCGAAGCTAAGAAAAATAAAGTGGGCGGAGAAGTTCTCTGCAACGTTTGGTAGTAGGAGATAGGTCATGTCACGTATTGGAAAAGTACCTGTAAATATTCCTGAGAAGGTTGAAGTAAAAATTGAAAACGGACTTGTTACAGTTAAAGGTGCTAAAGGCACATTAACTCACAAGCTTAATGATGACGTTATTGCAAAAATAGAAGGCAAAACGATAACTGTAACTCCAAAAGATGAATCGGCAAATGCTAGATCACAATGGGGAACAGCTAGAACACTTCTAAACAATATGGTTACTGGTGTAAGCGCTGGATTTGTAAAATCGCTTGAATTCAACGGCGTTGGTTACAAAGCTGCTGTTAGCGGAAACGTTCTTAACCTAAGCTTAGGTTACTCGCACACTATTGATTTCCCGCTACCAGTAGGAATCACTGCAAAAGTTAACAAAAACCAAATCGATATCGAAGGTTCTAATAAAGAACTTGTTGGTCAAGTAGCTGCTAAAGTTAGATCGTTCAGAGAGCCTGAGCCGTACAAAGGAAAAGGCGTTAAGTATCTGGATGAAACTATTATTAGAAAAGCTGGTAAGGCTGGCGGTAAAGGTAAATAATTAATTACTTAGTGAGATCATTATATGAGAAAGCAGTACGGTAAAGTTGCAAATTTAAAAGACCAACAGAGACAAAAAAGAAGACTAACGATCAGAGCAAAGATCAACGGTACTTCTGAAAGACCTCGCATTTGTGCAGTAAGATCAAATAAACATATTACTGTTCAAGTAATCGATGATACAAAATCGGTTACACTTTGTACGGTAAGCACATTTGGAAAAGCTGCTGCAGCTGATAGCTGTAACAAAGACGGTGCTAAAAAAGTTGGTGCAAAAGTAGCTGCATTGATGAAGTCGAAAAACCTAAATGCTGCTGTATTTGACAGAGCTGGTTATAGATATACAGGTGTTATTGCTGCATTAGTTGAAAGCATTAGAGAAAGCGGAATCCAGGTTTAGGAGAAGATATGTCTGAAGAAATTTCTGTAATTGAAGAATTTGATGGTGAAGCGACTGATAAAAAAGGTCCTCGCGGTAAAAAAGGTGCACCTGCTCCTAAGAAAAAAGCTCCTGCTGCTGGCGGCGAACTTGAAGAAAGAGTTGTTGCAGTAAACCGCGTTGCTAAAGTTGTTAAGGGTGGTAGAAGATTTTCATTCTCTGCTCTAATGATCGTTGGCGATAAAAAAGGTAAAGTTGGTTACGGTTTAGGAAAAGCAAAAGAAGTTCCTGAAGCGATCAGAAAAGCTACACAAGAAGCTTATAAAAACATGATCACTGTACCTCTAGATAACGGCACAATTCCTCATGAAATCATGGGTGAGTTTGATGCAGGTAAAATTCTATTCAAACCAGCCGCAAACGGTACTGGGGTTAAGGCTGCGGGTGCATGCCGTTCAATCCTAGAGCTAGCTGGTGTACATAACATTTTAACTAAGTCTCTTCGTGGGAATAACCCACACAACGTTGTAAAAGCTACTTTCAAAGCGCTTAAAGGTCTAAGATCAGTTGAGCAAATTGCAAACAGTAGAGAAAAGAGCGTTAAGGGCCTTAGAGTAAAAAATTAATAGCGGGAAATTTATATGGCTAAGACAGCATCAAAAATCAAAGTAAAACTTGTTAAAGGCCTACCTGGAACAACTAAGGTAGTTCAAGCAAACGTACGTGGACTTGGATTGAGAAAAGTTGGTCAGACTTCTGAGCTGGAAAACACACCAAGCGTAAGAGGGATGATCAAAAAAATCATTCACATGCTCGAAGTACAAGAATAATTTTTTCTAGACTAAGAATTAAAGGGAATACTTATGTTAACGTTAAATAATCTACAAAGCCCAAAAGGTGCAAATAAAGCGACTAAGAGAATTGGCCGTGGTCAAGGTTCTGGTCAAGGTACTCAAGCTGGTAAAGGACATAAAGGTCAAAAAGCTAGAAAATCTGGTCACGTTAGAACAGGTTTCGAAGGTAACAACCTTCCACTTTACATGCGTCTTCCAAAAAGAGGCTTCAATAACGTTAGATTCGCTGATCCATTCGCTGTTGTTACTCTTGAAAACATCGAAGCTAAATTCAATAAAGGTGAAACTGTTAGCAGAGACACTTTAATTGAAAAAGGGTTGTTGTCAGGAGCTCAAAAAAGTTTAAGTATTAAAGTAATTGGAAATATTGCTTTAACGAAATCATTAAACTTTGATGGTGTTGCTAAGTTTTCAAAGGCAGCACTTGAATCAATCAAAAACAGCTCTGGCACTGTAAAGTAGTTAGGAAAGGATCTCGATGTCGACGACTCAAGGAAAGATAGAGGAATTAAAAAAGCGGATTTTTTATACAATGGCACTTCTGTTTGTGTACAGGCTGGCGGCTCAAGTGCCAGTTCCAGGTGTCAATGCTTCCGCAATCGCATCTTATTTTTCTGAAGCAGGTGGCGGCGGGATTTTTGATCTGGTAAATACTTTTAGTGGTGGTGCCTTTAAGCGTTTTTCTGTACTCGCTTTGGGTATCATGCCTTACATTACAACATCTATTATCTTCAGTCTTCTTGGCGAAGTAATTCCCCAAATTCAGGAACTCCAGGAAGACAGTGAAGGTTACAAAAAAATTCAAAAATGGACTCGTTACGCTTCTGTTCTACTTTGTTGTATTCAAGGTTACGGTATGGCAGCAGTTTTTGAGTCTTTCAAAAGCCCAACAGGTGTTCCAGTAATTAATGAGCCAGGAATGCTTTTTAGATTAACTACAATGATTACACTGGCCGGTGGAACAATGTTCCTTCTCTGGCTAGGTGAGCGAATCACTGAGTTTGGTCTTGAGAACGGCGTATCTTTGATCATCTTTACAGGTATCGCGGTAGAGCTTCCGGCTGAACTTTTCCAAAGAGTTACTTTGTTTAGAAATGGTGAATTGTCTGGCTTAAGTCTACTCATTGGAGTTCTGATTATTTGTCTTTCGCTTTATATTGTCTCGTTTATTGAAAGTGCATTTAGAAATATTCCAGTTCAATACGCAAAGAAAGTTGTTAATAATAAAGTTTATGGTGGATCACAAAATCTTCCGCTTAGACTGGATACTGGTGGGGTAATGCCTCCAATTCTAGCGAGTTCTTTGTTGGCTGCACCAGCAACTATTGCGAATTTTGTTCCAAAGGCAAGTCCTCTTAAGCCTTTTGTAGATGCCATTCACTCATCATTAATGCCAGGACAGTTGTTGTTTAACCTGCTCTTTGCTTTCTTGATTGTATATATGTCATTTTTCTATGCTCCAATTCAGTTCAAGACTAAGAAAGTTACTGAGATGCTGCAAAAAAATAATGCTTTTATCCCTGGAATTAGACCGGGTGATAGGACAAAAGACTATCTTGATTTTGTACTTAATAGAGTTACATTTTTTGGTGCACTTTTCTTGATTGTTGTATGTATTCTTCCATCAGTCATTACCGGTAGCCACAGCCGTTTCGAAGGTACTTCTCTTTTGATTATGGTTTCGGTTGCTATGAGAGTCATGTTGAACGTTCAAACGTTCATGTATTCTGATAAATATGAAACGGCATTCAAGAGTAAGGGCAAATATAACGGCCCTAATAGAAGATTTTAATGAAACCGCATTTGATCATTTTGGGAGCCCCGGGCTCTGGTAAAGGAACTCAAGCTGCAAAGCTAATTGAAAAAGGCTATAAGCATATTTCAACGGGTGACCTGCTAAGAAGTGAGATTGCTAAAGGAACCGAACTTGGCCAAAAAGTTTCTGGAATTATCTCCAGAGGTGATTTGGTAGACGATAATACTGTAATGGCCCTCTTAAAAGCTAACTGCGATGTTGATAAGGTTAGCTATATTTTTGATGGGTTCCCTCGGAATATTGCACAGGCAGAAATGCTTGAGGCTGAACTACTCCAAGGAAGAAAAACACTAGCGGTATATTTCAATATTGACCTAGGCGTTCTTACGGATCGCGTAGTCAATAGAAGAACTTGCTCGAACTGTGGGGAAATTTATAACCTTACAACGAAAGCTCCGCGTGTGCCGAATGTTTGCGATAAGTGCGGTGCTCAAAACACCCTCACTCAGAGAAAAGATGACACTGTGGAAGTGGTCTCTAATCGCCTGAAGATTTTCGCAGATACGGTTGATCCAATGCTCGCCTTTTACAAAGCTAAAGGCGCTCTTGTTGAGATCGATGCTTCTTTGCCTGAGAAGACAGTCTTTAGTGCACTTGAAAAGATTATCGGTTAATAAATTTAATTGGCCTAAATAGCACTTGCATTACTGCAGTCGTTTGGGATATACAACCTGTTTTAGGGGAATATGAGCGATAAAGATATCATTGAAGTAGAAGGTGAAGTCACTGAACTATTACCTAATACGAAGTTTCGCGTAAAACTGCCAAATGGTCACGTGATCATTGCACACATTAGCGGCAAGATGCGCATGCACTTTATTAAAATTTTACCAGGAGACAAAGTCCTGGTTGAGATAAGTAAATACGATTTAACTAAAGGTAGAATCACTTACAGAAGTAAGTAGTTATAGCGGGGATGTATGAAAGTTAGAGCTTCGGTAAAAGTTATTTGTAAAGATTGTAAAGTTATCAAAAGAAAAGGTGTTTTAAGAGTTGTTTGTAAAAGCAGTCCAAAACATAAACAGAGACAAGGGTAATTAGGGGATATATATGGCACGTATTTTAGGGGTAGACATTCCAAGAAACAAAGCAATGAGAATTGCTCTTCAGTCACTTTATGGTGTTGGACCAAAGATCGCTTTAGACGTTTTAACAGCGTCTGGAATTGATCCAGAAAAAAGTTCAAATGATATTTCTGAAGAAGAAGTACAAACTATCAGAAAGCACCTTGAAGAAGGACACCTTGTAGAAGGTGATCTTCGTAGAGAGATTGGTTTAAATATTAAGAGACTTAAAGACATGGGCTGCTACAGAGGCGTTCGTCATAGAAAGTCACTTCCAGTACGTGGACAAAGAACGCATACAAATGCAAGAACGAGAAAAGGTCCTGCAGTTGCTATCGCTGGTAAGAAATCAATCAAATCGCTTAAATAATTAATTTAGGATAGTTATATGGTAAAAAAAGTTGTTAAGAAAAAAGTAAAAAAGAACGTATCGCACGGGATTTGTCATATCCAGGCTTCGTTTAACAATACAATCGTAACTTTCACAGATCCACAAGGGAACGCTCTTGCATGGGCTTCTGCTGGCCAACTTGGTTTCAGAGGATCTAAGAAATCTACTCCGTTCGCTGCTCAAACTGCTTCACTTGAAGCTGCAAAAAGAGCTGCTGAGCACGGTCTAAACTCTGTTGAAGTAAGAGTAAAAGGTCCAGGCGCTGGTAGAGAAAACGCGATTAGAGCTCTTCTAGGAGCTGGAATTAGAATTGTTTCTGTCTCTGATAGAAGCCCTATTCCACACAATGGTTGTAGAGCACCAAAGAGAAGAAGAGTCTAATTACAATTTCTATTTAAGGAGATCTATAAATGGATAATTTTACAGCTAAAAACTGGAATAGCATGATTAGACCAGTAGCTCTTGAGGCAGAGAGTGATAGTTTAAGAAATGACTACGGAAAATTCGTAGCAAAACCTCTTGAAAGAGGTTACGGCCAAACTCTTGGAAACTCTCTTCGTCGCGTACTACTTTCTTCTCTTCAAGGAGCGGGAATTGTAGCTATTCGTATCGAAGGTGTTGAGCATGAATTCGGTACTATCAATAACGTTAAAGAAGAAGTTTCAGAAATTATTCTTAACCTTAAAGAAGTACGTTTCAAAATTTCTGGTAAAGAAGATACTGTTCTTGTTCTTGAGAAATCAGGAGAAGGTCCAGTTAAGGCTTCAGATATCACTACTAACGCTAACGTTGAGATCCTTAACCCAAATCACGTTATCGCAAACATTTCTTCTGGTGGATCACTTAAGATCGAACTTAAAGTTGCTAGAGGAAAAGGTTACGTTACAGCTGTAGATAACAAAGAAGAATACGATCTTCCTGTTGGTTGGATTTATCTTGATACTCTTTTCTCTCCTGTTTACAGAGTTAACTACTCTGTAACTAACACTCGTGTTGGTAAGAGAACTGACTTCGATAAATTGACTCTTGAAGTTTGGACAAACTCTGGAATTAATCCAGCTGATTCTATTGCTTACGCAGCTAAAATTCTAAGAGATCAACTTGCTGTCTTCTTAACTTTTGAAGATGAAGAACAAGTTGTAAAACACGATTCTAAACCAATCGCTGTTTCTTCTCCTACGAACAATGCGCTTCTTAAGCCAGTATCTGAACTTGAACTTTCAGTTCGTTCAGCAAACTGTCTACAGAACGCAAACATTAAATATATCTATGAACTCGTTTCTAAAACAGAAGGCGAGATGCTTAGAACTAAGAACTTTGGTAGAAAGTCTTTGAATGAAATCAAAGAAATTCTAACTAGCATGGGTCTTGGTCTAGGAATGAAAGTAGATAGCTTGATGAAAGATATGCAAGACGGAAAAGTTCAAAAGTAAAAACGAGTTAATTTTTAGGTGGAATTATGAGACACGGTAATCACAAATATACTTTAGGCGTAAAGCCAGCTCACAGAACAGCGATCATTAAAAACTTAGCGATCGAAGTTTTCGAGCACGGACAAATTAAAACAACTCATGCTAGAGCAATGGCCCTTAGAACTTATGTTGAAAAACTAATCACTCTTGCAAAAGAAGATACAGTTCACAACAGAAGAAATGCTTACTCTAAGCTGAACAATAAAGATGCGGTAACGAATCTTTTTACAAAAGTGGCACCAAAGTTTAAAACAAGAAACGGCGGATACACTCGCGTAACAAAAATTGCTGATGGAAGAGTTGGCGATAGCGCGAAAATGAGCTACTTTTCACTTGTAGATTAAAAATTGAAAAGCCTCCTTCGGGAGGCTTTTTTTTGCCCGAATTTCAAAATATATGCGCGTTCATTTCTTTACCAAACTTGCCCTTATTGCTTTAGCAGCCATGCTGACCTTTGCTTATGCTCTTTATGAGAAAAATAAGTATTACGGTGTAGCCGATACTTCATCTCAAGAACTCACACTTAAAAAGCTTCCTGACTTTAAAACAGTTGATGTTGCCAATGGAAATGCGGTTCAGTCGTATGATTATTTGAAGGGCACGCGTGGATTGTTTGTTCATATCTGGGGAACTTGGTGTGCTCCTTGTGAAAAAGAGATGCCTGAGTTTTTGAAGTACGCTCAAAGTGTTGAGGGACGCGGAGTTAAGTTTCTTCTTGTGGCCGTGAATGATGAAGAAATGAAGATCAAGAAATTCATGTCTCGATTTACTCTTCCTAAAAATGTTTTGGTTGTGATCGATAGGGAAAACAAAGTAATGGACTCTTTTGGTACACTAAAAGTGCCGGAAACATTCCTTTTTGATTCAACTGGAAAGCATATCAATAAATTTATTGGGCCTCAGGAATGGCAGCAGGAGTCTTACCAAACTCGTCTGGATTTCTGGTTGGGCGCTCAAAATGAGCAAAATTACGTAGACCGCAAGATCGAGACTCACTAATTTGTAAAAAGATACGTCGATCGTAGAATCCCAGCTCATTAATCTGTAGATTTTTTTTTCAATCTTTTTAAGTTTTCTCGGAAATTGCCGAAAAGTTTTACAACTAAGTGCCTAAAGCACGCATTCAATCGGAGAGTTGTATGATTAATTGGCAAGATTTGGGGAAACTGCACGTTGTCTCTAAGTTAGAAGGGATTCTTGGGAAGTGGTTCGGTGTAGAAATGTTTTACACAGATGCCCACGGCAAAGTTTGGTCTGATCATACTAATAAAGACTACGCATTCAAATCGCACTTTATGAAAGTGCAGATGCAATCAGCATATGGACATGATTTTCTGACTGAAGATATTGAGAAAGTCGTGGATCAGCTTGCTCAAGGCAAGGACGATGTTGTTGTTTATCAATCCTATTTTAAGAACGTGAAAGGCGTGGCTTTTCCGGTGAAATTCGAAGGTGAATTTGCTGGAGCGGTTTTTGTTTATCCGTTTGTTATGGACACGACAACTTCTGCTGAAATGGATGAGTTGAAAAAGCATATGATTGAGTGCGGAACAACTCCGGAAGATGCAGCTGTGGCGTGTGAAAAAGTGAAGAAGATGTGGCCGCGTGAAATGGAATACGTTCGCGAGCTCGGTGGTCTTCTGGCCGAAGAGATGATGTCTTTCCATGAAGAGATCTCTAAGCGCGAAAATCAGATTCATGAACTTTCATCACAAGTTGGTGAGAAGTATCGTTACCACTCAATGGTGGGTAAATCGAAAAAAATGCAGGCGATTTATGCTCTGCTTGAGAAAATTTCGAACTCTGAATCCTCTGTCATGATTCAAGGGGAGAACGGAACTGGTAAGGAGCTTGTGGCGAAAGCTATTCATTTTTATTCTCCTCGAAAGGATAAAATGTTCCTGGCGGTGAACTGTTCTGCGTTTAACGACAACCTATTGGATTCGGAACTTTTTGGTCACGTGAAAGGATCGTTTACTGGTGCAGTAAAAGATAAGAAAGGTCTTTTTGAAACGGCCAACGGTGGAACACTCTTCCTGGATGAAATTGGGGATACTTCACTTTCAATGCAGGTAAAACTTCTACGTGTATTGCAGGAAGGAACTTATCTTCCGGTTGGGGCGACGACGCCGAAGAAAGTTGATGTTCGTATCGTTGCGGCGACGAATAAGAACCTGAAAGAAATGATGGCGAAGGGCGAGTTCAGAGAAGACTTGTATTACAGAATCAACGTTATCAATATTGGTCTTCCAGCACTACGTGAAAGACATGAAGATATTCCTCTGTTAATGGAATACTTTCTGAAGAAGAGATGTGATGAGTCTGGAAAGGCGATGAAAACATACTCAAAAAAATGTATGGAGAAAATGTTGGATTATCCATGGCCAGGGAACGTTCGTGAGCTTGAAAACGAAGTTGAAAGACTTGTCGTTCTTTCGGCTGACGAAAAAACTATTGGTCCGGAGAATCTTTCTCCACGTATTTTAGACTGGGGTGCTTCAGCTGAGCCGGCGTTTAAAGGGGTGAACACAGAAGGAACTCTGAAGGATGCGCTTGAGCAGCTGGAAATTATGATGATTAGAGAAGGATTGAAGCGCTGCAATTTCAATAAATCAAAACTGGCCAAGGAACTTGATATTTCTCGCGCGAGCTTGATCATGAAAGTTGAAAAGTACGGGCTGGATAAGCGTACGAAAGCAGCGTAAATTTTTAAATTTATTGACGCAGTATAAGTAGCCTCCTAAAGAAGGACAGTATAAAATGCCTCCTTCTTTAGGAGGTTTTTTTATGACTCAAACTCAAACACTTGAGGGCAAACGCGAGTTATTGCTGAAACTAAGACATGAGTCTGAACTCGGCGGTGGCGAAGCTAAAATCAAAAAACAACACGAACAAGGTAAATATACTGCACGCGAAAGAATTGAACGTTTAGTAGATCCAGGATCATTCCTTGAATTTGATCGTTTTGTTGTTCACAGAAATCCAAATCTTGGCGACAACAAATATCTTGGCGACGGTGTCATCACTGGTATCGCTACAATCAACGGACAAAAAGTTGCTCTATTCTCACAAGATTTTACTTGCTGGGGTGGTGCTCTTGGTGCGGCTCACGCAAAGAAGATCTGTAAGATTATGGACTTCGCTCTTGAAAACAGAATTCCAATGATCGGTATTAACGATTCAGGTGGAGCGAGAATTCAAGAAGGTGTTGAAGGTCTTGCTGGTTACGGTGAAATTTTCTACCGCAACGTTAAATGTTCGGGAGTAATTCCGCAAATTTCTTTGATCATGGGACCTTGTGCTGGTGGTGCGGTTTATTCTCCTGCGCTTACAGATTTTATTTTCATGGTTGATAAAACTTCATACATGTTTGTTACTGGTCCGGATGTTATCAAGACTGTAACTCACGAAGAAGTAACTAAGGATGAACTTGGTGGAGCTGTCGCTCACTCTGAGAAATCAGGTGTAGCTCAATTTAAAGTGGCTTCTGAAGATGAATGTTTTGAGCGCGTTCGCGAGCTTCTAAGCTACATTCCTTCAGCTAACTTCACGAAAGCGACTCCAAAATATACTTCTGATACTGTTTATCGCGACAACACAAAAATTAAAGAAGTTGTTCCGGCAAACCCTAAGAAGCCATACGATATGAAAGAAATTATTTTTGATATCGTCGATGATTCTCAATTCCTTGAAGTTCACAAAGACTACGCGAAAAACATTATTGTTGGTTTCGCTTCAGTTGGTGGAATCAAGATTGGTATCGTAGCTAACCAACCAGCCGTACTTGCTGGTGTTCTGGATATCGCTTCATCTGAGAAAGCTGCTCGTTTCGTAAGATTCTGTGACGCTTTTGATATTCCTATTCTGACTCTTGTCGACGTTCCTGGTTTCCTACCTGGTACAGTTCAGGAATTCGGTGGAATCATTAAGCACGGATCGAAACTTCTTTACGCTTACTCTGAAGCAACTGTTCCAATGATTTCAATCATCACTCGTAAATCTTACGGTGGTGCTTATCTCGTTATGGCGTCTAAGCATATTCGCACAGACGTTAACCTTGCTTACCCAACTGCTGAAATTGCGGTTATGGGTGCAGAAGGGGCGGTGAATATTGTTTACCGTGGAGAGTTGGAAGGTCTGACAGGTAAAGCATACGATGAGAAAAAAGCTCAATTGATTGCTGATTACGAAGAAAGATTTGCGAATCCATACAGAGCAGCTGAGCTTGGATTTATGGATGCAGTAATTCTTCCAGAAGAAACTCGTAAGCGCGTTTATGAGTATTTGATTGCTCTTAAAAATAAGAAGCAAGAGAAGCCAAAACGTAAACACGGTAACATTCAACTTTAAGAGGCTGATGTGAGTACACAAAAAAGAATTCTAATTATCAACCGCGGTGAGATCGCTGCTCGTGTTGCAAAAGCATGTCGCGAACTTGGCCACGTTGCTGTTGGTGTCTGGACTGATAACGAAGTTCAGGCAAAACATCTTGAAGTTTGTGATGAGTGGGTAAGACTTCCTGGTTCAACGAACGCAGAAACTTATCTGAACATTCCGAACATTCTCGACGTTTGTAAAAAATATAAAATTGACGGCGTTCACCCTGGATACGGATTTCTCTCTGAGAACACTGAGTTTTCTCAAGCTCTTGTAGATAACGGTATCACGTGGATTGGACCGCACCCTGAAGCTGTAAGAGTTATGGGTGATAAAGCTGTTTCAAAAGAATTTGCACAGAAAGTTGGTATGCCGGTAGTTCCGGGATCAACTGGTCCAGTGCCGACTGTTGAAGACGCCATTAAAATTGCTGAGAAGATTAAATATCCTATTCTTCTTAAAGCAGTTGCCGGTGGTGGTGGACGCGGTATGCGCGTTTGTAACAATGAAGCTGAAGTTCGCGCGAACTTTGAAGTTGTTCAAAGAGAAGCGAAGTCGGCTTTCAAAAACGGCGATCTTCTTGTTGAGAAGTACATCGTTAACCCACATCACATTGAAGTTCAGATTCTCGCTGACAAGAAAGGGAATGTTTACCATTTCTTCGAAAGAGAGTGTTCGATTCAACGTCGTCACCAGAAAATCATTGAGGAAGCTCCATCTCCATTTATTGGTAATGATGAAGAGCTTCGTCAGAGAGTTTGTACATCTGCCGTGAATCTTGCTAAGGCAATTAAATACGATTCAGCAGGAACGGTTGAACTTATCATGGGTGAAGATAGAGAATTCTACTTCCTCGAAATGAACACTCGTATTCAGGTTGAGCACCCGATTACAGAAGAGATTACAGGGATCGACTTGATCGTTTGTATGATTCAATCTGCTTTTGGTGATGATCTTGGAATTCCGGGGCAAGAGTGGATTAAGAGAACAGGTCACGCGATTGAGTGTCGTATCTGTGCTGAGGATCCAATCACTATGCTCCCAGCTCCAGGTGTTGTTACGGGATGTGAAACGAATTTCCCTCAAGGAACTCGTTTCGATAACTGTCTTTATAAAGGACTTGTTGTTACTCCTGACTTCGATCCGATGGTTGGAAAGCTTGTTGTTAAAGGAATTATTCGCGACGTAGCTGTTCGTAAAATGAGAGCTGCTCTTGATGGTCTTCTGGTTGAAGGTCTGAAAACGAATATTCCTCTTCATAAAGTGATCATGAATGAAGAAAACTTCATTAAAGGTCATTATTCTACTAACTACATCTCAACTGTGAAACCACAGGAGAGAGTCGATACTTCGATGAACTATGTAGATATCTACAAAAAGCTCGCTGGTATTGAAGCAAGAAGAATGGGGTTATAATGAGAACGTATCTAATCGATAACGACAAAAACGAATATATTATCGATCTGACGAAAACTCGCGCTCATTCTGCTGAGATGGTTGAGTTCGAATTTAGAACGATTAAAGACAACAAAGAACTTAATAAAGAAACTGTTTTCATCAGAAAGCTTGCTGATCAGTATTTCGCTTCTACTGACGGAACACATTGGAACAAGCTTGCTCGTCAAGATTCTCCTTCGCTTATGTTGAACGTTGATAAAGTTTTTAAGCTTTATCACGGTTACAAGCCATCAAGCGCGGGCGGCGATCAAGACGGCGGTCTCTTTACTCAAATGCCTGGTAAGGTCGTTAAGATCATGGCAAATGTGGGAGACAAGGTTGAGAAAGGTCAGACTCTTTTGATCCTTGAAGCGATGAAAATGGAAAACGAAATCAAATCAGGAGCTGCTGGGACAGTGAAGGCTATTCACGTTAAAGCAGGTGATGCCCTTGAAAATGGCATCTTGATGATGGAAGTTGAGCCAGCTTAATTTTTAATGATTAGCCTCATTTCACAATTGCCGTGAAATGAGGTTTAATTTTCCTGATGAATAATCTTACGCCTAAATCCTCATGGCCCGCCTCTTGGCCTTATGACCAGGAAATCTTTTATCACTTAGATTTAATTCCTTATATTGATTTAAAAGTTCAGTTTGATCCGCGACCGATATTGGCGGAAGCATTTGCGCTCATAGAAGAGTTCGTTGAGCATCGTTCTGCTGTTCAGGAAAATAAAACGTCTGAAGGCCGGTGGAAATCACTTGGACTCAGAACCTTTGCCGGGGATCCTACAAAGACAGAGTACCACACAAGCTATACATCAGATGAAGTAGGAACATATCTCAACACTCCTTTTATGGATCTGTGCCCCGAGACGAAAAAGTTCCTGGAAGAGCTGACGGATCTAGAAGCTTGTGACCGGATTCGATTCATGCTTCTTGAGCCTGGAACGGAAATAAAAGTTCACAGCGATAGTGCGCGCGACGTCTCCTTTGCGATTAATATTTCTCTCAATATGCCTGAGGGCTGCATCTTCTGGAGCAATTTGAATTCCGACGGATCAATGAATGAGCACTCGTTGAAAATTCCTTTTTCAGATAACGGATCTGTTCTTCTTTTTAACAACGCCAAATATCACAAGCTCAAAAATGATTCTTTAGTCCCGCGTATGCATCTTATTTTTCATGGGCCAGTAAAGTTTAATGATGAATTTATTCTTTCGTGTGCTCGTGAACAAAATAAAGTTTCAGCACGTAGAGAGCTTGTTAAGCGCCTTGTTCAGAAAAAAGCTTTAATGGGAGAATCCTTTGCGAAGACTCCGGCTTTGCTTAAGGACTGGATGAATTCTGGTTTGCGCGAAGACAGTCTTGGCGATGGTATTTCATTGCTTGTGCTTCAGACAAAGCAGAATGATTTTGAAAAAATCACGGAACCTTCTTTGTTTCCTCTGAAATTCGATTTAATTAAAGATATTGATGATTATCTGGCGAAAAACCCAAGCAATCGATTTGTTATTGTTTGCGCGGCCGGAACTTTTGTAAAAAATACTCATAAGTTTGTTTTGGAATGTTTGAAGAATATTCAGCGGATGAGAACGGAGAAAGCTTTTATTGCCGGTCATATTATTGCTCATCCTGGTGAAGCTCCTTATTTTCATCAACAGTTTTTTATTCTAGATGTTGCTCAGTGGAAAAAGTGCGGAGCTGAAAAATTCGGTGCATTTTTTGGAGATGAAAGAATAAAAGTTTCGCACTTTACTCGCGGGAAAGATCTTCACGATGACTACACTCCTGAGTGGATTGCCCCTGCCCCGGGAGAGTTTGAAGGCCTTTCTCATTGGGGGGCGCGTGTTATCTCCAGTTCCTTGCAAAATGGGTATCGTGTGCTTAATCTTTCCAGCGAACTACGTGACTGCAAAGATTATTCTTACCCAATGGATAATCAAACTGAAGCTAAAGAAAAAATTGAAAAAGAAATTGCAGTAAGGGCAGCTGAGGCTAAGCAAGATGTTTACCTTTTCAATAACGAAGAACTCGCCATTCCAATAGTAGATTTCAAGCCAGAAGTTTTGATCAGTGTGGCCGCTGGGTTTAAGCCGGTCAAAATTTTACAGCAATATAAATTCAACGAATCATCTGAAATTCACTTTGTGGATTTTTCAACGAATGCGCTTCAATATATGCGCTCAATTGTGTCTGCCAAGGATTTTTCTTCTCTACTTTCTCAGGTTGAAAAATTCAATAAAGTTTTAAAGCCTGATCAGTGGAGCAAAAACCTTAATGAGAATTTGTTACGAGCGACAATTCGGGATTATTTTGAGGGCAAGGAAACTGAATTTCTACAATTTTTAGAATTAGCTTCCATGTCACGTTTTCATGAAATGAATTTTGTTATTGTACCAGAAAAGCTTGCTTCTCTCATTGAGAACAGGCCGTTTGTGATTTGGGTTTCAAATGCATTCTACAATAACCACGTTTACCATTTGCTTGGAAAAAAAGAATGCGATGAACGCTATCTTCTTTTAGCTCAGATGATAGCTCGAAAACTGGGACTGAAAGTTTTTAAAGAACGTTTTTCCAGAAATATTATTTTCGGAAAAGAGTTAAATAAACCTGCCGGGTTTTTAACTGACGGATGCTCTGTGGAAATATCAACTGATGAAAAAGATTTTATAATAATTTAAGAATGGCTTCAGCATTCTTTTTTGGATCACTTGTTAAGTAAATGTCGTAGCCCTTATGTGAAAAAGCGAGCCTTAGCGCTAATGAAAATCTCCTAAGGAAAATAACAGTTTTCCTGAAAAAATCACCGCTGCCTTTTTCCCAAAAGTATTCAAAGATAATAGGTAAACCTACTCCGATGACCATGTGCTTGAACAAGCTGCGGAAAAGTTTTAAAGGCGACATTTTTTTCACATAGGGAAAATCAAAAGTGGAGCGATGAGCTTCAACAAAATGAAAGTAGCGCGTTTTTTGAGCAACTGGACGCTTGAAGGCTTTTAATGAAATGCTGAATTTTTCTTTATAAAATTCTCGTTTCATTAAATAGCAGTTTGCTTCGTTGGTTTCCAGCTCTTCAGGTATCTTGTCCAGGCTCACTCTTAAAGGAAAAGGCAGGAGCTCTCCTTTGGTGTTGATCAACGGAGTGTCATCAGAAAGAACTTCTACCTGGTGACGGAGCATGAGTTCTGTAAAAAGAGTAGATTTTCCCCCTCTCATCGGTTGCATGCAAATGAGTCCGGTAAAATCCTTGACGATACCAAAGGCATGAATCCGATGCGTGCCGTGCAGGTCTCCATATTTCCCGGAGCGGGAAAGAATAAAAAGATAAACAACTTCGTAAAGTTTCTCGATGTCTTTGCCGTAAATGCGGGCCTGGTTTTTCTTTGCTTCAAAAATAGAAAAAACGCTGCCGTAGTAATCGTTGTATCTGATCCCATTTTCTTCGTAAGTAATCGAGTTGTGTCTTTGGAAAAGAGGTTTTAAATTTTTAGGAATGAGATTCTGGGGAAATTGTTCAGTTAATTCTGCGCTGATTTTTAAGATTTCGCCATGGGTGTATTCATTGACGATAAAATATTCGAAGTCGCAACGGAGTCTTCTGCCGATCTCTTCAGATCGCGTGTGAATTTCTATATAGAGACCCTGTATGTTCAATAAAATCATGAAAAAAGGGTCTCACAAAATTTTTTTTTTAGACAGCTTTTTTTGCGCTGGTAATCAGGAATACCTGTTCAGGATCCTGTTCATGTTTCTCTGAAATGAGAGCAATCAATTGGGTGACATCCAGGAAGTGTCTCGACATATTGGCAAAAAAGTTTGGTGTATTATAGGCCCTCGGAACATATGAATTGAGAACGCCATAAGCACGGATGCCTACTTCGTTATAGTATTTTGTATCAATAATCTTTTTATTAAGTGACTCAGAGAAATAGCCGCAGAGTAACAGCGCCGTTTCACCTATATCTTTCACTGCTGTTTTCTGTTTTTCCTTTGGAAGCTGAAAACTTTCAAGTAATTTAAGACCCAGTATTTTTTCACGCACTTTGCCTTCAACTTCTTCAAAGTATTTTTCAGAACTTCCAAGATTGTCCATGACAAGCGAGGCGTAATAAATCATTTCATTAGGAAGAGGCCGATGAGATTTGCGATTAAAATCCTGAAGCAAGTCGTAGAAAAAAACTTGCAAACTGTTTTCAAGAGAGAGAGAAGTCGCTTGAGTCATGAGGCTTTTAGCTCCTGTTTCAGGCCATATTAAATTTTACAACATTCACCCTTCCCACTAGAATCTAGGTAAAACTTTCCCCAAGGACAATCGTCATGGCCAACACATATGAACCGAAAAATTCAACACTTGCAGACTGGACAAAACTCGCCGAGAAAGAGTCTAAAGGAAAAAAGGTTGATGATCTTAGCTGGAAAAGCCTTGAAGGTATAAAAGTAAAACCACTTTATACCAAAGAAGATATTGAGAATTTAAATTTTGCCAATACTATGCCAGGGCTTGAACCTTTTATCCGCGGCCCTAAAGCTACAATGTATGCCGGCCGACCGTGGACAATCAGACAGTATGCTGGTTTTTCAACCGCAGAAGAATCAAACGCTTTTTACAGAAAAGCACTGGCTGCAGGAGCACAGGGTGTCTCAGTTGCTTTTGATCTGGCCACCCACAGAGGTTACGATTCAGATCATCCAAGAGTCAGCGGTGACGTTGGCAAGGCTGGCGTGGCGATAGACTCAGTTGAAGATATGAAAATTCTCTTCAACGGAATACCTCTTGATAAAGTTTCAGTTTCAATGACCATGAACGGAGCGGTTCTTCCTGTTCTTGCAAACTACATCGTTGCAGCTGAAGAGCAAGGTGTAACTCCAGATAAACTTTCAGGCACAATACAAAATGATATTCTAAAAGAATTCATGGTGCGTAACACTTATATTTATCCACCGAAACCATCGATGAAAATCATCGCCGATATTTTTGCTTATACCTCCAAGCACATGCCTAAATTTAACTCTATTTCTATTTCGGGTTATCACATGCAGGAAGCCGGTGCTGATGCAGTTCTTGAACTTGCTTATACACTTGCTGACGGAAAAGAATATATCGAAACGGCACTTGCCGCTGGAATGAATATTGATGATTTCGCTCCTCGCTTATCTTTCTTCTTTGGAATTGGAATGAATTTCTACATGGAGATTGCAAAGTTGAGAGCAGCTCGTCTTCTTTGGGACAGAATTGTTTCAAGTTACAATCCAAAAGATGTAAATTCAAAAATACTTCGTACGCACTGTCAGACTTCCGGATGGTCTTTAACTGAACAGGATCCGTATAACAACGTCATCAGAACAACAATCGAAGCTATGGCCGCCGTCTTTGGTGGAACGCAATCACTTCATACCAATGCTTTTGACGAAGCGATTGCTCTTCCAACGGAATTCTCTGCGCGCATTGCCCGCAACACTCAGATTGTACTTCAAGAAGAAACTCACATCACAAATGTAGTTGATCCGTGGGGCGGCTCTTACATGATGGAAAGCCTGACGCAAGAAATCTCAGATAAAGCCTGGGCCATCATCGAAGATGTTTCAAAACAAGGCGGGATGGCGAAGGCTATTGAAACTGGTTTACCTAAACTCAATATTGAAAAGTCTGCAGCTGCAAGACAAGCTCGTATCGACAAAGGCCTTGACGTCATCGTCGGGGTAAATAAGTACAAGTTGGCGAAGGAAGACGCCGTTGATATTCTGGAAATCGACAACGAAAAAGTACGCGATTCACAAATTAAACGTCTTGAGCACATTCGTGGAAACCGTGATGATCACAAAGTCATGGCAGCGCTTGATGCTCTTACTGAATATGCTAAAACCGGAAACGGCAATGGTCTTGAGCTTGCAGTCAATGCAGCCCGCTTGAGAGCCTCTGTCGGTGAAATTACTTACGCTTTGGAAAGAGTGTGGGGACGTTACAATGCTCAAACCCAAACAGTAAGTGGTGTTTATGGACAGTCATTTGAAAACGATGAGGAGTGGAAATTGATTAAAGAAAAAATCAAAGCTTTTGTTGAACAACACGGAAGACGCCCACGTATTCTCATTGCAAAGATGGGACAAGATGGTCACGACAGAGGAGCTAAAGTCGTCGCCACTGGATTGGCCGATCTCGGTTTTGATGTAGATTTATCTCCACTTTTTGCGACTCCAAAAGAAGTCGCAAAGCAAGCCATCGAAAACGATGTTCACTTCGTAGCCTCATCTTCTCTGGCGGCCGGACATAAAACGCTTATTCCTGAATTAATCAAAGAACTAAAAGCTCAAGGTGCTGATGATATTCTTGTCATTGCCGGTGGAGTTATTCCTAAACAAGATTATGAATTCTTATTCAATGCTGGTGTCGCAAGAATTTTTGGCCCAGGGACTACGATTCCTTTCTGTGCAGAAGAACTATTGAAAGCAATTGAGGAAAGAAAATGATTGAAGTTGATAAGCTTATAAAAGGGGATCGCCGCTCACTAGCTAAAGCGATCACTCTTATTGAAAGCACAAAACCTGCTGATCAGGATGAAGCGCAAAAGCTTTTGGAAAAGATTCTTCCCTATTCGGGAAAAAGTTTTCGTCTGGGAATTACTGGTGTACCAGGAGTAGGGAAATCAACTTTTATTGAAAACTTTGGACAATACCTTATTGATAAGGGCCACAAGGTCGCAGTTCTTGCCATTGATCCTTCTTCGCCTGTTTCTGGCGGATCCATTCTGGGAGATAAAACCCGCATGGAGCAGCTTTCTCATAATGTGAATGCATTCATTCGACCTTCTCCTTCGGCAGGTTTTTTAGGAGGCGTTGCTCAGAAAACGAGAGAAAGTGTTCTTCTTTGCGAAGCCGCTGGATATGATTATGTTCTCATCGAAACAGTTGGTGTTGGACAATCAGAATATGAAGTTGCCGATATGGTCGATTTCTTTTTAGTTCTGATGTTGCCTAATGCAGGCGATGAGTTGCAAGGAATTAAAAAAGGAATTCTGGAACTGGCCGATGCTGTCATTATCAATAAAGCAGATGGCGATAGCTTGAACCAAGCCGCAAAAACTCACGCACAGTATACGAGTGCCATGCATTTGCTTAGACATAAGCCTCATTGGCAAACACAAGTTTTGCAATGTTCTGCACTTGAAAACAAAAATATTGATACTATTTATAATATGCTTCAGGAGTATAAAAACCAGAATCAAGTCTCTGGTCATTTTGTTGATAATCGCCTGGCACAAAATCAAAAATGGTTTACGAAATTGGTTGATGAGTTGTTTAACTTTAAAATTAACTCTGACAAAAATTTGGCTTTTAAAAAAGCACAATATATAAAAGAAATACGTGAGCAAAAAATTCTTCCAATGAGTGCGGCGAAAAAATATTTAGATGATATTTTTTCAACCTTATCCTTATTTAAGTAAAGCTAGAATGCTTTTGCGATCGAGCTTGCCACTGGCGGAAAGAGGAAGCTCTTTTATTATGAAGAGTTTTTTAGGAATGAACTTTACTGGCAGTTCATCTTTTAAACAAGATTGCAATTCTTTCAAGTTGATTTTGTGAATATTTTTTTCCGAAACAACGACCACCATTTCTTCATTTATCAATTGAACCGCAGCTGTCAGATTAAACTTGTCGTAGAGTATCTTTTCAATCGCTGCTAAATTAAAACGCATTCCGGCTATTTTAATCTGGTCATCTCTTCTTCCTCGAAATTTCATCTCACTATCAAAAAAATCTCCCGTGGCATAAAATTGATTTTCATCAATTATGCCGGCGCCGTTGAAATATTTTTCCACAACTTGAGGCCCCTTAATGAGAAGTTCTCCTTCTGCTGTTACTTTAAAAACATGTTTATTGAAAGCTTCACCAATCGGCAATTCGGTAAGTGGATTTGGGCACCGGTGGCCAGATACTGCAATGGTTGCTTCTGCCGGGCCATAGAGATTTATTAATTCAGCGCCGGGAGAAAGAAGATTCCATATTTGAGAAAGGGTCTGGTCAAAAGCTTCGCCGCAGTGGATGGCCTTTTTTATTGAAGGAATTTTAGTGTCTGGGGCAGCATTAAAACAAAACTTTAAAAGTGAAGGAGACGAAGACCATACAGTAGCCTTGTATTTTTCAATGAGTGATAAAGAAGAAAAAACCTGAGTAGAAGGGATGAAAAGCAGTGAGCAGCGCTGTCTTAGCGGAATAAAGAAATCCGCTATTGCCACGTCAAAGCAAAGTTGACTGACATGGGAAAAAAGATCGTCGTTATTTATCTCAATGAGTCTTTCGATATTGGAGAGCGCACACTCCAGCTGCTCTCTGGATATCTCAATTATCTTTGGAGTCCCTGTGCTTCCAGACGTGGCCATGTAATAAGCTATAGGTGAAGCCGGCACTATCTCGAGAGCTGACGCACTCGTTTTAAACTGTATCTTTTTTACTTGTGGTCTGAGCCTTTTTAATTCATCGAATTTATCAAAAAGAGTTGAGTCGCAAAAAATATTCTTCAGATTTAAAAGGTCGACCAACTCTGCCCATTTTTTTACTGGGTATTGCGGATTGAAATGAAAAAAAGGGTTTCCCGCAATATGGGCTGCATTTAAGTGCAGGCAGTGATCAAGTGACTTGTCCCCAATAAAAGCGATAGGTTCACCTTTGATTTTCTCTTGAAAAGAGTTGGCAAGACTACGTGATTTTTGTTCAAAATCATCAAGAGAGATTTCATTTGTTTCATTAAATGGAAAGAAAAGCTTGCTCACTTGTGCAATTCCTTTTCAAGAAAATGATGAAATGAATTTATATTTCTGATTACATCCATTCCGTTGTCTAAGATCGATTTTCGCAAGTTTAACTTTTTGTTGAAAATGCGAAATATTTCGTTTTCAGTCTCTATTATAAAGTCGACGAATTCCATGGAATCTAAAAGAGCGCCGGGGCCAAAAAGCGAATGTGAAGAATCGTTTATTTCCTCCTGAGAGGCCAAAGATCTTTTTTCGATAAGGCTTTTCAATAACGATTCAATTTGAGGCTTCACTAAAATTGTCCATAAATGATGATTTGATCTTTGTAGTAGTATACTAGAGAAAGAAGAAACAGGCAGACAATGGTCGTGTAATAAAGCCATTTGTTTTCAAACAAGCGATTCTTGATATATGGCGCCCAGGAAAACATACGTTGGGACATGAAAAACAATGCCAGATTAAAGATGATGCCGATAATCTTTGGCATTAATGATCCTGGAGTCAAAAATCTTAGTGATTGAAGCTGGACCAAATAATCTGACAGTGACCCCACATCCTCGGCTAAAAAAAGAAGATGAGAGACGTAAATTAAAAAGAGAGTCGCGAAAATATTATCAAGCTTGAATTTCTTTGCTGGAATAAAAACAAAAACAGCATTGAATAAACCCCAAAGCAAAAAAAGAAAGGTCGGCTTATGCCAGATTCCGATCAAACTCCAGGTTAGCAACAAGGCAACTAGTTTTGAATGCTGAACCTGACGAGCTGTGGGCATTTCAAGTTTTGACAAAAAGGCAAGTTGGACAGGTCTATAAACATTTTCCGAAAAAAAGTTCCCCATGCTGATGTGCCATCTTTTCCAGAATTCCTGAAGAGATCGTGCAAAATAAGGCTGATTAAAATTGGAGGGAACTTTGAAGCCCAGGAGTTCGCTGCTTCCCTTGGCAATCAGCACAGCACCCTGGAAATTTAAAAACATCAGATTCAGAACAACAAAGAAATGCTGAATGAGATCCAGTGAATCCATGAGAGGTTTTTTAAGAGTCGGCAATAGAGCAGAGGCAAGTGAAAGACTTATAAAACCTGAAAAAATATTCACAAAGGAAAGTGAATAGCTGCTTTCATCATTTTCTAGTGAAGACACATCTTCACTCCGGACGATGGGTCCCACCTGAACAAGAGTAAAAAGAGTGGATTTAGCGAGTTTCTTAAAATCCATTTTTGGAAGTCTGGTCAATGTGCCTAAAACAGAAAGCATGATAAAACTGACATGAAGAGGCGTGGTAAGATCGAAATATTTTTTTAAAAAGATTCCGAATACCAATGAAACAATTAAGGCTTTCCATGGATCCATTGCTTTTTTGCAAATAAAGTTAATGAAAATGAGACCAGAGAGAAACAAAATATTGGCAGGAGAAAGAAGGAAAAGAAAAACAACATTGAAGATTAGAAGAAAAATCAATTGCTTCAGCTCGTCTTTGAAGAGCCACTTCCCGGAAACGGCCAGCATTAAAATGATCCAATAAAAGACGCTGTAGAAAATCATTTCAAGATCCCTGTTTCATGAACAATCTTGGTGGTGAACTCTTCGGCTGCACTGTAACTCAGGTGATTAAAATCAAGAAAAGCATCCTTGGCGTTGAATTGTGTCTGCAATCCCACATAAGTTTTTAAGTTTTTAGAAATAAAAAAATCAGTAAAAATTTGCGTCTTGATCGTCCGCTCTTTGTCTTCAGCGTAGAGACGATGATATTCCGGTGGAAAAACGATGATTACTTCTTTGGAATATCGTTGGAGTGAATTTACTATTTTCAGATAAGCGTTCAAAAGATTAAGCGAGGGTTTTAATGTTTTTCTTCCTTCAAGGTGCTCAGCATACCGCAGATATTTTTCATAGTCTGAGCCAAACAGTCTCGTTCGATACGATTTTAGTAAATCGGATGAAGACGGGGCATTGAATGTGATATCGCCTCTGGTTTGATCATCCCAGGGAGAAATATCTTCAAACTCTTTAGCAATAGTAAGCGCACGAAAATTTTTAATGTCTTCAAAACCTTTTCGGCTGAATTCCATAAGAACAGATTTGGTAAAAAACCATGGCAGGATGTCAGAATAGACAGCTTTGATGAAAATGAGATCCAGCTTATCTTTCCAAGTAGTGTTTTCTTTTAATACATCCGCGTATGAAAATAAACGTCGATCAAAATCGCTCGTTTCGAATTTTTTAGAGGCGTTTTCCTGCTCAATAGTAAGATCAATGGGCTCCAGAACAAGTATCACTTTTCCAATTTTGCTTTTTTCATTTATCAGCTTTTGCAGCAGTCTTTCCTGAAAGGAGGGAAGAGCACCCCTGAGAGAAAAATTAAACCAAGGTTTGCCTGTAAGTTTTGTCATTACGTCGGCGCGCAATGAAGATTCAGCACCACAGCTTCCAAGGATGATATTGATTTCTTCCTTGCTACTTAGAGATTGAATTTTTTTGCTTATAAGTTCAGAACGCTTGAGAGGCCACGTTCTATTAAATGTGAACGAACCATAGAGAAGTGGGTATGTGAAAGAAAAACCAACAACAATAAGAGCAAGTAAAGAAAAGGTCTTCAAGACTTGGCTTTGAATTCTGTTCATATTATTTGGCAATTTTTTGCTCAAGAAACAGCTCTCTTCTTATTGGAAAGTATTTGGAGTTTGATTTAATGGTAATAGGAACTATTATTAAAGAGAAATGAAAATTTTAAAGGGATTCATTACTTTCGCTATTCTTTTGGGAGCCTATGCTTTCTTTCAAAGAAATATCAACATGCCGGTATATGATTATTTTATCTCCAGGCATGTGGCGACTTATAAGCATATGAACACTTTTGGCGAAAGAAATTCAGTCGATTATATAATCATTGGCGATTCTACAGGCCTTCATACTATTCAACCCACAAAATTAAAAGTCACGGCCGATAATCTTTGTCTTTCGGGTGCTTCTACTCAAGATTCTTATTACGCTCTCATAAGGCTGGACTTAACTAAGGTCAAAAAAGGGATTATCCTTGCGAGCTCTTTCTATGCTGCAAGCCACTACGATAAGCATTTATGGGAAAGATTTATTTCAACGGGTTTTTATTCATGGTCGGATTTGTTTGAAATCTATAATGAATCGATGCTCACTCACACTTATCCTTCGTCTGAAATGTCGTATTTTTCTTATCTATGGCGGATCGCCACTTCAAAACTTTTTTTATATCCGGAAGCAGTGAAATCATTTTTCCAGTTTCCATATAATTTCGTGAAAAAGAATAAGATGACCTTGTATTTAAACAGACAAAGCGAAGGCGAGCTTGGTTTTATTCCCCATCCAAAGAATTTTCATCTGTCACCAGAGCAGTTTATTGAGCCCTATAATGATTTTTATTCCAAACCATTTGTGATTAATGAAACTGACTCCTATTACTTGAATAAAATTGTTAACTATAGCAAAACTAAAAATCTCAAGCTGTATATTCTTTCGCCCATTCTTGCAGATCGAGCACTTGGTAAAGATGTATCCAAATTTATAAATGGGTTCCATGCTTTTTTTAACTCTCTTGCGGCCAAAGAGCCTACAGTAAAATATGTGATCATGCCGACAAGTGATCACGCGGCAGATTTTTTTGACTTCAATCACCTGAGCAAGATAGGTGCAGATAATTTGGCGAGTAAAATTTCCTTCGTCCTTGATAAACTCAACTAAGCTGAATGGCAGATAAAGTTGGCGCACACGTTGATTCTTGAGTCGAATGCCAATGCTGATTTTAATAGATTGCAGAGGGACGGATTGATCCATCTTGACTCAAATTGCTGATTGCTAAATAATATTAATTAAAACTTAATGAGGATTTTTATGAAGACAAATGCACTTATTTTAATGGGTTCCCTTCTAATGTCATTTTCTTCTTTTGCAGGTGACAGCTATAAAGTCAGATGGGTCCTTGCTCACGAGCCGGTTGGTCTGTTTAAAGAAGCAGCTCAGGTTTTCAAGAAAGAAGTGGCAGATAAGACTCAAGGTAAAATTGAAGTAGAAGTGCTGACACTTCCTGAATATGAGCAAAAATATAATCACGGTGTAAAAATCGGGATGAAAAAATATCTTGGTAAAATCCAATCTGGTGAGATTGAAATGAGCCAGACTTATACAACAAGTTTGGGGAAAATTGCTCAATCAATGTACGCTCTGGATCTACCATATATCTTCAGAAACCACGACCATGCTCAAAAAGTTCTTGAGGGTGAAGTTGGAAACAAAATCCTTGGCGATCTTGCTAAAGGAAATTTACGTGGTCTGGCCTTCACATACAGTGGCGGGTATAGAATCGTTCCCGGTACAAAAGCTATTGCTAAAATGGAAGACTTCAAATGCTTAAAAGTCAGA
>DJVH01000008.1 GCA_002440825.1 Bacteriovoracaceae bacterium UBA6261 | reverse complement strand
TGTGAAGTCCTGAAAGAGTATTGTCACAACATGGGCTGTTTTAAAAATATTGTTTTTGCCAACGATGGAATTACGGCCACTCAAAAACTGCGCAATCAAAAATTTTCTCTTATTTTATTAGATATGAATATGCCCAAAAAATCCGGACTCGATTTGCTGGGAGAGCTGGATAAAAATGCTCTCAATCAAAGAGATTCCGTCGTTATCGTTTCCGGGACACTGGAGAAGACTGTCATTGCCAAGGTTCTTGAAAATGGCGTTAAAACCTTTTTAGTCAAGCCTTTCGATGAAGCCTCCTTTCAGGATAGAGTTCTCAAGATCTTGGCCGCCACATCTAAATAATTTTTTAGCGTTAAGCTTGACATGCCCTAAGCTGGCCCCATCTTTGCTCTTGTAATGATGCTTCTGCAATAAGTAAGCACAGCAAAAGGAGTGAATGGATGAACAAGTTTGACAGCATAATTGAAGGCTCCATCGCGATTGCGCAGGGAGAGGCGCTTAAAAGAAAAAATACTGAAATCTTTCCTGTCCATTTGATTTATGGACTCATGAATAACCCTCAGACGTTTTCTTCGAGAGCATTAAAAAAATATTCGAAAGATCTTGATCGTTTAATGGATCAACTTCCAACCGTTAAAACGAAAATGGAAATGGACCAGCTGAGAGCTTCTTCAAAGCTTTCAGAGTGGTTGACCTATGCTTCTTCTCACGCGATTCAAAATGGCAGTCAGGAAATCAGAGAGCGCGATTTACTCAAATACATGCAACAGATCGTTCCTGAGTTCCAGATCGATTACAGTTCACTTTCGACTGAAAATGCTGATGAAGCGATGGAAAAACCTGCGTTTCTTACAAATCTGAACGAGCTTGCTGAAAGCGGAAAACTTGATCCTGTCATTGGTCGCTCAAAAGAAATACGTGCAGTGATGGAAATTCTCGGACGACGAGGAAAGAACAATCCTGTTCTCGTTGGTCCTGCCGGTGTCGGTAAAACGGCCATCGTTGAAGGTCTGGCGGATGCCATCGTGAAAGGAAAAGTACCCGAAGTGCTTGAAGGAAAGATTGTCTACTCACTTGATCTCGGTCAATTGATGGCGGGAACTAAATACCGCGGAGAATTTGAAGAAAGACTTCAGGGCTTATTAAAATTTATTAAAGCGCAAAACGGACAGTCGATTCTCTTTATCGACGAGCTTCACCAGTTAGTCGGGGCAGGGCGAACAGACGGCGCGATGGATGCAGCGAATTTGCTGAAACCAGCTCTGGCGCGCGGTGAACTTCACTGTATCGGAGCAACAACTCCGGAAGAATATCAAAAATATATTCTTAATGATTCTGCACTCGACAGACGTTTCAGAAGTGTTCCTGTCGATGAACCAAGCCAGGAAGATGCTATTGAAATTTTAATGGGGATCAGAGACAAAATGGAAATTCACCACGGAATTAAAATTTCCGACGATGCCATTTACAATGCGGTCTTTTTATCTTCTCAATACATCACAGACAAGAATTTACCTGATAAGGCGATTGACTTGATTGATGAAGCGAGCTCGGCCCTGAAACTTTCTGCTGAAGCCATGCCAGCGAATCTGGTTGAGCTTGAAGCAGAAATCAGAACCAAAAAAATCTATGCGAAGTCTCAGACAAAAAATACTGAGATCGAAAAAGAAATTAAAGAACTTGAGCAACAGTTTGCCGATGAAAAAGCAAAATGGGAAAAAGAAGTTTTTGCTTTAAAACAAGTGACGGAAATGAAGCACTCACTTGAACGGGCCAAGTTTGAGTTAGAACAAGCGCAGAGAAATCAGGATTATGAAGCGGCTTCAAAATTAAAATATTCTGCTATTCCGGAATTGGAGCAAAAAATTTCTTCAGCTGAATACAACTGGGTTCTTTCGACCAAGGATGTAGCAGCAGTTATCTCCCGACAAAAAGGAATACCTATTGAAAAAATCCTGAAGTCAAAACAGGAAAATATTCTTGGACTGGAAGACTTCTTAAAAAGCAAAGTCTATGGTCAGGATCAGGCGCTTCATGAAATTTCAGAAGTTCTTGTGACGGCTCACGCTGGTCTGTCTGATCCAACCAGACCCCTCGGTTCATTCTTGCTGCGCGGACCATCGGGCGTCGGTAAAACTGAAACGGCGAAGGCCTTGTCCGAATTCCTTTTTGGAACACAAGACAACCTTGTTCGTTTTGACCTTTCAGAATTTTCTGAAAAACATTCGGTCGCGAAACTCATAGGCGCGCCGGCCGGTTATGTAGGTTATGAGGAAGGTGGTGTTTTAACTGAAGCGATCAGGAGAAAACCATATGCGGTTATTCTGTTTGACGAGGTTGAAAAAGCTCACCACGACTTCTCTGATATTTTATTGCAGATTCTTGATGACGGCCGATTGACTGACAATAAAGGACGCACAATTGATTTTAAAAACACCATTATCCTGATCACAACCAATTCGAAAAATCTGGAAGAAGATTTTAAACCGGAAGTGCTCGGACGATTGGATGCAGTTCTTTCTTACAATGCTCTTGATCAGTCGATCATGAAAAACCTGATCGATAAACAAGTGAAGATGTTGAACCAAAGACTTGAAAGTAAAAATCTTCACGTTGACCTCAGTGATGAAGTTTATAACGAGATTGCAAAACGCGGTTACGATCCTCGCTTTGGGGCAAGACCATTGCAATCGGTGTTCGGTCAGTACATTACTCGTCCACTTTCCCGTAAGATTCTTTCGGGAGAGCTTCAACCTGGACGCGTGATTGCCGAGTGGACTCCGGATCAAAACAATCATGTAATTTTCTACGAAAAAGTAGAAGAAAATCTTGCTCATTAAGTGGATCCAAACAGGGGTGACTTGTCGTCACCCCTTCTTATGCTAAACTAATTAAAAATATCTATGAGGAAGGTTTAGCATGTCTGAAACAGTTCGACTGATGCCCAACGATTATCTTATGCGTGAAGGTGAAGAGAGTACGGAAATGTATTACCTTCAATCGGGAACACTGGTTGTTTATAAACGCAGAGGCGACGGCGATCATCAGATCGGCAATATCATTGCCGGCGAACTCGTTGGTGAAATGTCTTTTTTAGACAAGCAACCAAGATCAGCTTCGGTTAAAGCGCTTTCAGAATGTGTTTTAGTGAAAATTCCTGCCGAGAAGCTTGAGCAGACAATGGAGACTATGCCAAAATGGTTTTCAGCGCTTCTGCACACGCTTACAGAGCGCCTTCGTAAGGCCAATGCCCGCATCCGCATTTAAAAAAAAAGCATTATTCAAGAGTTGTTGTAAGGCTGATGCCCAGGTCGCGTTCAATACGCGCTTTTTCATTTGAAGAAAAGGGATTTCTTTCAACTGACAAATGAGCGAGCTCACCTACATCTTTCATCCAGACAGGAAGTGTTCTGAGTTTGTTTGAATCTAGATTCAATCTTTGCAATTCTCTTAAAAGCATGAATCGTTGAGAGAGTGTCTCAATTTCGTTTCCGGATAAATCGAGAGTTCTTACGTCAGTGATGAAAGGAAGAATCTGATCGATCGATGTAAGCTTGTTTCTGCCAAGGATCAAGGTTTTAAGTTTTGATTTGGTTTTGAGTTCCGGAAGTTCTGTCAGTTGATTATTTTTGAGGCTCAGGTAGGAGAGTTCAGGTAAATCAAAAATCTCTCTGGGGATCGATTTAATTTTGGTGGAAACAACTGTCAGTTTTTTGAGATGTTTTAAAATCGCAATGTCTTCAGGAAAATAGGAAAAACATCCACCAATGATTTCCAGCTCTGTGATGTCCCATTGGTTCAACACTTCAATGGGAAACTTCTGTTCATTGCTTTCGCATTTTAGGACAACTTTTTTTTCCATCCACATATTCTTATAAATCCTGAACGTACTTGTTATTGGAATCGACTAAAATACACTTAGGTTTAATTTGTCTGTCTGAAAGAGCGTAGCTGAAGATGATGACTTCATCGCCTTTTTTTATCAAATGCGCAGCTGCACCATTCATACATATCATTCCGGAGCCTCGTGCTCCTGCTATAACATAAGTTTCAAGTCTGTGCCCGCTGGTGTTGGAAACAACGGTCACTTTTTGTCCAGGCCAGAGATCAATGCGATCGAGCAGATCCTGATCAATCGTGATTGAGCCAATATAAGCGATATCAGCTTCGGTGATGGTCGCTTTATGAATTTTACTTTGCAAAACTTCTCTTAACATAATCTCATTAAACTCCCTAAAGCCCTGTCGGCCCGGGAATTCCTAAAAAGTAAAGGATCGATGTCATCGGTCCGTGGCTCAAATGTTGTTGAGCTGCTTTTCTCACGACATCTTTTGCGTGAAACGCGATTCCCAATCCTGCTGTTGCAAGCATCGGGAGATCATTGGCACCGTCGCCGATAGCGACAACCTGTTCAAGCGAAATATTTTCCTGTTGAGCGATGAGCTTAACAAGAATCGCTTTCTGGTTGGCATTGACGATCGTTCCCGTTACGTGTCCCGTCAGTTTTCCGTCTTCTATTTGAAGTTCGTTCGCAAAAGAATAGTCCAGTCCGAGCTTAATTTTCAAGGCATCGGCAAAAAAGTTAAATCCCCCTGAGATTAACGCGACTTTATAGCCCAGAGATTTAATTGTTTTAATAAATTCTTCTACACCCGGAGTGAGAGGGAGATTTTCTAAAATCTCCTGCATTTTAGCCGTCTCAAGTCCTTTTAGTTTAGACACGCGCAGCTTGAGTGATTCATCAAAATCAATTTCGCCGTTCATTGCTCTGTGAGTAATGGCACGCACTTCATCACCCGCACCGGCCAGATCAGCGAGTTCATCGATAACCTCGGTCTGAATCAGTGTCGAGTCCATATCAAAGACGATAAGGCGTTTATTGCGTCTGAAAACGTTGTCTTTTAAAAAAGCGACGTCGATTTTGTGTTTGGTAGAAACCTGCATGAGGTGCTCTTTCAAAGCTTTTGTCTCAAGTGTTTTAGGAATGCTTGTGGAAATTTCCATTGAAGAAAATTCACGGGGGGACACTTTATCGATGCGTTCGATGTTGATCTTATACATTGCAAGCACCTGAGCAAGATCAGCAACGAAACTGGCCGTTACTTTAGTCGGTGAGACGCATGTGACGATAAATTTATCGCCTTCCATTTCCGGAGTATGAATGTTTTGCTCAACAACTTTGTAGGAAAGAGAAAGGCCCATCATGTTGGCCTCAAACAATAAATCTTTGAGCACGTTTCCGTTTTGAGTTTTTTCATCGGAGTTCAGTCCGAGTACGAAAGACAAAGAGAGAAGTCCGTGAGTGACTGCCTGACCCATATCGAGAACATCGACAGCATATTCGCTGATGATTTTCATCAGTCGCGCTGTGATTCCCGGGAAGTCAGGTCCAGAGACTGTGACGAGAATAATTTTTCCACTTAAGCTGTTCACACTTAGTCCTTGTGAGTTTGTCGATCCGCTCTTTTTTGTCTGCGGTGTTCGCGGCGAATTTTTTGTATTTTTCGGATAAAGCCCAAAGAATATTCAAGGGCCGAATAAATTGAAAAAAGAGCGGCCAGATAAATAGCAATCGTGCCCAGAAGAGGCATGTCGATTCCCCAGGGAATATCGTAGGCCATCAACAGAGGGACACCAACCATCTGAGTGGCCGTTTTCCATTTACCCAAAGTGCCGACCGGTACGGATAAGCCTTTTTCCATCGCGAGCAATCTCAAGGCCGTAATATACATTTCGCGAAGGACGAGAATGAGAACAGTGACCACATGAATGCGATTGAGAGCAAGAAGCATGATGAGAGATGAAATAACCAGAAATTTATCCGCTATAGGATCCAGAAAAGAACCAAAGACCGTGACGATTTTTCTTTTGCGGGCAATATAGCCGTCAAAAAAATCTGTAATGGAAGCTGCTACAAAAGTCCAGGCAGCTATATAGTTTAGTAGTTTGGTCGGTAAATACACTTCCCGGCCAATGCGCAGTTGGTACTGCACCAGAATCAAAGAGAGTAAAATAATAGGAATTAAAACGACTCTAAACATCGTCAATCGATTGGGAAGATTGTCAATTTCCCACTCGTTCGGATGGTGCGAAGTTGGAACAGGCTGCGAACCGTGGGTTTTATCGTGATCCATTTTTTCCTTCTTATATTTAATTGAAGACTATTTTAACCTAAGAGATGAAAGATCACAAAACCTATTGCCAAAAAAATGGAATGCCAAAAACGGAGTACGAGCTGATGGAAAGACACTTGAGTTTAATTAAAACAGATTATCAGGAACTGGAGAAAAGAGTATTCCCGCGTTTTCCGTTTGGATTAATGATTTTTAAAGAAGACAGTGGTGCTGATAACGGGCACGACAATAAAATGGTTTTTGAAGTAAAAGATATTTCACTGACAGGTATGCAGCTATCTTTCAAAGATGGGACTCACAATTACTCCCAGGGAAAGACTATTACCGGCAATCTTCAATGGCGCGGTTCAAATCTTGCTCTGAAAGGTAAAGTTCAATGGGTAAGAGAATCATGCATAGGTTTAAGTTTTGAATCCAGTATAAGCTTTGAAGAAAAAATGCGCAGTTTTCTCTCCTACGACAATATTGTTTCGCATATTAAACCACTTCACAAAAATAATATGGACCTCGATCTTCCCAATAATCTCAAGTATTGGCTGAAGTCAGACGGCGTTCTCGAAATTTTCGTCTGGGAACACACCAGTTCGGGCATTTCCCGCTTTCAGGTTCTTTTCATGGAGCATTTCATTGAGTGGGAAGAAGGCGTAGGTCTTCGAACGGGAAGAATTATGACTCAAAGAGACCTCGACACACCGTTGTCGCTTGAAGATGAATTTGTTTTTCAAATTGATGAAGGCGCTGACAGTTCTAAAATCGAGATGGCCTTAGGCGTTGTTAAGAAAATCAGTGACGAAAATCTTCCTCTTTCGGCCCGTGAATTTTTAGTCTACAAGCTAGGCGGATAAAACTTAACGTTTGAACATTTCCCTTTTATAATCAGTGGCGTATTCGAAAGACGCCACTTTTTATTTGGAGAAACACATATGAATCGCAACCTCGCATTGGAATTTGTACGCGTAACTGAAATGGCAGCTATTGCTTCGGCCCGTTTGATGGGTCGTGGAGATGAAAAAGCGGCCGACCAGGCGGCAGTCGATGCCATGAGGGCCATGCTTGATTCCGTTGAGTGCGATGCAACCGTTGTCATCGGCGAAGGCGAACGCGATGAAGCTCCGATGCTTTATATCGGAGAGAAAGTCGGGTCAGGAAAAGGGGCCGAGCTGGAAATTGCTCTTGATCCTCTTGAAGGTACAACAGTCTGTGCAACTGGTGGCTACAATTCCATTTCTGTTATGGCGATTGCTGAAAAAGGAAATTTTCTTCACGCACCCGATACGTACATGAAAAAGATTGCCTGCGGTCGTGAAGGAAAGGGTTTAATCGATATCAATGAATCCGCAAAAGAAAACCTGCGCCGTCTCGCGGAAGCTAAAAAATGCCGTATCGCCGATTTAACGGCGATCGTTCTCGATAGACCTCGCCACAAAGAGCTTATCGGCGAAATCAGAGAAGCAGGGGCCCGTATCCAGTTGATCGGCGACGGTGACGTTTCTGCAGCGATCGCCTGCTGTGATCCAAACTCCGGTGTGGATATTCTTTTCGGTATCGGAGGCGCGCCGGAAGGTGTTCTTGCCGCTGCAGCGATGAGATGCATGGGTGGGGATTTCCAGGGTATTCTTCAGTGGAGAAATGAAGAAGAAATTAACCGAGCAAAAAAAATGGGCATTGCGGACGTCAATAAAGTTTTCAAGCTTGATGACCTTGCCCGCGGAAATGTCATGTTTGTCGCTACAGGTGTAACGACAGGAAACTTTTTAAAGGGCGTACAGTTTAAATCATGGGGTGCCATCACTCATTCAATCGTGATGAGATCGAGTTCAGGAACAATCCGACACATCGAGGCCGAGCACCATTTTGATACAAAGCCACGTTATTAATTTGTGTTTAAAAAATCTGCTATACTAGTTTTTGTACTAATTTTATTTTCAGGAGTGGTTATGGCCAGTGCTTCAAGGACAGAAGTCATCGATGTTGATATTAACAAGCTTTACGATGTACTCGTGGATTATGAAAAATATCCTGAGTTTGTTGATGGCGTAAGTGGAATTAAAGTTCTCGCTAAAGATGAAAAAACGGCAAAGGTTGAATACAACCTGAATATGATCAAAAGTTTTAAATACACAATCAATTTAAAACAAGAACGCCCAAGCCGACTGAGCTGGACTCTTGATTCAGGTGATCTTTTCAAGAAAAACGATGGAGAGTGGAAACTCAAAGATCTTGGCAACGGCAAGACGGAAGTCACTTACTCACTTGATCTTGATTTTAAAATGTTTGCCCCGAGTTCAATTCTTTCAGCTCTGACTGAAAAAAATCTTCCGACGATGATGAATTCTTTCTTTAAAAGAGCAAAGGCCAAGTAGACGTTTATGAAAGAAGATAAAAAAGAAAAACCATTAGGGGATATTATCAAGAAAGTCGTCTCTGTTGGTGTCGGTGCCGCTTTTATGACGGAAGAGTCAGTAAAGAAGATTCTCGAAGACCTGCCACTCCCAAAAGATATCGTCTCGGGACTGGTTCAAAATGCCAAAGGTGCAAAAGAAGATTTCACCAATGGTATTCGTGAAGAGCTTCGCAACTATCTTTCTAAAGTGGACGCATCAAAAATCGCGACTGATATTCTCGACCGCTACGATGTCGAAGTCGAGGCCAAATTCAGATTTAAGAAGAAAAAAGAAGCTGAATAATGAGAAGTACTGAGATCGCCAAAAATCTAAGTGTGATTAAAAAAGAAATCAAAGGTGCCCAGCTGGTGGCGGTGACAAAATATTCTCCAGTGGAAGATGTTATCGCTGCCTACGAGGCCCACCAATATGATTTTGGTGAAAACCGGGTTCAGGATCTTGCGGAAAAAGCGAAGGTCTTTGAAGAGCGATCTCTTACTAAAGTGAAGTGGCATATGATAGGCCACCTTCAAACAAATAAAGTTCGCGACCTGCTCAAAATCCCTCATCTCTATGCCATTCATTCTGTCGATTCACTTCGTCTTTTGGAAGAGCTTCTCAAGCGTGAAAACGATTTTCACGGCCCTGAATTAAAACTTTTTTTTCAGGTCAATACTTCACATGAAGATGAAAAAACGGGCTTTGAATCTGCCGAAGAATTGACTATGGCGATACAGCTTTTATTGGGACGAGGACCCTCGAAATTAAAATTTTACGGTCTCATGACAATGGGTACTATCCGCACTGAACATTTTGAAGCAGAGGCCAGCCGTTGCTTTAAAGATCTCGCGACCATTGCCCGCTCAGTAGAAGATAAATTTCAGCTGAAGACAAAACTCAAACTTTCAATGGGCATGAGCCAGGATTATAAAATTGCTTTGGCAGAAGGGAGCGATTATATCCGCGTGGGCTCAGCGATTTTCAAGTCACACGCTTAAAACCGATTTTTACCCTTGATATGACCGATGTATTGGAAGCGGGGGCGAGTGGCGCCTTCAACAGTGATCGTTTCCAAAAACATGTGAAGCGGTCTTACCCATAAACTTGATTCTGCATTCTCATAGAGACATTCATACAAAACCATTTCCTGTTTGGTTTCCGAATGCAAAACAACATCCAGAACCCGATAATTTTTTCCCTTGTAGTGGCGGTAGATGCCATTTTTGATTATTTCTATCTTCATTTTGATTTTTTCCGCCCAGTAAAAATTACACAATCAAAGCGAAACTTACAAGATTTGTTATAAAAGCTAACTATGAAAACCACATCTTTTTTACTTCTGTTAGTTCTCTCATTATCAACATTTGCTCAAGACGAATCTCTTTTAAATGAAGATGATCAAAAAGTCTGTACGAGCACTATTCCCGGTGAAATGGAAGCCTATTCCAAAATCATCAAGCAATTTCAGAAAAATGAAATTGAGGCCAGAAACTTCAAGAGAACCGAAAAAGGATTTCAAGGCTATCTGGATGAAATGGGAATTAAGTTTTTTTCATCAAAAGAGATTGCAACTCCGCATAGTGAAAGCGACGCTGAAAAATGCGGCATCACCAATCTTCTTCCTCCTCAGTGTGCATGGAAGAATGGAGGCGCTCTTCTTTCAATATTTGAAAAGTTAAGAGAAACCATCAAGGCTCCTATTATTTTCCGCAACTGGTGGAGACCGACTTGCTACAATTCGCTGGTTGATGGGGCCAAGGCCTCTGATCACTTGTTGGCAAAATCAATGGACATCGATTTTAGATCGGCAAAAGACCGTGCCGTCGCCCAGAAGCTTATTTGTAATGAGCTCTGGAAAAAAGGTGAAAACATTCAAGTGGGGATAGGTTGTCAAAGCCTTCATATTGGTCTTCAATCGCCTCGTGGCAAGCGTTTCTGGGTTTATGGAAGTATGAATGACTGTCCGGTTAAATCTATTGATAATTGCTGGGATTTATAGCTCATTATCACTATCTAAATTTTAGATAAATGATCTCTGCATATTCTATTTGTAGTTTTAATGGGAAAAAGGCACTGTGAATAAAATTAAACCCCCGAGGTGTATATGAGAAAAGTTCCAGAATTAAGTTTACTTAGCTACGTCAACGGCACGAGTGCTGATCAGATTAAATTCGTTGACGATATTTTCACTGGGTTGAAAGACTACGGTTTCATCATTCTCAAAGACCACACGATTGAACAAAAGAAGATTGACCGCGCCTACGCTCTGGTTCAGGAATTCTTCCATCTTCCCCTTGAAACAAAAATGAAATACAAAATGGATAACGGCGGTCAGCGCGGTTATACGCCATTTAAAACTGAACATGCTAAGGACAACAAGAATCCGGACTTAAAAGAGTTTTGGCACGTGGGTCGCGAATTGGCGGCGTCCTCACAATATAAAGGTGTTTATCCAGAAAATATCTGGCCTTCAGAAGTGGCCGAGTTTGAAAAAACTTTTAAAGAACTTTACCAGGCAATGGATATGACTTCAGTTATTCTTCTTGAGGCCATCGGAAGAGCACTTGATGTACCCAACACTTTTTTTAAAGACATGGTTGCTGACGGGAACTCCATTATCAGAACAATTCATTACCCGCCTACTAAAGGCGAAGATACAAATAATTCTATCCGTTCAGCAGCTCATGAAGATATCAATCTGATTACTATGCTTGTAGGAGCAACGGATTCAGGTCTTCAACTTCTTGACAGAGACGGATCGTGGTTGGATGTCAATTCGAAGCCGGGTGAGATCGTTGTCGATACTGGTGATATGATGTCTCGTTTAACTAATGAAGTGTTGCCGGCCACCACTCACAGAGTTGTCAATCCGAACAATGATTCTTCTGCCAGATTCTCTATGCCGTTTTTTGTTCATCCGCACTCAAAAGCGATGCTCTCATGTCTTCCGTCATGTGTTGGAACAGGCGCAAAATATGCTGACATTACAGCAGGTGATTTCCTTGCCCAAAGATTAAGAGAAATTGGATTAATGTAAGTTCATAAAAAAAGAGGCCGCTTTTGCGGCCTTTTTTTTGCTTAAAAACGGAGCCCGATATTGAATTTAATATTGGTGATATTCGTCACTTGTTCTTCGGAATTTGAAAATTTTTCGGTCGCACTCAAAGCTTCAATTGTTCCTTCAAAAATCATCGCGACTGAACGTGAGAAAGGCATGATATAACCGATTCTTCCTTCAGGAAGCATCGTCACTGTTCCCGAACTTTTTTCTTCACTGACTGTCGTTGTTGATTTGCCGATCCCCGCCGCAAGCGAAAGATAAAAATTGGTTTCATCTTTACTGAAAGTCGTCAGATGGTAAGTCACAGCGGCCGTCGCCATGACACGGTTGGTGGGAATATCCAGCGATGGATTGTTCTGACGGAAAACTTCATTATCAATTCTTCCACCGAAGCTCATCTCCAGCTCAGGCATGAAGCGGTGATTGTATTCGACTGCAAATGTATAACCTGTTCGGGTTGCATTTTTATCATTGGTCACATCTGAAGAAGATTGTGATAGAGCACGGTTCAAACCGACCTTTGCCGAATAATTATTTCGAGTTCGGAATTTCTCATAAAGCACATCGTAGTCTGGTTCTGGCGTTAAGGAAGAATCCGCCACGATATCTAAAGCGACATTTCCGTAGGCGTGAGAATTGTAGCTGATGATTTCTTCTTTGTTGAAGGGAATAGTCACATTGGCATCCAGAGGAGACCACAGTGAGTAGTTGCGGTTAACTTCGCGGGCCTTACAAACGATGCTTACATTGTCATTGGCAAAAATGACTTCCATTCCTCTTGTGATGCCGTCTTTGACTCCTTTTCCAACCACAAAAGACCTGCGGTCGGTGGACACTGTCTGCACCACGAGCAATTCTTCACGATTTTTTTCGGAAGATCTGGTTTGAATTTTTTTTTCTTTGGAGTAGAGCGGATTACTCAGGAATAGCGAAGCAGCGACCGCCATCGTCAGTAAAGAGACATTAAGTGTTTTGTAGTTCCCCATGGTTAATAGTCTATCATATCGATTGCCAAGAAAAAGAGTCACTTTTTCTACCTAGTCCTTTCCAGCTAGCGGCATTTACATGGCATTATCCGAGCGTGGCAGTCAGAGATAAAATAAGAATGATCTTTAAAGTAAGTTTGTAAGACTTCGATAAGTGAAACGATGAAGATAAAAACTTTCATTCAACTTTTCATTTTTAGTGCACTGACTGTAGTGCTGTCTGCATGCGTTCCAAAGGCAACAGAGAAAAAGGCCGCGTGTGGAACGAATCAGTCTTTTAACAATATCACTCGCACATGCGTGAGTATTCTTGAGCCTCGCTATAAACCAGTGGCGACCTTATCAAGTGCAGCGCTGACACAAGAAACTCCTTCGACAATTACTCTTTCTTATACAGACGGAAACAAAAATCCGGCCCTGTCATGTAGAGTTTATGCTCAATCTGCCAACATCGAACCCATTTCACCGACAATTATTAACGGTGGTATTTTTACAAAAATGGATGTGCTTAAGGCTTCCATTGAAAATCTTTACTATGCAGTCGATTCAGCAGCGCCGGGAATTATTCCTCTCGTACATTTGACGGCAATAGGTGATGCAGTCATTCTTTCAAAATCGACTTTCACTTATGCAACTCTTTTGACTCAGCTTGGAATTATCAAATCAGAATCTGATTTTATCATGACAACAGCGAGAAATTATCTAAGTTCAAGTTCAGTGACAACTTACTATAATTTGTCTGTCACAAGACTTGCCGAATATGAAACATATTCTTCCATGGTCACCAATCGATGCGAATGCGCAGGTGGTGTCTGTACAACGACTATTGCACCAAAACTTCGCCAGAACGGAACTGCCGGCTTCAGTTATTCAATTACTGATATGGACGGTGAAGGGGATGCGAAGGCGGTTTCGTTGACAGTGGCCGCTGCTTCTACAAGTTCAGGCTATTTAAAGCCTGCAGTGAAATCAAGTTATGTTTCAACTTACTCTGAAAGTGCCTCAGCTGCGCCAACCACTTATTCTTTTACACTTCCTGCTGCCAGCGATTATTACGGAACGGCAGCGGCGTCTTTTAATTATAAATTCGTTGGTACAAAAGTCAGCAACTACGGCATAACAACAAACGGCCGCGTTTATGGCTGTATGGATCTCGTTGGTTCTTCGGGAACAACAGATAAGAGCTGTTTCTATATTCCGGACAGCGGCGATTCATTTTACTCGGGCGCAGCCCCTGTAAAAGCAACGGCCACAATTCAAAATATTCAATTTGATGCTTTGGCCGAAGGAACGTTTGCCAATAATTATTCTGTTCAGATCATCAAAATGTCTTCTATTGATCCTGTCGTTCAGGCCGAAAACTTCGGACTGGTCTCCGCGACTTACACTGATACTTATATCAGAGTTGTAGATGATACGATTAAAATTTATATCGGTGATAATACAACCGGTGCAGATATTGTGGCCGCGGTAAATTCTGATTTAAAAGCGAAATACATGGTGACAGCTTCGGATGTAGGCGCAACAACGTTTACTTCAATGTCTTCCGCCACATCACTTGCCGGTGGAACGGACGCCTTTGATAAGCTGACGTATACAGCAAGCAATGCGTATTCAACATCAACCAATACAGCTTCTGTTATCTTCACGATGGCCCCAACTGATGATCCACCTTTGACTCCAACAGAATACAATTCAGCTTATATGCCGCTGACACTTTCAGGAGCAACAACTTCGGCCATGGCAGAAGGGGATGCAGCTGGACAGACGATTACTCTTCCATACTATGAAGCGGATAATTCACCTGTTGTTAAGGCCGTTACCTGTGCGATTGATTTTGCTACTCTTCCAAATATCGGGCTTAGTTATAAAGTACCGACGACCTGTTCATGTGACGGTGCCGGTGTCTGTTCAGCGACTGTTGTCCCGAATGCCCTTTTTAATGGAACAGGAAAATTCTCTTACACCATCACGACTATTGATCAGAATTCTGTAACGACTGCGACCAGTGGTGCTCAAACAGTCAACGTAAGCGTTTGGGAAGTCAACGATGCGCCGACCTTGACGATCACTTCTGCGACGGCAACAGCTGCGGGAGTTCCGACTTCTTATGCGGCACCTTTGCCGAATCCTCTGCACGTTCAGGAAAATTCAACATCTGCACCTAGCTCAGCCTATATCTGTTTTACAGCAACGGCCGGCGGTGGAAGTGATGAATCAACTCAAACATTAACAGTCACTCCGTCTCAAGAAACTCCGACCAGCAATGCCAGCTTAGTACTGACATTCGATTCTGTGCTTGCGCCTGGAGCAACCGGAAATAATTGCGGTGCCAGTCAGTATGCGGTTCCGTTTACATCGACTCAGAATCAATCGGGGACAACAAATATTAAAATTACTGTGGCGGATAACGGAACAACTCATAGTGTGAGTGCTCCTTTATCTACAAATACAACGATTCCGCTGACAGTGGATTCTGTTGATGATCCTCCGTATTTTTCTTCCTACATCACAAGTGTTCAGACAAACGAAGGTGGTGCTGTCGTTGCAGGTCCTTTCATTGTTGATGAAGATACAGCGAATTCACCTGATGAAGATGTTCAGCAGATTAAAATTGCCAATATCACTTCTGACAATACGGCCATCCTTCCAGTGAGTGCGATTTCTGTTTTCTATGACCTCAACGACAATGGAGTTGAAGATTCAGGGGAGAGCCGTACATTTGGATCGAGCACAACAATTCTTCCTGCCTCTCAGGATCTTGAGTCCGCTGCTGGTGTTGATGTCAAAGGGCACAGCTTCTATTTAAAATTAAGTCCTGTTCCGGGAAATTCCGGAAACTCTAATATTACGGTGACAATCAATGACGGAACTCTTGGTGCTTCAAACTCTCACATGGTTTCAAAGTCATTCTCATTAATCACAAATTCCGTGGCCGCTCAACACGGTGGCTGGTCTCATATTTCAGCGGTGGGATTAAAGACGGATAAAAACGGTGCACCGGCAGCGACAAGTGATGTCGTCTGTAATTACGACACAAATAAATGCGATGGCTCTTCAAGCTGTACAGGGACAGCTGCTCCGAACAGCACGATCGTTCCTGCCGATGTTAACGTCATCTATTGGGACAGTTCAAATAAACGCTGTTACAGAAGTCAGACAGCAGGGGATAAGTTCTCGTGGATTGAAATGAAGACGACCTGTCCAATTACCAGAAGTGGCGGAGTCAATTTCCTTTACGATTCATCATTGCTGCCAGCACAGTCTGTTCCTACGCCGACAGCTGTGGATCAATATTATTACAATCCACTGACGAACGTTTGTTACTACAGTACACAACCGATGCCGGGAACTTTTGCGTGGAATTCTCCTTACGTTCCTTCAAAAGTTACACTTTCGTGGAATTCGTTCACCATCTCAGGCTCAGGATCAGACTCGGCCGTGACGATTGCAGGCTGGAACGTCTATCGTAGAGAAAAAGGTTATGATTATGACTTCAAAAATGGTTTCTTGAAAACCAACAGCACTGATACAATGACGATCAGTAATTCGTTAACAAGAACATTTGTTGACAATACGGCCATTGCCGGAAAAGTTTATTATTATCTCGTCAGACCTGTTGATTCAATTCACCACCTGCCGACTTATACACCAGATGTTTTCTCTGAGGTGCGCGTTCTTGCTCCGACTGAAAATTATTCTTTCGTTCACCGCTGGATGGTGAATCAGGAAGTGTGCAACAGTATGCACATGACGACGACGACTACAAATAAAGTTGATCCGTCTCATAACTACAGATGCCCGTACAAGGGGCCGGCCGAATCTTCAACCGTACCTGGCTATTATGATATCGGCAAAGACATGCTTGTTGATATTTCAGAAAGTGGTTGTCCTTATACGAAAGCACCTGCCTGTACAGCGAGCGGCTGTATTGGCATTGGATCTCCGGCGGGAGCAGGACTCAACATCTCTGCCGCGGCCGCAGGAAATATTTTTTATGATAGAAGTTCAGGTGCTTGTTATGTTGCAAATAGCACGGCGGCTGGTGACTGGACTGATTATAATTCAGCGGCGCTCATTGCGGCCAATGTAACCAAATCCAATACTGCATTGAATCCGCCTTTGACAAATATTTCAATGTCAAAAGCTTCGGCGATTTGCCAATTGAGATCAACCGCAGTTCCACTGGCCAATCTGGGAACGGCCAACCTTGCAGTTTCTGATCCTTCGGCAACAGCTCTCCTTCCAAGCAAAAAAGAATATATTGCTTATTCAGCAGCGCCTGAAGATCTCAGTGATTCGCTCATTACAGATCTTGAACAAGGGTACTCGCTCAACGTTCAGTCGCGCTGTAACTCAACAAATGCCAACGGAATTGATGTGGCCTTTTCAGATTCATCGATTCCATCGACCAGTTATATTTATTCTCTTCCAGGTACGGCTTCGTCCGGCATCCGATCGATTTATACCGGTTCAGTTCCATGGGGTATGAACTATTCAACTGAATCATGCAGTTCACGCTATGGAGTGCAGGATATTTACGGCAACGTGGCCGAGTGGGTTCTCGACAGTATGTCTTGCCCGAATGCTGCAAACTTTGTCTGTTCAATGACAAGTAATACTGATCTCGCGAATTACAATTTCACGGCAGAAGATTATTCTGTTGGTGCGGCCACTGATCATTACCGCTTTGATTTGTCGACCGGACCGTTTGTGGATGACGGTTCAGGTGCTCCAAGTGCGGGAGACAGCTATCTGACAGAATGGGATTACAAAGACGAGCTATTCAATGCTGGAAAGTTCAGCTTCCCGGTTGGTATGCCTATCAATGTGGATATTGGAAATGCTTTCCCTGGAAAGACATTCCTGGATTATCTTCTGGATGTTGGTCTGACCTCTGGTCTGACGCCAAATCAGCTTCATGAAGACGGTATGATCGTTAACGGCGCTGTTATCAATGCGACTGCAGGGAAGACAGGATCTTTTGCTCAAGGGGGCAGTTATCTTTCAGGCAATAGAGCTGGACGCTATTCATCTGAGCTTGTTCCGGATTCAGTGACAAACAGACCTGATGTCGGATTCAGATGTTATATTCCTATCGACAAAGATAATTATCCGGCCGATTCCGGACGCCACACTTATTCTTATTAATTGAATTCCTGTTTTTTTCTCGCTACCATTTCTTCCATGGGAAGAACAATTGCACTATTACTTATTTCAAATCTTTTTATGACAACGGCCTGGTATGGACATCTAAAATCCCATCAGGCGTCGAAATTATGGATCGTCATTTTCGTGTCATGGGGGATTGCTTTTTTTGAATACTGTTTCCAGGTTCCGGCCAACAGAATCGGCATTCAGTATTTTTCTCTTCCACAGCTCAAAGTGATCCAGGAAATTATCACGATGAGCATCTTTGGTCTTTTTGCCTTGTTTTATATGAAAGTGCCGCTGACTAAAAATTTTTTGTACGCCAGCCTCTGTCTTGTTTTAGCGGCCTTCTTTATGTTCAAAGACCGCGCTTAATGAACCATCGTTGATTCTGGGATGGTCCTTTCCGGCGGAGCTATCAGAAGCTGATCAGTTGTGTTGGGGAGTTCAATGATAAATGTGGTTCCTTTTCCTTCTTCGCTTTCCAGATAAATGGATCCGTGCAAGGCCTCGACAATTTTTTTACAGATGTAAAGACCCAATCCCAGACCGCTGACGCTGAAAGAAGCGCCCGCCCGTTCAAATCGCTGAAAGACCAGTTTTTGTTTATCCTTGGGAATGCCTGGACCATAATCTTTAAATTCGATTGTAGTCGTTACTGGATTCGTTTTGACTTTGATGTCAATCCTGCAACCGGGAGCATATTTGATTGTGTTTGAAATGAGATTGGTGAAAATTTGTTCGATCCGGGCCTGATCCCAGGGACGGATGATGATTTCCGGAATATCGACATTGACCTGGCATTTAATTCCTGAAAGTTGTTCTTCAAATTGATTGAGTACAAGATTGATTGTTTCATTTAAGTTAACCGGAGCTATGTCCAGCACAAATTTTCCTGCCTGAATTCTGGAAACATCCAGGATGGAATTCATCAAACGGTTCAGCCTGTTGACCTGCTGAAGAAGTTTGTTGATGTCTTCCATGATCAATTCGTTGAAGGCGTAATGTCTTTGCATAATCTGCAGACGAAGTTTTAAAGAAGTAATGGGAGTTTTTAATTCATGTGAAGCAATGATAAGAAATTCATCTCTGGCAAATATGGCCTCTTCTAAACTGGCAGTTACAGATTTCATCCTGGAAATGTCCTCGGAGACCCCAAGAAGAAGGAGCGCTTTGTTTTGATCATCCTCAACAATTGTTTTTCTGGTGTGAACAATGACGGGGCCGTTTAAGGTATGAATAATTTCTTCCTCGATATCAATGATGGCCCTTGCTTTGACTGTTTCAAGATCTTTCTTGCGAAACCAGTCGGCCTCTTCTTTAGGAAAAAAATCGTAGTCATCTTTGCCTATAACATCTTCTGCTTTTACAGCATAAAGTTCTTCTGCAAATTTATTAAAGATTCTGAATTTGAAATTGTTTTTCACATCTTTGGCAAAAACGGCCATGGGAAGCGTATCTAAAATACCTGAGAGCAATTTTTCATTATAGTTGATTCGTTCAACAAGGATTCTCATGCTGTCGAGAAAAATGGCCCTGTAGACATAGGCATAAGCGATGCACTTATATAAATGACCGGCAAGATTATAAAAATCTTCAACGTTTAAATAAATAGTAAAAAAGAATTCACTCATGGCCATGATGGTGGTCGCACAAAACAAGGCCACGACATCAAATTCCTGTTTGCTCTTCATCAACTTCCAATACATAAACGCAGCAAGAAGATAAAAAAGAATGAGAACATATTCGAACACTTTCTTGAATGAAGTCAGTCCTGAACCTTGAATAAAGGTACGAGGAATCCAGTTGTCGTGGGCAAAAATAATCCAGGTTAACAGCGAGGCGATAAAGATAACTGCAAATAAAAAGACAAATCGGTTGACCTTAGGCGGTGTTTTTCTCCAAGGAATGGAGGCAAAAAGCAAGAGTCCCGCTGCAGACATGAGCCTCCCTGCAAGCCAGAAATCAATTCCCTTTTCCGGGCCGGAAGGAGTGATAAAATCCGGCATTCCTTGATAGGAAACAGCGTGAAAAAAATCTAAAAAAGCGACTCCAAAAAAAACAGAAGAAAGAATTAAGAAATTCCCCGGTCTGTCTTTTAAGTTAAGCCCCCAGCAGAAAGCAAAAACGAGCATTGATATAACAATGGAAATTGTTTCCAGAAAAATATGAATTGTAATGTAACCTTTAATGATAAAAGGATTGGAAATAGGAGGAACAACCGAAACAAATGCGAGTAAAGCGAGAAGAATGAAAAGAATAAATTTCATTCGATGGAAATCAGAATGGTAAGAAGGATGAACGGGATTTTTTTTCAGAAGGAACAAAAAGACCTCCCAGTCGAGACACAGCTTTGCACAAGGTGAGGATCAATGACTAAGTCAAAAAATAATTTATAATTATTAACAAAAGAAATGTTTTCATTTGAGCTTGAAGACTCTTCAATGTATTCTTTTGTTGTCGCGTTTCATTTTGTTCACTATACGAAGGATTTGGTATGGGAAAAGTCATCAGCTTCATCAATCAAAAAGGCGGTGTCGGTAAGACAACAATGGCGTTTAATGCAGCCTTTGCTCTTGCCAAAAATGGTCATAGAGTTCTTGCTATTGATCTCGATCCACAGGCGAATTTGACACTCTTGTTTCAGGCCGGAAATGAACTGAATATTTATCAGCTTCTGGTTAATTCCATCAAAGAATTAAAAATGCTTCATGCACCTGCCATGTTGAGTTCTGTAATGAAGCGTGGAACCGTTGATTTACTTCCCGCAGGACAGGAACTTTCGGGTTTTGACCTGACAGTTGCTTCCATTAATGCTCCAAGGCAGCTTGTCTTAAAAAGATTTATCGAGGCCAATGGCCTTAAAGACCGATACGATTTTATTATCATTGATTGTCCGCCAACACTTGGCCTGCTTGTGATCAATGCTCTTTGCGCAAGCGATGGGGTTATTGTTCCTTTCAGACCTGACGATTTCTCATTAAAAGGTCTCGAGCATTTTTATCAGGTATTGAGCGATATTGATGAAATGGGTATTGTCCGCGCCCCGGAAATCTTTCTCCATGTTCCCAACCTTGTGGATCTGCGCCGTAAGCAGGAAAATGATGATCTTTCAAAAATTATGGAATCGATAGAAAAAGAATTAGGACCAGGGAAAATATTCTCTCCTTTCCTAAACAAGGCCGGACTCGTAAAATCTCTTTCAGGCAGAAAATCGGTATTCGATTTTAAATCGCAGGAATTCAGCGAACTTCAGGAAAAATTCCTTGGCGTCGCTAAAAAAATCGAGGAGTGGTCTCATGAGCACATCTGAAGGAAAAAAGAAAACAACAAACCCTCTCTATGTAGTCAGAAACAACGGAGTTGATGTGGAAGAAGCAAACGGTCTTTTGGAACTTATTCTGAAAAAAACAGGAATCGACAAAATGCTTCCCATTCTAGAATCGTTTTTTGCGATTCTTCTTTCTCAAGTCCAGAGCTACGCTGTTTTTATGGAAGTCAAAAAACTTTACGATCGAGTTTTTGAAAAAGTTATTGAACTGATTTTTCAGATTCAACAGCTCACTCAAAAAAAGAAAGCTTAATCTAGAGCATATTGAAGAAAGGTATTCCGACGGATAGTCCCCACATTCTTATTTCATTCTGTTCGTGACCCCATTTAATATAGTTGAACTCAAGGAAAGATTTTTTTCCATAGCGAATCCAGGCATTGGTGTATGTTTCATTGCCGGTAGAAAGAAACATGCCGTAAGTGAGATTGTAATTTTCTCTGAACGCATGTTTGTAGATGACTTCAAAACCCTGCGGATAAATGAGACGAAAAACCGTTTTATCACCTGATCTGTAGCGATAGTGCAATCCTTGAAAACCCAACAGAGCATTAATCAGCACCCGTTCATCAAAGGCCGAAGCAAGATCATAGGAAAAATAGAGTCCCGAATTGTTGAAATACGATTTGGAATACAAAAGAGCATCAAAGGCCTTGAGCGAAGCTGTGTCCGTAATATCAAATTTTGCATAAAGCATGAAAGACGGTGCAAAATTTGAATTCTGTACATCTGCTCCACGCTTACTTTCGTAAAGATAGGGGCCCAATCCAAAAGATGTTTTCAACCGGGGCAGACTTTCAGGCAGAGTGGCCTGCATCTGCATGGTGCGGATGTGTCCGGAGTGATCTTTCATATTTAAAATCACTGGAGAATTATCTTCCAGAAAAAGAGTATAAGGTGGTTTAGCTTCATTGAGGAAACGAAGATTGGTCGAATTCATCGTCACTTCCAACCTTGGCTTTTCATTGCCGAATTTACCCAGCTTGTGCATTTTGCAACCAAGTGAAACGTATTCATCATCAATGCCGTTGATCACTATTTCATAAGGAGAGCAGGAATAATCGATCAATTGTTTGGCACGAGCTTTTTTGGCCGGGGCCGCTTCAATGAGAATTTTATCAAATAGATTTTTTCCCTTGTACACAAACAAAGTATCGGGATTAAAAAGATCCACATAAAGTTCGGAATGCGCTCCTTCTTTTGACTTTACCGGAATAATCTTTTGTCCTTGATATTCAAAGTGAACCGAGTTGTCATCGCTTTCTACATTGACCTTGAGCAGGGCCCTTGGGACGAGAAGATTATTTTCATTCCTGATCCATTGAACAGTGTCTTCCCCCCAGGCGGCCGAAACGGCAGGATCAGTTTTATGGATAATAAAATCATCCAATGAAACTGAGATACGTGATTCGCCAACTGAAAAACGGGCCAGATTAAAGGTCTGGGCCTTCACTGAAGGAAAGAATGATAAAGAAATTAAAATGACCGTTAAAAGCCGAATTATCATTTTCATCGTGAACGGATGCGACGAACTTTCATAGTCGGCGGCGTTATGACAATATCAGAATGTTGCGGTTGGATTTCTTCTTTTCTGACAGCAGATGCTGAAGAAGAAACTGAATCCGAGATTAGGTCATCATTTTCATTTTTTTCACTGGAGAGTTCTTTTGTCGTGACTGTTTCGGCACGCAAAAAAGCGGCTTCTTCCTGCTGCTCGAGCATACGCAGCTCTGCCTCAAAGTCATTGGTCTGGGCCCCGGCGCGCAGAGAAAAAAGAAAACTCAAAAGTAATAAATATTTAGTCATGATACAAGTTTTTCATAGTTTTTGATTTTTTAAAAGGGCCAATTCTACGCGGTTCGTGCTAAAAAATTGAAATGAATTCAGAAGATTTATTACTCTCGTCGTATCACTACGACCTGCCGGAAGAGCTGATCGCTCAAAGGCCGGCCGCCGAGTCGCGCCTTCTGGTTTACCGTGTTGAAACAAATGAAGTTTTGCACGAAACGTTTTCCAATATCGGTAAATATCTTCCGGCAGATTCATTACTTGTTTTCAACCGCTCAAAGGTTTTTCCTTCTCGTCTTCTTGGGAAAAAAGAAAGTGGAGGGGCCGCAGAATTATTTCTTTTGTCGCTGACCAAAAATGAGGATGGAGCGTATCCGGCCTTGATCAAAACGACTTCCAGAAAAAAAATCGGCATGAAGTTTTTCTTTCCTAACCAGCTGGTGGCAGAAATAGCGGCCATCTATCCCGATGGAACTTTCGGCGTTCAATTCAATCTCGACGATATTAAAGATCATCTTTTTGAATTTGCCCGCATTCCGATTCCTCCCTATATCAGAAAAGGGGAAAGTGATGAATCGGATCGCAGAGATTACCAGACGGTTTACGCCAGAGAAGAAGGATCCGTGGCCGCACCGACGGCCGGCCTGCATTTTAAGAATGAATTATTGGAACAATTAAAAGATCAGGGAATTGAGACAGCAAGTGTCACTCTGCACGTGGGAATCGGTACTTTTCGCCCGGTAAAAACGGCCAATATTCTCGATCATCAGATGCATTCAGAAAATTATTTTATAGATAACGAAAACGCAGAAAAGCTTAATCATGCCTATGCAGAAAGGGCGCGCGGAACGAAAAAAATCTTCGCTGTCGGAACGACGACGTTAAGAACACTTGAATCAAGCTACGGAAAAAATCTCAAACCAGGTGAAATGTATTCGACCAATATTTTTCTTCATCCGGGAGTTGATGTTAAGAGCATTGATGGTCTTTTAACCAATTTTCATTTGCCGGAATCAAGTCTTCTCATGCTGGTGTCTTCCCTCATCGGCAGAAAAAAAACATTAGAACTTTACGACATTGCCATTAAAGAGAAATATCGTTTTTTCTCCTACGGTGATGCCATGCTGATCATAAGGTAATTCATGGCCAAACAAATTTTTAAAAAAGTTGCTCAAAGTAAAAAAGCGCGCGCCGGAGTCATCACAACAGCTCATGGTGAAATACAGACGCCGATTTTCATGCCGGTTGGAACCAGAGCAACAGTTAAAACCATGTGGCAGGAAGAGCTGGTGGAAATGAACGCCCAGATCATTTTGGGAAACACCTATCACCTTTATCTTCGTCCCGGACATGAATTGATTGAAAGAGTAGGCGGAGGTCTGCACGGATTCATGAAATGGGACCGCGCGATCCTCACTGATTCCGGCGGCTACCAGGTTTTTTCTCT
>DJVH01000079.1 GCA_002440825.1 Bacteriovoracaceae bacterium UBA6261 | reverse complement strand
AATTAAAAAATGATTTTTGCCCTTCAGGCTTTTGAAATGATGATAAAAGCCCCTTCGAACGATAAGTCATAGTATAAACTTCATTGTTTGGATTATGAACTTTAGACATCCATCCATTTGAATCAACTTCTAGATTGGTTTCCTGGCCATTCGGCGCAATTATTTTTGTTGCAGATGAATTTAAATGCTGTACAAGTGTTTTGTTACCATATCGATCGACGATTGATACAATTCCACCGCCATTTCCATAGCTGAATGCAAATTTTAGATCGCCAGTGATTGCATTGATTGTTTTAATGTGTTTTCCGAAAGAATTAAAAATATATAATTCACTTCCATCTATACTTGGCGCCGCAAAACCCCCTTCATACGGAACTCCGGTATTTGAAATTTCACCACCTTGCCCTAAGTAAAGTATTTTAGATCCTTTGTCATAAAAATGAACAATATCAATTCCCCAACCATTTAAACCGAGGAGACGAATGTTCAAACCACCAAGACGTTGAATGTTATGTGATGTAACAGTCCCTCCTGGTCCTTTACTGGTGATAACAATGACTACTTCCGTAGAGGCTGGCATTGCATTTCCACTAGCATCCAGTCCATCCCAAAAGAAGTCATAGTAAAGATCATCATTAGGTACAAATTTTTTCGTGAAATCTCTTCCTGCAAAAAGAATGGTTAATTCAATTGAGCTTAGAGTATTGGGAACTTTACCTCTTACTAACGGAATCCTTAATTTATATTTATCCTGTCTGCCTAAAACTCTGTCGCTGTAATAATAGATTGAATAAGGCGTTCCAAACAACGGTATATTTTCTCCCAAGATTTGATTATCAACATCAATGATTGAACCTGGTTTATGTATTGGACAACGAATCGGTGCTTGGGATAAGTCTTTCTTCTTAAATGCTGGCGCAGGGGGAGGTGGAGAAGCTATATTATTTTTTATAAATCCCTCAAGTTGGAATTTCGTCATACTAGAGAATGAACCAAAAAAAGAGTCCCAATTGTTGAGGAAAAATAAAAACTCAGAATAAACTGCAGTAATTCCTGGCTCAACATTTGTTTCACTGGGATGAAATGTTCCTACTATGTTGCATGAAGTAGAATTACAACGAGTGTTGCTGTCATACTTTTCAGTGCAAAGCTCGGATGTGATTGAAAAATCCGCCGATGAATAACCAATTGGCGCGATTGTTGTGAAGTTGTTATAAATGAAATTTCCGTCAGGCCCCAAAATTTCAGGACATGATTTTTGTTTCTCATAGCTACCAATAACTTGAGGCCCTATGACAGTTCCGACTAAAGCCTCTGGCTGAAATAATAAATTATAACCATTAACTAGCTCCGGCGGAGGATTACATTCATCTCCGGTTTTTTTTTCTACATACAATCCACAGTAAGCATTCGCTCCAGCAACGATATCTCCAGCTAAATCAACAACTCTATAATTTGTATAGTACTTAATCCATGTAAACTTGCCGGGATACACTTCATCCCAAGTTTCACTATCTATTACACAAGTGGAATGGCCGGGATCACAGTTATATTGTTTCGGCATTAATAAATCACAAAAAGTTTTGGTTCCTTCTTTAGCCATAGCAAGATTGGGATAAATCTGTAGAGGGCTCCCAAAACTGTAACAAATTCTTTCGTCGGGAGATGTTTGAGCTTGAGCCGTAGAAAGAATTTGTAAAACACTAAAGAGAATTAATGCTTTCATATCACTCCAAATATTAAAATTTGAATTAGTATCGGTTTACCTACACAGTTTTAATGAGTTTATTTTTTGTTCTTATAATTAAAGAAATAAACGCAAGAATTGAGATGAATAGACTTGAGAGTGAAAAGAAAATATTAAGGCAATACTGCCTCTTTTTTATGTACTTGATTTTAACTTGATATTGCTATGGCTGATATATATCAATGGAAAAAATTCAGTTTGCAGTTACTGTGCTAACGATACTTGGTCACAAGAAAATATCAGCAAGAAAAGTATGTTGCCTAGGAACCTCATAAAAAAAGGCCCGGATCATCCGGGCCTTTCTTTTTTCAGTGTGTGCGGAAAATCTATCTGGTACTTATCTGAAGATGATAGCGATTCTCTCGATATCAATCATTCCCATTCTTGTAGAGAGTTGAGTTTCTCTAAGTCTTGCGAGATTTACACCTTGAAGTCTTACAACTTGAGCGCCTGATGAAATTGTAACCGGAGCTGCACAGTTAACAGTGGCGAAACGATCAGCAACTACCTGGCACAATTTAAGTCTTACGCCGATGTCGCTGTTTCTCAGAGTCAGTTCCACTGAATCAACAACTCTGTCATCAAAACGTCTGTCGAGGTTCATCAGTTGAGAAAGAGCGACTCCACTTGTATCGTATAAACGTTGGTTCACGATTTGTTCAATTCTTCTTTCCATTGGAGGGATAGGGAATCCACCGCCACCGCCGCGCTTATCGAATTCAATCGAGACTTCATCAATTTGCAGATCGCCTCTGAAGTACAGACGAAGACCCTGGATCTGTTCACCGATTCTCATGCCTGGTTGAAGATCAAATGTAATTCGCGATTGTCCCATACCGAGTGACTGTGCGATTCCAGACTGCTGATTGTTTACCATCAGAGACGCCTGAGCAAAACCACGTTGCGCTCTTGCCAGAACTGTCACTCTTGAAACGGCTTGTCCACGTCTTTCCATTCCCAGGTTGAACATTCTGAAAAGTTCTAGGCCACCTTCCTGCTGTATTCTTTCGTTAAGCTGTTGTCTGATAACTTCAGCTGTTGGGCCTTCAGGTGGACGGCCAGGGCCAGGGCCATTAGGACCAGAAGTCTCAAGGAGATTAAAGATAACTTTTTCAACATAAAAACGTCCCTGCATGCTTAGTTCAATTCTTCTTAGAGTTCTGTCCACTTCATTCGCGAATGGATCAACTCTGAAAGTGTATGAAGACACCTGTCTCGCTACGACCTGAGAATTTTCCAGCGACTGTCCGTTTAAAACGAGTTGAGCTCGCCCGTTGCCTTGTTCTGTACTGGCGACAATTGTTATGTCGCGAAGACGACGACCTTGCAGTTGCATGCGGGTATAGGAATCAGAGAGTAAGTCTAAAACACTCTGACCTTGGAAATAATTTTGGATTTGTGATTCTACGATTGAGGAACCGTGGCTGTCGTTGCCCCAAGGATCTGTTGGACGATCACCACGCCCATTTCCCCGACCGGGTTGTCCAGGAAATTCAGGCCGACCTTCACCTCGTCCAGGTCCGGGTCTGTCGCCCCATCCGATTTGATCTGCATGTGCTAATTGAAGTTGTGATGAAAGTAGAAGTGCACTGAGCACCAGATGCTTGAAATTCATTTTTTCCCCCTCTGAAAAAACTGTCCAGTCTCTCCCTGGTCAGCAATCTCCATAAAGCAATGCCCGTGCCAGTAAAATACTCAGTTTTTGGTTTCACCAAGGCCCCGATTCGCGTAAACTTTTTATGAACTGGTATCATTTTGTCCAGATGGTGGAGTCATTTGAAAATTCTCGGCTTGCTTCATGTCTATTTTTGGTTATGCTGGCTGGTGATCGGCGGCAAAGAGGTCGAGCCGGACTATTATCAAATTGACTGCCGGCTTTATAATGAGGCCGGAGAGCTGGTGGCAGCCTTTCCCGGATTCACCTGTTCGTTTGCCACGAACGGAGAATGGCTCGGCCTCAATCAACACGAACTTGTTCTTTACGATTCCAACAATAATAGAAAATTTGTTTTCCCTTATTGGGTCCACCACGAGCTCAGATTTTCCCGCGATGAATCTAAAATTTATTTCCTTTCGTCCGTGGTTAAAAAATGGAAAGGGATCAATACCCGTTTTGATGTCATCAACGTCGCTGATAAAAATGGAAAGCTTCTGGCCAGCTGGAGCCTGGCCGATCATGCGGAAGAGATCATTCGTCTCTTTCATCAGGAACAGCTTCTGCCGGCGATGCCTTTTAAGATGGATAAAAATACACTTCCAGTCGATGTCATGCATGAGTTCTCTCATCTCAATGCCATTGCCGAAATTCCACCTAATGCGTTGGAGTTCATTCTTCCGTACATGAAAAGAGGAAATTTGCTTGTGACTTTCAACGGGCTAGGGAGAATTGTCATCTTTGATCCTCAGTTAAAGAAAATAGAACATATCTTCGATAATGATTTTCTGGATCTGGGAGATTATGGTTTTCACGATGCCCAAATTCTTCCGAATGGACATTTGATTGTTTATAAAAATATCAATGACTGGGAAAATAGGAAATTTTCTTCCTTGAATGAATATGATGTTTTCTTAAAAAGAATGGTCTGGTCATTTAAACTTGATGAACCGCAATTCAGTCTTAACCCGATTAACGGAACGATTCAGGTCCTTCCCAATGACCACATAGTCATCAGCGACAACAGTCATGGCGGTCGAGTGGTGGAAATGACCCGCTCCGGAGAAATGATTTATCAGAGATTCAACGACCGTGTAGATAAAGAAACGGAGTTGCCGGTTATGATTTATCGGGCTAAAAAAGTAGCTGCTGATAAATTCCTTGTGAATAATATTTTAGGAGCGAGTCTCAAATGAAAATCAACTTCGTTAAAATCAATGCAACCGGAAACGATTTTATTGTCATCGACAACCGCGAAGGCTTCGTTAAAGCAGAAGATAAAAAATTATGGCACAAGCTCTGTCAGCTCAAAACAGGGATCGGCGCGGATGGCGTTTTGCTTCTGGAAAAGAGTTCGCAACACGATTTCAAAATGAGATATATCAACGCCGATGGCGGTGAAGTCGAAATGTGCGGTAACGGCGCACGGGCCATTACAGCTTTTGCTCACGATGTTCTTCCTGCAAAAAAAGATAAATATAAATTTGAAACAATGAATGGCGTTTATGAATGCGAGACAGATCCGGTTCACGGCTTCAGACTGCGAATGACAGAGCTATACGACGTCGAAAAATTCAATCTGCAATCTCTGGTCACGTCTCTCGGTCTAAACTCCAAAAGTTCAATGTATATGAACACAGGTGTCCCTCATTGTGTATTTGAAGTGTCCCATCTTCTTGAGTATCCGATTTTTGAAAAAGGGAAGAGCGTCCGTTACAATTCCATGTTCGAGAAAGGAACGAATGCCAATTTTTTTGAAGCCACTAGTCCCAACCATCTTCGCGTGAGAACTTACGAGCGAGGAGTCGAAAACGAGACTCTTTCTTGTGGCACCGGAGTCACCGCTACGGCCATTGCAGCGGCGAAACTCTATGGCTGGAAAAATGAAATTCTTCTGGAAACACTAGGTGGACGACTGGCCGTTCAGTTCAATTCTGATTTCAGCGTCGTCTACCTATGTGGAAAAGTGGAAAAAGTATTTTCTGGAATTGTTGAAAATTGATCTTAGTTCATTGAAGCAATCATTCTCATACGCTTCTCAACTTTTGTTGAATAAGCTGTTTTATATTTTTTAGTATGAGAGTGGTAACGTGCAAACCATTTGTTGTCGTTTTTACCGTGACGAGTTTTAAGAATGTTTAAAATCTCCGCCATTTTTGAAAGAGCGTAGTTCTCATCTTTCTTCAATCTTTTTGAATTTAACTTATCAAGACCAAGTCTCTGGAATTCTTTATTCCAGATATCAGTATTGATTTGAGCAAGTGACAAGTCACCAGTCGTAGAAATTTTTCTATTATCAAAATCACTTTCAGTCGCAATAATGGCAATCATCAGTTTTGGATCAACTTTATATTTCTTGGTCGTCATATAAAGTGAGTAAGCAATACGATGTCTGTCTTTCATTGCAAGATCTGGTTGAACAACTTTGATCATTTTAGAAATCAGGTTTACGTGATTTCTTGTAATGTCACCGTTGCTGTGACTCTTCGGCATTGCTGTCGTTGAGATCAGTGATGTAATGATTAAAGTTATAAGTGTCATTCTAATTTTCATAAAGCCCCCGCTGCCTTTAAAAGTGCAGGGAGAGTGCCAAAAAAGAAGGTCTAACACCCTGAAAGGAATCATAAAAATTGACCATGTTTTTGATAGTGTAAAACTTTTGAACAGAGGAAATTGCAATCCTGATGAGTTAGCTCTTGATAGGATGTTTTCTTTAAACTATCGTTTTTAGGAGTCCACACATTCAGGAGGTCCTCATGAAAGCTATGGTATTAGCGCTCTCTTTTCTGGTTTCCGCTTCTTATGCATCAGACAGAACTGCTGCCTACAATCTCATCTGTAAGCCTATGACTTTTGAATCGGATCGCGCGAACTGCTTGAATAAAGTGAAGCAGTACACGTATTTTGATAAGCGTGGACTGACTTATTGTTCGACACTGAATTTCGATACCAATAAATTGGATTGTCTTCAAACAATTGGAGACAGAGTTTATGAAGGGTATGAAATGGATCATTGCCTGAATTTAACATTTGATTCACAAAAGCTTGAATGCCTTTCTAACAGCGGAACAAGATACAATCCAAATCGCAACTGCGTTCCTCGCGAAGAAACCATTTCTCAGCTCCAGAGCTCACTTTCTGAATTGAGAAGCGGCAACGTGAGAGGTGCTGACATGAGAATCAGTAATCTTTTGGAAAGATTTAACGATTGTATTTAAAAACTGAATAACTCTCATGAAAATTTGATATTTTTTTTCTGAGTATTTCTCCCTGATTATCCTTGAGCGTTTTATTTCAAACGAAAGGAGAGGGAGAAATACTTATGAATAATAAAAAGTGGTTCGTTTCAATTGCAATGTCGCTTGCGCTTATTCTCACTGCCTGCGGAAAAAATTCTTCAAACAGCTCTGATGTGAAAACCACAAGTGGTTCCAGCACTGAAGAAGTAACTCCAATTCCTAACCACAAAACAAAAGCTCCGGATCTTGGTATCGCTAAAAGCTTTGGTATAATGGCCTACATTTCAATTGCTTCTTCTCAAAGTTCAAACGTTTCTGGCAAAGTCGGATTAAAGCCAGGAGTGAGAGCACTCATTGGTCTGAATGCAGCTGATGTAAAAGGCGGTTCACCAGAAATTTATGCTGGTGATGACGTTGGCGATCCTCAAAGTTATTTAACAATGGCCCGCGAAGATCTCATTGGTGCTTATAAAGAGATGGCCGGCAGAGCAACTGACAAAGATAAAGTTGAAGCTTATAAAGGAGAGCTTGGAGGCAAAGTTCTTCCGGCGGGGACTTACCGTTTTTCAAATGGGGCAACTATCCCTACTGATATGACTCTTGAAGGAACAGACTCTGACGTCTGGATTTTCCAGGTTGAAGGCGATGTGAATTTAGCCGCAAATGCGCGCATGAATTTAAGTGGTGGAGCTCAGGCAAAGAACGTTTACTGGCAAGCCAGCGGTAGAGTTATTCTCGGCTCAAACAGCGCCGCCGTCGGAACATTTATCAATCAGCTGACAGCTGAGTTAAAACAAGGCGCTCAGGTCAACGGAAGAATTCTTTGCAAAAATGGCAAAGTTTTACTTACTCAAAATACAATTTCTAAACCAGAATAATTTTTTTTGAGGATGACGAATTAATAAACTGTCTCGGTCTGAAATAAAAAAAGCCTCCCTAGGGAGGCTTTTATATTGGTGGGTCAACCGGGACTTGAACCCAGGACCACCCGGTTATGAGCCGGGAGCTCTAACCAACTGAGCTATTGACCCGAAACGAAAAATTTTGGTTCCTCAATTTATAGCCCCTGAGCGCTTTTTTGCCAATCATAAAAGTAGTTATTGAAGCCGGGGGGATTCTGTCTTACAATTTTTGCATGCGTAAAATTTCATTCATTTTTCTGGCAGTTTTAGCCTTTTCTCTCGAAGCAGAGGCGAAAATTGGACTCAATGTCAGTCTCGTTTATAAAAAAGGGATTGGTAAAGGGTTTTTCCTCTCTACCGAGCAGCATTCCATTGAACAGGTCGATGAGCGCGAGCAGGTCATGATTTCGATGAAGAATGGAATAAAGGCAGAATTGTCGGCTTATTACGTACAAAGTGTCCATGAATACGGTCCTTCCGGGTTCGTTCGTGTAAAAGGTGAAGTCTATAATCAGTCCGGAAAAGTTGTAAAAACTCTCAATGAACCAAATCTTGATATCTATCTTGGTGAGACCAAAAAAATCACTCACGAAGAACGCAATCAGGAAGAAATTGATTTAATCATTACTCCAGTTTCACTATGAGCAAAGATCGCGCAGACAAAGTTCTCGTAGAAGCTGGTCTTGCACCAACAAGATCGCAAGCAGCGCTTTTGATTGAAGAAGGCGTTGTCTATTATCAAAACCAAAAAATTGAAAAAGCCTCACAGAATGTGAGTGCGGAGGGACTGGAAGTGAGAAAGGATGTTCTTTACGTCTCTCGTGGGGCCCACAAGATTGAGCGTGCTCTGGAAAGATTCAATGTCGATGTCAAAGAAAAGGTTATCGCCGATGTCGGCGCTTCAACCGGTGGCTTTACTGATTTTGTCTTGAGAGCAGGAGCTAAAAAAGTGATCTGCCTCGATGTCGGTCACGATCAGCTGGCAGAATCTTTGCGCAAAGATCCCAGAGTAGAAAATCATGAAGGGGTCAATATTAAATTTCCCTTCGCCATCAGCGAAAAAGTCGACGTTGCTGTTGTTGATTTATCTTTTATCTCTCTCAAGCTTGTTCTCAAAAATATTTTTGATTTAGTGAAACCTGGCGGAAAAATCGTGGCGCTTGTTAAGCCTCAGTTTGAAGTCGGCCGCGATGGGCTGGATAAAAACGGAATAGTAAAAAGCGAAGGTCATCGTCTCGTCATGCTCTCCGAACTCAAGTCATGGTGCCAGAAAGAAAATTTTGTGGTGGCAGGACAATGTGAATCTCCCATTCTCGGCAAGAGTGGAAACAAAGAATATTTCTTTTACTTTGAAAAGGGCGGAAATTAAGTGAAACGTTTATGTGTTTTTTGTGGTTCAGCTGAAGGATTTTCACCGGCCTATCTGGAAATGGCAAAAGCACTGGGAACTTTCATGGCCAAAAATGATATTGCTCTTGTCTACGGTGGAGCTACGATCGGAGTCATGGGAGCTATTGCAGATGCAGTGCTCGCTCATGGTGGTCAAGTCATCGGCGTTATTCCCAAAACACTGGTCAATTACGAAATCGCCCATAGAGGATTAACTGAACTTCATATTGTCGAAGGCATGCATGAGCGCAAAAAACTTATGTATGATAAGTCCGATGCCTTTTTAAGTTTGCCCGGCGGTATGGGAACACTGGATGAAATGTTCGAGATTCTTACCTGGTCGCAATTAAAACTTCATAGCAAACCTTGTTTTATTTATAACTTTCAGGGGTTCTATGACTCATTGCTCGCATATCTGCGCCACGCTCACAATGAAGGCTTCATCAAACCTCAGCACCTTTCTATGCTGGAAGAAATTAAAGATTCACAAAGTCTCGAAGGGATGATCAAGAGCTTATAAATTGCCAAGGTTTTTAAATTCCACTATAATTTGAGACTCAATTCGTAAATTTTATTCAAATTTTTTGGGGCGGGAGAGTCCATGACAAGGTTAATGGTATTTTTAGGTGTAATGACTGGTTTAGTTCTTATTCTAGTTCTCTTCACATTCAAAACAAACCCGGTAGACAACGAAAAATTCGACCTTAAAAAAGTTGAGACTGCCTATAATGAACAACAAAAAGCGATCGCTGAAGTGACAGCTCCTAAAGAAAACGCTGGTGCTGAAGAAACGGCAGAAATCGAATACGCTCCAGTGGTTGATTTAAGCACACCACAACTTCAAGCTGGCGCAAAAACTTACGGTCAATGTATTGCTTGTCACGGTAAAGGCGGAGAAGGGAAAGCTTCTCAAAAAGCTCCTCATATCGGCGGTCAGTACGACTGGTATGTTGAAAAGCAACTTGTAGATATGAAATCCGGCGCGCGTATCAACGTAGCGATGAATCCAATCGTAAAAGGACTTTCTCCTGACGACATGAAAAACGTAGCTGCTTACGTCGCTGCTCTTCCATGGGACAAGGAAAAATGGATTCTAGACAACACTCCTAAAAAATAATGGCCATCTATTCCTACAAAGGAATTGAACCAACGATCGGCGAGGGAGTTTACATCGCTCCTTCGGCCGATGTTATCGGCCGGGTCACTCTCGAAGAACATGTAAGTCTCTGGCACCAATGTGTCGCTCGCGGTGATATCAACACCATCACCATCGGAAAAAATACCAATATTCAAGATCTCTCCATGCTTCACGTAACTGGGGCCAATAAGCTCGTGATCGGCGCTAATGTCAGCGTCGGCCACAATGTCATTCTTCACGGGTGCACGATTGGCAACAGCTGTTTAATCGGTATGGGGGCCATCATTCTCGATGGAGCGGAAATCGGCGATCACTGTGTAGTGGCAGCAGGAAGCGTCGTTCCTCCTGGAAAAAAATATCCTTCGGGGTCAATGATCATGGGAAATCCTGCCGTAGTCAAAAGACCGCTTAAACCAGAAGAGATCGATCTCTATGGCAATCACTACAAAAATTATCTCGAGAGCAAAAACGAATTTCTTGATTCGTCAGTCATCAAGCTCATTAAATAAGACGAAAGAACAGATGTCTGTTTTTTAGAGGAGCTGTCGAAATTTTAGACAGTCGCCGGGCCTTAAAGTCACTTCTATTCACAGTTTAGGCATGGCACTGTCCTTGCTTTGTTTTCCTTGAATTCTTACGCCAATTTTCGTTTCGGGGAAAATATGAAGAAGATTTTTTTAGTCTTGATCTCTTTTACGATGCTCACTGCAGAGGCGCAGGACATGGATCAGATCAATACTCTGATCAATAAGTATAAAGTGGCAGGCGAGAGACCTAAAGCGTGTCCGCTTGAATCTAAAAAGTTTGCTGATCTACTGGCAAAAACAGAATCCATTAAAAATGTTTTCAAAAGCAATTGTCTTCAGAAAGATGATTCAAAAATGTCGGATGTGTTAACGTCAATTAACTCTATTCAAGAAGAGTTGAAAAAGAGAAATATCATCGACAAGACTGTCGATGGCAATACAATTATGAATTCAATTACCGGCAATGATTCGACTGACGGATCTGCTGTCAGCGCACTAAGTGGAATTAAATTTTCAAATCTCTTCACTAATATTTCGACAATGATTAAAAAGAATCAGTGTAATCTGGAAGACGGGAGAGTCCTTGAGCAGACAGCGGACCTCATTTATGATTCGACTCAGCTTGGACTTCTGGCCGGAAATACAACAGGTCTGATTGTCGCGGGAGGAGGATTTATTATTTCTTCTGCCATCAAACTGATTGATTTGATTTTTAAACAGCGCTTTGATTTTGTGAAGAATTCTGATCGCCAGACTTTTATCAAATTAAATTGTTCTTTCTATGACATCAGAAAAGAACTGGAAGCTCAGGGCGGACTGGATGTTGAAAACAGCTCGAACAAAGAAGATCTTAGAGATGTAAAGTTTCACATTGAGAAGCTGACACAGTCTTTGAAAGAACTGGATAAAGAAAAAACTGATCAGAAAAAGGTGCTGGATGAAATGGATCAGCAGATGCTCGTTTCACTGGTGGGTGACGTTTCTCAATTCAAAAAGACGCTTTTGAAAACGAAGGCCACTTTAAACTCGCCGATTGTGGACAATGCAGAAACTCCGGCAGAGACGCAGAAACTTCTGATGATTTCGTCGATCGCTCAGGATTATGAATCACTCAGCTTGCAACTCTCAAACTATCGGTCTTTGAAAGTAAGTACGATTCCAATGCTGGACGATGTTTTTAGTCTCGAATTAAAGAAATTTGATCCGATGGACATGATGTCGTTTCAAGCGACTATGAATTTGAGTGTTAAGGAATTCAATGAAGGATTGCGTGCGAGAGCTTTATTTCACATAACAAGAGTTCTCAATGATATTGCCGCCAAGGAAGAACTAGCTTCAACAAAAAACAAAGAAGTTAAAAAAGCCAAGGTAGATGAATTGCAGAAAAAAATGGATCTCTACAATTCGAAACTGGCCGAAATGAAAAAACTTGAAGAGAGACTCGGCCGGGTTGTGTCTCCGAGACAATATTCTGCTTCTGATGACGGCTCAGACAATATGGTTTCGCTGCTTGAAAATTATAAAAATATCGCCGGACAGATTTATGGAGAATGGGGAGAGAAATTTCTCCGTTACACGACTGCGAAGAGTTACGAAGAGACTAAAACATTCGGTGAAAAGATCGAACGTTTTAATAAAAAATATGGTGAGCAGTTGAAAGCGTTTAAAGTGGATACAGCTCCGTCTACCTATATCTGCCAGGACATTCAACGCATCCGTTATTCCTTCAAATATGCCGACAGTCTTGTGCAGGAGGGATATGACTTCATTGTGACGAACAAAGATTTATTTCATACAGATCAGAAAACCTATTACAACACTGAACTTGATGAAGAAAAAGGAACTGGTGCTTCGAGCTCAATTGAAAAAATTCAGCGCCATTATAAATCGACAATCCTTGCTGTTAAGAAGCTAAAGAATGAACAGATTGATCCGGATGAAGAAGACAAATATCTTTCGCGCAGTTGGAGTGGAAGTTCATATTTAGGCAGGTCGATGTTGGATGTGTCTGGTATCCGGAATACCGTTAAAAATATTCAGGACAAGTTTGAAAAATTAGGCTGCACGAAAGTATTAGTTGAAGATATTAACTAGGCAAGAGGATCGCTCCTCTTGCCTTATCACCCATTGCTTATGAGTTACTCATTTTGTGGCTGATTGTTAAAGAAGGCGTTCACTGATCTACCGTCCATAACACGCACGTGAAGTAAGACTCTGTCTGCATCAAGGTTTTGTGGAACTTCAAATTCGTAAGAAAATGGAATCATTTTTTTAGGACAGAATGCTCTGATTTGTTTCATTTTAGGAAGGACAGAGTAAACATCCACACCATTATCTTTAACTTCAATTTCTTTTAATTCAAAACAATCGCTTGGGTTGTGGCCTTTCAAGATGACTTTGCGGGAGCCATCATCTGATTTCACAACTTCTTCAACGTTTGCATAGACAACTTCGTCAATAGAGCTGCTGCTTGCTTCAGCGACTTGCATTTTGCTGTGTTTTTCCCATTGGCTGTTTTCGTTGACGGCGATGTCGTATTTACCTTTATCAAGAACACCAAGATTTACATATTCAACATAAGGAACGATGACGTCAGCACAGAAGCCAAGCCCGCGTTGATTTTTGATGGCCTTAACAGAGATGTTAATTTTGCCATCTTTTACATTCACCATATGTTGAGGAGCTTTGTAGCAAAGGTTTGGTAAAAAACCCGAAATAACAACTTCGGAGTTATCGTTACTGTCAAAACCCGCAGGAGAGTAAACATGGTCAACCGGAACGTTCGCCTCATAGGAGACAACCGGTATTGAAGCGAATCCAAGCGCCGGCATCATTGCCAGGGCCATTAGGAAATTGCGATTCATTATTCTCATAAAACCCTCCTTTTGGGTGTTTTTTATTCTTTCTGATAATGTTGTAGTCTTCACAAAACAAAAGAAAACTGATTTAGAGCAGTTTATCCAAAGATTGATCTCAGCGTTTTTACCTGAGCGAGATCATGTTTTAGGTGTAAAAGCGGTGCTACTTAAAAAGCAAAGACTCTTATAGGAGAAAGATATGAAAACGACTTTGCTGATGACCTTGCTTGCTGTGAGTAGCATTGCTCAGGCGGGATACAAGCGTGAACCTGAATCCTGTTTTCCTCTGTCTTCGCAAAAATACGAAGCAGGTGTGAAATCTTTTGGGCAAGGATTAACTCAGGATGATTTCAATCAATTGATCGAATCGGCGCAATCTATTCTCGAGCCCGAAGTTAAAAAACTTCTTGGGAAAAAATTGATTTTTGATAAGCGCTGGCAGGATGGAACTGTTGATGCTTTTGCAACCAGAGATGATGCAAACAATGCAGTTGTTGTGATGAACGGCGGTCTGGCGAGACATCCTCTGATGACAAAAGATGCTTTCTTGCTGTTGATTTGTCACGAGGTCGGACATCATCTTGGAGGAGCTCCGAAAATTCTTCGCGGAAATTCCGGTCTTCGTGGATGGTCGTCAGCAGAAGGTCAGGCTGATTATTATGCAACTTCAAAATGTCTGCCTTTGTTTTTTAAAAACGGTGTTGAAAATAAAGCATTCGATGCAGAGATCGATGCTGCCAATTACAAAACGGCCCTTTCAAAATGCAGAGACAATGCTTGTGCACGCATCACTCTTGCAGGACTTGCAACCAGTAAAGTTTTTGCTTCGCTGGTCAATGGCACACCGGAACCGAAAATTACCGTGAGCGATCCTACTAAAGTCAGCAAAACTGTTTACAACCATGCAAACCCACAATGCAGACTTGATACTTATATGTCGGGGGCCAATTGCGATCAGGGACCTGACGTTCCGTTTGATTCAATCGATGCTAAAGTAGGAGCTTGTGTGAAAGAAGCAGGCGCGCGGCCAAATTGTTGGTTTACTGAAAAGGCTTATTGATCTTTTCGGGCAAGGTGTTTGATGGCAACTTCTTCACCTTGCTCAATTTTTTTTCCGACTTCGATCGCGATCTGATCGAAGTTTTCTCTCGAAACTGATTCATCCACCCAGACAGGTTCTCCGATGACCACAACGATTTTTGAAAAAGGTTTCGGAATGCGGAATTGATCCCAGCTTTTTTTAAAAACCCAGTGTGAAGAAGCATACGGTGATAAGGGCACAACGGCGCACTGACAAAGTCGCGCTATTTCGATGATGCCTGGTTTGACTACATGAGCGGGGCCCTTGGGGCCGTCAACAGTAAGAGCTCCGGGATAACCTTGTTTCATATTGCGGACAATTTCAATCAGCGCTTTTTTTCCCCCTCGAGTGGAACTTCCCCGCGCAGGAAGATGGCCAAACTTCTCGCATGTCACAGCGACGAGCTCTCCATCTTTTGATTCAGAAATGACCATTGTAAATTTCTCCAGACCGATGTGAGAAAAAATAGCACCAATTAAATTCTGGTGCCAGAGAGCATAGGCAAAAGTGCGATTCGCATTCATGGCCTTTGCTTTTTCTTTATTGTCGAGTCCGATGAACTCATATCGATAAGTAAGATTGAGAAGTCGGATGATATAATAAATCAGCTGAGCAATTATTTTGATTTTCATTTTAAGTAATGTTCGTCCTGAACCAACCGGCAATTGAATAACGTGTTTCCTGCGCGGGAAGCACTTCATGATAAATATCTGAGGTTAAAAAGCAGATGAGTCTTCCAGCAACTGGCTTCACATCGGCATCGATAAGCTCATTGTTCTGTTTATTATACACGCGAAGCTCACCACCGGAAGCGGGAGAATTTAAATAGGTGACAGTCGTCACAAGCCTTTCTTTGGTACCCGTAAATTGATCTGAATGTTTTTTATAAAACTGGCCGTGCTCGTATCTGGCAAAATGACCTTCAAATTGTTTTAATCCAAGGAAAAGTTCCCGGTTTAAAACGGACATTAATTCATTCATTTTAGCGAGAAATTCATTCTGTGCCTCGCTTTCGCCCTCATTCAGCCAGTAAATGGAATCGCTGCGGATAAGATCGTGGCGATGCTCGCTGTTGCCGCGACCTATTTTGGCTTCGCGCAGAGGAAGCTTCTGAATATCTTCAACGAGGCGCTGACAAAGATTGTCATTAAGAAAGCCGTCGGCCATGAACCAGCCGCGCTCGATCAGGGAAGTAATCAATGATTCTTTATCCATTTTGTTAAGCTATCTTAGAATTTTGCCATTATCAATGATACACTTATCATAATATTTCTAAGGAGACTTTGTTTTGAGTGTAAATCTCTCTGCCTGGATCGGCTTTCACGTTTTTGTTTTTATCATGCTGGCTCTGGACCTGGGCGTATTTCATAAAAAAGATAAAGCCATAAGTGTAAAGGAATCGTTGTACTGGACTCTCGCATGGGTAGCGATGGCCATGATTTTCAACCTTGGCGTTTATAAATATATGGGACAGACAGAAGCGTATGAGTTTCTGACTTGCTATATTCTCGAAAAAAGTTTGAGCGTCGACAATATTTTTGTCATGACAATTATCTTCGGCTATTTCAAAGTTCTGCCAAAATATCAGCATCGTGTTTTGTTCTGGGGAATTCTCGGAGCTCTGGTCATGCGCATTCTTTTCATCGTCGGTGGCGTTTCCCTCATCGAAAAATTTCATTTCATCCTTTATTTCTTCGGCGCTTTTCTTATTTACACCGGAATCAAAATGCTTCTCAGCGGAGAGGCGGAAGTCGATCCGGAGAATGACCTGGTTTATAAATATTCAAAAAAATTCTTCAAGATGACACCGGAGTTTCACGGGCATCACTTCTTTGTGATGATCGACGGTATCCGCCACATGACTCCATTGTTTCTGGTTTTATTGATTATCGAATCTACTGATGTGATTTTTGCGCTGGATTCAATTCCTGCCACACTTTCTGTGACTAAAAATTCTTTTGTGGCCTACACTTCGAATATTTTTGCCATTCTGGGATTGAGATCACTTTATTTTGCCTTTGCCGGTGTTGTGAACCTGTTCAGATATTTGACTTATGCTCTTTCGGCGGTGCTGGTATTTATCGGTGTAAAAATGCTGATTGAACATTGGTATGTCATTCCAACATCAACATCGCTTCTGATTGTCATTGGAACAATCGGCGTTTCTGTGCTGGTTTCAATTTTGATCCCGGAAAAAAAAGATTAAATAGAATTCAGCAAATTGGTGGCGATTGGATTATCAATGGTTCTTTTGGAACTGATTACCCAATATTCTTCTGAAATATTCGGAAGTGTCCCGATTTTAAAAAGCTTCTTTTCTCCAACGAGGCTTGAAGCTGCAATGTCGGGGAGTGCCGCAAGCCCGGCCCCTTGAGTGGCAAAAATTTTCATCAGTGCCGTATCCTGTGTTTCAAGCTCACAAGAAACTTTTATTTTTTTTGAATCAAAATAATCATCGAGATCATGTCTCAATTTAGAATGATGGGTAGGAAGGATAATCGGTTGCCCTGCCAGCGATTTGGGAAAATTCTTTTTGCATTGAGAATATTCTTTAGAGCCATAGATTGAAACCGGTGCTTTCACAAAAGACCTGCTGGTCATATTTTTATCGCGCGAAAAATCTGCAGTAAAATTTGAAATAAAACAATCAATCTCCCTTTGAAGTAATTGATTGGTCAGTTCTTCCTGGGAGCCTTCAATGATGCTGACAAAGCACTCCCCGAAAGATTTCGCCCGTTGAGCAATTTCCCATACGATCTGCTTGGGAACGCTGTCGAGCGCTCCAAGCCGGAGAGTTGTTTTGGCGGTATAAGATTTTTCTTCCACCACCGTCAAAAGCTCCTGACCTAAACGAGAAATCTCATCAGCATATTTGAGCACGACTTTGCCCGCATCAGTTAAAACTAGCTTTCGGTTTTTTCTTTCAAATAGCTCTATCTGCAGTTCATCTTCCAGCTGTTTGAGTTGGGCACTTAGGGCCGGCTGGCCAATCAACAATTTTTCAGAAGCTTTGGAAATACTTCCAGTCGTGGCAATTTCCTTAAAATAGATCAGATGATGATAATTGAGCCATTTCATAACTTTCCCCCAGCGGAAGTATAGCAAAGGCCTATACGACGCAAATACATCGTAAAAACCGAATTATTTTTACCTTATTATCAATTTTATTAAAATATTTTTTTCCAGCAGAATGAAGCTAGGCTGTGAAAAAATCCAAGGGAGGATTTTTATGAAAGAACTGATGATGCAAGACCTGAAGGCCATAACCGTGGCCAATTCAGCGCCGATGATTTCTATCTATCTTTCCCGGGATCCCAAGCTGGACATTAAGCCTCTTTCAGAAAAATGGAAACAATCTCTCGTTAAAGCGGAGGGTTATCTGTTAAAGGATTACACCCGCTCATTTGTTCATACTTTTATGGAGCCTCTTAGGCACGCCACTTTTATAGATTCTCTCGAGCCTCTGGATAAAGGACTGATTGTTTTTCACAGTCCTGAGCAGCAAGGCTATATGCGCGTTCAGACTTCTATTAATGATCTGGTTGTCGTGGCCGACAGTTTTCACATTAAACCGCTCTTAAGAATTAAAAATACGGAGCGCGGCTATTTTGTCATCAGTATTAGTCCCCGGTTGATCACTTTATTTGTGGAAACCAATCTTCATCTCTATCGATTAGATGCCATTAGAAATCCAATGCTGCTCAATAATGTCGATGAGACAAAAATTAAAAGTTCAGCTAAAGATTTTTTCAGTCGGAGTGCTTTGCAGATCAATAAAACACTTTCCCAATATAAGTTGCCGGTCATTCTCGCCGGAACAAAAGAAACGATCGATCAGATGAAAAAATTTCTGCAAAGTTCTTACGTCATGGATGATGTGATAATAGGCAATGCAGAAACCATGAAGAACGACGAAATCAGAGAGCGGTGCCTGGAAATTCTGGAACCATATAATCGCAAACTTGAACTTGAAGCGATCTATGATCTCAATGTCGCAGTCAAAAGAAACCAGGCCATAACGTATATTGAAGACATCGCTGTCAGCGCCGTGTTTGGAAAAATTGTGAAATTGTTTGTCATTGAAAACAAACAGCTCTGGGGAAGAATAAATCATCAGACCGGAGAAGTTTTTATTTCACCGAAACAAATTGATTCACATGATGACGATATCCTGGACGATATCTGTCAGATCGTGCTGGCCAAAGGAGGCGAAGTGGTTGTGCTTCGGGATGGGACAACTGCCAAAGGATATAGTGCGGCAGCCATAGTGACAGATACTTCGCACTTGTACGATTACAACCAAGACTATCAATCACCGGGATTATAGAAAATGCTGGCAGGCCATACTTTTCTGGAATGGATGGCCTTTCTTGGCTTTATTTTTTTCATGCTGTTTCTTGACCTGGGAGTCTTTCACAAGAAAGTTCACAAAGTCTCAATTAAAGAATCACTCACCTGGACAGGAGTATGGATCGCTCTTGCGTTAGCTTTTAATTTTTACATTTATCAAAGAATGGGCAGCCAGGCAGGGCTGGAATTCCTCACTGGATACATCATTGAAAAATCACTGAGCATTGATAATATTTTTGTGATCTCTTTGATCTTTTCCTACTTCAAAGTTGCCAGTAAAAACCAGCACCGTGTTTTGTTCTGGGGAGTTCTGGGCGCGCTGGTTTTCAGAATCATTTTCATTTTTGCCGGAGTTGCTCTCATTCAAAAATTTCAATGGATGATTTACGTCTTCGGCGGTTTTTTGATTTATACCGGAGTCAAAATGTTGCAGGAAAATGAAACTCATATTGAAATTGAAAATAATCCAGTGATTAAATTTGCCAAGAAGCATTTCCGCATTACTCATCATTTTGAAGAAGAAAAATTTACAACAATTCACAACGGCAAAAGATACATGACACCGTTGTTTCTTGTTCTGATCATGATCGAAAGCACCGATATTATTTTTGCAGTAGATTCCATTCCGGCCATCCTGGCCGTCACTCCGGATCCCTTTATTGTCTTTACCTCCAATGTCTTTGCGATCCTTGGTCTGCGCTCGCTTTATTTTGCACTTAATGGTTTGATGGAGATGTTTGACTATATCAGCTACGCTTTGTCAGGTATTCTGATTTTTGTCGGGGGAAAAATGATCGCCGGCCCTTTTCTCCATATTCCGACTTCTCTCTCGGTTGTCGTGATCATATTAATGCTGGGAATTTCAGTGGTTGCTTCCATTTATTTTCCCAAAAAAAAGTGAAGGAATAAAGTTCCCTATCTACATTTATCATATTGTCCATTATCATAAACAGATCACTTTTTGTTTATGGAGAAGCAATGAAGAATTTTAGATTGTTGATGACGGCTTTTTTCTTCATGATTATTTCACCATTGTCAAAAGCAGCATCCTTAAACCTCAATGTTAAAATCGGCCAGATTGTCGGCACTCAAATTGTAGAAATCAACAAAACGATCTCCTCTGATTACAATAAAGAAATCGTCATTGCGCCGGAAGGCCTGAAAAGTAAAATCGTGTTCTCATTGAGAAAATTTTCTAATGTTCTGGTAAACGGAAAGAAGATCAATCCTGTTCAGATCGATATGAAGATCGTAGATGAAATGAAAAAAATTATCGGAAAGCCGCAAACGATTACTTCGTTTTACAGCAAGTCTGCTCAGTTCGCGATTCCCACAAACGGCCAGCCACAAGATCAATCTGATTTAAATGTGACTTTGCATTTCGAAGAAGTGAACTAATCTCTTATTGAATTAAATTTTTCAGAAAAGTTTCAATCTTATCAAACAGATTAGTATTTAATCTGTCTGCTGAGTTTTTGCAGATTTTAATAGCATTGCATTCTTCTTCTTTGGCGAGCTTGTCGAGATAATCCATCAACGCCTTGTATCCCTTGATATTCGTCTGATAAATTTCTTTGACCTCAAGAATCTTGCCCAGGTGAGAACAAGGTTTGACCAGATAGCTGATTGTTCCGAGACAGTCTCCGTTTTCGAAAACACCTATCAGTTTATATCCATCGCTGTAACTGTGAGTTTCATGCTTGAGTGAGTACTCATAAAAAGAAAGCGGATATTCCCGTTGATTGAGAATATTGTACGCCTTCTCAAAGTCTTCCTTGACCGTGATTAATCGTATATCCATATAAAGGACATACTAATGGGCTCTGCAAAAACTGCAATGAAATATTGCCCGACTAATTTATTCTTTTTGTGAAAATGGAGTTATTCTTGAGATTGCCCTGGAACAACCAGTACCTTAGCGTTTAATTCATAACACCAGTAGTACGTGCATTTCGGATTCACAGAGCTGGAACAAGTCGATCTGAAAACGATTTTATCATTGCTCATGATTGAGAGAATGCGCATCGTTGTTTCACAGTCGCGTCTAGCGATGTCAGGACTTTGACTATTGGAAATGAGCACTGTATTTGTATCGATCCATGTTTGCGCCGACTGAACTTCATCAGCGTGAGCAAATGACAATGACGAAAAGAGAGAGAGTGTAAGTAATAGTGCTTTCATCGTTCCTCCTGTGAATGTTGTTCAATCACATCAAGTATGTAATCAATTGTCAATGTTACAGAAATACGTGCGTCATCATTCATTTTTCATTGGTAAACCCATTACTTTTCGTTTTAAAATTTCTTCTTTTTTAAAAATTACTCGAGGTAAGACGATTTATGAATAATTCAATTACAATCAACATTCCTGCACAGACCAATGTGCAGAACTTCATCGGCGGCCAGTTTAAAAATGGCAGCGGTGAAAAAATGCAGGTACACAGTCCATACAACGGAAAATTACTCGGTGAATTTTTTGCTTCGACAAAACAAGATGTAGAAGCAGCCGCAAAAGAAGCAGCAGCAGCTCAAAAAATCTGGGCCGATGTTCCGATGAAAGAAAGAACAAAGGTCATGTTCAACTTCAGAAATATTCTCATGCGTGATCTTGAAGAAATTTCTCACATCAAAGCTTCTGAAAGTGGAAAGACGTTGGACGAAGGACGTGCCGGTTTGATGAAAGGGATTGAAGTTCTGGAGTTCGCGATTGCGCTTCAAAATATGGATCTCGGCGGACGCAATGAAGTTTCTCGTGGCGTAAGCTGCGAATACAGACGCGAACCAGTTGGAGTTGTGGCAAACATCACTCCATTCAATTTTCCGGCAATGGTTCCAATGTGGACGATTCCAATCGCGCTGACACTGGGAAATGCTTATCTGTGGAAGCCTTCGGAAAAAACGCCGCTGACATCTTTGAGAATTGCCGCTGCCTTAAAAGAAGCTGGGCTTCCCAATGGATTGTTTCAGGTTCTTCAAGGAACAAAGGAAACAGTTGAAGCCATTATCGACGATAAGCACGTCAAGGCCGTTGGGTTTGTTGGATCAACAAAAATTGCCAAGATGGTTTACGATCGCGGAACACAATTGGGCAAACGCGTTCTTGCTCTTGGTGGAGCAAAAAATCATATCGTTCTTCTTCCGGATGCCAATCCTGAACTGGCAGGCATCGGCATCAGCGACTCCTTCACTGGTTGCGCTGGCCAACGTTGTATGGCCGCTTCAGTTCTGCTCGCGGTGGGAGATGTTGATAAACACATCGAGAAAATTGTCGCCCGCGCTTCTTCACTACAATTAGGAAAAGACATGGGCGCGATCATCACAAAAGCTCAGGTAAAATTTTTGAATGAAGCGATTGATAAAGCAGAAAAAGCTGGCGCGAAAATTCTTCTCGACGGCAGAAAAGCAAAAGCACCTGCTGGTTGTGAAGAAGGAAACTGGATCGGGCCGACAGTTCTGGACAATATTCAGCCTGGTTCAGAAGCAGCTTCTGTTGAGTTGTTCGGGCCTATCATCAGCATCGTAAGATGTCCGGACATTACAACCGCAATGCAAATTGAAAATAGTGTTGATTATGGCAACGCGTGCTCCGTTTTCACACAAAACGGTGCACTGGCTGAAAAAGTCATCAGAGCGGCGAGCACGGGAATGGTTGGAGTCAACGTTGGTGTACCTGTACCAAGAGAGCCATTCTCATTTGGCGGAATCAATGCTTCAAAATACGGACACGGAGATATCACGGGAGTTCATTCTCTGGATTTCTGGTCAAACATAAAAAAAGTTACAGTTAAATGGGAAAAACAAAACGACAACAACTGGATGTCGTAATCCCAAAAAAAAATAGAGGTTAAGACTATGTCAGAATTTCAAAGATCAGCGCACGTCATTTTAACGTCGCACTCGAAACAAGTTTACAAACACAGCTTGCCTATTCATTGGGGAGCTCGTAATCCAAAGGAGCGCGGACCCGTTATTGCTTCGCTCACGGATGTGAAAGAAAGAAATGCCATTGGGACACATAGTGGCTCATATGCAGTTTATCGCGCTCTTTCCATCGCTCAAGGATCTTATGATGTAAATCACAAGCCTGATTTACATAATACAGAATCACCCGTTGAAATCGGCCCTTATGATTCATGGTTTGATCCGGATAAAATGGTTTCCATCGATCCATGGGGATTGGATGTTCAGATCAATTTCAAAGATTACTTTGAAAAAGGGTACGACATTCGTCCAACTATTTCAGTGACTCAGGCTCATCTTCTTCTTCCGGAAATTGCCGATGCCATCAAGGCCGGAAGATTAAAAATCGATGGAAAAATTATCCGCGACAATATGGATATTAAAGTTACAAAAGTTGCACTTGAACCTGTCTGGTATTTGCCGGGAATAGCAAAACGCCTGGGTGTTGATGAAGGCGAACTTAGAAAAATTCTTTTCCAGGAAACTGGAGGAATGTTCCCTGAGCTTGTCACTCGTCCTGATTTAAAAGTTATGCTTCCACCAATCGGCAGCACGACTGTTTATATTTTCGGAAATCCAAAAGATCTTGCGAATCCAGATATTGAGCTCACTTGCCGCGTTCACGACGAATGTAACGGCTCTGACGTTTTCGGATCAGACATCTGTACATGCAGACCTTATCTGCTTTACGGAATTGAAGATGCAGCAAGAACAGCACAGAGAGGCGGTGTCGGGATTATCGCTTACTATAGAAAAGAAGGCCGCGCTCTCGGGGAAGTGACAAAATTCCTGGTGTACAATGCAAGAAAACGTCAGCAAGGCGGAGACTCGGCTGCAACATACTTCAAGCGCACTGAATGTGTCGCGGGTGTTGAAGATGCACGCTTCCAGGAATTGATGCCAGACATTCTGCAATTCTTCGGCATCAAAAAAATTCACAATCTCCATTCAATGAGCAACATGAAATACAACGCTATCGTGAAGAGCGGTATCGAAGTCGTCAACCGAATCCAGATTCCTGAAGAACTGATTCCAGCTGACGCTCAAGTTGAAATTGAAGCTAAAAAGGCAGCCGGGTACTTTACTCCTGGTGAAGTCAAATCAGGTCAGGCACTTGAGAAAGTAAAAGGAAGACCAATTGATGAATAAAAATAATTACACAGAAAAAGATCTCGACTTCCTTTTGTCGCCGCATGCGATCAGACAAAGTGCTGAAGCGATTTTTGATCTGACTAAAAACGGGAAAACACATTTTACTTATCATCAGGATAAATTCAACTCAGTCGTTGAATACGTCATTGATGTCATTAAGGAAAATTATCCGTCACTTGAAATTCCTTTTCATTCTCGCTGGGGACATTTCAGAGTAGGCGGAATCAATCGCGTCGCCGATCTCGATGAAAAATTGAAATCAGAAGATGCCCTGGAAAAAGCAAGAACAAAACTCGATCTCGTCATCACATCTGTTCTCCTTGATGCGGGAGCGGGAGCCGAGTGGAAGTACAATGAAAAGAGCTCTGGAAAAAGTTTCAACCGCTCTGAAGGTTTAGGAGTCGCAAGCTTCTATCTCTTTATGAGCGGGGCTCTTTCTCACGATGGTAGCTTGAAAGCGACAGCTGAAGGCCTTCAGCACTTATCAAAAGAAAAGCTGAGCGAAGCCTTCCAGGTCAGTCCTGCCAATCCTTTGATCGGCGTTGAAGGAAGACTTTCTCTTCTTAAAAATCTCGGTGCGACAGTCGCAGAGAAAAAAGATTTATTCCCAGGTGGAAGACCAGGAAGTCTTGTTGATTATCTCAATAACCGCTACGGAAAATCTTTTTCAGGTCCTCAGTTGTTAAGAGCTGTGCTCGACGGTCTTGGAGAAATCTGGCCGGGAAGAGTGAGAGTCGCGGGAGTTAATCTCGGTGATATCTGGCCATATGAAAAAGTCCCTGGAGGCCTTGCAGCTTTCCACAAACTTTCGCAATGGATGACTTATTCATTATGCGAGCCTCTAATGGAAGCAGGCTTTACCATTACAGACGTCGATCAATTAACCGGACTTGCTGAATACAGAAACGGTGGCTTATTGCTTGATCTTGGTTTGATCACTATGACTGATACAAAATTACTTGATGTATCTCATAGACCAGATTCAGAAGTCTTGATTGAATGGCGTGGACTCACGATTGCTCTTCTCGACAGAATCGGAGCAGAAGTTCAAAAGAAGCTGAATAAGTCTGCAACTGAATTTCCTCTGGCAAAAGTTCTTGAAGGCGGCACATGGTGGGCAGGAAGGAAAGCGGCGAAAGCTCTTCGCGCAGACAGCTCTCCTCCTCTGAAAATCGATAGTGACGGAACAGTTTTCTAATAGTGAATGATAAAACGGAGACGATTGTGAAAAACGTAACAGTAATTGAACACCCGCTTTTAAAGCATAAACTGGGTTACCTTCGCGATAAGAACACAAATTCAAATGAGTTCAGAGAACTTGTTAAGGAAATTTCCAGAATTCTCGCTTATGAAGCAATGAGAGACTGGAAGCTTACAGAAAACGTTTCGATTGAAACACCGATTGCTAAAACAACGACGGCCAGAATTATCCATCCACCGGTTGTCGTTTCAATCATGAGAGCTGGAAACGGAATGCTCGATGCGGTTCTTTCCATGATTCCCATTTCAAGCGCGGGTTATATCGGCATTTACAGAGATAAATTTATCCACAACACGGTGGAGTACTATTTCAAAATGCCTGAGAACATCAAAGGAAAGGATATTCTTCTTTGCGATCCTCTGATTGCCACTGCAGACACTATTGTGGCCGCCATTGACCGCTTAAAACAATACGACGTAGGTAAGATCAAGGTATTAAGCATTCTGGCAAGCAGAATTGGTTTAGAGAAAGTTTTACACTTCCACCCCGATGTGGAGATTTTTACGGTAAATATAGAACAAGAAATGAATGAATCGGGCTATCTGGTTCCGGGTCTTGGTGATGCCGGGGATAGATTGTTCCAAACGAAGTAAAAATGGAAAGACCATACATCATAGGCGTAGCAGGTGGGAGCGGATCGGGCAAAACATATTTTGCCCGGGAGCTCCATCGCATTCTCGGTGACAAGCATTGTACGATTCTTTATCAGGACAATTATTACATCGATCAATCTCACCGCTTCGACGGTGATGGTGGTTCCGTTAATTTCGATCATCCTAGCAGTCTCGATTTCGATCTTTTAGCTGAAGGGCTGGCCCGTCTAAAGCAAGGCAAGAGTATCGAAGTTCCAATCTATGAATTTGCCACACACAAACGACTTCAAAAAACGATTACCTGCGATCCCAAAAAAATTATTCTCGTCGATGGTATTCTCATTCTGGATTCAGCGGTAGTGCGCGCAGAGCTTGATGAAGCGGTTTTTTTCGATACTCCGGAAGAACTTCGCTTTCAGCGCAGACTTGAAAGAGATGTGGTTGAGAGAGGAAGAACACCAGACGGAGTAAAAAAACAATTTGACCTTCAAGTCCGTCCTATGCATGATCTCTTCGTGCAACCTTCAAAGGTTCACGCCCAGACCGTCGTTTGCGATCTGGGAGAGTATAGTGAAGCGCTACAGGCTTTCACTAAAAAATTATGCATTTGACGGGAAATCCAAAATGAAAAAATTTATCTCTCTTGCGGCTTTATTTTTAAGCACAGCTGCGTTCGCCAACATCACAGGTCAGTGGACCGGATGGGGGGACTGGACTTACGAAGGGGCCGGCACTCATTGCTACTCCATGAAATTAAACTTCGAAGAATCGAACGGTCTTCTGGTCAGACATGGTGGTTATTTTGACTGTCAGATGGTGGCACTGGATGTCGCTCCAGGCGAATGGGTAAAACGTGGTAACAATCTTTTAGTCGACGATAAAATTGTCGGAACAATCACAGACACTCGTCTGCATCTTGAAGAAGAGTACAGTGATGAAGTGAAGATTGTGACTGAAGTAACGTACGAAGGAAATCACATGGACTATGTGGAAACATGGTATGACAGAAATATGATTGTGATTTACGAAATTACAGGCAGATTATTCAGAAGAGCTGTCGCTAACCCTTAGTTAGCGACTTCACCTACAAAGCGGTAACCGCTTCCCCAGATCGTTTTAAGAAATTTAGGATTCTTCACATCGTCTTTTAGCTTAGACCTCAGTCGACTGATGAGAACGTCGATCGTTCTATCAATACTATCCCATTCAATTCCACGAAGCTTATCGACAACTTGTTCACGGGAAAGTGTCACGCCTGGATTCTGCATGAAGAGACAAAGCATTTCAAATTCCATTGTCGTCAGCTCAAGCGGACTTCCTGCAAGAGAAACGGAAGCTTTGTTCATGTCGATGATAAGATCGTTTGATCTGAGGATTTTACTGTCAGGCCCGAGCTTATAATTATCTGTTCTTCTCAAAACAGATTGAATGCGCGCAACGAGTTCGCGAGGTTCATACGGCTTAGGCATGTAATCATCTGCCCCAAGATCAAGACCAGCAAGACGATCATCAAGCGCTCCTCGAGCAGAGAGAATGATGATAGGAACTTTTGATGTTTCTCTGATTTCTTTACAGACATCAAATCCAGTTTTTCCAGGCAGCATAATATCAAGAACAATCAAGTGCGGTTGATGTTTGTTGAATAAATCAAGGCCATCATTTGGATGAGTTGCTGTAAAGACTTCGAAACTATGTTTAGATAAAAAATCTCTCAACAAATCATTCAATTCGATATCATCATCAATTATCAGAATTTTTTTCATCGTATTCATTTGTCATATTCTCGTATGGTTTGTATAACTAATGACTATAGCCCAAACGCCATTTATGTCCAATAAAAAATAATATTTACAATTATTTACAAGTCTTCTATTAAAATTATTTCATGAACAATTTTATCGTAATCTTTATCTGTGGAATGATGGGAATTTTTTTTCGCAGAAACAAGAATTTTTCTCATACAGCGGCGGCCATCAATCCATATATAATTTTTATATCTTTACCTTCACTTGTCTTGGCGCAATTTCCAAAACTGGTCTCAGGCATACAACTGAGCGGGAATTGGTGGATGCCTGTTATTATGGCATGGTTGACGTTCTTTCTCTCTTTAGTTTGTATCAATTTTTTAGCAAAGAAATTTAATTGGACTCCTGCAACTACTGGAGCTTTGGTGCTGACGGCAGGACTGGGAAACACATCCTTTGTAGGCTTTCCCCTTCTGGAGGCCCTGATAGGCCCGGAAGCCATTCCTATAGGCATTCTTGTTGACCAGCCAGGGAGTTTTCTTGTGCTGCCTACATTCGGCCTTATAGCAGCAGCTTTTTATTCCGGACAAAACGTTTCTTCATCAACAATTGTAAAAAGAGTTTTCAGCTTTCCTCCTTTTATCGCTTTGATTGTTTCCATTCTCTGGGCAAAGACCGGCCTCATTGGTTATTCATTTTTTTCAGGCGCATTTGAAAAAATTTCAGCAACTTTAATTCCATTGGCGCTTTTTTCAGTGGGATTCAATTTAAAACTCGACTGGAAACTTATCCGTAAAAGACTTCTTCCCCTTTCAATCGGTTTAATTTTTAAACTAATTTTCATCCCAATATTTTTTAGTTTCTTTTATCTAAAACTTCTTAAGCTTGACGGTCTAGAAGCTCAGGTAATTATTCTTGAGTCTGCGATGGCAACAATGATTACTTCTGCGATTGTCGCAGCCGAATACCACCTGGATACGGAGCTAGCGAATCTAATGGTGGGGATAAGCATTCCGCTTTCATTTATCACTGTTCCCTTGTGGAATTATTTACTCTTCAATTAGTTTTAGACGTAGTTTTAAACGTAATTTTCAACGCTCCGTTTCGATGCAACATCCATTGCTAATACTTCATTTCGGATTCAATCTGTAAAAAAAAATGGAGTGCAAAAAAATGTATTTAAAAAATTCTGTTAATGGCAGAAAGCTTTGGTATTTGTGTTTTTCGTCAGCAGTGATCGGAGTCATGGCCTACTTTGTAGCGAAGTGTCTACTCGCAGGAATTGCTTTTTTTACGAATCTTTTTTACCAGCAGAAGTTTTCTTTTGAAGAGATCCATCCGGGACTGAACGGTCAGCACCTATATTATCTTTTTATTCCCGTTATAGGCGGAATCATTGTGGGGGTCATTGCACGTTTTGGAAGTGCCGGGATCAGAGGCCACGGAATTCCTGAAGCAATGGAAAAAATTCTCTACGGCGACAGTAAAATTCCAAGAAGAATCACCTTTTTGAAGCCACTGGCTTCGGCCATAGCAATTGGAAGTGGCGGACCCTTTGGTGCAGAGGGGCCGATCATTGCGACAGGGGCTTCACTCGGTTCATGGATAGGACGTCACGGAACATTTGAATCTCGCGATCGCAAAATTCTTCTGGCCGCCGGAGCAGCCGCTGGGATGACTGCTATATTTGGAACTCCTCTCTCAGCTATTCTTATCAGTATTGAGCTTCTTCTTTTTGAATTTAGTGCTTCAACATTTGTTCCCGTTGCTGTTGCAGTAGGCACAGCTTTTACCATGAAGCTGGCGCTTGGATCGGGAAGGCCGGTTTTTGAAATGGATCATATTCCGCTTGTGTTAAATGAAAATATTTCGGTTTATTTATTTACAGGAGTTGTCGCCGGATTTGCTGCATGTGTTTTTTCAAAATTAGTTTTTCTTGTAGAAGATGTTTTTGAAAAACTGCCGGTGCACTGGATGTATTGGCCAGCGATCGGAGGAATTGGTGTCGGCGCCATTGGATTGATTGAACCGCGAAGTTTAGGTGTAGGTTATTTTAATATTACCGATGCTCTTCATGCCAAACTATTGCTGGGAAGTGCTTGTCTTCTTCTTTTCTGGAAGCTTCTTTCATGGGTTATAGCTTTGGGAAGTGGGACGTCAGGAGGAACTCTGGCTCCTCTTTTAACTTTCGGAAGTTCAGTGGGACTCATCATCGGAATTATCACCAATAATTTTTTTCCACAGTTACAAGTTAGTCCTGAAATTTGCGCACTGGTGGGAATGTCGGCCATGTTCACCGGAGCCACGAGAGCCGTGCTTACGTCCACCGTTTTTGCTTTTGAAGCAACAGGAATCGCTGTGGGAATTGCTCCATTGCTTTTAGGCAACAGCGCTGCTTATCTTATTTCGCTTATGTTTATGGAAGAAACCATCATGACAGAGAAATTAGCGAGAAGAGGCAAGCATGTCCCTTCAGAATACTTTCACGTTAAGCTTTAGTGTTGAGCTGTCCGCAGGCGGCGAGAATATCGTCGCCTTTGGTTCCTCTGATCAGTGCAGGAATTTTATAGTCGGAAAAAATTTTTTGAAACTTTTCGACTGCTTCCGGTTCAGGGCGCTGATACTCTGATCCTGGAAACGGATTAAAGGGAATGAGGTTTACGATCGACTGATGATCCTTTAAAAGTTCAGCTGTCGCTTTTGCATCCTCTTCACCATCATTAAAATCTTTGATCAATAAATATTCATAAATCACATACTGCTTGCGCTGAAGTGGAATGCTTTTTAAATAATTTAAAACATCGCTGAGAGGGTAGCGCTGGTTGATTGGAATAAGTTTATTTCTTTTTTCTGTAAAAGGAGAGTGGAACGAAAGCGCAATATTCACCAGTGGCATTTCTTCTTTCCAGCGCTCGAGGCCCGGAAGGTAACCTGCCGTCGAAACCGTAATTTTCTGAATGCCAATACTAGTTCCGTGTTGATCGAGGAAAATCTCGCAGGATTTTTTGACGGCATCGAAATTATGCAGAGGCTCGCCCTGACCCATGAAGACGATATTTTTTAATTTGTGATCATCTGGTCTGTTTTCCTGGAGCCATTTATCCGCAACGATGAATTGACCCACGATTTCTTCAGTCGCCAGGTGGCGTTTCAATCCCTGCGTCCCGGTGAAGCAGAAAGAACATTTCATGGCGCATCCGACCTGGGTGGAAAGGCAGATGGTGTACTTGCTTTGAAAAGGAATAAGAACTGTTTCTACTCGCAGGCCATCTTTCATTTCCATGAGAAATTTGACGGTGGCATCCTGGGAGAGATGGATATCTTTAATCTGAGGAAGGTCAAAGAGGAAATGCTCTTTCAGAAATTGTTGAGTTGATTGGGCAAGGTTTTTAGTACAGGGCTCAGTTTTCTTTTGTTTGTAGTGCCAGTTGAAGAGGAGAGAGGCTCCTGAAACAGACAGGCCTTCTGACTCGAGAACTTTAACGAGCTCATCAAAACTGTACTGATAAAAAGAATTCTTCACTAGATTCACCTGACGTCCAAACAAAATAGTAGGGTACAGCTAACAGGAAAAAAGCTCATTTTCCAGTTAATTGTGGCAGCAAAAGTGATTTCTCTTTATCATAGAATTATGAAAATAATGACCACCCTTTCTTTAATTACACTGTTTGTTTTTTTTGCCTGCAACCGCACGCCTGAAAAGCCGAAGTTGAGTCTGAGTGAATATTCACGCCAGGCCGTCATTACAAAAGGGGTTATTGAAAAGCTTCTGGCCGAAACGGACTACAAACGCATGCATGAGATTGCCATAGCTGTGGAAAGTTCGCGCGCGGTTAATTGCATTACTGTTTATGAAGAGTGCAATCTCTACGGTCAAATCCTCAATAAAATCGTCAATAGTACCCAAAGCAGACTTCCAAACGCTGAAGAAAATGTTGTTATTTATCGCATGCTTGGAGAAATGGATCAGGCCTATGTTAAAGGCTACGAAGTTCTGGCCAAAGAATGGAACGTGTACATCTCTGCCACTCACCCTGACGAAAAAAAGTAGTTATTTCAACAGCCTGTCCCGTCTGAAAACTATTTAGTCAGTCCTATAATTTTTACCTTCCCCGCGAAGCTCTCGTTGAGTATTTTTCTCCATCAGGCATGATGGGGTATTCATTCAAACCTGGAGCTGATTTTATGTCTAAGTCCCGCAACATTTTATTAACGGCCGTTACATTGGCTGCATTATCAACAGGTGTTTCTGCCTATGCTCAGAATACTTCTATCTGTACGGATCCTCTTCAAAGAATCTGTAAAGAGACTGAAGTGCAAAGAGCTCAACGTGATAAATATGTGAAGGCGCTGAAAACAGAAATTTCGATTGAAGCTGAGAAAAACGCAGCTCCACGAATCGAACAAATGAAAAAAGAAATTAAGCCTATTCGTTTCATCAA
>DJVH01000113.1 GCA_002440825.1 Bacteriovoracaceae bacterium UBA6261 | reverse complement strand
CCGGAAGCTCGTTATTTTAACGTGGGACAGGTTGGCGAGGATCAGATTCAGAATTATGCTCAAAGAAAGGGCATGAGCGTGGAAACGATAGAAAAATGGCTCGCTCCAAACTTAGGTTATGAACCAAAATAAAATTTTCAGAACAATTGAAGACGTTATTTCAGAAAAAGGTGAAGACTGGCGGGCCCCTCTCGAGCACGCCCGTCAATGCCTTCCCGATAAATATCTCACAGACCGCAATCTCATTCGCCTAACCAAAGGTCGCTGCACGATTCCCCATCTCGAAGTGATGGTCAAAGTTCTCTACCAAGACTCCAAGGAAAGACCTGTCGGCGTTCCCGGGATTGATCAATTTTTTAAAGTCGTCGATCACTCGGACTTTGCACTTTTTGATTGGCTAGAAGCTGTAACTTTTTTTACTCAATGGCTTGAAAAAGAAAATAGAAAAACACCTTTCTTAAAAATGCTCGGCTACCTTCAATGCTGTGAAGAATCCCCAGAGAATAAAGACATTCAGAAAAATTTTGTGGATCTAGTAGAAGAGATGATTAAAGAACACGGATACGTTGGATAATTTAATTTTCATTCAGCTCAAATAAAAAAGGCCCGGAAATCCGAGCCTTTTTTATTATTATTTAATCCGCTTGCGCGTTTTGAATAATTAGTGAGTAGCAGCTGGAGCAGCTGGAGCAGCTTCAGCGTTAGCAGCTGGAGCAGTTTCAGTAGCTGGTGCAGCAGCAGGTTCAGTAGCAGCTGGAGCAGCAGGAGCAGCTTCAGTTGTAGCAGCAGCTGGTGCAGCTTCAGTTGTAGCTTCTTCTTTTTTAGAACAGCCGAAAGAAACAGCAGAAACGATAAGTACTAGAGCTAATAATGTTTTCATCTTTATTCTCCTTAATTTACGTTAAGATGATAGTTTACGCGCACAATGAATGAGCTATAAATTTTTACTACTAATGCGCTATTTAAGTCAACTATTTCGCAAAAAAAAATTCTCNNTCCGAATACTGAGACAATCCCCAGATAACGACTCTCTGTTCGCACGTTTTCTCTCTCTGTGGCTTTACCTTTCTAGAGGCCTTAACCTGAGTAAAAAAACTCTCCAGACCCGCCATATGAGAGCGCAGGATGACCTCCTCATCTCTGGTCAACCATACTTTTTGTATCTTAAGTTGAGGCTCCGTGGAAGATTTTCTTTCATTGCTTTTTGTGAAGTACTGATTAACCAATGAAATGAACAGTTCCTTAGCTTCTTCTTTTACATTGTCGGCGTGATTAATTTCATTAAGCCACTGAAAACAATTTTCTTTCTCAAGAGAGTAAATTCCTTTTGTATAGCGAACCATGTTTTTCATTATGAGATTAGGAAGAACGCTTAGAAGAAGAGTATGGTCCAGATTGGTATCCATAATTATTTCCTGCAAATTTCTTTCTTTTTTTGAAAGTGATTCCACAATGATTCTTTCGATAATTAACAGTCCGTCTTTCATATTTACCTCGTCTTCGTTAAGCGATTAGTTGGCTAGCTGTCTTTGTTTTTTCTTCAGCCGATTGTTTGATTTTCCATATTTCGATTTTTCTTTTGAGCATGACTTCGATTTCTTTAATCGCAGTCGCGCTGAGCTTTAATGAGCAATCAAGCGCGATCGTTTCCAGCGAATCAGTAAGGCCCATTTTCTCTCGAACTCTCTGTTGAAAAATCTGGTATTCAGAAAGCTTCATCGTAGCTCCGTTGAACAGTCTGAAGACTCTGGTGATGTTAATTCCAGTATCCATGGAAATATTTTTTAAAGTCGGTTCTTCGTTTAGTAGCATGTACTGACTCAACACAATTTTTTGCAGATCCATTGTTCCCCCTTCGCGGTTTTTTATAATCATCCCTAAAGCAGGACGGATGCCAAAAATGAAACGGAGTAAACGCGTGGAATTTGAGGAGGCCCTGCTCCCTTTAGATGTGGATTGTTCTCAGAAGAGAATCTCGTGTTTTGATTAGAGAACGTTTTCTAGCGTTTTTTCAGGTTCCAGAGCCCGCCGAGCTCTGAGGCTATGGCCTCGCAAACAAGGTCTTTTCCGCGTGAGCGAGAGCCTTCTGAGCGGTAATGGATATGGTCTGAATAGATCGATCCGGATTCTTTTTCAAAAACCGCGGCCAGGCTTCTGACTGGGTATTTGTCTTTTTCCAAACGAGTATATTGAGAAGTGACGAGGTCGAAGACCTGAGGCTCGATAAATTCATGAAAAGATTTCTCTTCATCTGTTAATATTTTTCCCTTGAATCTTGTCGGTTGGAGAAATTGGGCCGTTTTGATCTTTTTAAAGCTGCCGATTTGATGAAACGATTCCATGTATTTTGCCAGGCTCTCTCCACTCCATTTTCGGGCTTCCACTTTTGGAAGATTGATGACCTCTGAATTCCCCGTGGTGAATTCGTCTATATCCTCGGGAGTGACAATCGATTTCTGATAAATCTGAGTGAGCACATTATAGAATGTCGGGAAAAAATAAGAGTGCCGCAGGAAAGAATGTGAAACCGCATATTGATAGGCCCAAAGCATATTCAGATAGCGGATTTTAAGACTGTTTCGATCCGCAAACGACAACAGATACGTTCCTGCCGGAACTTTTTCCAGACGTGAACCTTCCTGAACAGGAAAAGCTTCATTGTAGCCATCAAGAGCGATGGCTCCGTCGATGCGATCGCCATACATCAAAAGCATATTGACCTGGGAAGGCATGGCCCAGGCTCCAAGCGCTCCATTGTAAACTTTAAATTGTTTGCCATGAGGAGGTAGAAACTTTTCGTTTAAGAGTTTTTCAAGCTGATACTCACTTCCAATCTTGTAATTGGCGATGTGGTCAGCGACAGAGCCGCCCACGACGAGTATCGCAAAATCTTCCGCGCTCTTTTTAAAAGGGAGGTCACGATCTGAAAGAACTCCAATATTATTTGCTTTGAAAACCTGACTGCATTTTTTAGAAATAAAAGGTGCCTTTCTGTGGACAAAGCCCAGCACCGGGTGAGCAATGAGAGATTCAGCAAAGGTGCATCCTGTTTTTAAAGAGTACTCCTGAAGATAATCATTGTGGTATTTTTTCATGATCTGCTCAGGCGCTAAAGAGCGCTGATCAGAAGGCAGCAGGAAAAACGCAGTAGCTTCGAGAAGCAACCATCCTGTAGTTATTGAAATCAACAAAACTAAGAACTTTTTTTTATTTCGCAATTATAGACTCCACTTCGTAATATTCTTTACGGGCTAAATTGCTCATATCATCTTTGTTTTTCGTTATGTCTTCATAGAACAACAAATGATTTTCCATTGGAAGAAGATGGTTTTCAACGATGACAGGTTTATGGTTTTCGCTTTGAATATCCATCTGCAACAGTTGAAACAGAAAACTTTCTCTGACTCTCGTTGCATCAATATAATTTGTTCCCAGGACTTCAATGCAACCAAGCAGACCGACAAGAATCGCCAGATGATGGAGCCAGTTTGGTGTTCTCATTTGCAGAATTTTTCGTTTAAGAAGCTGAAGGCTCCAGAAAAGACTTAATGTGAAAAAAATGAAAAAGGTAAAATAAAAACTGCTGTCAACAACCCCATTGGCAAAAAGAAAAAGAAAAATTGATCCGACAGCATAAGCAAGGTTTTCAAGCGTCGCCTTTTTCAAATCGGCCGGATTCATTGAACTGCTCACCTGAAAAAAGAAAGCGAGAGGAAAGAATAAGAAAATTCTCCAGCCACTAAGCTCGACGATCTTTAAGCTTATCTTTTCCATACGGTAGAGGTAATCAGCAGGATTCAATGGAAGATTTGTCAGGCCGCTAAGTAGATGAGCACCTGTTGAAGGGGCTAAAATATTAAGAAGAGCGCCGATACTAAAAATAATGAAATATTTTTTCCAGGCAGGGAATCGCTCAGGATTCTTATTCAGCATGAACAAAATGATAAGAGGAATGAGCAAAGAATCAGCTGAATTGCCGGCACAAAAGAAAACAAGATAGCGAAGCCAGTGATATTTTGAAAACAAATCTGATGAAAAGATGGCGCAAGCGAGCATAAAGAAAGAATAGGACCAGACCATTGTGGAAGCAGCCAGGAAGATAGACTCTCCAAGCAATGAAAAGCTGCAAATCAAAATTCCCATCATTAAAAGAGCACCAAACGAGAGTCTGTTTAATCGATCTTCTTCAAAATTTTTATAAAACCTTAGGGCCCAGACCAGAGTGGAAGTTACAAACACAAGGGCGTGGATTGTGCTGGCAAAGTTTGTCTGCAACGGCCTGAAGGCAAAAACACCTTGTAGAAAATGATTTATAATCTGTCCTGACCAGAATAAATATTGATCGACAGCCCAGGTAAAGGGAGACAGAAACGGTTGTCCCCTTTTTAAAACATAAGTCGCGAGCCAATAATCATCGGTGACAGCAATAGCCTGCAATCCCAGAACCACAAAGAGAAATAAAAACGCACCGAAAAACAACAGAGACAATCTTTGAATTTGAAATTCTTTTTTCATACAAAAATGTTCGCAAAATTTTTTCTTTCAGGCAAATTTGCTTTAGACTTTAAGAATGAAGGTTTTCAAACTCGTTCTTTTTAATGTCATCGGCTTGCTCTTGTTGCTCGTTCTCCTTGAGCTTTTTTGCCAATTGTCCGGAGCGCATTTTTTTAAGCCTGAAAGTTACAACTCCGTTATGGCTTCACGTTTTCAAAAACAGGAGATGAACCAAAAAGAACTTTCCGATGAATTTGGACAATCTTCCTTCAAAATGCCCCCCGCTTCACTTAAGCTTGCCGAGAATAGCTCTCTCGAAGGATATTCCTACGGTGATATAGACCAGAGTCCTGAAAAAAACAGGCAATGGTCCTGGTCGAAAGATGGATTTATTCGAAGCTCGCGATTTATTAAAAAAATCAAAGGAACCTCAAAGGAAGTTTATAATGTTCTTTATCGCTTGAATCCTTTGGATAAAAGAGTTGTCGAAAATCAGGATAGTAAAACTCAAACCACATCCTTTGTTCTGGCCGCTGGAGATTCTTATACCTTCGGAGAAGGTGTGGATCAGGGACAAGATTATCCGTCCCAACTGGCATCACTCCTATCAGCAGATCGATTTGTTTATAACTATGGCATCAGCGGGGACAGCGCCAATGACTTTGCTTATCGGGCGACGCTCGATTCTCAATTTTTCTTTCCAATCAAAGAACAAAAAGGCGTGTTTATCTGGCTATACAACGACGCTCAGATGCAACGACTGGTTTATCCTACAACTGCTTATTCACTCACTTATATAAATGCCAAAGCTGAATATACTCTCGATGATGGCGAATTAGTCTTCCATGGATTTTTCAACAACAGCAATCGCTTTAAGAGAAAGATAATCAATGGGCTGGCCGGCCTTGCCCTCACTAAATCTTTTAATCTTGAGCTGCCAAAAGTTTATACCAAAGATCATTATGAACTTTTTATAAAATTGCTGAACTTGCCATTGGCCATCATGGAACAAACGGGAAAACAATTTGAGAAAAAAATTCTCGTTTTATACACATCTCATTACAACACAGCAGATCTGAAACAGGCGGCTGAATCCAATGGATTTGAAGTTCTTTATTTCGAGAAATTACTCTATAAACGGGACAAAACTTTTGGCGGAAATATGAATTTAAGTCTTCCCGTCGATGGTCACCCATCCCCGGATGCTTATTGGTTGCTCGCGCAGGTTTTAAAAGAAAAATATTTTAATTAGTTTGAGCGACACTCATTCCAAGCTGGATATAAGTTTCCATCCCCTTTTTTGTGTAATCGAGAATGTCCTGTGAAGGTGTCCATTTTCCTTTTTCGCCAATGACGATGACAGTTGAACCGCCAAAAAGAAAATAGCCTTTTTCGTCGCCTCTTTTAAAAGCTGCGCCCTTTGTGAGCGGCTGACTTTGAACAATTTTGCCAACACAGACAGCACCGACTTCAATATAAGCGAGTTTGCCAAAATTCTTTGTTTCGAGAATTGTGACATGTCGTTCATTCGTCATCAAAATATCCTGCTTCATTTTTAGCGCCAGTGGGTTCACTGAATGAAGAAGACCTTCTATGCGATAGTCTTCAACGATTGTTCCATCGTCAGGGTAATGAAAACGGTGATAATCAACAGGGCACAGCCTTGCTAAAAGCAACGGTCCATCGTGAAAAGTCTCTTCCCATTTTTTATTCGCGAGCAATGCCTTCGGCTTCAGATAAAGACCTTTAACCGGAATAACTTCCTCATCATGAACTGACGTATAACCAAAATATCTGGCTTCGCTAAAGGCAGGCATTTCATTTTTATCTTGAACAAAGTGACGCTTGCCTTCTTTAAATCTGCGGATGAAAAATTTATTGAAGCTTGAGTAAGGCGATTGAGTATCGCGTCCCTCTTCAGGAAGGTAATCGTCCATTGGAATGTTAAAATTCTTTATAAAAGGGACAATTTTGTTTCTGGAAAAGGGAGTATTTTGTAAAGCCCCGTAAAGCTGACTGATCGGAGCCTTGCACACTACCGTAGAAAGGGCCTTTCCTGTCTCTGTTTTGTAAAGCCACTCAACAAATTTATCTCCGTAAACTTTTTCCTTTTCAACTGCCTGGGTTACACGATTATAAAATTGAATATCCATAAATGGCTTCCTCTTGAACAAATTTTGTAACAGGATTATATCTATACTGAGTATCAGTAGCAAGGAGGAGTTGGATGAGCAGACTGAGTCTCTTGGTTGTTTTCGCTTTGTTATGCAGCTTAACAAATGCTTTTGCTGCAAATAAAACTGAATTAGGAATGCTTTTAGAAAACGAGAGAAATTCCATCAGTGTTTTTCAGAATGTTGTCGACTCAGTAGTCAACGTTTCAAACATGCGCAAGGCCCATTCCATTTTCGAAATGGATGCCACGGAAGTGGAGTCCGGGACCGGGTCGGGTTTTGTCTGGGATAAATCTGGTTATATCGTTACCAACTACCATGTCGTAGATGGCGGAGATTCATTTATTGTTTCTTTTAAAGACGACAAAAAACCATATCGAGCAAAATTTATCGGCGGCGATCCAAAAAAAGATATCGCTGTTTTAAAGCTGACTGAAACGCCGAAAGATTTAAAACCCATTTTACCTGGCGACTCTAAAACCCTCCAGGTTGGACAAAAAGCTCTGGCTATCGGCAACCCTCTAGGGCTTGACCATACACTTACGACTGGAACTGTTTCTGCTCTTGAAAGAAGTATCAAAGGTTATGGTGGTGTTTCTATCAATGGAATGATTCAGACAGACGCTTCAATCAATCCAGGGAACTCTGGTGGGCCGCTGCTGGATTCACAAGGAAAATTGATCGGTATCAACACCATTATCTATAACGGCGGAGGTGTTGGTGCGAGTTCAGGACTTGGCTTCGCCATTCCGGTTGAAATCGTAAAGAACGTTGTTCCTCAATTGATTAAATTCGGAAAAGTGATTCGTCCCGGTCTTGGTGTAGCGATTCTGGAAGATTACTACGCTGCTCGTTTTGGTTTAAGAGAAGGCGTCATGGTCAAGTTCGTCGATCCAAAAGGCCCGGCTGCAAAAGCTGGTCTACGTGGAATTACCCGCAACCGTTTTGGTGAATATTTCATCGGCGATATCATTGTTGGAATCGACAACAATCCGATCAGAAGTTATGACGATTTATTTTCGACCATTGATAAATATAAAATCGGTGACACCGTTAAGGTAAAATATATCCGTGACAATAAAGAAAAAATCACTTCAATTACTTTGATCCAGATCTAAAAAAATTATTGGCAATGAGTCCGGAAGAATTCATTTCTTCCGGGCTTCCTGAAGAAAATTCCCCATCTTTACCCATTAACCAAAATTCATCTGCTGAGTCTTTAATCAGATCGAGATCGTGAGTACTGAGAAGAACAGTAATCTTTTTTTCTTGGGTGAGTTTTTTAAGCAAAGCTATAAGCTCTATTTTTGAGGGAATATCAAGATAAGTTGTCGGTTCATCAAGTATAAGAAGTTCAGGTGTTTGAGCGAGCGCACGTGCGATCAAAGCTTTTTGTTTCTGGCCGTCTGATAACTCTGAAAAATACTTCTTACCAATTTCCGAAATGCCCACATCTTCTAAAACTTTTTGAACGAGCTTTTTGTCATCTTTAGAGAGATCGCCCCTTCTTCCTGTATAAGGGGCCCTACCAAAAGAAACCAATTCAAACACAGTTAAATAATCAATCTGTAGTTTTTCTGTGAGAACAATTCCAATCTTCTTTGCCAGGTCGAAGGAATCCATTGATTTAAGAGCTTTGTGTTCGATATAGACTTCACCGCTCTTCACTTCTTGTAAACCTGCCATGGTTTTCAAAAGACAACTCTTCCCTATTCCATTAATTCCAAGCAGGCACACGAACGCCCCTTCTTTTAATTCGGCATTGATATTGGCATAAAGAATCTGATTGAATCCAATCGATACATTTTTTAACTGGAGAATCGTTTTCATAAACTCAAACTCCTTTGTCTGTAGAGATAAAGCACTATGATTGGAGCTCCAATTAAACCAAGAATTGCATTAACTGAAATCGACAATGTCGGTGTCATCACCAGGATCATTTCAGTTAAAAGAGCTAAAAATGAACCGACTAAAAAAGCTGCCGGTAATAAATGAGTGAGCTGGGCCCTTCTTAAATACAAACGTGCCAGATGAGGAGAAATAATACCGATAAAACCGATAGGCCCGCAATAAAGCGTCACAATCGAAATCTGAAAAGCCGCGATAGTGACAAAGACCATTCTCATTTTTTTGACATTGACTCCAACGCTTTTTGCATAATTTTCTGAAAGTAAAAATTGATTTAAGGGTTTAAGAAAAAACCACACAGGAAAAATCGAAAGGATAGAAAAAACAAGAAATCGAGGAAGTTCAGCTTGGGTAATATTGCGGAAACTTCCCATGCTCCAGACAAGGAAATTTTTTAATTGCAGCGCCTGACTCATACTCACCAGGACCGAAATTCCACTGGAAGCAAATGAAGAAATCAAAAGACCAATGATGATAAGACTTACTCTTGAAACATTTCGCTTCAAAAAAAACAGCAGCAGAAGAAAAACACTGATGGCACCAAAAAAGGACATCGCATTCATTCCCCATTCTTGAACAAATGGACTTAACCCTGCCCCCGCCATCATCCATAGGGCCACAAATAAGGATGAGCCTGAACTGATGCCGAGGATGTCTGGACCCGCCAATGGATTTTGAAAAAAGATCTGCATAAGCAATCCAGAGACTGCGAGCAATCCGCCGGCAAAAAGACAGGCCATGACCTTTGGTAATCGCAATTCGTTGACTAAAACGGCGTCATTGCTGAGACCACTTTCTCCAATAAAAAGCAATGCCAGCGCCAGCGCTAAAACAGGTACGAAAAGAATGCTGTATTTTAATTTCATATTTTGCGATACCACTTCAGCGAAACATCATAAGATTGTGGATGAAGCAATTCGCTTATCTCTTGCAACAAAAGATCCGGCCTCTGCACGGCCGTTTCCCAGAAATCAGTAGCACCGTTTTCATTTCTTACTAAATTATTGTTATAAACATCTTTCGCCTTAACGAAGCGATAACGATTGTCTTGCTGAAAGGCTTTGAGACGATCTTGTGCTGACAACCACATATTGTGAGTAAGCCAGACGTCAAATGTTTGATTATTTTTTACAAGCTTTTCCAGTGAAACTTTTTGAGTTTCATTGCTGTCATTTTTAAAGGCGAGAACTCCACCAGCATCACTAATCAATTGGGCTAAATCGCTTTTACCGCCGCAAGTGATCCAGTAACCATTTTCAATGCTTCCCACTATGACCTTTGCCTTAGAAAGTTTGTCGTTTTTAATTTTAAGACCAATATAATTTCGTTCAATTTCACTAAAAACAGCTATAGCCTTGTCTTCCAGATTATAAAAAGACGAGATAAAAATAATCCATTCAGCGCGGGCCAGAGGTGAGAGTTCCTCAAAATCTTTATTGATGACAACTGGAAGAGATAGTTTTTTAAATATCTGCTTTTGTTTTTCATCCGACAAATTAGAAGTGTATCCCATGATCAGATCAGCTTTTAAAGTAATCAAGTCTTCTGGATTAAATTTAAAAGCAAGATCTCTTAATTTAGATTTATTATATGCTTTGCTGACGATGTAATGCTTTCCTTGAAAAGCCATTAAAGTGTCAGTTTTGCCAAGGATTTCCAGCGCAGGCAAATAAGTGGTGGACATAAAGGCGACATGAGAAACAGGAGTTAGAATTTTAGCTTGGAACGAATCAGAACAGTTCACTCTTCCAGTAGAAAGCAGATAAGAATCATTTCCGACGCGGACAATTTTAAAATTTCTAAAATAATCTATGCGAAAGTTCTTTGCATATTTGGGGACAAATGATTTTTCAGTTTTGGATTTTTCACAAATTGAAGACTCTGAACTCAACACAGAGAAAGAAATAAAAACAGCGATAAATATCAGGATTACCTTCATCACTCGATATTAAAAGTGAAAGATTTTCTTGTAAAGAATGTTTCATTTTTGTATAGTTAAGCTAAATTCCAGAAGGTGAAGTAAGGTGTGAATCCTTCGCTGTCCCGCAACTGTAAAGCCAGATCCCTCTGAGAATTTCCATTCATCCCGAGGAGGAATATGTCATTTGATGTATCGGCCGTGTTTTGCAAATTTTTTCCAGTCATTCTTCTTTCATCATCACTTTATGCTGAAGACATTGTTTTAATTACTGCTGATCGAATTAAATCAGAAGTAAACAAGACAAGTAATGACGTGACTATTTTCACTGAAAAAGACATCAGAGAAACTTCTTCAAGAACGCTACCGGACTTACTTGCGCATGAATCAGATTTGTATGTGGCCAGCTCGGGGCAAGAGAATTCCAGCGCAAGTGTGTTTCTCAGAGGAACAGATTCTTCACATACTTTAGTGGTCATTGACGGCATTATTATGAATGATCCGGGGAATCCAAACCGCCAGTTTGACATCGGCAAGCTGAGTTTAAACAATGTTGAAAAAGTTGAAGTCTTAAAAGGATCACAAGGTCTCGCCTATGGATCGAATGCTATAGGTGGAGTCATTGTCATCACAACCAAAAAAGCGAAAAGCGAAGAACTTCACGGTGAACATTATTATCAATTAGGTTCTTACAAAACGGCGAATGCAGGTGCAAACTTTCAAAAACGCTACGGCAAATTAAGCTCATCCTTCGGCATGGATTTTTTCCGGACAAATGGATTCTCTGCGGCCAATGAAAAATCAAACCCTGGCGCTGAGAAAGATGGAGCTCAAAGGGCTACATTCGATTTCAATTCGACCTATGATTTCTCTGAAGAATACGATGCAAGTGTAAGTGTCCGCTATAACCATAGTGATGCTGACCTTGATAAAGGCGGCGGTCCTGGATCAGATGATCCAAACGACACACTTGAGGAAGAAGAGTACTATTCAAGAGTTCAAATAAAAAAATCCTGGGAATCTGGATCTGCAGAAACCAAGCTTGGTTTTAATCATTCTAGTCATCATAAAAAATTTGAGGTTTTGTACGATAGCAATCATCCCGAAATGAGTACCGCATTAAGCAAGGGAAGTCTTAATGATTTTAATCTTGAACACACTTACTTCATTAACTCTGAACTTACCCAGAATATAAATCTGAGCTATCAACACGAAGATGATCAAATCGGACATACGAATGAAAACCTTAGTGGTTTTTTGTACCACCAACTCGAACGCGCAAAATGGATTTTTAATTTTGGTCTGAGAATGGATAACAATAAAATTTTCAATGACCATCTCACTTACAAAGCAGCCGTTGGGTCAAAAATCAATAATGGATTAATCAAATTCTCATATAGTACTGGCTTTAGAGCCCCCTCTTTAAACCAACTCTATACTCCGCTCTATGGAAATAAAGATCTGGTTCCAGAGACGAGCAAAAGTCTGGACCTTTCTTTTGATAGAAACTGGACAGAGACTTTTAAAACGTCCAGCACTATATTTTATACTAAGATTGAAGATCGTTTCAGTTATATTCCTGTGACATTTGTAAATATAAACAGAGGCTCTGCGGAAATAAGTGGCTTCGAGCAATCGCTGACAAAATCTTGGTCGCCATTTCTATCCCATTCTCTCGCATTCACACTTCTGAAAACAAGAGATCTGAGCCGTGGCGAAAAACTGGCAAGAAGGCCTGATATCAATGCGCGAAACAATTTTGATTTTACTGTAAACGAATCTAATTTCATTAATTATGAACTGGCGTTTACCGGGCAAAGACTGGATGTGGACAACAATGGCAATACAGTTAAGGCG